>JACPAY010000008.1 GCA_016180575.1 Candidatus Omnitrophota bacterium | reverse complement strand
GACAACCGGGAATCCCAGCGAGACGAGCTGCCGGAGCGCGCCCAGCAGCGCCAGGTTGTGGCGGGCGGTCTTGCCGAACCCAAGGCCGGGGTCGAGCAGGATCCGTGAGCGCGCGATCCCCGCGCGCTGCGCGCCTTCGGCGGCGGCGGAGAGGAACGCCGCAACCTCGCGGACGACGTCGCGGTAGCGCGGGCGGGCCTGCATGGTGCGCGGCGTGCCCCGCATGTGCATCAGGATGACCGCCGCGCGGTGCCTTAAAGCGACCGAAGCCATCTCCGGGTCGCCGCGCAGCGCCGTCACGTCGTTCACAATCGAAGCCCCCGCGCCGAGCGCTTGACGGGCGACCTCGGCCTTGGACGTGTCGATCGAGAGGGGCACCCGCGCCGCCCGCGCCAGGCGCGCCACGACCGGCAGGACGCGCCGCAGCTCCTCGGCGGCCGTCACCGCCTCGGAGCCTGGCCGCGTCGATTCCCCCCCGATGTCGATGAGGTCCGCCCCCTCCTCGGCCATCCGCACGCCGCGCTCCACGGCGGCGTCGGGATCCAGGAACGAGCCGCCGTCGCTGAACGAATCAGGCGTGACGTTGAGCACCCCCATGACGAGCGGGCGTCCCTGATAGATGAGGCGATGGCCGCCGGCGCACGGGATGACGATCTGGCCGCGGGTGACGCGGAGCCGGGGCCCCCGCCGCCTGCCCGCAGTCTCGCCGATGGCGGGACGAGGACAGCCGGCGGGGTGGCGGCGCGGCAGGACCCGCGGCGAGGTGACGTGTTCGACAGAGCCGGGGGCTTTGAGCACGGGCATGGCAGGACCCGCGATTAGGCGGTTAGGCTGTTGTGCGGTTGTTGCCGGATGGCGGCGCGGGCTCGGGGGCGGCGGATGCCGCGACGGGGCCGACGAGCCGCTTGACCTCTTCCCCGTCCAGCACCTCCTTCTCGAGGAGCGTCTGGGCGAGCAGGTCGAGCTGGGCCCGGTGGGCGGTGAGCGTCTGCCGGGCCCGCTCATGGGCGGTGTCGATCAGGCGCCGCACCTCCTCGTCGATCAGGACGGCGGTCTGCTCGCTGTAGTTGCGCTCCTCGAAGAGGTCGCGGCCCAGGAACATCTGCCGCTCGCGCTTGCCGTAGGTCAGGCTGCCGAGGCGCTCGCTCATGCCGAACTCGCAGACCATCCGCCGCGCCATCTCCGTCGCGGTCTCGAGGTCGTTCTGCGCGCCGGTCGTGATCTCGTTGAACACGAGCTCCTCCGCGACCCGCCCGCCCATCATGACGGTCATCCGGGCCACGAGCTCCCCCTTGCTCATCGTGTAGCGGTCCTCGATCGGCAGCTGCATCGTGTAGCCGAGCGCGTGCGCGCCCCGCGGGATGATGGAAACCTTGTGGAGGGGATCGGTCTCCGGGGTGATGAGCGCGACCAGCGCGTGCCCCGACTCGTGGAACGCGGTGATGCGCTTCTCCTTCTCGTTCAGCACGCGGGTCTTGCGCTCCGGACCCGCGATGACCCGCTCGATGGACTTCTCGAACTCCACCACCCCGACGACGTCCTTATTGAGGCGCGCCGCCAGCAGGGCCGCTTCGTTGGCGAGGTTGGCGAGATCCGCGCCCGAAAACCCGGGGGTCTGGCGCGCCACCGATTTGAGGTCGACCTCCTTGCCCAGCTTGATCTTCCGGGTGTGGACCTTCAGGATCGCCTCCCGCCCGACGATGTCCGGCAGGCTGATCACCACCTGGCGGTCGAAGCGGCCCGGGCGCAGCAGCGCGGGATCCAGGACATCGGGCCGGTTCGTGGCCGCCACAAGGATGGTGCCTTCCTGCGTGTCGAAGCCGTCCATCTCGACGAGCAGCGCGTTGAGCGTCTGCTCGCGCTCGTCATGCCCGCCGCCGATGCCCGCGAACCGCTGGCGGCCCACCGCGTCGATCTCGTCGATGAAGACGATGGCGCCCTTGCCCCCCTGGCGGGCGTTGCGGCGCGCCTGCTCGAAGAGGTCCCGCACGCGGCTGGCCCCCACCCCGACGAACATCTCCACGAAATCGGAGCCGCTGATGGAATAGAACGGCACGTTCGCTTCGCCCGCGACCGCCTTGGCCAGCAGGGTCTTGCCGGTCCCGGGGAGCCCGATGAGCAGGACCCCCTTCGGGATCTTGCCGCCCAGCCGCTGGAACCGCTTCGGGTCCTTCAGGAACTCGATGATCTCCCGCAGCTCCTCCTTCGCCTCGTCGATGCCCGCGACGTCGTCGAAGGTCACCCGCGTGTGGGTCTCCGGCGAGATGAGGCGGGCGCGGCTCTTGCCGAAGGAGAGCAGCCGTCCCCCGCCCTGCGCGGAGCGCATCACAAACCACATGATGACGAGGAAGATGATCCAGGGGGAGAGCGCGACGAGGATCCCGACGAAGCCCGCCTGCGGCGGCTGGACGTCGAGGTCCGGCACGTTCTCGCGGAGGAGCTTCAGGATCTCCTCATCGCGGGGCGGGAGGTAGACCGAGAATCCGGTGCCGTTCTTGAGGCGGCCCTCCACCCGGTCGTCCAGCAGCTTGGCCTCGGTGATCTGCCCGGTCTTGGGGTTCTCCTGGATGAGCCGGTAGAACTCGCTGTACGTGATCTGCCGATGCCACTGGCCGGCGTAGAACGCCAGCATCCGCATCAGCAGGAACGTGCCGACGCCGAGCAGCAGAAAGAGGATCCAGCGCGAGCGCTGGGGCGGCAATGGTCGCAGGGCGCTCATTGGGGCTCCATCATAAGTCCATCAGTATACCGCGAATCGTCGGTGATGCGCAAGGTGCCTTCCACGACCAGCCGCGCGACCTCCCGACGGAGCCGGATGCCGCCCGGCAGGTCCAGGCAGGCCCCCGCGGGGCACGCGCGGCAGAGCCGCTCGACCTCAAGCCAGTGGCGGAACTCAAGGCGCCCGGCCTCGCCGCGGACGCGCCGGATCGCCTCGTGCACCACCTGGCGCTGGAGCGCCCTGGGCTGGCGCCGGAGCGCTGCGAGCGCAATCGTCACCGCCCCGGGAGCTCCGGCGCGCGCCTTGGCCATCCGCCTCCATTGGCGCTCCGCGGCTTCCTGGAGATACGCGTAGTCCCATCGGCTGGCCTCGGCAAGCTGCGTCAGCGCCCCCTTGATGTTCGGATTGTAGTCGCGCTCCAGGAGCGGCAGGAGCTCGTGGCGGATGCGGTTGCGCATGAACCGGTGGTCGGCATTGGTGGCATCCTCCCGGTGCGTGAGCCCTTCCCCCCGGAGGTACGCGAGGACCTCCCGGCGCCAGACCTCAAGGAGGGGCCGCACCACCGTCACGCCGTCCGCCAACCGGCGCGAGACCGGGATGGCGGAAAGGCCCATCAGCCCCGTGCCGCGCACCAGGCGCATCAGCACCGTTTCGGCCTGGTCATCCGCCGTGTGCGCCAGCGCGATGCGGCTGGCGCTGTGCCGGCGCGCCGCCTCGAGCAGGAACTGGTACCGGATGCGCCGCGCGCCGTCCTCCAGCGACCACCCTTCCCGCGCGCAGCGGGCGCCCACGGGATGCCGCTCCACCGTCGACGGGATGCGAAAGCGGCGTCCCAGCTCCCGCACAAACTCCGCGTCGTCGGCCGACTCGGGCCGCAGGCCGTGGTCCAGGTGGGCGATGCGCAGCGAGAGCCGAAAGACTCCCTGCAGCGCGAGCAGCGCATGGAGCAGCGCGACCGAGTCCGCCCCCCCGGACACCGCGACGAGCACGCGGGCCTGCGGGGTCCAGAGCCGGTGCGCGGCGACCGCGGCCTGGAGCCGGGCCAGGAGCCCCTCCGGCGCAGCGGCCATCAGCTGGCCCCCAGCCGCTTCATCGCCAGCGAGAGCGCCCGGCGGACGTTGCGGTTCCGCTCCCGCTTGTTGCGCAGGAAGATCGCCTCACGGGCCCTCGCGTGATCGATGCGGCTGACGATGTCCACGGCGGTCAGCCGCACTTCCGGGTGGCGGTCGCGCAGCGCCGCGATGAACGCCGGGATGAGCTCGGGGTCGTGCTCGCGCAGCGGCTCAAGACCGAGGAGCGCGGCGCGGCGGACCGCGGGGTGACGGTCCCCGCGCAGCGACTGCAACAGCTGCGGGATGGCCGCCGGGCCCTGCATGGCCGCCAGCGCCCGCAGCGTGTAGGCCCGCAGGTCGGGATCCTTGCTCTCGAGGTGCTTGCGGATCGCGTCGGCAGCGCTCGGGTCGCGCAGCGCTTCCAGCCGCAGGAAGCCGAGCTGCCGCTGGTAGGGGTCGGCGGACTCAATGAGCTGGAGTGCCTCGGCCACCCGCTCCTTCGGGGAGGAGGACGCATCCGGCCCTTCGCCGGCGGCGATTCCCGTTCCGAGGACGAGCGCTGCGCCGAGCCACAGCAGGCCTCGCGCGGCGCGTTGAGCGCGCTTCACCCGCCTGAGCAGGCGCTCATGGCGGACGGCCGCCTTCTGCTTCTCCAGCTGCCGCTCAAGCTCCTTGAACGCTTCCCGGATCGACAGCCCCGCCTCCCGCTGCTCCTCGTGCGCCGCCACGGTGGTGCGGCCCGGCACGTGGCACGTCAGCGCGGTGCGGTACAGCTTGTGGCTGCCGTTTTCCTCGAACAGCGCGTGGACGGACACGGCCTCCCCGCTGAAGTGCTGCAGCTTCTCCTCCAGCCGGTCCAGCAGCTCGTCCAGGAGGATCTGAACATGGCGCTTGGCCCTGACGTGCTTGAGCTCAATGATGCGCCGCATCACGGACAGGCCAGCGGGCCCTGGCTGATCGTCGTGGCGTTGGCGGGAGGGGTCGGCGAGGCGCTCTCCCCCAGGCAGTGGTAGATCTCATTGGTGTCATTGACCCAGATGGTCCGCGTCCCCGTCAGGTTCAGCGCGACCGGCCGCGCGGCGAGGGCGTAGGTCAGCAGGGGCTCCGGCTGCCCGGCCGGATCCGCGTAGCGGTACCGGTAGCCCTGCTGGATGAACTCTGCGCCCTGCATGTCCACGTTGAACATCTCGGGGCCGTAGTGCGGATCCGCGTTGGTGTACATGTCGGCCTGCCACTGGTCCGGATAGGCGTTGTTGGCGACCCGGTACATCATCAGGGCATTGGCCAGCTCGCGCAGCTGGCCGATGACCCGCGTCTCGTTCGCCACCATGCGCGAGCGGATGAGATGCGGGATCGCGATGGTCGCCAGCAGCGCCACGATGGCCACCACGACGAGGATCTCGATCAGGGTGAACGCGCGGCGTTGTGTCGTTGTGATCATGAAGAATGGCGGCGGCAGGATTCGAACCTGCGACCTTGGGATTATGATTCCCCTGCTCTAACCAGCTGAGCTACACCGCCGTCGCAGCTGTCGTCAACCAAGGGCTGCTCCATAGGGGGGAACCAAGGTTCCCCCCTATCGGTCGCCCCAACAGGAATCGTCTTGATGCTCATGCGATCCGGTGGGGCTCCCTGGTCCCCCTCCCCACTCCCCGACTCACGCGAGCGCCTCAATCGAATCCAGCGCGACCTCGTCGGGCGCCGCGTGGTCGGCGCCGCCCGGGCGGTAGCCGGCGCGGTCCACCCCCACCGTCTCGAACCCCAGCGCTTCGAGCTGCCGCGCGATTGCGGCGCGCAGCCCGGGATCGCGGAACCGCGCGACCTCATCACGCCCCACCTCGATGCGGGCATGCGTCTCCGCGGCCCGCACGCGCACCTGCCGGAAGCCGGCCGCCCGCACCAGCGCCTCCGCGGCTTCCACCCGCCGCAGCGCCTCCGGGGTCACCTCGTGCCCGTGGGGGATGCGGGAGGCCAGGCACGCGTCCTGCGGGCGGTCCCAGTTGGGCAGCCCGCAGGCCTTCGCGAGCGCGCGGATCTGCGGCTTCGTCAACCCGGCCTCCTGCAGCGGCGCCCGCGCCCCGGCTGCGGCGGCGGCCCGCTGGCCCGGCCGCTCGGCCGCCTGGTCATCGCCGATGGCGCCGTACAGGATCGCGGCAATTCCCCGCGACGCGGCCAACGACGCCAGCGTCTCGAAGAGCTCCCGCTTGCAGAAAAAGCACCGCCCCTCACCGTTCGCCCGGTAGGCCGGGTTGTCGAGCTCGCGCGTGGCCGCGACGAGGTGCTCGAGGTCCAGCCGGGCCGCCAGCCGCCTCGCCTCCTCAAGATCCTCCCGGGCCAGCGAGGGCGAGTCGGCGGTCACCGCCAGCGTGTTGGCTTTCCCCAGCACCCGGCGGGCCAGCACCGCGAGCAGGGTGGAGTCCACGCCCCCGGAAAACGCCACGATCGCTCGGCCGAACCCGGCGAGCGTCTCTTCCACGCGGCGCAGTTGTTCTCCGAGCTCTGGGTCGAGGTCAGGCATCGCGCGCGATCCATCCGCCGCCGAGCACCGTGTCGCCGTCATAGAGCACCACCGCCTGGCCCGGCGTGACGGCGGGCTGAGGCTCATCGAACTGCACCGTGACTGCGCCCTCCCCTGCGGGATGCACCCACGCCGCCGCCGGCTCGTGGCGCGAGCGGATCTTCGCCTGCGCCCGCAGCGGCTGCCGCGGGGGCGGCGCCGAGACCCAGTTCATCCGCTCCGCGACCAGCGCATCGCGCAGCAGGTCATCCCGCGACCCGACGACCAGCCGGTTCCTGGGCTGGTCGATCGCCACGACGTAGAGCGGCCTGCCGGCGGCGATCCCCAGCCCCTCGCGCTGGCCGATGGTGTAGCCGAGCAGCCCCGCATGGGTGCCGAGGACCTTCCCATCGGTGTCCGTGATCGGGCCTGGTGCCTGGCTCTCCTGGACGGCCTGGCGGAGAAAGCCGTTCTTGTTCCGGTCGCGCACGAAACAGACGTCCTGGCTGTCCGGTTTGTCCGCCGTGGCCAGGCCAAGCCGGCGCGCCAGCTCCCGCACCTCGGCCTTGCGCATCGCGCCGAGCGGAAACCGCGCGCGGGCCAGCTGGGTCTGTGTGAGGTTGAAGAGCACGTAAGACTGATCCTTCGACGGATCGGCGGCCCGCTGGAGCGTGTAGCGCCCTCGCGCGGCATCGTACTCCGACCGCGCGTAGTGGCCGGTGGCCACCAGCGACACACCCCGCGCCTCGGCGTGCGCGAGCAGCGCGCCGAACTTGATGTGGTCGTTGCAGGCGATGCACGGGTTCGGGGTCAGCCCCTGCCGGTAGCCCTCGATGAAGTAGTCGATGACGTGCGTGCGGAACGCCTCGACCAGCTCCAACGTCTCGTGGCCGATGCCGAGCCGCTTGGCGACCGCCCGGGCATCGAGGGCGTCCCGCACCGAGCAGCACAGCCGGGTCCCGCTTCCGACGCACACGTCCTTTCCCCAGAGCTGCAGGGTGACCCCGAGCACCTCAAAGCCCGCCTCCTGGAGGACGGCGGCTGCGACGGAGCTGTCCACCCCGCCGCTCATGGCCACAAGGACCCGCTCACGCATCAGCATATCCGCATATCCGTATCTGATACGGTAAACTAAGAATGTTATTATACCGTATCAGATACGGATACTCCCTCATTCGCTCGCGGCTTGCGGTAACCGGTCGGACAACGAGAGCAAGTACGCGACCAGCGCGTCGAGGTCCTCCTCTGCGATCCGGTCCGCCCAGGCCGGCATATAGAGGAGGGTGCGGGGCCGCGCGGGATCGGCCCGCGGCACCGGCTGGCGGCCGCGCCGGATGAGCTCCTTCAGGCTCTCGATGTCCTGGCCATAATAGGCCTTGACGTGCAGGAGCGAGGGGATCTCCTGCCCGAGGCCGCCGTTCCAGTTATGCCGCCCGCCGAGGCCGCCGCTGCCGTGGCAGCCGGCGCAGCCGAACCGCTCGAACACCGCCTGGCCCCGCGCTTCGGCTGAAGAGTAGACCGGCGCGGGCGCGGGGGGCGCGGCCGGGGTGGTATAGGACACCGGCGGGTTGAACTCGGTCAGGCTCAACAGGTACACGGCGAGCGCACGGACCTCATCATCCGCGAGCCCGAACCGCGGCATCGCGCTCGGGAACACCTCCTCCTCGCCGGGCGGGAGGTGCTCCGGCCGCACGCCGGGGTTGAGCCGGCGCGGATGGCGCAGCTTGCTCGTCAGCCATTGGATGCGGTCGTGCGGCGGGTCCATCATCTCGAAATCGGCCTCCATCAGCAGGTAGGACTTCGAGCCGATCGCCGTGAGGTCCTGGGAGACGGTCTGCCCGAAGTCCCGGACCGCGTGGCAGCCGTAGCAGCCTTTGGCGCGGAAGAGCGCCTCGCCCTCGATGGCGAGCGGGGCGTGCGCGGCGATGGCCTGGACATCGCCATGGCACCGCGCGCAGGAGGCCTGGACCAGCGGCCCGCGCAGCAGCGGCTCCTCCCAGTGCTTGACGTCCCCGTGCGCGGCCTCCGCCTCCGTCGCCAGGCCCTGCCCGCCGTGGCAGACGGTGCAGCCGAACTTCTCCGGCGGGTGCGACTGGAGGATCTGGCCCGGATGGGCGGTGAAGGGCTCCTCCGCGAGCGCCAGCTGCGGCTTATCCACGGCGAGGTGGCAGGTGGTGCACCGGTCCACCCGGTCCAGGTCCGAGATGATGAGCTGCTTGATGCCGGGCGAAAGACCCCGCCGCTCGCCCTTCGCGAGCGTCTTGAAGAACCGCCGCTGGGTCCGGGTCCATTCCCGGTCGGTGTCCCGCCAGATGGCCACAGCGAACAGCGCCGCGAGGCTCCATGTGAACAGGAGGAAGAGGACGCGCTTCATCAGATGTTGAAGTTAAACGCGGGCAGGCTGAGCAGGTACTTGAGCCCGAAGAGCAGCCGCAGCGCGATCTTGCCCAGGACGCCCATCATCATGAGCAGCAGGGCCATCACGATGGCGTACTTGAGGGGCCCGAGGCCCTCGTAGAGCCGGTCCTTGAGCCGCGCGAACCGGGTCCCCATCCACCCCAGCGCGAGGCCCACGAGGCCGATGAGCCCCGCGATGAGCGGGTAGCCGATCCACGGCCCGCCCCGCTGCACGAGCTGGTACATCCCCGCGACGACCGGGGCGTTGGTGGAGCGGCCCAGCGCCTCGAAGAGGGTCTGGGAGCGGCTGCGCAGCGGGTAATCGGCATCCGGGGCGATGAGCAGCGGCACGAACAGCGCCGCCGACATCAGCAGGCCCAGGCCCAGGTGCAGGGCGCCGGAGAAGCGCTTGGCCTTTGCCGGCACGGGGACGCCGAACAGGAAATAGCCGGCGAGGAGCAGGCCGCCCCACAGGTTGGGGAGGCTCTTCAGCGTCAGCTTGGCGATGCGGCGGTGGCTCCACGGTTCCCACGGCCAGTACCACTCCCAGTTCGGGCCGCGGCAGTAGGTCCCGATGAAGATCAGGACGAACCACATGACGATCCCCAGCATGAAGACCGAGACCGCAAGCGGCCGCTCCTCCGGGTACCAGACGGGCAGTCCCCCGATGCGCCGCCACCGCATCCTGGCCCAGTAGCCGATCCCCTTGGGGTTGGTGTCCACGTAGGGGATCGCCATGAGGCCCACGATGATGAGCGTCGGCAGCACCACGCCCGCGATCCAGGGGTCGAAGTAAACGAGCAGCTCCTGGAGCCCGACGAAGTACCAGGGCGCCTTCGAGGGGTTCGGCGTGACGTTCAGGTTGGCCTCGGCCTCCAGCGGCGCGTTCATCACGATCGACCAGACGAACAGGATGACCGTGATGAGGAGGGCGGCCAGGAACTCGCGCGAGATGAGGTGCGGCCAGACGTCCACCTTCTCCCCGGTCTGCTTGGAGAAGCTGTCCTTCCGGACGCGCCAGAGGTGGACGCAGAGGAACACCGAGAAGATGAACGGCACGGCGATGCAGTGGAGGACGTAGAACCGGATCAGCGTGGCGTCCCCGATGACCGTACCGCCGATGAGCCCGAACCGGGCGTCGTTGGACGTCGTGATGAACGGGAGGCGGAACGGCCCCTCGCTGCCGAGCATCGGCGAGTTGGCGGCCATCTGCGCACCGACGGTCACCGCCCAGAGCGCGAGCTGGTCCCACGGCAGGAGGTAGCCGGTGTAGCTGAGGAAGAGCGTCATGACGAGCAGGAGGACGCCGACCACCCAGTTGTACTCCCGGGGCGGCTTGTAGGCCCCGGTGAGGAAGACGCGGACCATGTGGAAAATCACCGTCACGACCATGAGGTGCGCGGCCCAGCGGTGCATGTTGCGCAGGAGCTGGCCCAGCGTCAGGGCGAAGGAGAGGTCCTTGATGTCGCGGTAGGCCAAACTGCTCGCCGGCCGGTAGTAGAACATGAGCAGGATGCCGGTCACGATGAGGACGAGGAAGAGGTAGAACGAGAGGCCTCCCTGCCCCCAGGTGTAGGTGACGCGGATGGCGTCCTTCGCGATCCGGACCGGATGGAGATGGAGGAAGACGTTGCCGAAGACGCGCAGGAGCCGCGTGCGCGGCGTATCGGTGAAATCGTGGCGGAAAATCGACTTCCAAACTTTAGTCTTCTTAAGATATTGCTTGACGGGCATCATGCCGCCGTGTACGGCAAAAAGAACTCGCCCTGTTCCCGCTGCCCCGGCCGGTTCTCGAGGCGCGCCTTGTCGATCTGGAGCTGCCCGTCATCGGCGAGCTGGAGGGCGCACCGCCACAGCGGCTTCGGGGCGGGCCCCGCGACGACGTCCCCGTCCTTGTTGAAGTTGGAGCCGTGGCAGGGGCACTTGAAGCGCGCCTCCGCGTCGAACCAGTTCGGCGTGCAGCCAAGGTGCGTGCACCGCGCCCAGAAGGCGTAGAAGCCCGCCTCGTTGCGCACCACCCAGACGCGATGCGCCTTCTTCAGCTTCTCGCTCACTCCCAGGGGGTACTCCTCAGGCCGGCCCGCCTTGAACGACAGGGTGGGCTCGTAGAGGATGTTCGGGAAGAGATAGCGCAGGTTGGACAGCAGCCATCCCCCGAGGAAGACCCAGAAGAACGCCCAGCCTGATTGCAGCAGGAACTGCCGCCGGCCGAACCGCTCCTCGAGCCGCCGCCAGAGGCCAGCGGAGGGCCCCGGCCGGGCAGGCGACGGTGGCGTCGCCGGGTGCGCAGGTGTCGTGCCGTTCATCCGTGAGTCATCGCTCCTTCTTGGATCCGCGCCCCCGGAGCGCGCGCTGAAACTCCCGGACCGCGTCGCCGAGCGAGCGGCCGATCTCGGGCAGGCGGCGCGCGCCGACGATCAGCAGCACGATGCCGAACACCACGACCAGCTCCCCCCATCCGATGTTCATCGTCATGCCCTCCGTGAGGTGACGTACGCGGCCAGGCGCTGATAGGCGCGCATCAGCCCGTTCATGGGGACGCCGGCGAGCGCCTCCAGCGCGGGCTGGATCACCGTGTGGGCGCGCGCCTGCGCCTTCGCGACGGCTCCCGACGCGATGGCCTCCTTCGCGACGCGGGCCAAAAACGCCGGGTCGGATGCGCGCGTCCGCAGCGGCGCGAAGAGCCGGCGTCTCGCCCGCTCCGGCATCATCTGGGTCAGGTAGATGATCGGCAGTGAGAGTGCCCCCTTATCGAGGTCCGCATGGATGGACTTGCCCAGCTCCCGCGGGTCGCCGGTCAGGTCCAGGCAGTCATCGATGATCTGAAACGCCAGGCCGAAGCTGACGCCGAAGGCGGCAAGCCGGTCGATCGCCTCGGGCGGGCAGCCGCCAAGGATGGCGCCGCTGCGGCAGCAGCCGCCGATCAGCGACGCGGTCTTGTCCTCGATGATGCCGAAGTACTCCTCCTCGGTGAGGTCCAGGCGATAGCGCGCCTCGACCTCGCGCAGCTCCCCGCGGCAGAGCTGCCGGCAGACGTCCGCCATGATCCGGATGGCCTCGGGCTCGTCCAGGCGCGCGAGCAGGGTGAAGGCGGTGGCATAGAGGTAGTCGCCCATCAGGACCGCCCGCTCCGTGCCCCACCGGTGGTGGAACGCCGGCTGTGAGCGGCGCAGCGGCGATTGGTCGATGATGTCGTCGTGGATCAGCGTGGCCGTGTGGATGAGCTCCACCGCCGTCGCCGCGTCGAGCAGCGCGTCGCGGCGGGCAGACGGGCCCGAGGCGCCCGCCAGCAGGACGAGCGCCGGCCGCAGCCGCTTGCCGCCGGCGATGATGAGATAGACGACCTTGCGCACCACCGGATCGGCGACCTGCGAGAGCATCCGCTCAGCCACCGCCTCCAGGTCCGCCTGCACCGGCTCCAGCGCCTGCTCAAAAAGTGTCGCCGCGGGTGACGCGGAGCCGGGGCCCCCGCCGCCTGCCCGCAGGCCGACGAGGCCGAGGACAGCCGGCGGGGTGGCGGCGCGGCAGGACCCGCGGCCACACGGTGGTTTTCGACAGAACAGCGTCTCATCGTTTCACCGCCAGGTAGAGGCTGGCCAGCCCGTGCGAGAGTGGCACGTAGCGCGCCTCGGTGTTCAGGGAGGCCAGCCGCGCCACCATCTCCTCGGGCGCGAGGAAGCGCTGCACGGATCTTGCCAGATAGGTGAACGGCCACACCCGGCCGGTCAACAGGAAGCCGATGGCCCTGGCCGCCGTGAAGAGAAAGAGCTGGTAGCCCGCCCGCACCACGGGGTGGCGTGGCCGTCCGGTTTCCAAGATGAGCAGCCGGCCTCCCGGCCGCAGCACCCGGACCATCTCGCGCAGGCCCCCCATGAGGTCGCTCAGGTTCCGCGTGGAGAAGCCGATCAGCACCCGGTCGAAGCTGCCGTCGGGAAACGGCAGCGCCTCGGCGTCGCCCTCCACCCAGCTGACGGGCAGCCGGCGCGCACGCTGTTTGCGCTGGGCGCGCGCGAGCATCTCCCGGTTCAGGTCGATCCCGACCACGGTGCCCTCCCCCTCGCCGGGGGCGGCCCCCCTCTGGCTTCGCCATCTCCCCCGCATTGCGGGGGAGTCACCCCGCTGGCGCCGCGCGCAGAGGAGGGCGAGGTCGCCGGTCCCGGCGCAGACATCCAGCACCCGCTGCCCCGGTCCGACATCGCCCCAGGCGAGCGTCTGTCGCCGCCAGCGTCGGTCCAGCCCGCAGCTCGCGAGGCGGTTAAACCAATCGTAGCGCGGCGCGATGCGCGTGAAGAGGCGCTGGATGAACGGCCGCTTGGCATCGAGGGCGAGCGCATCCGGCGCCGGTTCGGCCCTGACCGCTCGCGCCGCCTGCGCCGTGCCCATAGTCATGTGGAGCCCCCCGGATACGCCCGCCGCGCCTGCTGTTCTACGCTCCGCGGGGGGCGACATCCCGCCCCCGGCCACGGTTCGGGCTCGGGTGGCGGGGTCGTGGTCCTCGCCAGGTGGAACGCGAGGCGCTCAAGCTCCGCCGCCAGGTCCACCACCTGCAGGCGGACCGACGGGGGCACCTCGAGGTGCACCGGCGCGAAATTGACGATGGCGCGCACCCCGCTCTCGATGAACTGCCGGCAGACCGCCTGCGCCGCCTCGACCGGCACCGCCAGCACGCCGATCTGGATCTCATGCTGCTTGACCAGCGCCGGCAGCTGCCGCGAGGGCGCAACGACGAGGCCCTGGATGGCGCGCCCGATCTTCTGGGGATCGGTGTCGACGGCGACGCGGAACAAGAAGCCGCGCTCCCGGAATCCCTGGTAGGCCAGGAGCGCCGAGCCGAGGTTGCCCACCCCGGCGAGCGCGACGTTCCAGCTCCGCCCGGACACGCCGAGGATCGAGGTCAGCCGGTCATAGAGCCGCTGCACCTCGTAGCCGCGGCCGCTCGTGCCGAACTGCCCGAAATAGCTGAGGTCCCGCCGCACCTGCGCATCCGTCAGGCCCAGCTGCTGCGCCAGGCGCCGCGACGAGACGAAGCCGATCCGCTTGGCCCCAAGCCGTGTCAGCTCCCGCACGTAGAGCGAGAGCCTGGCCACGCAGGCTTCGGGGGCCGCCCGGCCCGGCGCCCCCTGCGAATTTCCGCGATGGTTCACTCGTGCCATGATTGAAAGGCCTCGCCCGAGGCGCGGATGAGGCGCTCCACGTGCTCGTCGGTGTGGGCAGTGGTGAGGAACAGCGCCTCGAAGGGCGACGGGGGCACGAGGATGCCCTGCGCAAGGAGCGCCCGCGCCCACTGCGCGAAGCGGTCCCGCCGGCTCGCCTTGGCGTCCGCCTCGTTCCGGACGGGCCGGTCGGCAAAAAAGACCGTGAGCATTGACCCGGCCCGGTTCACGCGGAGGCTCACGCCATGCGCGCGCGATTCGCGGAGCAGCCCGTCAGCCAGCCGCCCTGAGCGCCGCTCAAGCGACTCATACGGCGGATGCGCCGCAAGCTCCCTGAGCGCAGCGATGCCGGCCGCCATGCTGAGCGGGTGGCCGGCGAACGTCCCCCCGTGGTACACGTCGCCCTCCGGCGCCAGGCGCTGCAGGAGCCGCCGGGGGCCGCCGACGGCGCCGATGGGCAGCCCGCCCCCGATGATCTTGCCGAAGACCGTCAGGTCCGGCGTGACGCCGAGCGATCCCTGCGCGCCGCCGGCGCCGAGCCGGAAGCCGGTGACCACCTCATCGAAGACCAGCAGGATGCCCTGCCGGCTGGTGAGGTCCCTGACGCGCGCCAGGAACCCCGGCTCAGGCGGCACGACGCCCATGTTGGCGGCGACCGGTTCCACGATGACGCACGCGAGTTGCTGGCCGTGGCGCTGGAGTGCCGCCTCGAGCGCGGCCG
This sequence comes from Candidatus Omnitrophota bacterium, assembly GCA_016180575.1. Taxonomy (GTDB): domain Bacteria; phylum Omnitrophota; class Gorgyraeia; order Aquiviventales; family Aquiviventaceae; genus JACPAY01. The sequence goes on along the minus strand of JACPAY010000008.1, from coordinate 67,554 downwards.
GATCGTTATACGGAACGCGGATCACCTCCGGCGCGAGGACCGCATGCCCGTGATAGCAGCCGTCGAACGCCAGCACGGCCCTTCGGCCGGTGATGCCCATCGCCAGCCTCGCGGCGGTCAGGTCGGCTTCCGTTCCGGAGACGGTGAACCGCACCTGCTCCACCGAGGGCACCGCCTCCGTGATGAGCCGGGCCAGCTCCGCCTCCGCCGGATGGGTCAGCCCGAGCAGGACACCCGCATCGGCTCGTCGCCGCAGCGCGTCCACCACCGCGGGCGGATTGTGCCCCAGGAGGATGGCTCCCCAGCCCGCGATGAAATCCAGGAACCGCCGTCCCTGGACATCCTCGACCTCGGCCCCCTTGGCCCGATGCAGGAGCAGCGGCTCCCCGCCGATGTGGCGAAAGGCCCGCACCGGGCTGTTCACCCCTCCGACGAGGTAGCGCCGGGCTTCTTCGAGCGCCGAGCGCTGGTCCGTGGCCGCGATCATCGCTCGCGCAGGAGGGCCGCAGCTTCCTTGGCCCAGTAGGTGATGAGGATGTCTGCGCCCGCGCGCTTGATCCCGAGCAGGATCTCGAACCACGCCGGCCGCTCGGCCAGCCACCCGCGGGAGGCGGCGGCCTTGACCATCGCGTACTCCCCGCTCACATTGAACGCGGCCACCGGGCAGTGCAGCGCGTCCTTGACGCGCCGGATGACATCGAGGTAGGCCAGGGCCGGCTTGACCATGACGATATCAGCACCCTGCTCGAGGTCCAGCCGGGCCTCGCGGACCGCTTCTTCGGCGTTGGCGGTGTCCATCTGGTACGTGCGCCGGTCTCCGAACCGCGGCGCCGAATCCACGGCGTCGCGGAACGGCGCGTAGAACGTCGAGGCGTACTTGGCGGCGTACGACAGGATGGGGACGCGGTCGAACCCGCTCGAGTCCAGCGCATGGCGGATGGCGCCCACGGTGCCGTCCATCATGTCGGAGGGCGCCACGAGGTCTGCGCCCGCCTGCGCATGGGAGACCGCCGTCTTGGCGAGCAGCTCAAGGCTCGCCTCGTTGTCGATCCAGGCCGTCCCGTCCTCCAGCGAGAGGGCCGCCGCCGGCTTGGCCGCGGGCCGCTTCTTCGCCTTGGGCTTTCCCCGCCCCCCGCCCCGCGTCTTGAGCACGCCGCAGTGGCCGTGGCTCATGTACGCGCAGAGGCAGACGTCGGTGATCACCAGGAGCGGCACGCGCTCGGCCTTGAGCGCCTGGAGCGACTGCTGGATGAGCCCGTCCTTTGCGTAGGCGGCGCTGGCCCGCTCGTCCTTCTGCGCCGAGAGCCCGAAGAGCAGGACCGCAGGGACCCCCTGCTCGGCGAGGCCGCGGCACTCCCGGACGAGCTGGTCCACCGAGAGCTGGAACTGGCCCGGCATCGAGGGGATGGGCGCGCGGACGTTCTTGCCGGCCCGCACGAAGAGCGGCATGACGAGCTGCTCGGCCGAGAGGCGGGTCTCCCGGACGAGCGCGCGCAGCGCTTCGCTCTGTCGCAGGCGCCGAGGCCGCTGCCCTCGTGTCATCGTGCCCGTACCATGGCGTCGATCAGGCCTTCAATGGTTGAGGTCTTCGCTTCCACGGCGACACGCCCCCCTCGCGCGCGGACCGCCTGCGAGGTGACCGGCCCGATGGAGGCGAACCGCAGCCGGCGAAGCTGCCGCCCCTGGCCTGCCGCCCGCAGCGCATGAATGAGGTGCTCGACGCAGCTCGCCGAGGTGACCGCGACAAGGTCAAACCTCTGCCGCGCGACCGCCGCGACGCCCTCCCTCAGGGCCGCCGGGATGACCGTGCGGTAGATGGGGACCTTGCGCACGTGCGCCCCCCGCGCGCGCAGCCCCGCCTCGAGGACATCCCGGCTCTCTGCGGCGCTGAGGATCAGCGCGCGCTTGCCGGTGAGCAGGCGCCTCGGGAGGCCTTCGAGGATCCCCTCCTGGCTGAACCGCCTTGGAACGAAGTCCACATGGAGCCCGGCTTCCTCGATGGCCAGCGCCGTCTTCGGTCCGATGGCGCCGATGCGGCAGCCGGACAGCCATCGGACGTCCTTGCGGTGGGGCCGCAGCATCCGGGCGAACCACCCGATCCCCTCCGGGCTCGTGAAGAACACCCAGTCGGGCTTACGTATCTCTTTGATGACGCCGCGGAAAAGGCCGTTCTGTTTCACGGGGACCAGCTCGATCGCCGGCAGCTGGACCACCTCCGCCCCCAGCGCCTCCAGCCGCTCCGCGAACGAGGCGGCCCTATCGGAAGCCCGCGTGACGAGGATGCGCTTGCCGAAGAGCGGGCGCGCCTCAAACCAGGCGAGGCGCTCGCGAAGCGACACGACGTCACCGATGACGAGCACCGCGGGCGGGCGCACGCGGGCCGTGCGCGCCCGCCGCGCGATGGTGCGCAGCGTCCCGGTGACCGTCCGCTGCCGCGGGTACGTCCCCCACTCGATGACCGCGCAGGGCGTCACCGTCGGCCGGCCGTGACGGATGAGCCGCGCGGCGATCGACGCCAGCGTCGAGACCCCCATCAGGCACACCAGGGTGTCGCACGCCGTCGCCAGCCGATCCCACCGGACGGCGCTCGAGGGTTTCGCGGGGTCCTCATGCCCCGTCACGACCGCCACGGAGGAGGCCAGCGCGCGGTGGGTGACCGGAATGCCGGCGTAGGCTGGCACCGCGGTCGCGCTGGTCACCCCCGGCACGACCTCATAGGCGACCTTCGCGCGGACAAGATCCAGCGCCTCCTCCCCGCCCCGCCCGAACAGGAACGGGTCGCCGCCCTTCAGCCGGACGACCGTCTGTCCCGCCCTGGCGGCGCGGATGAGCGACCGGTTGATCGCCTGTTGAGACATCTGGTGCCGGTCGGCCTCCTTGCCGACGTACACCCGCTTCGCGCCCGGCGCGCAGTGGTCCAGGATCCTGGGCGAGACCAGATGGTCGTAGACCACCAGGTCCGCCTGCCGCAGAAGCGCGGCTCCGCGGACCGTCAGCAGCCCGGGATCCCCCGGCCCGGCCCCCACGAGGTAAACGGTTCCCTTCTTCATGTCCAGTCCGTGTCGAAAAAGCGCGCCCGGCGGGATTTGAACCCACGACATCCAGCTCCGGAGGCTGGCGCTCTATCCGCTGAGCTACGGGCGCGTCGCGTCTATCGTCAAGACGAGGGACGCTCCATAGGAGGGGGAAACCGGTTTCCCCCTCCTATCGCCCCGCCTACGGCGGGGCTGGTCTCCCCCTTTCGAACGCTGCGGACAGTTTCATGCATCGTGTGCTCGGCCTTCCGGCCTCGCACGAGGTACCCGCTCACTGTTCTCCCCTTCCTCGCTGGGCGGGGCTCCCTGGTCCCCCTCCTTCACTCTAATAACTGTTTGGCGCCCTGGGCGGTCAGGTCCTGGGCGAGGCGCTCGCCGAGCGCGACGGGCTCGGTCATCGGCCCCTGGCGCGTCCCGCGCACCTGCGCGCTGCCGTCCGGCGCGGTCACCGAGCCGTCCAGCGTCAGCGTCCCGCCCGCCTCGGAGGCGTAGGCCGCCATCGGCACGCGGCAGCCGCCGCCCAGCGCGCGCAGGAACGCGCGCTCCGCCTCGACGCAGGCGCGGCTCGTGGGATCCTCAAGGACGCTGAGCAGCTCCAGCGTCTCGCCGTCCTCCGCGCGGGCCTCCACCGCCAGCGCCCCCTGCCCGGGCTCGGGCAGCATCGTCTCAAATCCCAGATACTCGGTGATGCGCTCCTCAAGGCCGAGGCGAATGAGCCCGCAGGCGGCCAGGACGATGGCGTCGTAGCGGCCCTCGTCCAGCTTGCGCAGCCGGGTGTCCACGTTGCCGCGGATCTCCAGGAGTTGCAGGTCCGGGCGGCGGCGGCGCAGCTGGCTTTGCCGGCGCAGGCTCGAGGTCCCGACGCGCGCGCCAGCCGGCAGCCGCTCGAGCGAGCCGCCGGAGCGGCTCACCAGCGCATCGCGCGGCTCCTCGCGCTCCAGCACCGCCGCGATGCGCAGCGTCGACGGCAGATCGAGCGGCAGGTCTTTCAGGCTGTGCACGGCGCAGTCGATGCGCCCGTCCCCCAGCGCCGCCTCCAGCTCCTTCACGAACACCCCCTGGCCGCCGAGCGCCACGAGCGGCAACTCCGGGTCCTTGTCCGCCTGGGCCGCAATCGTCTGGAGCCTCACCGCGCATCCGGGCCGGCGCTCTTCGAGCTTCGCCTGCACGATCTGCGCCTGGCACATCGCTAGGGAGCTGCCGCGGGTCCCGAGCACAAGCATGAGGAGATCTCCTCCCGCCGCCATGAAAAAAACCGCTCGACCTTGCCGGCGAGGATGGCCCGGGCCTCGTCCAGCGCCTGCCGCCGCTCTTCCTGCGTCGAATCGACCAGGCCCTGCAGGTCGTCGATATCGAAGAGGTAGACGTTCTCGAGAGTCGCCGCCGCCGGATCGACGTTGCGCGGCACCCCCAGGTCCACGATGCACAGCGGCCGCTGGCGGCGCGCGCGCATCGCCGCCGCGACCGCGCCGCGGTCCACGAGGTAGGAGGGCGCGCTCGTCGACGTCAGGAGGATGTCCGCCTCCAGCAACTGCGAGGGCAGCGCCGTGAGCGGCACGGGAACCGCCCGACACCCCGACGCCAGCTCTTCCGCGCGGTCAAGCGTTCGGTTCATCAACCGGATCTCGCGAACCCCGCGGGCGGCCAGGCGCTTGAGCGCCAGCTCCCCGATCTTCCCCGCCCCGATGAGCAGGACCGTGGCCCGCTCAAGGCTGCCGAAGATCTTCTCCGACAGCGTGACCGCCACCGTGCCGATCGACGTGCAGCCCCGCCCGATGGCGGTCTGCGCCCGGACCGCTTTCGCCGCGTTGAGCGCGCGCTGGAAGAGGGCGTTGAAGAGCTTTCCCGTCGCGCCCTCGCCCCGCGCCCACTCGTAGGCGCGCTTCACCTGATGGAGGATCTCCCCCTCCCCCAGCACCATCGAGTCCAGGCCGCTCGCCACCGCGAAGAGATGCTGGATGCTCTCCGGCTCGCTCAGGCTGTAGAGGCGCGGAACGAGGCCGTCCGGCGCCACGCGGCCATGCTCGCTGAGGAACCGGTGGAGCCGGTCGATGGTCCCGTCCAGCTCGGGGACGCCCGCGTAGATCTCCACCCGGTTGCAGGTGGAGAGGATCATGGCTTCCTGCAGGCCGACATCCGACCGCAGCCGCGCCAGCGCCCCCGGCAGCTGGTCCCGGGGGAACGCGAGGCGCTCCCGCAGCTCGATGGGCGCCGAGTGGTGATTCAATCCCACGACCACGATGTGCATCAGAGGTACGCGTGCCACGAGGAGAGCAGCCGGCTCGCCCCGATGAAGGTGAACAGCACCAGGCTGAACCCCAGGATGGACAGCAGCGCCACGCGCCGGCCCCGCAGGGTGGCGCGCAGCCGGACCAGCCACAGCGCCAGGTACGAGCCCCACATCGCGACCGTCAGGCACTCCTTCGGGTCCCACGTCCACCAGCGTCCGAGCAGCCGCCCGGCGCCCAGGAAGCCGAACGCCGTCCCGAGGCTCAGGAGCCCGAACCCGATCCCGATGGCGAGGAAGTTGGCCCGGTCGAGCGCCTGAAGCGACGGCAACTGGCGGAACAGGACGCCCATCGTCTTGCGCTTGAGCTGCCGCTCCTGGATGAGGAACAGCACCCCCGCGACGAACGCGGCCAAAAACGCGCCGTAGCTCAAGAGCGAGCAGATCGTATGGATGACGACCGTCACGAGGGCGGCACGGGCGCTGTCATGAGGCCCGTCTCCCGTTGGCGGCCGCGCGCTGCTCGAGGAGGGCGAGCGCCGTCCGCCGGGCCTCCCCCCGCTTCCCCGCCTTGACGAGCGCAAAGACGCGCCCCCCCACCAGCGCATCGAAATACCGCTTCCGGTCCTGGTAGCTTGGCAGCCGCCGCTTGGCCACGCCCCGCAGGCCGGCGAGGAGCCGGAGCATTGAGATGTAGTCGCCGCCGAGCCGTTCCCCCAGCTCTCGGCGTAGCCGCTTGGCCAGCGCGGGGCTGGCCCCGCCGGTGCTGATGGCGATGGTGAGCGGACCCCGCCGGACGATCGCCGGGGCGATGAAGGAGCAGAGCGGCTTCTGGTCCACCACGTTGGTGAAGATCCGCCGCCGCGCCGCCGAGCGGGACACGAGCGTGTTCGTGCGCTGATCGTCCGTCGCGGCCAGGACGAGCCATGCGCCCGCCAGGTCCGACGGGCGGAAGGGGCGCTGCTGGTGGCGGATGCTCCGCTTGCGCGCATAGCCGGCCAGCCGTTTTGTGAGCGTCGGGCTGATGACGGTCACGGCCGCGCCGCAGCCGAGCAGCGTCGTTACCTTCCGCTGTGCGATGAGCCCGCCGCCGACCACCACGCACCGGCGGCCGGCCAGGTCTGCGAAGAGCGGATAATATCGTCCCGGGGACACTTCCATTTTTCCCCGACGCATCCGATTGGAAAAATAGAAGCGTCCCCTCATTCGTACCCGGTCCCTTTTTTCAGCTTGTCGTATTCGTCGGGCGCCATGGACCTGGTGTGCTCCTTGCCGGGAAAGGCCCCTGCCCGGACCTCCTGTACGAACGACGCCGAGGCCTCCCGGATGACGCGGGAGAGGTCCGCGTAGCGCTTGGCGAACGCCGGGGTGAACCGGTCGAACAGGCCGAGCAGGTCGTAGGTAACGAGCACCTGCCCGTCGCAGAAAGGCCCTGACCCGATCCCGATCGTCGGGATCGACAGGCGCTGGGTGATCTCCTGGGCCACGACGTCGGGGATGCACTCGAGCACCATCGCGAAGCAGCCGACCTCCTGGAGCGCGACCGCCTGCGCGATGATTCGCGCGGCCGACTCGGCATCCTTGCCCCGCATGCCGAAGCCGCCCTCGCTCGCCGCCGTCTGGGGGGTGAGCCCGACGTGCCCCATGACCGGGATCCCGGCGTCGATGATGGCCCTGGCGGTGTCCTCGATGCCGGGCTTCCACTCCACCTTCACGGCGTCGCAGCCCGCCTCCTGGACGAAGCGTCCCGCGTTGCGGACCGCGTCGGCCCGCGTGGCGCGGAACGAGAGGAACGGCATGTCGCCGATGAGCAGCGCGCGCGAGACCCCCCGCCGGGCCGCCTTGGCGTGGTGGAGCATCTCGTCCATCGTCACCGGGGTCGTGGTCTCATAGCCGAGCACCACCATCCCGAGCGAATCGCCGACCAGCACCATGTCCACCCCGGCCTCGTCCACCAGCTTGGCGATGGGGTAGTCGTAGGCGGTGAGCATGGCGAGCTTTCCGCCCTGCCGCTTGCGCGCCTGGAGGTCAGCGATCGTGATCCGCTTGGTCACCGTTTCGCCCTCTTCGCGCCGGTTCCGCGTCCATTGCCGAGCGCCTCGCGGACCTCGCGGGTCGCCTCGACGACCACCCGCAGCTTCGCGATGGCCTCCTCCGGTGTGCGCGTCTTGAGGCCGCAGTCCGGATCCACCATGAGCTGCTCCGGGCGGAAGACCGTGAGCGCCTTGCGCAAGCCCTCGACGACCTCGTCCCTCGACTCCGCGCGGTGGCTGTGCACGTCCACCACCCCGAGCCCGATCTCCTTCGGAAACCGCCGGCCCTTGAAGAAGTCGAGCAGCTCGAAGTTGCGGTTGGCGAACTCCAGGTCGATCTGGTCCACCGGCAGCCGGTGGAGCTTCGGCCCGATCGTCTTGAAGTCGCCGTAGCAGATGTGCGTGATGGTCTTCGCCCGCAGGCCCCGCGTGACGATGCCGAGCGCTTCGATGGCGAGGTCCATCTCCTCCGGGCGCGTCGAGATGGCCGGCTCATCCACCTGGACGTACTGCGCCCCGGCGCGCTCGAGGTCCCTGGCCTCCTCGCGGACCACCTGGGCGATCGCCAAGGTCGCTGCCCGGCGTGAGGGGTAGTGCTCGTTGAACGACCAGTCCATGATCGTGTAGGGGCCGGTGAGCATTCCCTTCACCGGCCGCGTCGTCAGGGCCTGGGCGAACCGCCACCACTCGACCGTGATCGGCCGCGGCCGCGCAATCCGGCTGGTGATGATGGGTTTGCGGTAGTACCGGTTGCCATAGGAGCGCACCAGCTCGCTCTGCGCGAACCCGGCGAGGTGCTCGGCGAAGTAGGCGACCATGTCGCCGCGGTACTGCTCGCCGTCCACCAGGACGTCGAGGCCCAGCCCTTCCTGGATCGCGATCCACTCGCGGGTCGCCTGCTCCTCGAGCGCGCGGAGCCGCTTCGCATCCATTTCGCCTTTGCGCGCCTGCGACCGCGCCTTGGTCAGGTAGTCCGGCTTGGGCAGGCTGCCGACAGACGTCGTCAACAACATGGGTCCTCCTCTTTCGGTATCAGATACCAATCTTCGATTGGTATCTGATACCGCGTTTGAAGCTGCGCACCGCCTCGACCAGCCGCTTGACCTTGGCAAGCGCCTGGCGGTGCGGCAGGAATTCGAGCCCGCAGTTCGGATTGACGTAGAGGCGGTCCAGCGGCACCCGCTTCGCCGCCACGGCGAACAGGGCGTGCAGCTCGGTCACCGATTCGAGCTTGGTGTTCCGCGCGTCCAGGCAGCCGAGGGCGATCTCCTTGGTGAGCTTCACCCGCTTCAGCGCCGCCAGCGTCTTGGGATCCGAGACGACGTCGAGGCCGATCACATCGACCGGGGCGCGCTGCAGGGCCGCCAGCCCGCCGTCGAGCGAGCCGAAGTACGTGTAGACGGCGGTCTTCGCCTTCAACCCGCGCGCCGCGACGCCGAGCGCCTCGACCGCCAGCTTCAGGTCGGTCTTCCCGAAGCCGACCGCGGGCTCGTCGAACTGGACGAGCGGGGCCCCGGCCTTGACCAGGTCCTGCGCCTCGGCGTGCAGGAGCTCGGCCATCTTCAGGGCGAACCGCCGGAACGAGTTGTAATGCCGGTCCTCGCAGAGCGCCGCGAAGGTGTAGGGGCCCGGCAGGATGGCCTTGACCGGCCTGGTCGCGGCGCGCGCCGCGAACCGGTACTGGTCCGCGAGGATCGGCCGCCGACGCGCCGGGGCCTTGTGCAGGATGGGCCGGCGGTAGTAGACATTGTTGTTGAACCAGCGGGAGAGGCCGTTGATCTCAAAGCCCTCCAGCCCCCGTGCGATCGGCGTCACCAGGTCTTCCCAGCGGATCTGGCCGTCCGTGACCAGGTCCACCCCGGCCTGCTCCTGCTCCCGGATGACCGCCGTGGTGATCTCCTGGCAGGTCTCCTCCAGTTGGTCATCGGTCACTTCCTGGCGCTGCCACTTCGTGATGGCGCCGATGAGCTTGGTTGAATAGGCGCCTTCAGCGACCTTGGGGTAGCTGCCGACGAGTGTGGTGATCATGCGGGCGACGTCCTCCTCTTGGTTGCGCGGTCCTTGGATTGCTCCTTCTGGTCAAAACATGACGGGCAGTTGAAGATCGGCCGGCTCATGCTGCGGTTGTAGTCCTTGGCGATGACCACCCGCATCACAACGGCGCTCTCCTGCTTGCAGGTGTCACATCGCATCGTGCACGAGCGCCCCTCGGGCCGGCGCCTCCCACCACGAGGCCCAGTGGGCGGCCCACCGCTCGGCCGCCTCTTGCTCTGTCACCGTCTCCCCGGCCGCTTCGGCCAGCGAGACGGCCCGCGTCTCCAACTCACGGATCGCCTCCGACGGCATGGCGCGCGCCAGCCCCTCTGGGATCGGCCGCACCAGCAGCGAGCCCTGGATGAGCCATGCCCAGGGGTAGCGCCGGAGGGCGAAGCCAGCCACTTTCCTCCCGCCCACCAGCACCGCATAGGGGCTGGGCTCCGCGAGGCAGCAGGTCACCCGCCCGTCAGCCGGCGCGTCCAGCAAGGTGGAGGCCGCAACCCCATACGCCCGGCACAGCTCGGCCGCACTCCCGCAGACCGCGCTCATCAGCGTGTCGAGATGGCACCCCGCGGCGCGCGGAACGACCACCCCGATGGAGACGTCGCTGCCGTGGACGGCGATCCCGCCGCCGGTGGGCCGCTCGACGGCTTCGAGCCCCGCCGCGGTCCACCGAGCCGGCTCGCACCACTCGGGGCGCGGCTGCTTCCAGCCCAGCGAGATGGCCGGCGGCGCCCACCGGTAGAGCCGCGCCGTCGGGACGGGCGTCTGCGCCAGCGCCTCATCGCGCGCCATCTGCTCGGCGGCGGGGCGCGGTCCATCGATGAAGATGCGCCACACAAATGAGGAGGACTGGTCTATTTTTCCCATTGTCTCGTCATGGAAAAATGGACCTGTCCCCGGGACTCGCGTGGAGCGCCGAAGCGGTCCCGGGACTGGCGTGATAGCGTAAGTTGGGCTCGCGCGCGGCCTTCACCTCGTCCACGCGGTCCACCACCATGCGCTGGGGGGCGCGCCGCACCAGCTCCGGGTTGTGCTGCGCCTCGTGGGCGATGGCGACGAGCGCCTTGGCGAACTCGTCCAGCGTCTCCCTCGACTCCGTCTCGGTCGGCTCGATCATCAGCGCCTCCTCGACGATGAGCGGGAAGTACACCGTCGGCGCGTAGTGCCCGTAATCGAGCAGCCGCTTCGCCACGTCCCCGGCGCTGACGCCATGCGCCAGGAGCGGTTTGAGCGTCACGACGAACTCGTGCATGCAGTGGTCGTCAAACGGCACCGGGAACGCCTCCTGCAGCTTGGCCTTGAGGTAGTTCGCGTTGATGATCGCGGTACGGCTCGCCCGCGCGAGCCCCTCGCGGCCGAGGGTGCGGATGTACGCGTACGCCCGGACCAGCACCCCGACGTTGCCGTAAAACCCGTGGACGCGGCCGACCGTCGCGCGGCCCCGCGTCTCCCACCGGAACCGGGCGCCCGTCTTCCGCACGCGGGGCACCGGCAGGAACTCCTCCAGCGCCTTTGTGACCCCCACCGGGCCAGCCCCGGGCCCGCCGCCGCCGTGCGGCGTGGAGAACGTCTTGTGGAGATTCAGTTGCAGCAGGTCCACCCCCATGTCGCCGGGGCGCGAGATGCCGAGCAGCGCGTTCATGTTCGCGCCGTCCATGTAGACCAGCGCCCCCTGCTCGTGCAGGAGCGCTGCGATGGTCTTGATCTCCCGCTCGAAGAGCCCCAGCGTGTTCGGGTTGGTGAGCATCAGGGCGGCGACGTCCTTCGTCAGCTTGCGCCGCAGCTCCTGCAGGTCGATGAGCCCGTCCGGCCCGGACTTGACCTGGACCACGGTGAAGCCGGACAGCGCCGCCGAGGCGGGGTTGGTCCCATGAGCCGAGTCGGGGATCAGGATCGTGGACCGCGCCCGGCGGCGCCTGTGATAGGCCGCGATGATCTTGAGCCCGGTCAGCTCGCCCTGGGCGCCCGCCGCGGGCTGCAGCGTGAACGCGGCCATGCCGGTCACCGCGCAGAGGAGCTGTTCCAGCTCATGGAGGAGCTGCAGGATGCCCTGCACCTGGGAGGCCGGCTGCAGCGGATGCAGCCAGGCAAAGCCTGGGAGCGCCGCGATGCGCTCATTGAGCTTCGGGTTGTACTTCATCGTGCAGGAGCCCAGCGGGTAGAAGTGGGTGTCGACGGAGAAGTTGGCCTGCGAGAGCCGGGTGTAGTGCCGCACCGCGTCGAACTCCGCGACCTCGGGCAGGCGCGGAGGGATCGCGCGCAGCTGGTCCTCGGGCAGCGCGTCAGCGGCGGGCACAGCGGGCACATCGCCCGGAGGCAGGACGTAGCCGCGCCGTCCCGGGACGGACCGCTCGAAAATAAGGGGACCCGACATGGACATCACCCCACCCGCTTCAAGACCTCGATGAGCCGGTCGATGGAGGCCTTGCTGATGAGCTCCGTCACGCACCAGAGCGAGCCCTGCGGCATCGCCGGGTACCACTCGGCGAGCGGAAACCCGCCTGCGAAGCCCGCGGCGGCCAGCCGCCGGTTGACCGCCTCCACCGGATGCGCCGCATCGAACTGGAGCGTGAACTCATTGAACACTGGTTGGTCGAACGCCGGCGAAATCCACGGGATCTCCCGCAGCCGCTCGCGGGCGTAGCGCGCCTTCTCGAGGTTGAGCCGGGCCAGCTCCTGCATCCCCCTGGGGCCGAGCAGGCTCAGGAAGATGGTGGCCCGCAGGGCGAGCCACCCTTCGTTCGTGCAGATGTTCGAGGTCGCCCGCTCCCGCCGGATGTGCTGCTCGCGCGTCTGCAGCGTCAGGGTGAACGCGCGCCGCCCGGCCTGGTCCACGGTGCAGCCGGCGAGGCGGCCCGGCACCTTGCGCAGCAGCGCGCTCGTCGTCGTGAAGAGCCCGAGGCCCGGCCCGCCGTAGGCCGGGGGACTGCCGAGGCAGCGGCCCTCGGCGACCGCGATGTCCGCGCCGTAGGCGCCGGGCGGCTGGAGCAGCCCCAGGCTGATCGGGTAGACCGACGCGATGAAGAGCCCCCCGACGCGGTGCGCCAGCTCGCCCGCCTGCCCCATCGGCTCGAGGCAGCCGAACACGTTCGGCTGCTGCAGGATCACGCACGCCACGTCGTCCCGCAGCGCCTTGCCGAGCGCCTCGAGGTCCGTGACCCCGTTGACCGTGGGGATCTCCTGCACGGTGGCCGTTGAGCCGATCAGGTAGGTCGCCAGCGTCTCGCGGGCGTGCGGATGCACCGCCTCGGAGACCAGGATGCGGGACCGCTCGGTCGTCCGGAGCGCCAGCAGCGCCGCCTCCGCGACGCTGGAGGCGCCGTCATAGAGCGAGGCGTTGGCGACGTCCATCTGGAAGAGCTCGCACACCATCGTCTGGAACTCATAGATCGCCTGCAGCGTCCCCTGGCTCGCCTCGGCCTGATAGGGGGTGTAGGGCGTCAGCCATTCGCCGCGGGAGGCGAGGGCATCCACCACCGTCGGGATGAGGTGCGCATAGCAGCCCGCCCCGAGGAACGAGACGACCTCGGTGAGCGCGCGGTTGCGCCCGGCCAGCTCCTCGCCGAGCGCGATCACCTCCGATTCGGCCAATCCCGACGGCACCTCGAGCGCGCGCGCGTGAAGCTCCGCCGGCACCGTGCTGATGAGCGATTCGAACGAACCCACGCCGATGGCGCGGAGCATCTCCTGCAGCTGGGCGTCGGTGTTCGGGGCGTAATCCATTCGATGCGGGGACGCGTCTATTTTCCTCTCGGCCGAGGACGGGAAAATGGACGTGTCCCCGGGATATTCGCCGACTTACGCCTGGACCTGTTTTGCATATGCCTCTGACGAGAGCAGCGACGACGCCTCCGCCGGCGCGCTCGGGGCGAGGGCAAAGAGCCACCCGGCCCCATAGCAATCCTGGTTGACGAGCTGGGGCGTTTTCGCCACCGCCTCGTTGACGCGGGTCACGGTGCCGGAGACCGGGGCGTAGATGTCGAACGCGGCCTTGACCGACTCGATGACCGCCGCCGGCTCTCCCTGCTTCACCGCCTTGCCGACCTTCGGCAGCTCCACGAACACCACGTCCCGCAGCTCCTCCTGCGCGTGGGCCGTGATGCCGACGACCGCCTCGCTGGCCTCGCGCTTCATCCACTCGTGCGTCTTGGTGTACCGCAACTCCGCAGGGACCTGCATCACGTTGTGCGCTCCAGGTTGGGGATCGCGGGCTGTTTCGCCTGTCCTTTCCAAAAGGGCAGCTTGACCACGGTCGCCGCGTACCGCTGGCTCCGGACCGTCATCGTGAGCGCAACGCCCGGCGCCGCGCATGCCGGCTCCACATAGCCCATGCCGAGCGGCTTGTTCAGGACCGGACTGAACGTCCCGCTGGTGACCGTGCCGACGATCCGCCCGCCCGCCTCCAGCGCGGTCCCGCCGCGCGGGATCGGCCCCTGCGCGAGCTCGAACCCGGCGAACCGGCGCGTGAGGCCCTGCAGGCGCTGGTGCGCCAGCGCCGCGCGGCCGATGAAGTCCGGCTTGTTGGCCGCCACCGTCCACTCGAGGCCCGCCTCGAGGGGGCTGGTCGAGGCGTCCATGTCGGTCCCGTAGAGCCGCAGCCCCGCCTCGACCCGCAGGGTGTCCCGCGCGCCGAGCCCGACCGGACGCGCGCCGAGCGGCTGGGCGGCGCTCAGGATGGCGTCCCACAGCCGCTTGGCGTGGGCGTCGGGGAGGAACAGCTCAAAGCCGTCGCCGCCCGTGTATCCCGTGCGGGCGATGCATGCCTCAGGGCCCATGTGGCGGACGGGCGCGATGCCGAACCGCGAGAGCCCGGCGACCTTCGCGTCCAGCATCTGCTCCAGCACCCGGCAGGCCAGCGGCCCCTGGACCGAGACGATCGAGCGGCCCTGGCTGATGTCGGTGACGGTGGCGCGGCCCTCGCGGTGGGCGTTGAGCCACGCGACGTCGCTTGCGCGGTTGCCGCAGTTGACGATGACCAGGTAGTCCTGCTCGCCGAGCCGGTAGACGATGAGGTCGTCCAGAATCCCGCCCTCCGGGTTCAGCATGAGCGTGTAGCAGGCGCGCCCGCTCTCCACCTGCGCGAGGTCGCTCACCAGGCACCGGTTCAGCGTCTCGCGCGCGTCGGGACCGGTCACGAGGACCTGGCCCATGTGGGAGACGTCGAAGAGCCCCAGGGCCTGGCGCACCGCCTGGTGCTCCTCGAGGATGCTCGTGTAGTAGAGCGGCATGTCCCAGCCGTGGAAGTCGGTCATCTTGGCGCCGAGCTGCCGGTGCCGCTCGTGGAGCGCCGTCTTCTGCAGGGGTCCCGTGGTGAGCGCCGAGCTCATGCGAGCGCCTTCGTCAGGATGTCCGGCACGAGGTCCTCCCAGCCGAGGGCGTAGAGATGGATGCCGTCCGCCGACTGCCGGACGGCGCGGATGAGCTCGGTCGTCACGGCCACGCACTCCGCCCGCTTGTCCGCGGCGCGCTCGAAGCGCGCGATGAGGTCATCCGGGACGTGGATGCCCCACACGTGGTCGTTCATGTAGCGCGCCATCTTCGCCGATTTGACGAGCAGGATCCCCGCCAGCACCGGCTTGCCGAACGGCTTGGCCCGGCCCATGAAGGCCGCCAGCTTCGCGGGATCGAAGACCGCCTGCGTCTGGAAGAACGCGGCGCCGCCCCCGATCTTGGCCTGGAACTTCTGCAGCTCCACGTCGAGGTCCTTCGCCCCGGGATCGGCCGCCGCCCCGATGCAGAATTGCGGCGAGCCGGCGAGCGGCTTCCCGGCCATGTCCTTGCCCTCGGCGAGCCCCTTCGCGGCCTGCATGAGCGCGGCGGAGTTGATGTCAAAGACCGGCTTGGCGTCGGGGTGGTCCCCGGCTTTCGGGTCGTCGCCGGTGAGCAGGAGGACGTTCCGGATGCCGAGGATGGCGGCCCCGAGCAGGTCCGCCTGCAGCGCGAGGCGGTTGCGGTCGCGGCAGGTCATCTGGAAGATGGGGTCCACCCCGGCATCCAGCACGCTCTTCGCCACCGCCAGGGGACAGGCGCGCATGATGGCGCCTGAGCCGTCGGTGACATTGATGGCGTCCACGAGCCCCTTGACCCGCGCCACCGCGCTCAGGATCTCGGAGAGATCGGTCCCCTTCGGCGGGTTGACCTCCATCGTGACTAAGAACGTTTTCTTCCCTAGCTTCGCTTCGAACCTATTCGACTCAGACAAACTCATGTTGAGTTCACGCGTTGGCGCGTTGGCGCGTTGGCGCGTTCAGTCTACCGTGACACGAACGCGCAAACTCGCAAACGCGCAAACACGCTAACCTTTTTGTTGGAGCTTGAACGCTTCCACGGTGTTCTTCATCACCATCATGACGGTGACCGGGCCCACCCCGCCGGGGACCGGCGTGAGGAAGGCCGCGCGCGCGCGGGCGGCCTCGAACTCCACATCGCCCACCACCTTCCCCCCGACCACGTTGATGCCGACGTCGATGACGACCGCGCCCGGTTTGATCCACGCGCCCTTGATGAGCTCGGGTTGCCCGACCGCCACCACCAGGACGTCCGCCCGCTCCACGTGCTGCTGAAGCGCCTTCGTCGCCACGTGGCACACCGTCGTCGTCGCCAGCCGGTCCAGCAGCAGCATCCCCACGGGGCGCCCCACGATCTCGCTGTGCCCGACGACCACGGCCTCCTTGCCTTCCAGCGTGCCCCCGCTCCGCCGGAGCGCCTCGTCGATCAGCTCCATGACCGCGAGCGCCGTGCAGGACCCGATCCGCGCCTTAGCGAAAAACCGCCTGGCGGAGTTTTGCGGATGGATGCCCTCCACGTCCTTCTGCGGATCAATGAGCGTGGAAATCTCCTGAGCGTCCAGCTGCGGAGGCAGCGGCTGATGGACGAAGATTCCGTGGACCGCCGGGTCGCGGTTCCATTGCGTGATCACGCGTTTCACCTCTTCACGTGTCACATGCCCCCAATCGCAGCCCTGAGTTCCCGGGGTGATGCCAAGCCGCCTCGCGACCTTTTCTTGCGCGTTTTTAAACAAGATCGAGGGCGAGTGGTCCGTAAAGTAGAGGATGCGGAGGTGCGGCCCCTTCCCGTGCTGTGCGCGGAGCTGGTCGATGTCCCGTTTGAGCTGCGGCTCCAGCCGGTCGACGATATCGGCTGCGCGGAGAAGCTGCTCGGTCATCCGGCGGCCTGGAGCCTTCGGCGGATTCGCTTCGCATAGGCCGGGTCGTTCAGCCAGGCGAGGTTGGTGTGAATCAGCGTGCGGGCCGATTCCCCCGCGGCGATCGCCACGGCCATCGCGCACCGCAGGTCCGACTGGAATCTCGGCTTGACGGCTTGCTGGGCGGCGCGGCACGCGGCCTGCACCCGCTGGGCGTGCTCGAAGACGCGGCAGGGCACTTCGGTCGCCGCCTGGAGCGCTGCCCGGAAGGCCCGCCGGTCCTTGCGCCGCGTCGTCCGGATGACGCGGGCGAACGCCTCCGCGTCCCGGTCCAGCAGCGCCAGGCACTCCCGGCGCACCGCGCCGAGACGCCGGGCGGCGGCGGGGTCATGGACCAACTTTTCGAGGAGCGCGGCCGAGAGCGCCGCGCTGAACGCCGCGACACTCCCCCCGCCCACCCAGGACCCCCGCCGGGCAACCTGCGCTAGAAACTGCTCGATTGAGCCTTGCAACCCACAGCCCTATCAGAAGATGGATACCGGGACACCCCAAACACTCAATTTGGCGGGTGACGCAGAGCCGGGGACCCCGTCGCCTGCCCGCAGGCGAAGGCCGAGGACAGCCGACGGGGTGGCGGCGCGGCAGGACCCGCCACATTGAGACACCACCGTTCAGCGGTAATTTTCGAACTGCAGGGGGACCGGGAAGCCCTTCGCTCTCACGGCCTGGATGACCGTCTGGAGGTCATCAATCGCCTTCGCGCTCACCCGCACCGCATCGCCATCGATGCGCGGCTGCACCTTCAAGCCCAGCGCCTTGATCGTCGCCACGATGTCCCGGGCGTGCTCCGTGCTCAATCCCTGCTGGAGATGGCCCTGCTGCTTGGCGCCGCCGCCCGGGAGCGTGTCGGGCGGATCCCACCGGAAGGCATTCAGCGGCACGCCCCGCTTCGCCATCTTCCCCTGCAGCACGTCGAGCACGCCCTTCAGCTGGGCAGGCTGATCCGCGGTGAGCTTGACCACCGGCGGCGACTCCTCAAACGCGATGCCGGCGCGGCTGCCGCGGAAGTCGAACCGTGTCGCGACCTCCTTCTGCGCCTGCTGGAGCGCATTCCGCAGCTCCTGCAGATTCACCTTCGACACGATGTCAAAGCTGTGCGCGTCGCTCATGCAGGATCGCCTCGGCCACGGGGCCGAAGCTGCGCCGGTGGAACACCGACGGCCCAAGCCGCCGCAGGCGCTCGGCGTGCAGCGCGGTGCCGTAGCCCTTGTGGCGGTTGAAGGCGTAGCGTGGGGCGAGCCGGTGGTAGAAGTCCATCAGCCCGTCCCGCAGCACCTTCGCCATGATGGAAGCGCAGCCGATGACATAGCTGCGCTGATCGCCCCGGACGATCGGCCAGCAGGGATGCGGAGGGCTCAGGGGAAAGCGGCCGTCGAGGAGGATGAAATCCGGAACCCGGGGGAGATCCAGCACCGCGTGCTGCATGGCCGCGTGGGCGGCCCGGAGGATGTTCTCGCGGTCGATCTCCTGGGCGCAGACAATCCCGAAGCCCACCTCGGCATGCTCCAGAATGGCCTGAAAGGCCCTCGCGCGTTGGGCCGGGGTGAGCCGCTTGGAGTCGTCGATGCGGACCGGCAGGCTGGACGCGCGGAGGATGACCGCGGCGGCCACCACGGGGCCGGCCCACGGACCGCAGCCCGCCTCGTCCACCCCCGCCACCCAGCGGAACCCGGCGGCGCGGACCAGCGCGTCAGGGCTGCGGGGCGGGCTGCCCGGTCGCGGCGGCGATCCCCTCGGGCTTCTCGGTGGCGGGCTCGGCATTCAGGGTCTTGGGCTCGCTCGCCGCGGCGATGCGGCGCTTGCCGATCACCGACCGCAGGAAATAGAGGCGGCTGCGACGGACCTTGCCCTGTCGGAGGACGTCGATCTTGGAGATGATCTTCGAATCGACGGGAAAGACCCGCTCGACCCCCTCGCCGTGCGTGACGCGCCGGACGGTGAACGTCCGCGACCGCCCGGCCCCCCTGAGGCGGATGACGATCCCCTCAAACTGCCCCAGCCGCTCTTTGCCCTGCTCGAGGATCCGGTACCAGACACGGACCTCATCGCCCGGACGGAACGCCGGCCGCTCGGGCGGCGCTGTGCCGTGCACCTGTGTCAGCCAGTCCATCTCACCCTCTCCGTTGACCACCCTCGCGGCGGCGGCCGTTCGTCGCCAGATCCGGCCGCGTCGCCAGCGTCCGGGCCGCGGCCTGGAGCTTCCGCCACCGCGCGATGCGCTCATGATCGCCGGACAGCAGCACGTCCGGCACCCGCTTCTCCCGGAACGTCGTCGGCCGCGTGTACTGCGGGTACTCAAGCCACCCGGCGCTGAAGGACTCCTCCACCGTCGCCTCCCGGTGCCCGAGCACGCCCGGGACAAAGCGGGCCATGCAGTCGATGAGCACCATCGCCGGCAGCTCCCCGCCCGTCAGCACGTAATCGCCGATGGACAGGCTGCGGTCCACGAGCAGCTCCCGCACGCGCTCATCAACCCCCTCGTAGTGGCCGCAGATGAGGACCAGGTGCCCGACGCCGGCCAGCTCCTTCGCCAGGCTCGACGTGAGCCGCTCGCCCGCCGGCGTGAGCAGGATCGTCTGACAGCTGCGGTGGCGGGCGCTTCGGCACCCCGCGCGCAGGGCCTCGACCGCCTCGGCGATCGGCTCCACGCGCATCACCATGCCCGGCCCGCCGCCGTAGGGGCGGTCATCGAGCGTCCGGCGCTTGTCATGCGTGTAGTCTCGCAGGTCATGGACCGCGATCCGCAGGCGGCCGCTCGCCTGGGCGCGCTTCAGGATCGAGGCGCCCAGCACGCCCGGGAACATCTCCGGGAACGCCGTCAGCACATCACACCGCATTCGCCTGCGTGCGCTTGAACCGCCTCACGAGGGCGGCGACCGCCTCGGACATCTGGGCGCCCGTCGACACCCAGTACCCCAGGCGCGCCTCATCCAGCAAGAACCGCGGGGGGTCATCGGAGGGGTCGTAGTATCCCAGCGTCTCCAGCACCCGCCCGCGCTGGGCATGGCGCCGGTCGGCCGCGACGATGCGATGGTGCGGGGTCTTCTTCGTGCCCCGCCGCTGCAAGCGAATGACGACCATGGGCTCCTTTCCGATTAGCTGATGCGCTGGATATCGGCGCCCAGGCGCACCAGCTGTTCCTCGAGGTTCTGATAGCCGCGCTTCAGATGCTCCACGCCGGTCAGCTCGGTCTGGTTCTCCGCACACATCCCCGCCAGCAGGAGCGCGGCCGATGCGCGCAGGTCGGACCCGTTCACCGGCGCGCCGGAGAGCCGCTCCACCCCCTTCACGATCGCGCTGGACCCTTCGCGGGTGATGGCGGCGCCCATCCGGTTCAGCTCCCCGATGTGCATGAAGCGCTCGGGGTAGACCTTCTCCGTCAGCACGCTCACCCCGCGGCCCACCGCCATCAGCGCCATCATCTGGGCCTGGAGATCCGTCGGGAATCCGGGAAACGGCAGCGTCGTGATCTCCACCGCCCGCGGCGGATGGGCCGCGCGAACCCGCAGCGCGCTGTCCAACTTCTCGATCACGACCTCGGCCTCCGCGAGCTTGTCGATCACCGCGCCCAGGTGCTCGGCACGCGCCCCCTCGAGCGTCAGGTCGCCGCCGACCATCGCGGCGGCGATCATCAGGGTGCCGCTTTCGATGCGATCCGGGATGATCCGGTGATGGGCCCCGCGGAGGCGGCTCACCCCCTCCACCCGGATGACCGGTCCGCCCTGCCCCTCGATGCGGGCCCCCATGCCGATGAGGCAATGGGCCAGGTCCACCACCTCAGGCTCGCAGGCGGCCTGTTCGATCGTCGTGACGCCCTCCGCCAGCGTCGCGGCCATCATCACGTTGGCCGTCGCGAGCACCGAGGAGCCGAAGGCTCCGCCGAGCTGCACGCGGCCGCCCCGCAACCCGCTCGCCGTGCCGACGACGTACCCATGCTCGATCGTGAAGGCCGCCCCGAGCGCCTGCAGCCCCTTCAGGTGGAGATCGATGGGGCGCGGCCCGATGACGCAGCCGCCCGGCATGGAGACCTGGGCCTTCCCCTGCCGGGTGAGCAGGGGCCCCAGCACGCACACCGAGGCCCGCATCCGGCTCACCAGATCGTAGGGGGCCGCGGTGCCGGTGTACCGGCCGGGCGCGACCGACAGCCGCCCGTCCGCGAACGAGACGGACACCCCCAGCTGCCGGAGGATCTCGATCATCGTCACGACGTCCGTCACGTGCGGGACGCGCTCGATGATCGACGGTTCGTCTGTCAACAGGCACGCCGCCATGATCGGCAGCGCGGCGTTCTTGGCCCCGTTCACCACCGCCGTCCCGCGCAGCGGCCCGCTGGGCCTGATGAGCAATCTCTCGCTCGCGACGGGGGCGATCGGGGAAACCGGCGAACCGGACGATCGGGTCACCCGAGGACCGGCTCCTTCCCTGCCTTGATAGCCAGTATGCCGCGCGGCCGCTGCGCCAGGTCCCGCAGCGGACTCACGTCCCGCGCCCATCCCGCTGCGGCGGCCAGCGGTGCTGTCTGCTCCTCGCCGCATTCGAGCGCGAGGACGCCGCCTGGCGCCAACAGCCGCGGGGCCTGACGCATGAGCTCGCTCAGGTCCCGCATCCCGTCGCCGCCGCCGTCAAGGCTTGCCCGGGGCTCCTGCCGCACGTCCAACGGGAGGTGGTCCACCTGAGCGCTGGGGATGTACGGGGGGTTGGCGACCACCCCGTCGAACGCGCCGCGCAGCGGCTGCGTCCAACGCCCTTGCACCAGCTGCACCCGCGAGGCGAGCCCGTGGCGCAGGACGTTCTGGCGGGCGACGCACAGCGCCTCCCATGATAGCTCAACTCCCACGACAACACAAGCCGGCAGCGCCCGCGCCAGGGTCACGGCGATGCAGCCGCTGCCCGTCCCCAGGTCGAGGAGCCGCAGCGAAGCTCCCGCCCGCCGCTGCCGCTCGCGCAGCGCCCGCAGCGCCGCCTCGACCACCGCTTCGGTTTCCGGGCGCGGGATGAAGACGCCGGGCCGGACGGCGAACGGCTGCCCGCAGAACTCCGCCTCGCCGAGGAGGTATTGGAACGGCGTGCCGGCGGCCCGCGCATCGATCTGCGAGAGAAATCGCTCCGCGATGGGCGCCGGGGGTTCCTCCCCTTCCCCCCGCAGGTACAGCTCAAGCGGCGAGGTCCCCGTCAGGCGGCCGAGAAGCCACTCGGCCTCGTATCGCCCATGCGCCAGGCCCGCCGCCTGCAGCCGCCGCGCCCCCTCCCGCACGAGGCGCCGGCTCATGGGCCTGTCTCGCCCTGGAGCGCGGTCGACCGGTCCGCGGCACTCAGCGCGTCCACGAGCTCCTGAAGGTCCCCCTCGAGGATGAGGTCAAACTTGTGGAGGGTCAGCCCGATGCGGTGGTCGGTCACGCGGCGATCGGGAAAATTGTAGGTCCGGACCTTTTCGCTGCGCTCACCCGTGCCCACCTGCTTGCGGCGGTCCTGGGCGGCCTGCTGCCGCTTGTCCTGCTGGAGCGCTTCGAGCAGCCGGGCCCGGAGCACGCGCATCGCCTTCTCTTTGTTCCGCAGCTGGCTCCGCTCATCCTGGCAGGTCACGACCAGGCCCGTGGGGAGATGCCGGATGCGCACCGCCGAGTCCGTCGTGTTCACCCCCTGCCCCCCTGGACCGGACGACCGGAAGACGTCGATCTGGAGGTCCTTCGACGGGATCGCCGCCAGCTCGACCTCCTCTGGTTCCGGCAGGACCGCCACGGTCACGGTGGAGGTATGGATGCGTCCCTGCGCTTCCGTGGCGGGCACGCGCTGCACCCGGTGGACCCCCCGCTCATATTGGAACCGCCGCCAGGCGCCCGGGCCCTTCACCGAGAACGCGATCTCCTTGAACCCGCCCGCTTCCGTCCGCTGCGACTCCAGCGGCTCCACCGCGAGACCGCACCGCGCCGCGTATTTGGTGTACATGCGGTAGAGGTCGGCCACGAACAGGCTCGCTTCCTGGCCGCCGGTGCCGGCCCGGATCTCGACGATCAGGGGACGCTCCGGCGCTTCGTGCCGCGAGAGCCAATCCCGCTCAAGCTCCGCCAGCAGCTCGACCTGCTGCTGGCGCAGCGCCACCGCCTCTTCCTTGGCCAGCTCCCGCACCTCCAGGTCGCCCTGGGCATGGAAGAGTGATTCCGCTTCGACCGCCTCGCGCTCGATCCGCAGGTACGTCCGGTAGCTCAGCACGGTGTCGCGCAGGTCGGAGAGCTCTTTGGAGAGCGCCTGGTAGGCCTGCGGGTCGCTGCGGCTGCCGGCCAGCTCGGCGAGGCGCTGCTCCAGCTCCGTGTAGCGCCGGTCGAACTGCGCGAGCTGGTCAAGGAGTTGTTGCCGAGGGATCATTCAAATGAGGAGTCCGGTTCCCGCTTTCCTATCGGAGAACTCCGGGAAACCGGGAACCGGACCCGGGACTATCGCTGTCATTTCTTGGCGGGTGTCTTGCGGCTGTACTTCCGCTTGAACTTCTCCACGCGGCCGGCCGTGTCCACCAGCTTCTGCGTGCCGGTGAAGAAGGGATGGCAGCTGGCGCAGATCTCCACGTGCAGGCTCTTTCGCGTCGAGCGGGTCTGGTAGACAGCGCCGCAGGTGCAGGTGATCGTGCACTCGACGTACTCCGGATGGATGCC
Organism: Candidatus Omnitrophota bacterium; assembly: GCA_016180575.1. GTDB lineage: Bacteria > Omnitrophota > Gorgyraeia > Aquiviventales > Aquiviventaceae > JACPAY01. Next base: position 44,368 of record JACPAY010000008.1, on the reverse strand, counting down.
GTCCTTCATGTGGTGGCCCTCAGCTCTTCTTCGCCATCGTCGCGAGGAACTCCTGGTTCGACTTCGTCTTGGAGAGCCGGTCGATCAGGAGCTCCATCGATTGCACCGGGTCCATCTCGTTGAGGACCTTGCGCAGGACCCAGATCCGCTGGAGGTCATCGTTCGGGACGAGCAGCTCCTCCCGCCGCGTGTTCGAGCGCCGGATGTCGATGGCCGGATAGACCCGCCGCTGGAACAGGTTGCGGTCCATCGTCAGCTCCATGTTCCCCGTCCCCTTGAACTCCTCGAAGATGACCTCGTCCATCCGGGAGCCGGTGTCCACGATGCAGGTCCCGATGATGGTGAGGCTGCCGCCCTCCTCCACGCCGCGCGCGGAGCCGAAGAACCGCTTCGGCTTGTGGAGCGCATTGGCGTCGAGGCCGCCCGTCAGCACGCGCCCGCTGTGGGGCTCGACCGTGTTGTAGGCCCGGGCCAGGCGCGTGATGGAATCGAGGAGCACCACGACGTCCTTCTTGTGCTCCACCTGGCGCTTGGCCTTCTCCAGCACGATCTCCGCCACCTGGATGTGGCGGTCGGCCGGCTCGTCGAACGTGGAGGAGATGACCTCGCCCTTGACCGAGCGCTGCATGTCGGTCACCTCTTCCGGCCGCTCGTCGATGAGCAGCACGATCAGGACCACCTCCGGATGGTTCGTCGTGATGGCGTTGGCGATCTTCTGCAGCAGGACGGTCTTGCCGCTGTAGGGGGGCGCCACGATGAGCCCGCGCTGGCCCTTCCCGATCGGCGTCAGGAGGTCCATGATGCGGGTCGAGACCTCCTTCTGGGAGGTCTCGAGCACGAACCGCTCCTTCGGGTAGATCGGCGTGAGGTTGTCGAAGTTCGCCTTGACCTTCGAGTCCTCGGGGTTCTCGTGGTTCACCGCCTCGACCTTCAGGAGGGCGAAGTAGCGCTCCCCCTCCTTCGGCGGCCGGACCTGTCCGTTGACGACGTCGCCCGTCCGCAGGTCGAAGCGGCGGATCTGGGACGGCGAGACGTAGATGTCGTCCGGGCACGGCAGGTAGTTGTAGTTGGGCGACCGGAGGAAGCCGAACCCGTCCGGCAGGATCTCCAGCACCCCGGAGGAGAAGATGAGCCCCTCCTTTTCCGTTTGCGCCGACAGGATCTTGAAGATCAGGTCCTGCTTCTTCAAGCCGGAGATCCCGTTGACCCCCAGCTCGCGCGCCACCTTCGTGAGCTCCGAGATCTTCAAATCCTTCAGCGCGGCGATGTCGAGCTTGGCCTGCTGTTGCTGCTGCGGTGCGGCACCAGTTGTTTCCATATCCGTCTCACCTGTGTTCGCGTGGCATCCACGCCGTCCGAATTATCGACCACGTAATCGGCCAAGGCCGCCTTGGCCGCCAGATCCCACTGCGCCCGAATCCGTCGCTTGGTCTCCTCCGCTGACCACCCATGCCGGCGCTGCGCCCGCCGGCGCTGGACCTCAGGCGGTGCCGTCACCACCACCAGCGCATCCGCCATCCGCGCAGCACCCGATTCGATCAGGAGCGGGACGTCCAGCGCGACCGCGCGCGTGCGTCGCGCGCGCCGCAGCCGGCCGATGCGCAGCCGGATCTCCCGCAGCACCTGCGGATGGATGATCCGCTCCAGGCGCCTGCGGGCCTCTGCATCCCGGAACACCCGCTGCGCCAGGCGCCTGCGGTTGATCGTCTGATCCGGGTTGAGGATCCCTTTCCCGAACGCCCGCACGATGCGCCGCCAGGCCGGGCGGTTCGGCTCCATTGCCTCATGGGCGAGCGCGTCCGCGTCCAGCACCACCGCGCCGAGCCGCTGGAACATCCGGGCGACGGTGCTCTTGCCGGTGCCGACCCCGCCCGTGACGCCGATCACCACCATCCCTAAACAATGCCAGTCTTGTTCAATGCGTAATGCGTAAGGCGTAATGCAACTGCGGCGCAGGAGGTTCCGTCACATTACGCATTACGCTTTACACATTACGCGCCTGGCAGTTCCGACAGCTCCAGCCAGTTGGGGCCGGCCTTCAGCGTGACCGTGAGCGGGACATCCAGCGCGATGGCGCCTTCCATCGTGTCCCGCACGAGGCGGGAGAGCCGCTCCAGCTCCCCGCGCGGGGTCTCAAGGACCAGCTCGTCGTGGACCTGCAGGACCATGCGGCTGCTCATCCGCTCACGAGCCAGCCGCTCATCGAGCTGGACCATCGCCCGCTTGATGAGGTCCGCCGCCGTCCCTTGGATCGGGGCATTGATGGCCATCCGCTCGCCGAACTGCCGGGTCATGCCATCGGGGCTGTTGACCTCCGGGATGTACCGGCGCCGGCCGAGCAGCGTCTGGACGAAGCCGTCGCGCCGCGCCCGCTCGATCTGGCTGTCCAGGTACGCCCGCACCTTGGGATACCGCTGGAAGTAGGCCTCGATGAACGCCTGGGCCTCCTCGAGCGGGATGCCCAGCTCCTGCGAGAGCCCGCGCGCGGACATCCCGTAGAGGATGCCGAAGTTCACCGCCTTCATCGCGTTGCGCTGCGCCGGCTGGATGGCCTCCTCTGGCAGGCCGTAGATGAGCGAGGCGGTGACCCGATGGATGTCGTGGCCCTTCCGGAACGCCTCCACGAGCTGCTCATCCCCCGAGAGGTGCGCCAGGATGCGCAGCTCAACCTGGGTATAGTCGGCGGCGAGCAGCACCCCGTCCGGGAGGCCGGCGATGAACGCCTTGCGGATCGAGCGCCCGAGCTCCGTCTTGACCGGGATGTTTTGGAGGTTGGGGTCGCTTGAGGAGAGCCGCCCGGTGGCCGTGGCGGTTTGGTTGAACGTGGTGTGGAGCCGCCCCGTGGCGGGGTCCACGAGCTTGGGCAGCGCCTCCACATACGTGGAGACAAGCTTCGAGAGCTCGCGGTACTGGATGAGCTGCTGGGGCAAGGGATGCTGGGCGGCCAGCTTGGCCAGCACGTCGCTGTCGGTGGAGGGGCCCGTCTTCGTGCGCTTCACGACGGGAAGCGCAAGCCGCTCAAACAGCACCTGGGCCAGCTGCCGCGGCGAATTGAGGTTGAATTCGGTCCCGGCCAGCCGGTAGATCTCCGTGGTGAGCTGACTCATCTGCGCCTGCATCGAGGCGCTCAGCCCGGCGAGGTGCCTGAGGTCCACCGCCACCCCCGCGGCCTCCATCCGGGCCAGCACGTGGAGCAGCGGCAGCTCGAGGTCCGCGTACAGCGGCTCCAGGCCGTTTTCGCGGAGCTTCGCGAGCAGCCGCCTGTGCAGGCGGACGATGGCGCAGGCCCGCTGCGCAACGGGCGCCCACGGCTCCGCCGCGCCTGCCTGTGCCGTGCTCGGCACGGCAGACAGGCCAGGCGCCAGAGACGCGGAGGGCTCCTGCCGCTTCGGCAGCGCCCCGAGCGGCTCATCACACCACTCCGCCGAGAGGTCGCTCAGCTCCTGGTTCGTCCGGGCGGGGTTCAGGAGGTAGGCGGCGAGCATGGGGTCGCCCGTGATGCCGTCCAGCTCGATCCCGAACCGGGCGAGCAGCCGCATGATTGCCTTCGCGTCATGGGCCACTTTGGGCGCGCGCGGGTCGGCCAGCCAGTCGCAGAGCCGACGTCCTGTGTCAGCAGTGAGCGTTTCCCGGTCGAGCGCCGTCACCCACGCGGCGCGCTCCTCGCAGGCCATGGCAAGGAGGATGCCGTCCGGAACCGGCTGGCAAAAGACCCCCGCCTCCGGGGCGGCGCCAAGGCGCTGCAGGCATGCCTCGACCTCCTGGGGCGTGGTCAGGCCCCGCACCGCGGTTGCGGGCCCGGCAGGGGCTGGGGCGCGGGCATCGAGCGCCTGGAGCAGCTGCTTGAACTCCAGCTCCCGCAAGAGGGCGCGAAGGCGCGGCCAATCGGGCTCCCGGGGCCGCAGGTCATCGAGCCGGACGTCCAGCGGGACCTCCGTGTCGATCCGGGCCAGCTCCCGCGAGAGCGCCACCTGGTCCCGCGACGCGGCGAGGCTGGCCCGGCGGGCGGGGCTCTCCAGCTCGTCGAGATGCTCGTAGAGCGCGTCGAGGGTGCCGAACCGCTGGAGCAGGCCGGAGGCCGTTTTCTCCCCGATGCCGGGGACGCTGGGGATGTTGTCGGTCGCATCGCCCATCAGCGCCATCAGGTCCACGAGGCGCTCCGGCCCGACGCCATAGCGCGCCTGGACGGCGTCGGCGTCGAGGACCGCCGCCTCCTCCCGGTGCGGGTTGTAGACCTTGATGTGGCTGTTGACGAGCTGAAGCGCATCCTTGTCACCGGTTACCAGGAACACCTCCACCCCCTGGCCGACGATCCGCCGGGCGATCGTGCCCAGGACGTCCTCGGCCTCGTACCCCTCCCGCTCGAAGACGGGCACGCGGGAGGCCTCGAGCAGCCGCTTGACCAGCGGGAGCTGCGCGATGAGCGGGTCCGGCATGGGCTTGCGCTGGACCTTGTAGGCCTCAAACCGCTGATGCCGGAACGTGGGCTTGCCCACGTCGAAGGCGACGGCCAGGAAGTCCGGCCGCTCCTTCTCGCGGAGCGAGTCGAGCATCCGGATAAAGCCGTACACGGCGTTGGTCGGCCGCCCGTCCGCGGTGCTCAAGCCCCGGATCGCGTGGAAGGCGCGGTAGCAGAACGCGGTGCCATCGATCAAAAACGCTCGTGGCGCTCCCATTGTGAATGTGTGGCGAGGAACCGGATGATTGGGCTAGATCAACGGGGTGATGATGGATGTATCGGGGTGTGGGCGGCCGGCGCGCTACGGCCAGTTGCCATGCGTTTCCGTGAGCGAGCGAAAGTCCTTGATCGATTGCGCGTGCGCGCGGAACGCGTCATCCGTGAGCCGCCGGCGCTCGGTGCCTTTCAGGCCGGCGCGCGCGCTGAGGACGCCGAGGGCCACGAGCCGCTCCTCGGCACGAGCGGTCCAGGGGTCGTCGCCCTCCCCCAGCTCATAGCGCGTCCGCCAGTGGGAAATCGCTTTCTCCCGCTCGCCCATCCGTTCGTACAGCATGGCCAGATTCGCATGGGCTTCGAGGTAGTTGGGGTTCAGCGCGAGCGCCCGCTGATAGGACGCTTCGGCTTCGCTCAACCGCCCCTGCTCCTCCAGCACGATGCCGATGTCGTTGTGCGGCGTCGGGTAGGAGGGGTCGAGCGCGGCCGCCTTCTGGTAGTACGTCAACGCGGTGGCGGCATCGCCCCGCCGTTGGGCCTCATAGCCCTGGGTCCGATAGCTCACGGCTTCTTCGCGCAGGGTGTTGGAAAGAGCGACCGTCACGGGAATGAGAATAACCGCGAGGAAGGTCAGCCCGTCGAGGACCGGGCGCCGGAAGCTACCCATAGGCAATCCGAGAGGACTGTAGCATGATTTTCCGCCTTCGTCAAGCGTCATTGGACGCTGACGGCGCCGGTGGCGCCTGTCACCTGAACGGCGTGGTGTCTATCCCGATCGGCCAGGCGCAGCAAGACCGTCCGGCCCGTCAAGGCGCCGCTGGGACGGAACGTGAGGCTCAACTCCTGCGATGGCTCTCCGCCGGACTCCAGCTCGACCGTCACGGACGAGGGCAGCCGCACCGTCTGCTCGAGCGTGTCCCCCGTGGCCTCGTTGACAATCTGGATCACCCCCTGCTCCGGGTTCACGACCACCGTGTGGTCCGTCCGCGAGCTGATCGCGAGGCTGCGGGCGAGCGAGAGCAGCCCGACGGTTTGCCGGGTCGCCGTCTTGAGGCGCAGCTGCCTGGCGTAGCCCGCCATGCCCGGCACGCTGATCGCCAGAATGATGCCGATGACGCCCAGGACGACCAGCAGCTCGACCAGCGTCATCCCGCCGGAAGACGAGCGTCTTGAGACATGAGACATGAGACATGAGACGGGTCCCGCCGGACGGTCCCCTGTCCCCTGTCCCCTGTCTCTTGTCCCTGCCGTCAGCTCACCAATTGTAGATGTCGTCGCCGGCTCCATCCTCGTCCTGCTCGTTCGGACCGAGCGAGTAGAGGTCGTAGGAGCGCTCCCGATGCTTCGGGGAGCCGCCGTTGACCGAGACATATTCGTAGGGGTTCCCCCACGGGTCCAGCAGCGCGCCGCCTTCCAGCTCATCCTGCTTGAACTCCATGTACGGGCCGCCCCAGTCGACGTCGTCCGGATCGTCCTGGAGCGCTGCCACCAGCGTCTCGTTCCCGCTCGCCGGATACTCGCCCATGTCGCTCTCGTACATCGCGATGGCCGTCTCGAGGGCCGAGACAGTCGTCTTCGCCTTCGTCACGGCGCCGCGCCGCCGCGCGGCCTGCGCCCCTGCGGTGACGAGGCTGATGAGGATCCCGAGGATCGCGATCACCACCAAGAGCTCTACGAGAGTAAAGCCTCCTTTTGAGACATGAGACATGAGACATGAGACATGCCCCGCCGGACGGTCCCCTGTCCCCTGTCTCCTGTCTCGACCGTTGTGCTTATCCATAGTCTTGGGTCTCCCGGATCATCTCCTCCACCGTGGTGACGCCGGCCAGGACCTTCGCGATCCCGTCCTCGCGCAGCGTGCGCATCCCCTCGGCCCGCGCCTTCTCCCGCACCGCGCCGACGCTGGCCCGCTCGATGATGAGCGGCCGCAGCGCGTCGCTCATCACGAGCAGCTCGTACAGCCCCGACCGCCCCTTGAACCCGATGCCCTGGCACGCCTCGCAGCCCGTCGCGCGCATCAGGTGGTGCTCCACCTGATCCGCCGTGAGGTGGAGCGCGGCCAGGTCCTCCGGCGTCGCCTCATAGGGGGCGCGGCACTGGGGGCACAGCCCCCGCACCAGGCGCTGGGCCAGGATCCCGATGACGGTGGACGTCACGAGGAACGGCTCCACCCCCATGTCGAGCAGCCGCGTCACCGCGCCGGGGGCGTCGTTGGTGTGCAGCGTCGAGAAGACCAGGTGCCCGGTCAGCGCCGCCTGGACCGCCGTCTGGGCGGTCTCGAGGTCGCGGATCTCGCCGACCATGATGACGTCGGGGTCATGCCGGAGGATGGCCCGCAGGCAGGTCGCAAACGTCAGCTCAATCTTCTGGTTGATGGCGACCTGGACGAGGCCCGGCAGGTCGTACTCCACCGGGTCCTCGGTCGTGATGCACTTCGTCTCCGGCTTGTTGAGCTTCGTGAGGCAGGCATAGAGCGTCGTGGTCTTGCCCGCCCCGGTGGGCCCGGTCACGAGGAAGAGGCCGTGGGGCCGCTGGATGAGCCGCTCCACCATCTGCTGGCTGAGCGCGTCCATGCCGAGCTGGCCCAGCGTCTTGTCGAGCGAGCCCTTGTCGAGCACCCGCATGACGATGCTCTCCCCGTGCAGCGTCGGCAGGCTGGACACGCGCAGGTCGATCTGGCGCTCCTTCACCATGAGGAGGATGCGGCCGTCCTGCGGCAGGCGCGACTCCGCGACGTCCAGGTTGGCGAGCACCTTGATCCGCGAGGCGATGGCCAGCGCGAGGCTCTTCGGCGGCTGGGCGACCTGGTAGCAGCGGCCGTCGATGCGGTAGCGGACGAACACGTCCTGCTCGAACGCCTCGATGTGGATATCCGATGCGCGCCGGCTGACCGCCTCGAAGAGCACCGCGTCCACGAGGCGCACGACGGGCGCCTGGCTGGCCAGCTCGACGAGCTTGGCGCTGTCCTTCGCGGCCTCCGCCCCGATGCCCGCCCCGGCCTGCGCAAAGGCCTCGGCCAGCCCCTGCACCTTCAGCTGCGGATCGCTCATTCTTCGGCCTCGGTCACCAGGCGCAGCACCTCGGACATGGTGGTCAACCCCTCCCGGATCTTCATGACGCCGTCCTCCCGGAGCCCGCGCATCCCCTCCCGGACGGCCGCGGCGCGGATCAGGGAGGCGGAGGCCTTGGTGATGATGAGCTGGCGGACCGGCTCGGTGATGCGCAGCAGCTCGAAGACCCCGACGCGGCCGAGGAACCCGCAGCCCCGGCACTTGTCGCAGCCGTTTGAGCGGATGACCTGGGCGACCGCAGGCTCGCCGAGGAACGCCTGCTCCTCCGCCGTCGCGTTATCGGTGATCCGGCACGCCGGGCAGACGCGCCGCACCAGGCGCTGGGCCAGGATCCCCTGCACCGTCGAGGCGACCAGGAAGGGGGCGATCCCCATGTCGATCAGCCGGGTGATGGCGGAGGGGGCGTCGTTGGTGTGCAGCGTCGAGAAGACCAGGTGCCCGGTCAGCGCCGCCTGGACCGCGATCTGGGCGGTCTCCTGGTCGCGGATCTCTCCCACCATGATGATGTCGGGGGCCTGGCGCAGCATGGACCGCAGGCCGGCGGCGAAGGTCAGCCCGATCGACGACCGGACCAGGACCTGGTTGACGCCCGACAGCTGGTACTCCACCGGGTCCTCCACGGTGATGAGCTTCCGGTCCGGCTGGTTCAGCGTCGCCAGCGCGCCGTAGAGGGTGGTCGTCTTCCCCGACCCGGTGGGGCCGGTGACCAGCACCATCCCGTGCGGGCGATGGATGAGCTCATCCCAGATCTGCTGGTCCTGGGGCAGCATCCCCATCTCCTGGAGGCCGCGGATGGGCTGGCTGCGGTCGAGCAGCCGCATGACGACGGATTCGCCGTGCATGGCCGGGAGCGTGGAGATGCGGACATCCAAGGGACGATTCTCCACAGCCAGCTGCAGCCGCCCGTCCTGCGGGAGGCGCTTCTCCGCGATGTTCAGCCCGCCCATGATCTTGATCCGGCTGACGATCGGCCCCTGCAGCGCTTTCGGAGGGCTGTTGACGTCGTGCAGCACCCCGTCGATCCGGTACCGCACCCGCACGCCGTCCTTGGCCGGCTCGATATGGATGTCGCTCGCCCGCATCCGGACCGCCTCGGCCATCATGGAGTCCACGAGGCGGATGATCGGCTCATCGCCGGCCGCCGCTCCGCTCACCGGCCCCGCCGACGGCGGGGCGGGCGCAGCCTTGGCGGGCGCCGGACGGGCAGACATCTCAGGGGGGGCGGCGGTCTTGCGTGCGGGCGGCGGGCTCTTGGGCGGAGCAGGTGCGATCGCAGGCGTGGAGGGGGCGGCGGGAGCGGACGGAGCAGTCGGCGTCGCCTCCAACAGCGGGGCGAGCTCCCCTTCCCGGATCAGGACCGCTTCCAATTCGCATCCGCACCGCGCCCCCAGGAACTCGAGGGCGAACACGGCGAACGGATCATCGGTGGCGAGCAGCAGCTTGCCATCGTGCTCTCGCAGGGGGACCAGCCGATGAGCCTGCCACATCGCGGCAGGCACCTGATCGGCCTTGGGGCACGAGCCGGGGGCGGCGTCCAGGCGCTGCGGGACGGATCCCAGTTGGGTGGCGAGCCGCTTGCCGGCGTCGGGATCGCGGAGCAGCCCCTGTCGGGCGAGGATCACGCTGAAGCGCTCCTGCGTGGCCGAGAGCTCCTGCTTCGCCTGCTCGAGCTGCCGGGTCGTGGCGATGCCCAGCTCACGCACCCGGGAAGCGACGGTCTCTTGGCGCAAGGGGATCATGCGGTGACGTAGAGGTACCACGCGCTGGCCGCGGAGCGGTTGACGACGCGATGCACCGTGCGCGGGGGAATCCACGCGCACTGCCCGGCCCGCAGCGCCACGCGCCGGACGCGACCCCTCGACGCGGGCCCCGGCCTTGGCCGAAGGGCCCTTGCTCGGGGTCGTCCCGAGCGAGCAACGCGAGTCGAGGGACGATGACGGGAACCCTCCGTCTCAAGGCCGACCTGGCCGGCGAGCAGCACCAGCAGCTCCTCGCGCGACCGGGTGGAATGCCACTCCATCGCCCCTCCCGGCTTCAGACGCACGGCCCCCGCCCGCAGCCGGATTCCCTGGAACGACTGTCCCGGGACCACGTCCCATTTTCCTATGGTCCCGGGTCCGGTTCCCTGTTTCCTCGAGTGTTCCGATGGGAAAGAGGGAACCGGACTCCTCATGTGTACCCCGCATTGATGAGGTGGGCGAGATACGCCGCCCCGAAGCCGTTATCGATGTTCACCACCCCGATCCCCGGCACGCAGCTGTTCAGCATGGTGAGGAGCGGCGCCAGGCCCTGGAAGCTTGCGCCGTACCCGACGCTCGTGGGCGCGGCGATCACCGGACAGGGCACGAGCCCGGCCACCACGCTGGCCAGCGCCCCCTCCATCCCGGCCACCACGACGATGGCGCGCGCGCGCCGCAGCAGCCGCCATTGGGCGAGCAGGCGGTGCACGCCGGCGACGCCGACGTCGTAGACCCGCGCGGTCCGGCTGCCCAGCAGCTCCAGCGTCAGGGCCGCCTCCTCCGCGACGGGCACATCCGACGTTCCGCCGGTCATCACCGGGACGAACCCGCGCAGGCGCCGCCGGGACCCGACGGGCCGATAGGCGAGCCGCGCCACGGGGTCGTAGCGCAGGAACGGGAGGGCGCGGCGCACGGCCTGGAAGACGTGGGGATCCAGCCGCGTCACCAGCACCGACTCACCGGCGGCGCTCATCCGGCGGGCGATCCGGATGAGCTGCGCCGAAGTCTTGCCCTCTCCCAGCACGACCTCGGGCAGCCCGCGGCGGAGCCGCCGATGGGTGTCCAGCCGCGCGAAACCCAGGTCCTCAAACGGAAGGCGGCGAAGCGTCTCCACCACGACGCGGGGCGCCAGGCGGCCGTCGCGGACCTCGCCCATCCATCGCCGAAGCCGGCGCTCGTCGAGCATGGAGGTCACCCCGCAGCGATGAGGTAGATGACGAGCACGGCCAGGAACGCCGCCGACACCAGATAGAAATCGTAAAAATAGAGGAAGTCCCGCATCCGCTGCCGCCAGGCGCCGGCGCGCTCCACGGCAGGCCTCCCCACATACGGCCGAAACGACACCGTGCCTTTCAGGGCTTGCACCTGGCCGGGGCGGAACCGCAGGAACTGCCCCCCGAGCTTGTAGCCCGTCAGTTTCCCTTGACGGACCAGCTCCTCCACGTCAAGTTCCGTGACGCCAAGGAACTGCGCCACCTCGCTTGTGGTCCACAACTTCTCCATCGTCCTCCGTGCACCCGCCTCCGTTCAGTGCCGCGCCTACTTCACTTTCTCCTGCGCCAGCCACTCTTCCACCTTCGCCCGCTCAAACCGCCACCGGTCGCCCTCCTGCTGCGCCGGCAGCCGCCCGCCCTTCGCCCATTGCGTGACGGTCTCGACGTCCACTTCGAGATAGCGGGCCAACTCCTCGATCGTCATCCAGGCGCTCTGGCCGATTCCCCCGGACATCTCCAGCGTCCCCTGGAGGATCGCGCCATCCTCCATGCTCACCCGAGGGCTGGTGACCTTTCCGGTGACCCGGGCCGTCGAGAGCAGCTCGACCCTGCCCGTCGCGGTGATGTTGCCGGTCACCGCGCCCCGGATGGTGATCGACTCGCCCGTGATGGTGGCCTTGACTTGCGCCTTCTCGCCAATGGCCAGGTGGCCCTTGGTATCCAGCGTGCCCTCAAACCGCCCGTTGATCTGCAGGTTGACCGGGTCCTTGAACGCGAGCGTCCCGGTCATGCTCGCATCGACCTCAAGCCACCGCTCCTCCCTGCTTTCCTCCGGCCGCTGCCGTCGAATAGCCATCGCCCCTCCTTTTGTTACACCCAGTGCGCCTCCACCGCGCGCGTGGAGCGCCGCAGATGCTCGATGATCTCCTCCCGCGGCTGGTCGACCGCCGACTTCACCTGGAACTCGAGCCGCACCCGGTCCGCCTGGTGGCCCGGTTTGACATCGAGGTCGTGGATCTCCAGATCGTACTCGGCCAGGAGCGCCCGGACCCGCACGAGCTCCTCAGGCGTCCCGACCGTCTCCACGATGAGGGTCTGGTACCAATCCTTCCGCATGGCCTGCTCCAGGCGCGAGAGGCCGAACAGGACCAGGATCAGCGTCAGGCCGGTGAGCAGCGCCCCGTGCACGAAGCCGGCGCCGACCGCCACCCCCACGCCGCCCACGGTCCAGAGGCTGGCCGCCGTCGTCAGCCCGCGCACGGAGGCCCGGAACCGCAGGATGGTCCCCGCCCCGAGAAACCCGATGCCGCTGATGACCTGAGCGGCCATCCGCGTCGGGTCGAGCTCCGTCCGGCCCGCGAGGCTCTCGGCCAGGTACAGGCCGGTGAGCATGATGAGGCACGCCCCGACCCCGACCAGGATGTGGGTCCGGAACCCCGCGGCCCGCCCCCGGCGCTCCCGCTCAAACCCGATGGCGCCCGCAATCAGGGTGATGAGCAGCAGCCGCTGGAGAATCACAAGATCAGTCATCGATTTTTAGACGAGACAGAGGTTCGGGTCGCTGGCGATCGAAAGCGGCGCGACGCGGCCGCGCTGCAGCAGCGGGTAGGCCAATCCCGCAATCATGGCGCCGTTGTCCACGCACAGCGCAGGCGGCGGAAACACCACCTGCAGCTTGTTCGCGGCCCCGGCCTCGCTCAACCGCGCGCGCAGCCGCCGGTTGGCCGCCACCCCGCCGCCAGCCACCACGCGGCGCACGCCGGTCCGCTGGGCCGCCCGCAGCGTCTTCGTCACGAGGACGTCCACCGCCGCCTCCTGGAACCCGGCGGCGATGTCGGCGACCTGCTGCGCCTGGAGGCCCTGCGGTTGCCCTTCGGAGACCTTCCGCACGTACTGGACCACCGCCGTCTTGAGGCCGCTGAAGCTGAAGTCGAACGGCTGCTTGCTGTGCGACCTCGGCAGGACCACCGAGGCCGCGCGGCCCTCATCCGAGACCCGGTCGATCGCCGGCCCGCCGGGATAGCCGAGGCCCAGCAGCTTCGCGACCTTGTCGAACGCCTCGCCGACCGCGTCGTCTTTCGTCTCCCCGAGCAGCTCGAAGCGGCAGTCGGGGTGCGCCACGCACAGGACGGTGTGCCCGCCCGAGACGACCAGCCCTACGTAGGGCGGCTGCACGGACTCATCGGACATCTCGCCCGCATAGAGATGGGCGGCCAGGTGGTCGACGGGAATCAGCGGGCGGTCGAGGCTGAGCGCGAGGCCCTTGGCGAACGAGAGGCCCGTGAGGAGGGCGCCGGGCAGGCCGGGCCCCTGCGTGACGGCCACCGCATCGAGGTCCGCCGGGGAGAGGTGCGCCTCCGCCAGCGCCTGGGTCGTGACGTCCCAGATGGTTTCGACATGGGCGCGGGCGGCGATCTCCGGGATGACGCCCCCGTAGGGCGCGTGGAGCGGCAGGCTTGAGGCCACCGCGTTGCTGAGGATGCGCCGGCCGTCCTCGACGATGCCGACGGCCGTCTCATCGCACGAGGTCTCGATGCCGAGAATGCGGATGGGGTTCCCCGCGCCGCGGTCAGTAGACGCGGCGCCGTCCTTGGGCACGAAGCCGTCCCTCAGCTTGATAGACCTTGATCCCTTTCAGCAGATCGATTGCCCGGGCGAGCTGGTTGTCCGTGCGCTTGCGTTCCACCAGGTCATCGGAGGGCTTCTCCACCGCGTCCTGGACATCCGGGTCGGACTCGATCCGCTCGAACACCTGATCCTCCGTCGGCCCCTTGGGTTTCTGCTCCGGCGCCTTCTCGAACGGCACCATCACGTCGGGGACGATCCCCTGGCCGTGGATCGACCGGCCCTCCGGCGTGAAGTAGGCGCTGGTCGTGAGGCGCAAGGCGCTTCCGTCCTTCAGCGGGAAGATCGTCTGCACGGAGGCCTTCCCGTGCGACTTGGTCCCCATGATGATGCCCCGGTGGTGGTCCTGGATCGCCCCCGCGACGATCTCGGAGGCGGACGCCGAGCCCTCGTTGATCAGCACGACCAGCGGCAGGTCGTTCACCGGCCCGGTCATGCGGGAGCGCAGCTCCTGGTTCTGGTTCCGAAGGCGGCCCTTCGTGCTCACGATGAGCTGGTTGCGCTCAAGGAACAGCTCCGAGACCGAGACGGACACATCCAGCAGCCCCCCGGGGTTGTTCCGCAGGTCGAGGATGATGCTGTCCATGCCCTGCTCCTTCAGCTTGCCGACCGCGGCCGCCAGGTCGTCGGTGGTCCGCTCGCGGAAATCGGACAGCCGGATGTACGCGATGTGGTCCTCGAGGATGCTGGCCTCCCGCACGCTCTGGATGGTGATGACCGCCCGCTCCAGCGTCACCTCCTCAAGCTCCGTCTCGCCCTCGCGGAAGATGGTGAGCGCCACCGGGGTGCCGGGCTTGCCCCGCAGCTTCTTCACCGCCTCGAGCAGGGTGATCCCGCGCGTGAGCTCCCCGTTGATCTTGACGATCCGGTCGTTCGCCTTGAGCCCCGCCTTGAACGCGGGCGTGTCGTCGATGGGCGAGATGATGGTCAGCAGGTCGTCCTTGATGGTGATCTCGATGCCCAGCCCGCCGAATTCCCCCTCCGTGTCCACCTTCAGCTCGTTATAGCTGTCCGGGTCGAGGAACTGGCTGTAGGGATCGAGCACGGCGAGCATGCCCTTCAGCGCGCCGTAGATCAGGTCCTTGGCCTTGGGCTCTTCCACGTAGTCGGAGCGGACGATCGAGAGCGCGTGCTCGAAGAGCTCCAGCTCCTTGTAGATGTCCTCGTTCTCCGAGGCCTCCGGCGGGGCGCTGGCCTTCGCGCCCAGCGTCGCCGTGTGCCGAACCCCCAGGACGGCCACGGCGAACACCGCCGCCGCCAGCCACGCCTTCACCCCGCCCCATGGGGCGGGGTTCACCATGCGGTTCCACGTCATGAGGTCACCTGCTCCAGTCTGCGCTTCAACAGCTCCGCGATCTGCTGCGGGTTGGCCTTTCCTTGGGACTGCTTCATGGCCTGTCCCATGAGATAGGTCAGGACGTTGGTCTTGCCCTTCCGGTAGTCAGCCACCGACTTGGGGTTCGCCTCCAGCACCGCCTCGGCGATCCGTTCCAGCGCCTCAGCGTCAACGATCTGCTTGAGGCCCCCTTCCTCGACGAGCTGGAGCGGATCGACGAGCCGCTCCAGCATCGCGGCGAAGACGTCCTTGGCCATCTTGCCGGAGATGGTCCCCGCCTCCACCAATTGTACCAGATGCGCAAGCCACACGGGGCGAAGTTTCACCGACTCGGGCGAAAGACCCCGCGCGTTGAGGTGGGCCGAGAGGTCGCCCATGATCCAGTTCGCCACGGGCTTGGGGGCGGCGCCGGCGCGCAGCGCCCCCTCGAACAGCTCGCCGAACGCCCGGTGCTGGGAGAGCACCTGCGCATCATAGCCCGAGAGCCGGTAGGCCTCCTGATACCGCTGGCGCCGCTGCGCCGGCAGCTCGGGGAGTGTTTCCCGCGCGCGGGCGACGAGCGACGGGTCGATGACGAAGGGCACCAGGTCCGGCTCCGGGAAATAGCGGTAGTCGGCGGCCTCTTCCTTGCTGCGCATCGGCTCGGTCTTCAGCCCCTTCGCGTCCCAGAGCCGCGTCTCCTGGGGGAGGCGCTCGCCCCGGTCGAGCGCGATGGCCTGCCGCCTCGCTTCATGCTCGAGCGCCAGCTTGACCGCCCGGAAGGAGTTGAGGTTCTTGACCTCCACCTTCGACCCGAGCGCCGGCTCGCCCGCCGGCCGCAGGGAGATGTTCGTATCGCAGCGCAGGCTGCCCTCCTCCATGTTGCACGTCGAGACGTCGAGGTACTCGATCACCGCCTTCAGCTCGACCAGGTACTGATAGGCGTCCTCGGGCGAGCGCAGGTCCGGCTCGCTGACGATCTCAAGGAGCGGCACGCCGGTCCGGTTGAAATCCACGCAGGTCTGGGTCTGGCTCGCCTCATGCAGCAGCTTGCCCGCGTCCTCCTCGAGGTGGATGCGGCGGATCCGCACGCGCTGCGCGCGGCCGGCGGCCTCGAGGTCCAGATGGCCGTGCTGGGCGAGCGGCTGGTCGTACTGCGAGATCTGGTAGCCCTTCGGCAGGTCGGGGTAGAAGTACTGCTTGCGGTCGAACTTCATCACCTGGGCGATCTCGCAGTCGAAGGCGAGCGCCACCCGGATGCCCCATTCGAGCGCCCGCTCGTTCAGGACGGGCAGGACGCCCGGCAGCCCGAGGCAGACGGGACAGGTCTGGCTGTTCGGCGGGGCCCCGAACTTCGCCGGGCAGCCGCAGAAGAGCTTCGTCGCCGTGCTGAGCTGGAGGTGCACCTCCAGGCCGATCACCGTCTCATAGGTCATGCCGCCGCCTGCTCGTACGCGTAGGCCAGCCGGAGCAGCGTCGCTTCCTCAAACGGCCGGGCGAGGAGCTGCAGCCCGATCGGCAGCCCCTCCGGCGAGCGGCCGCACGGGACCGAAAGCGCCGGCACCCCGGCCAGGTTGGCGGAGATCGTGTAGATGTCCGAGAGGTACATCTCCAGGGGATCGCTGATCTTCTCCCCGAGCCGGAAGGCGGGCGTGGGCGCCGTCGGCATCACGACGGCGTCGCAGCGCTTCAGCGCTTCATCAAACCCCTGCTTGATGAGCGTGCGCACCCGCATCCCCTTCAGGTAGTACGCGTCGTAGTAGCCCTGCGAGAGGACGTAGGTGCCCAGGAGGATGCGGCGCTTGGCCTCGGCGCCGAACCCCTGGCTGCGCGTGTCCAGGTACATGTCCATCAGGGAGTTGCGGGAGGCCCCTGCCTGCGCCGCGCCGGCTCCCGTTGACGGCGGCGCGGCAGGCAGGCGGAACCCGTACTGCACGCCGTCGTACCGCGCGAGGTTGGAGCTGGCCTCGGCGGCCGTACTGCACGCCGTCGTACCGCGCGAGGTTGGAGCTGGCCTCGGCGGTTGCGATGATGTAGTACGTCGCGATCGCCTTGTCGATGTGCGGCAGCTCGACCGGCACCGTCTTGATCCCGAGCGAGCGGAACGCCTCCAGCGCCTGATCGACCGCCGCGCGGACATTCGGGCTGAGCCCCTCGGCGCCTGGCAGCGCCGGGACGCCGAGGGTCAGCCCCTTGGGCGGCTCCTTGAGCAGCGCCCCGTAGTCGGGCACCTCGACGGGCGCCGAGGTGGAATCCCGCGGGTCATGCCCGGCAATGACCGAAAGGAGGATGGCCGCGTCCTCCGCGTCTTTGGTGAGCGGGCCGATCTGGTCGAGCGAGGAGGCGAATGCCACGAGGCCGTAGCGCGACACCCGCCCATAGGTGGGCTTGAGGCCGACGATGCCGCAGAACGAGGCGGGCTGCCGGATCGAGCCGCCGGTGTCGCTGCCCAGCGCCGCGACCGCCAGGTCCGCCGCCACGGCCGCGGCCGAGCCGCCGCTTGAGCCGCCGGGGACGCGGTCGAGCCCCGAAGCCCGCGGGTTGCGCGTCGGCCCGAACGCCGAGTTCTCCGTCGAGGAGCCGAACGCGAACTCATCCATGTTCGCGCGCGGGAGGATGAGCGCTCCCTCCTGCCGGAGCCGCTCGATCACCGTGGCGTCGTATGGCGGCCGAAATCCCGCGAGGATGCGCGACCCGCAGCTCGTCTCCTCGCCCCTGACGCAGATGTTGTCCTTGATCGTGATGGGAATCCCGTGGAGCCGCCCGCCGCGCGGGGCCTCGCGCAGCTGGATGGCGGCCTGCTGCCGCAGGCGATCCGGCTCAATGGCCAGGTACGCGTGCACCGAGGGATTCACGCGCTCGATGCGCGCCAGGAGGTCCTCGAGCAGGTCGAGGGGCGAGAGCGTTCCCCGCGCGATGAGGGCGCGCAGCTCATGAACCGTCTTCGCTGCGAGCTCACCGGACGCCATGCGCGGGGTTACGTCTCGAGCACTTTGGGGACGGTCACGAAGGGGCGCTGCGTGGCGGGGGCAAGAGCCAGCACCGTCTCCTGGCTGAGGCAGGCGCCGGGCTCATCCTTCCGGAGGACGTTGGAGAGCGGCAGGACATGGCTGGTCGGCTCGACGGAATCCGTCTTGACCGCCTGCAGCTGCTGGATGTACTGCAGGATCTCATCGAGCTGCGCGGCCAGCTGCGCCAGCGCCTGGCCTTCCAGCCGCAGGCGCGCCAGCAGCGCGACCTGTCTGACGATCTCCGGCGTCACGACGGTCATCTCATCCGCATTATAGCAAAAAGTGCCAGGCACTTCTCAGCAGGAGCCGAGGAGGTTCGCAAGCGCCGCGAACTGCGCAAGCGAGAGTGTTTCCCCCCGCACGGCGGGCGGCAGGCCCAGCGCCGCCACGAGGGTTTCCGCCTCGGCGCGCGGCAGGCCGCCCGGGCCGCTGAGGCAGTTGACCAGCGTCTTGCGGCGATGCGCGAACGCCCGCTTCACCAGGTCGAAGAACAGCCGCTCATCCGCCACCCGGACCGCCCCGCGCGTCTTCGGCGTCAGCTCCACGCACCGGGAATCGACCGCCGGCTGCGGGAAGAAGGCGCGGCGCGGGATGTCCAGCAGCGGCCTGATGTCCCAGCAGTACTGCCCCAGCAGCGTGAGCCGCCCGTAGGCCTTCGTCCCCGGGGACGCGAGGAGGCGCTGCGCCACCTCCTCCTGGATGATCAGCACGACCTTCCGGATCGCCCGGCGCGATTCGGCGAGTACCCCGAGGATCGGCGAGGTGAGCTGATAGGGGATCGCGCCGACCACGACGGCGCCGGGGACGTCCGCCCACGCGAACCGCAGGATGTCCCCGCACACGACCGTCACGTTCCGCTGAGATCGCATCCGTTCCGCCAGCGCGCTGGCGATGCCCCGGTCGGCCTCCACCGCCACGACGCGGCCGGAGCGCCGGGCCAGCGGCTCGGTGAGCGCCCCGAGCCCCGCGCCGATCTCAACGACGGTGTCCTGCGATGAGAGCCCGCAGCGCTCCACGATCCGCTCAAGCACGGCCGCGTCCACCAGGTGATGCTGGCCGAGCCGCTTCGTCAGCCGCAGGCCGCGCGAGCGCAGCAGCGCCTTGAGCTCAGGCACCGTCAGCATACAAATGAGGAGACCGCGTCCCTCTTTCGCCATCGGATAAGGGAGGCGAAACAGGGACGTGGTCCCGGGACATGCTCAGCCTCATGGCCAGCTCCAGCGCATAGCGCATCGAGCCGGGATCCGCCACCCCCCGCCCCGCGATGTCCAGGGCGCTTCCGTGGTCGGGTGCGGTGCGGACGATCGGCAGCCCCACGCTCATCTGGCAGCCGCGGTCTCGGGCGACCATCTTGAACGGGATGAGCCCCTGGTCATGGTAGGGCGAGATGACGGCATCAAAGGGCGGCCGCGCAGCGCTCAGGGAGGCGAACAGCCCGTCCGCCGCGAACGGCCCCTCGCAGCGGATCCCCTCACGGCGCAGCGCCCGCAATGCCGGGAGCAGCACGCGGCGCTCCTCGGAGGCGGGTGCGCCTTCCCCGGCATGCGGGTTGATCCCGCACAGGGCCAGGCGCGGCCGGGGGATCCGAAACGCGGCCGACAGCGCCTCGGCGGTGAGGCGCGCCGCGCGCTGCACGAGCCCCCGGTCGACGGCCGCCGCGACGCGGCGCAGCGGGATATGGCGGGTCAGGAGCGCCACCCGCAGAGAGTCCGAGACGAACAGCATCACGACATCGCGGATCCTCATGGCGCGCGCCAGGTACTCCGTCTGGCCCACAAACGAGGGGCGCACGCGGCGGATCGCCCACTTGGTGACCGGCCCGGTCACGAGCGCCCCCAGGCTGCCGGCGCGCCAGAGCGCAAGCGCCTCCTCGAGGTAGGCGAGCGAGGCCGCCCCGGCCTCCCGCGATGAGCGTCCCGGCGCAAACCGGTCGCTGCGGCGGCAATCGATGAGCGTGAGGGAATCGCCTGGACGCGGACGCTGGGGGGCGCGGACCACCCGCCACGGGGGAAGCCGGCGCCGGAGCCGCCGGGCCGTCTCCTCAAAGACGATGCGATCGCCGATCACCGCCAGCCGGAGCCGCCGGGGCGGACGCGCCTGCGCAAGCGCCTTGAGGAGCACTTCCGGCCCGACCCCGCAGGGATCTCCGCAGGTGATGGCGAGCACCGGCTGGGGGGAGGCCATCAGCCCTCGTTCTGGCTGGGGGCGAGCACCTCGATATAGGCGCGCTGCAGCAGGCCGGCCAGCCAGCGGCTGAACTCCGTCTGGAATTTTTTCTGATAGATCTGCTGGTAGACCGCCTGATGGGTCTCCGTGTCCGCGCGGCCCTCGGCCGCCCGTTCTTCCTCCAGCTTGATCAGATGACATCCGAGCGGCGTCTGGATCGGTTCAGACACCTCGCCCACGCGCAGCGTGGAGAGCGCCTGATCAAGCTCCGGCAGCAGCTCCCCGCGGCCCACCCAGCCCAGCGCCCCGCCGGCCTGCGCCTGAGGGTCCTCGGAATGCCGCCTCGCCAGGTCGGCGAAGTCCGCCCCCTCCGCGAGCTGGCGGCGGAGGCGCGTGACGGTCTGCAGCGCGTCCTCGGCCGAGCGGCCCGGCTTGACCCGCACGAGGAGATGGGAGACGCGCGCGCGATCCCCCACCCTGGCCAGCTCCGGATGGGCCTCGAGCTCCTTGGCGATCTCGAAGGGGCTGACCGTGATGGCGGCGCGGATCTTCGTCTCGATGAGCCGCTGCACCATCAGCTGGTCGCGCAGCTGCTCCTTGAGCTGTTCCATCGAGAGGCGCGACTCCTCGAGCGACTGCCGGAACGCCTCTTCGGACTCGAAGCGCTTCCGGAGCTCCTCAAGGCGCTGGCTGATGTCGTCCGTCTCAACCGTGATGCCCTGCCGGCGGGCCTCCTGGAGGATCACCCGCTGCTCGATGATGCGCCGCAGGATGCTGCCGCGCAGCTGGGCCGGCTCGGCGTCCGGCGGCGGGTCCTGCTCCTCGAGCACCGACGCAAGGTAGGCGTCCACGTCGGCCTGCGTGATCACGTCATCGTTGACGATGGCCACGATGCGGTTCACCGTGTCCGCTCGAGCCGGTCCCGCCGCTCCTCCAAGCAGGACGGCGGCGAGCAGCAGGCGGATCAGCGTCATCGCTGCTCCGCCATCGCGAGGGTGGTCTGCGGCGGCAGATCGCCTGATGAGCCCTCATCCCGGATCCGGCTGACCGCCTCGCGCAGCAGCCGGCAGTAGAGGTCGAACCCGACCGCAGTGACATGGCCCGACTGCTCGACGCCCAGCAGGTTCCCCGCCCCGCGGAGCTTCAGGTCTTCCATCGCGATCTTGAAGCCGGACCCCAGCGCCGTGTGCTCCGTCATGGCGGTGAGGCGCGTCCGGGCCTCCGCCGTCAGCGCCGCGGGCTTCGCCACCACGAGGTAGGCGTAGGCCCGGCGGTCGAAGCGGCCGACGCGGCCCCGCAGCTGGTAGAGGTCGGCGAGGCCGAAGCTGTCCGCGTCCCGCACGATGAGGGTATTCGCGTTGGGGATGTCGATGCCGGATTCGATGATGGTCGTCGTCACCAGCACGTCGATCGTCCCCTCGATGAAGGCCACCATCACCTGCTCGAGCTCCCCCTCAGCCATCTGGCCGTGGGCGGTCCCCACGCGGGCCTCGGGGACCAGGTCGGCCACCCGGCGGGCCACCCGGTGGATGTCGTGCACGCGGTTGTGCACAAGGTACGCCTGCCCGCCGCGCTCCAGCTCCTTCAGGAGCCAGCGGCGCAGCGAACCGTCATCCTCCTCGACGATGTGGGTGTCGATCGGATGCCGGTTCTCCGGCGGCGTGGCGATCAGCGAGAGGTCCCGGGCGCCGACCAGCGCCAGGTAGAGCGTCCGGGGGATGGGGGTGGCCGAGAGGGTCAGGACATCCATCTGCGTGCGCCACTGCTTCAGCCGCTCTTTGTCCTGCACGCCGAAGCGCTGCTCCTCATCCACGATGAGCAGCCCGAGGTCCTTGAACCGGACGTCGCCGGAGAGCAGCCGGTGGGTGCCGATGACGATGTCGCAGCCGCCGCGGGAGAGCGCCTCGAGCGTCCGGCGCTGTGCTGTGTCCGACTGGAACCGGCTGAGCATCTCCACCTGCACGGGGAAGCCCTGCAGCCGCTTCGTGAACGTCCGGTGGTGCTGGTAGGCGAGGATCGTTGTGGGGACCAGGACCGCCACCTGCTTGTGGTCCATCACCGCCTTGAACGCGGCCCGCATGGCCACCTCGGTCTTCCCGTACCCGACGTCCCCCAGGAGGACGCGGTCCATCGGCCGCGGGCGCTCCATGTCCCGCTTCACGTCGGCGGCGGCGCTCATCTGGTCGGGCGTTTCCCGGTAGGGGAACGCGGCCTCGAACGCCGCCTGCCACTCGTGGTCGGCGGCAAAGGCATAGCCGGGGAGGGCGAGGCGCCTGGCCTGCAGGTCCAGCAGCGTCTTCGCGTAGGTCCACGCGCCGACGTAGGCCCTGGCCTTCGCCCGCTGCCACGCGGCGCCGCCGAGGGTGTGGAGCGCGGGCGAGCGCGCGCCGAAGGCCACGTACTTCTGGACGAGGTGGACCTGGTCCATCGGCACGTAGAGCCGGTCGCCCCCGGCGTACTCGAGCAGCAGCGCCTCCTGCTGGCCCTGGCGGCCGGCGAGCGTCGTGCGACCGAGGTAGCGGCCGATGCCGTGCTCGAGGTGCACGGCGTAATCCCCCTCCTGGAGGTCGACGAACGATTCGAACGGCACCTCCACGGACACCCGGGCGTGGACCGGGCGCGGCAGGATGACCACGAGCGTGTGGCGGTCCAGGGTCTCCAGCGTCTGGGGATTGAAGCTGCGGATCGAATTGACGCGCGAGCCGTCCAGCTCGATCCGGAGGGGGGCTTCAAACGTGGCCGGGAAGAGGTCGAGCACGCCCCCGCGCAGCGCGAACTCGCCCGGATCGGCCACCTGGTCCACGCGGCGGTAGCCGAACTGGCTCAGCTGTCCGAGGAAGCGGTCAAGCGGCAGGCGCTGATTGACGGAGAGCCGGGCGTATTCGAGCATGGCTCACATGCGGCGGGGCGCGCTCACGCCGAGGATCCCGAGGCCGTTCTCGAAGACCTGCCGCGTCGCCCGCACGAGCGCGAGGCGCGCGGCGGAGCGCTCCCGGTCGTCGCTGATGACGCGGTGCTTGGTGTAGAACACGTGGAAGGTCTCGGCCAGCTTCCGGAGGTAGGCGGTCAGCCCGTGCGGCTCAAGCGACCCCGCGCAGAGGCGGAGCACGATCGGGTACTGGAAGAGGCCGCGCAGGAGCAGCCGCTCCTCCGGCGCCTCGAGCAGGCGCAGGTCCGGCCGCCGGAAGCGCCTGGCACTTTTTGCGAGGATGCTGCAGATCCGCGCATGGGCGTACTGGACGTAGTAGACCGGATTCTCCTGCGACTGGGCCTTGGCCAGCTCCAGGTCGAAATCCAGATGGCTCTCCATCGTCCGCATGAGGTAGAAGAAGCGCGTCGCATCCACCCCCACCTCGTCCAGCACCTCGCGGAACGTCACGAACTCCCCCTGGCGCTTCGACATGGGCACGGCAACACCCTTGCGGGAGAGCGTGACGAGCTGGACGATGCGCACCACAAGGCGCTCCGCCGGCAGCCCCAGCGCGGTGAGGGCGGCCTTGACCCGCCCGATATAGCCGTGATGGTCCGGGCCCCACAGGTTCACCAGCCGGTCGTAGCCGCGCCCGAACTTCCCCCAATGGTAGGCGATGTCGGGCGCCAGGTACGTCAGCTCCCCGTCGCGCTTGCGCACGACGCGGTCCTTGTCGTCGCCGTACTTCGTCGAGGCAAACCACAGCGCGTCCTCCGCCTCGTACAGCGCGCCCTGCTCGCGCAGCAGGCGCAGGGCGCGGTCGATCCGGCCGGAGGTCCGCAGCTTCCGCTGGCTGGTCCATCGGTCAAACTCAAGGCCGAACGTCCTGAGCACCCGCTTGATCTCGCCCAATTGCTCCCGCATGCCGGCCCGCATGAAATACTCAAGCGGCCGGTCCGCCAGGCGGCCGCCATGGCGCGCGCGCAGCCGCTCACCGCTCTCCGCCACATAGCGCCCGTGGTAGCCGTCCTCAGGAAACGGCTCGTCCCGCCCCAGCTGCTGCAGGTACCGGGCGCGCAGCGACCGGCCGAGCAGCTCAATCTGGCGGCCCTCGTCGTTCAGGTAAAACTCGGTGGTGACGCGGCAGCCCTGGGAGCGCAGCAGCCGAGAAAGGACGTCGCCGACCGCGGCCTGGCGGCCGTGGGCGACGCTCAGGGGGCCGGTCGGGTTGGCGCTCACGAACTCGATGTTGACCGCCTCGCGCGCTCGTGGCCGGCGCGTCCCGTAGCGGCGGCGCTGGCGGAGGATCTCCCGCAGGACCTGGGCGAGCGCCCGCTGCGAGAGGAAGATGTTGAGGAAGCCCGCCTTCGCCTCGACCCGCTCGATCCAGCCGCCTGCGTCCGTCTCGCGGCAGCGGGCGAGGAACGCCGCCGCCAGGTCCTCGGCGATCCGCTGGGGCGGCTGCCGCCGGCCGGCCGCCAGCTTGAAGGGGACGGCGTTGGAGAGGTCGCCGAACGAGGGGTCCTTGGGGATCTCCCAGCGGAGGAAGCCGTCGGACACCGCGTCACCGGACACGGCGTCCCGGAGGAGCCGATGGAGCGTCTCTTCTATCGCTGTCATTCCGGGAGGACGACCAGGCTGGAGCGGAACAGGCTGCGCAGCGCCGGCGTCCCGAGCGGAGTCGAGGGACGCCGTCACCGCGCCTGGGGGAGCGGAAGCCGCGGGGCGTCCGCCCAGAGATCCTCCAGCCGGTAGAAGTCGCGGGTCGGCTGGTCCAGCAGATGCACGACGATGTCGCCGCAGTCCATCAAGACCCACCGGAGGTCGCGCTCGGACGCCCGGGGAGGCCCGCCTGCGCGCGGCGCGCGGGCAGGCCCGCCGGGGGATGCTGCGCCCTCGACGTGCCGCACCGCGCACCCTTCCCGCGCCAGCTCGCCTTCAATGTGGTCCTTCAGCGCGTCAAGCTGCCGCTCGCTCCCCGCGGTGCAGAGGATGAAGAAATCGGTGAGGGTCGAGAGGGTCCGGAGATCCATGATGACGACATCCTCAGCCTGCTTCGCCTGCGCGGCCCGCGCCGCCAGCAGCGCCTTCGCGTGGCTGTCGATCTCCGACCCGGACGAGCCGCGCGCGCCGCTCACGACCCCATGATGCGGTACAACCCTGTCCCGCAGGTGGGACACTTCCCTTTCATGGCGGAGCGGCCGTTCTTCATCTTGACCTGCTTGGCGTCTTTCATCTCACGCTTCGCCTTGCACTTGACACAGTAGGCCTCCATCGACCCTCCTTGTTGGGTTGCAATCCCGGTTTCCCTGCGGCGAGCACGGCACAGCCTAGCATGACCTCCCCGCAACTGTCAAGCGATCAGCGGCGGGGCGGCGCCTCTTCGCGGATCTCCCCGACGATCTCCTCGAGCAGGTCCTCGATGGTGACGAGGCCCGCGGTGGCGCCCTTGGCGTCCCGCACGATGGCGATCTGCACCTTGTCCCGCTGGAACTCGCTCAGCAGCTCTGCGACGCGCTTGGTCTCCGACACGAACGCCACGGGGCGGATCAGGTCCTGCAGCACGAAGAGCCCCCCGTGGCGGACCATGGCCAGGAGGTCCCGGGCATAGATGACGCCGACGATCTGGTCCAGCGTCCCGCGGTACACCGGCACCCTCGCGTGCCCCTCTTCGATGAGCACGTCGAGCGCCTCCTCTGACTTCGCGTCGAGGTCCATGCCCACGATCTGGCTTCGGGGCACCATGACCTCGCGCACCAGCGAGTCGCTGAACTCGAAGATCCGGTGGAGCAGCCGCAGCTCCTCCTCGGCCAGCACCCCGGCCTCGCGCCCCATCTGGATCATCACCTTGATCTCCTCTTCCGTGACCAGGGGCAAGCGCCGCCTCGTCGGGATGCGCAGGAGCCGCAGCAGCCACCGGGCGGCCCAGGCGAAGAACGCGGCGACCGGGGCGAGGGCCGACATCAGGAGCCGCAGGGGATGGACCATGACGAACATCACCGTTTCGGGGTGCGTCGCCGCGAATGTCTTTGGCGTCACCTCGCCCACGAGGAGCAGGACCGCGGTCACGACCCCCGTGGCGATCGCCAGCCCGGTTTCCGAACCGAAGTAGGAGACGAAGATCCAGGACGCGATCGCCGCAATGGCGACGCTGACCAGGTTGTTCGCAACGAGCAGCGTGCCGATCACCCGGTCGAGGCGGGTGAGCAGCTCGAACGTCAGCCGGGCGTTCCGGTCCCCCTCCTCCATGAGGTGTCGCAGCCGGACCTTGTTGATGGACAGGATCGCCGCCTCAGAGGCTGAGGTGAGCGCGGAGATCGCCAGGAGCACCCCGAGCAGGATGAAAACCGGCAGCGTGATCATGACGCGGCCATGTAGAGGCGGTGCTGGAGGATGTGCCGTTCAACGAGCGGCGGCACGAGGTAGCGGATGGAGCGGCCGGCGGCGAGGCGCTTCCGGATGTCCGTTGAGGCGATGTCGACCTGCGGCATCGCAAGCCACCTGATCCCGCGGACCGGCGCCGGATGCGGCGCGCCCGGACGGTGGGCGGCGACGACCGTGCACAGCCGCGAAAGCTCCCCCCACGCGACCCAGCGGGCCGCCAGCATGTCTTCCCCGAGGAGGAGGAAGAGCGCAGCACCCGGGAGCCGCTGCCGCAGGAGCCGGACCGTGTCGATCGAGTACGAGGGGCCCGGCCGCTGCAACTCGATATCGGAGGCCACGAACGCCGGATGGTCTCGGATGGCCAGCTCAATCAGCTGGAGCCGCGCCGGACCGGGCAGGAGCCCGCGGACGCGCTTGTGCGGCGGCAGGCGCGTCGGGATGAACAGGACACGGTCCAGCGCAAGCCGCTCGCGCGCGGTCTCCGCCAGCAGGAGGTGGCCGAGATGAATCGGGTTGAACGTCCCGCCGAAGATCCCGATCCGCGCCAGCGGGGCCGCGCTCATTCGCGCAGCTGCCCGGAGCCGAAGACGACATACTTGTACGTGGTGAGCTCCTCAAGGCCCATGGGACCCCGCGCGTGCAGCCGGTCGGTGCTGATCCCGATCTCGGCGCCGAGGCCGAACTGGAAGCCGTCCGTGAACCGGGTGGAGGTGTTGACGTACACCGCGGCCGAGTCCACCTCCTGCGTGAACCGCCGGGCGGCGGCCTCGTCGGCCGTCACGATGGCGTCGGAATGATTCGACCCGTAGCGGCGGATGTGCTCGACCGCCTCGGCGAGCGAGCGCACCACCTTCACCGAGAGGATGAGGTCCAGGTACTCGGTGGACCAGTCCTCCTCCGTCGCCGCCGCCATGCCCGGCACGATCGCGCGCGCGGCCTCATCCCCGCGGAGCTCGACCTTCGCCTCCCGCAGCCGGCCGGCGATGCGCGGCAGGAAGGCCTTCGCCACGCGCTCGTGCACCAGCAGCGTCTCCATCGCGTTGCAGGTGGCGGGCCGCTGGCACTTCGCGTTGAGCGCGATGGCCTCCGCCATCCCGAGGTCCGCCGCCTCGTCCACGTAGACGTGGCAGACCCCCTTCGCGTGCTTGATGACGGGGATCCGGGACTGCTCGGCGATCTTCCGGATGAGCGCTTCCCCGCCCCGGGGGATGATGACGTCGATGAGCTGGTCCAGCTGCAGCATCGCGTCCACGCCGGCGCGGTCCGGGGTCGGGATGAGGCTCACCGCCGCCTCCGGCAGGCCCGCGGCCCGCAGCGCCTCCCGCAGGATGCGCCCGATCGCCTGGTTGGAGCGGAACGATTCCGCCCCGCCCCGCAGGATGACCGCGTTGCCGCTCTTCACGCACAGCGAGCCGCACTCGCTCGTCACGTTGGGGCGGGACTCGTAGATGATGCCGATGACCCCGAGCGGGACGCGCACCTTGCGGATCTGGAGGCCGTTGGGGCGCCGCCAGGCCCGGATGACCTCGCCGACCGGGTCGGGCAGCCCCGCCACGGCGGCCGCCGACTGGACCATCTCGTCCACCCGCTTCGGGGTGAGCGACAGCCGCTCGATCAGCGCCCCCGGCAGGCCAGCCGCCTTGGCCTGCCGCACATCCTCCGCATTGGCGGCCAGGAGCGCGTCGCGGCCGGCCCGGAGCCCATCCGCCATGGCGCGCAGCGCCCGGTTCTTCGCCTCGGTCGGGGCCGTGGACAGGAGGCGGGACGCGGCGCGGGCCTCTTGCGCGACCTGGATGATCGAGTCGCGCAGCGTCATGGCTGATGGAGGTCGCGCGCCAGCACCAGATCATCCCGATGGATGACCTCAGGGACGCGCGCGCGGCCAAGGAGCCGGGCGATCTCGGCGCTCTTCATGCCGCGCACGCGCGCAAGCTCCGAAGAGGAGAAATTGCACACGCCGCGCGCCAGCTCATGTCCCGCGCCGTCCGTCAGCGTCACGAACGCGCCCGCCGCGAACTCGCCCTGCACGTCCTGCACGCCGGAGGCGAGCAGGCTCTTCCCCTTCTCCAGCACCGCCTCCGCGGCGCCCGCGTCCACCACCACCGTCCCCTTGGGCCGGCGCAGCGAGAAAGCGATCCACCACTTCCGCGAGGCCAGGCGGGCGCGGGGCGGCACGCACAGCGTGCCGACGGCTCGGCCCGCCAGGATGTCCGCGAGGACGCCGGCGCGGGTGCCGTTGGCGATGACCACGGGGATCCCACTGTGGCCGGCGATGCGGGCCGCTTCGAGCTTGGAGGCGATGCCGCCCTTCGTCGTCTGCCGCCGCCCGCCGTGGTCGAGGGCCGCCGCCGGGGCCCGCAGGTCCAGCCGTTCCAGCGGCCTGCCACTCTGCAGGACGCCGTCCACGTCGGTGAGCACCACCAGCAGCTCGGCGTCCACCGCGACGGCGACCAGCGCCGCCAGCCGGTCGTTGTCGCCGAAGGTGATCTCCTCCACCGCCACCGTGTCGTTCTCGTTCACGATGGGGACCACCCGCCGATGGAGGAGCGCGAGCAGCGTCTGCTTGGCGTTGCGGAACCGCGCGCGGTCCGCCAGGTCCTCCTGGGTCAGCAGCACCTGCGCCGTGAGCACCCCGCGCGCCGCGAAGGCCTGCGTGTAGAGGCGCATGAGCTCGCCCTGGCCGATGGCGGCGCACGCCTGCAGCTGCGCCAGCGGCTTGGGACGGACGGCGAGGCCCAGCGAGCTCATCCCGCAGGCGATCGCGCCGGAGGAGACGACGATCGGCTGTCGGCGCCCCGCGGCGCACGCCGCAAGCTGCCGGGCCAGCTCGTCGATGCGCTCCGGCAGCAGCCGGCCGCGCGCATCCGTCAGCACGCTGCTGCCGACCTTCACGATGAAGCGCTGGACGGTGGGTTCGTGCTCGCTCATGCGTCGTGACCTGTGTGGAGGGCGTCCCAGACGGCCTGGAGCAGGGCCGGGATGCCCTGCCCCGTCGAGCAGGAGATCGGCCACACCGGCCGCCCCGCCTCCTTCGCCAGCCGCTCCAGGTTCGCCTGGGCGGCCGGGAGATCCATCTTGTTCGCCGCGACGAGCTGCGGCTTGCGCGCCAGCTCCGGGTCGTACTCGGCCAGCTCGCGGTTCACCTGGCGCAGTGATTCGACCGGGTCGCGGCCATCGACCGCGGCCGCGTCGACCAGGTGCACGAGCAGCCGGGTCCGCTCCACGTGCCGCAGGAACTGGATGCCGAGGCCCTTGCCGGCGTGCGCGCCCTCAATGAGGCCGGGGATGTCGCAGGCGACGAACGTCCTACGGCCGCCTGCCTGCTGCCGCGCAGCGGCAGGCAGATCCACATTGACGACGCCCAGCACCGGGTAGCGGGTGGTGAACGGGTAGGCCCCGATCTTCGGGCGGGCGGTGGAGATGCGGGCCAAGAGCGATGATTTTCCCGCGTTGGGGGCGCCCACGAGCCCCACATCCGCGATGAGCTTCAGCTCCAGCACGAGCTGCCGCGTCTCCCCGGGCGCGCCCGGACCGGCTTCTGTGGCGGTCGCGTTGCCGAGGCCGCCCCGCCCGCCCTTCGTGATGACGACGCGCTCGTGCGGTTGGGCGAGGTCCCGCAGGACGTTCCCGGAGACCGCCTCGCGGATGACCGTGCCGACCGGCACGCGGATCAGCCGGGGCTCCCCCCGCTTGCCCGCCCGCTTGTTGCTGCCGCCGTGGCCGCCGCGGCCGGCCCGGAACTCATGGCGGAAGTGAAAATCCAGGAGGGTGGCGGCCTGCGGGTCGGCCAGCATGATGACGTCGCCGCCATCACCGCCGTCGCCGCCGTCAGGATACGGGAAGCGCGTGTACGGGGGTTGCGCGAAGGCGGAGCACCCGCGCCCGCCGTCTCCGGCCTGCACGGTGATCTGGGCGTGGTCGACGAACCACATGAGCACGGCCCATCGCCGTCACCCGTTGCGCGCCGGGGCCGGCTCAATGCTGATGACGCGGGACTTGGGGAACCGGACGAAGCCGTCCCGCTTCGCGAAGAGGGTCCAGTCGCCGCCGGCGCCCACATGCCAGCCCGGTTTGAACACCGTGCCGCGCTGCCGCACGAGGATCGTCCCGGCCGACACCCATTCGCCCTCGAACCGCTTCACGCCGAGCCGCCGGCCGGCGCTGTCACGGCCGTTCTTGGTCGAACCTGCACCTGCTTTATGCGCCATGGTCACGCACCTCGTGTCGTCGGTTTGGCCGCCGGTCTCGCCGGCTGCTTCTGCGCGGCGCCCGGCCGCCGTTTC
Source organism: Candidatus Omnitrophota bacterium (assembly GCA_016180575.1). GTDB lineage: Bacteria > Omnitrophota > Gorgyraeia > Aquiviventales > Aquiviventaceae > JACPAY01. Next base: position 13,977 of record JACPAY010000008.1, on the reverse strand, counting down.
ACCCCGCCCTTGGCGTCCGCTTTCGCGGCGCCCGCCCGCCCCGGCAGGCGGATATCCTTCACGACCAGCCGGCTGAGCGGCTGGCGGTGGCCGTGTGTCTTGCGCCAATTCTCGCGCCGCCGGAAATGGTACGAGAGCACCTTCGGGCCCCGGTGGTGCTCGAGGACCTCGCAGATGACCGAAGCACCCTCGACGTACGGACGCCCGACGTGCAGCAACGTCCCGTCATGCGCGGCCAGGATCTGGTTGACCGGCAGCTCGCCGCCCGCGGCGGCCGTCACGCGGTTGACCTCGAGGCGCGTCCCCGGCTCCACCTTCCACTGGCGTCCGCCGAGCGAGATGATGGCATACATGGGAGGTACTAGCATAGCCGATCTGGCCGCCGGGGTCAACCGCCGGCCTGCACCTTGATCTGCTCAAAGTGGAGGCTGGGGTCGGACAGGACCAGGATCTTGCACTGGGCCTGCCCCTCGAGCGCGCTGAGGCTGGGGCGGTCCTCCTGGAGCAGCCGCATGGCCACCTGCGGGTGCACGAGCAGCTCGATGGTCTTGTGGTGCGCCTGCTTCAGGGCGCGCTTGACCTGCCGGATCGCCTCGATCGCCATCGTGACCACCGACTTGACGCTACCCTTGCCCCCGCAGTACGGACAGGGCTGGTAGCTGACGGTCTCCACGGAGCGGCGCATGCGCTGCCGGGTGAGCTCCGCGACGCAGATCTCGGAGAATGAGATGAGGTTGGTCTTGGCCCGATCGCGGGACAGGGCGTCCTCCAGCACCTTCACCAGCTCCCGGCGGTGCGCGGGCACATCGAGGTCGATGAAATCGATGACGACGATGCCCCCGATGTCGCGCAGCCGCAGCTGCCGCGCGACCTCGATGGCCGCCTCCTTGTCCACCTGGAACGCGGTCTCCTCGAGGTTGCGGCGCCCGGTGAACTTCGCCGTGTTCACGTCGATGGCGACGAGCCCCTCGGTCGGCTCCACGATGACGGAGCCGCCGGACGGCAGCTGCACGCGCTTGTCGAACAGCGCGGCAATCTGCTCATCCAGCCCCTCTTTCTCGAAGAGCGGCTCCTCCCCCTGATAGAGGTCCATGCGAACCCGCACACCCGGGATCAGCGTGTCCAGGAAGCGGCGCAGGGCCTGGAACGCGGGCTTGGCGTCCACCACGACGCGGTGGGTGTCCTCGGTGAAGCTGTCGCGGATGACCCGCTGCGCCAGCTCGTACTCCTGATAGACGCAGACCGGTGGTTTGGCCTTGGCGGAGAGCCGCCTGATGCGCTGGTAGATCTTCGAGAGGTACCGGACGTCGCGGTCGAACTCCTTTTCGCCCTTCCCGACGCCGGCGGTCCGGATGATCAGCCCCGCCTCGCGGGAAAACCGCAGCTTGTTCAGGATCTCCCGCAGCCGGGCGCGCTCCTGCGGGTCCTCGATGCGCTTGGAGACGCCCATCCGCGCGTCGTTGCACATCAGCACCATGTAGCGGCCCGGCAGGCTGATGTGGGTCGTGAGGCGCGCCCCCTTGGCGCCGAAGGGCTCCTTCACGACCTGGACGAGCACCTCCTGGTGGACCTTCAGGACCTCCTCGATCCGCGAGCGGCGATGCGGGGGCGGCGCCGGCGCGGGCCGCTCCGCGGCGCCATCGCCCTCGAGGATCGCGTCCTCATCGGGTTTCGGCTCCACGATGTCCGCCACGTACAGAAACCCGTTCTTGCCGAGGCCGATGTCCACGAAGGCCGCCCCGATGCCGGGGACGACCGAGGTCACCCGCCCCTTGTAGACGCTGCCGACCATGCGGGTGTCCGAGGCGCGCTCCACGTAGAACTCCTCCAGCCGCTTGTTCTCCGTGACGGCCACGCGCGTCTCCTGCGGATCGGCGCTGATGAAGATCTCCTTGACTACTGCCATGTAAACTCCTTCTTGGTATCAGATACCAAACGGAGCTTGGTATCTGATACGCATCACGTGTCGATTGCGTATCGGAGGACCGCCAGCGTGGCGACCGCGGCGGTCTCCGAGCGGAGCGTCAGCCGGCCGAGCGAGACGGCCCGCGCTCCGTGGCGCTGCGCGAGCGCGGCTTCCTCCGGCGTGAAATCGCCTTCCGGGCCGATCAGCGCCGCCACCGCCTCGGCGCCGCGGCACCCCTCCAGGCCCTCCCGCAGGGGAACGGCGGGCACCGCCAGCGTGGGCATGATGAGGCGGGCGTGCTGGGCGACCGCCGGCACCAGCTGGCCGAACGGCCGCGGCGGCTCGATCAGCGGCACGTCCTGCCTGCCGCACTGCCGCGCCGCCGCCCGGCTGATGCGGCGCCAGCGCTCCACCTGGCGCTCGAGCCGATCGGCGACCGGCCGCGCGGTGGTCCGCGCGGTGACCAGCGGCGCCACGCGCTCGACGCCGAGCTCCGTCGCCTTCTGGACCACCCAGGCGAAGGGCTCCGGCTTGATCAGCGCCTGGACCAGGATGAGCCGCGCACGCGACGCCGGCGCCGTGTCCTGCGACTCAATGGAGACGATCACCGCCTGCCGCCGGCGCTGGAGCACCCGCCCGGCGTAGCGGCGCCCCGCCCCGTCAAAGCATTCGAGCGGATCGCCGGGCCGAATGCGCAGGACGTGCAGCAGGTGGTGCACTTGCGCCGGGTCGCTGACCGTGATCCGGTCGCGCGCCACGGCGTCGGGAGGGACCAACACGCGGACCATCAGTCCCCGGTATCAGATACCAGCGGTATCTGATACCGGAAGCATGGTGGAGCAGAGGGGGATCGAACCCCTGGCCTCGACAGTGCGATTGTCGCGCTCTCCCAACTGAGCTACTGCCCCGTCGCCCGCTATTCTCGCATCAATGGCGACCAGCGTCAATCGGCTAGCCGCGGGACAACGGGATGAGCAGCGACAGCCTGAACAGCGCGTAGCTGACCGCAAACAGCAAGAGGCCCATCACATAGCGATGGCGGATCAACCGGTCATCCAGCACGGTCAGCGTCCGGTTCAGCGCCCGGCTCGCCCCCAGGAGGGCGTGAGGAAACAGGATGAACGACGCCCCCACGATCAGGCAGACCAGGCTGAGGAAGAGACAACCAATATCTGGCATCTCGCACGCCCCCTCTCACGGGCACGCGGCGGAGTTCGTTACATTCCAGTCAGCCGAGGAGCCTGCGGTGCTCGCGCAGACCGTCCCGGTGTCCAGATCGATGATGAGGTTCGCCCCGCTGTTGACGCCGGCAGTGCGCGACGATTGGACGTTCGAGCCGGAGCCGGTCCCGGTGACGGTTGCAGCCGCCCATCCGGTCGGCGGAGTCGGCAGCGGCACGATGTCGAGCTTCGAGGTCGCCGACAAATCCACCGTGTAGAGGTTAGTCGGATCCTGCGCCTTGAACCGCAGCTCAGAACCCCGGATGGACGCGAGCAGCTGCAGCATCTGCGAGGTGCGCGAGCGCTCGGTGACCCGGAAGTACTGCGGCAGCGCGATCGACGCCAGGATGGCGATGATGATGACCACCATCAACAGTTCAAGCAGCGTGAAGCCGTGCTCGTGCGTGCGTTGTCCGTTCATGCAGTCCTCCTTGTCATGCCTTGCGTGACGAGACTGGATCGACGGTATTCCCCCCGCTCCCTGGCGCCACCTCCTTTCCCTTACGCGCCGGCCCGGAGGCCGGTGGCCATCTTGAAGATCGGCATGAAGATGGAGAGCACGATGATGAGCACGAGGCCCCCCATCACCACGATCGCAATGGGCTCAAAGAGGCGCGTCATCCGGGCGATGAACGTCTCCACCCGATCCTCGTAGTACCGCGCCATCTGGTTGACCATCTTGCCAAGCTCCCCAACCTCTTCCCCCACCTGCACCAGCTGCACCGCCATGGGCGGGAACAGCCCGGCCTCCGCCATCGGCTCCGCCATCGTCTTGCCTTCCTTGACGTACTCGCGGACATGGCCGATGGCGCGGCCGTAGACCTTGTTCGTCGCGCTCCGCTCGAGGATCTCAAGGCCGGAGAGCAGCGGCACGCCGCTTTCCAGGAGCGTGGAGAGCCCCCGGGAGAACTCGGCGAGCTGGATGTACGCGAACAGCGTCTTGAAGAGCGGCAGCTGCAGGAGGAGCTGGTCGCGCATCCACCGGCCCGGCGTGGTTCGGAGGTAGTGGCGCAATCCGAGGATCATTCCGGCGGCGGCGGCGGCGATCACCACGACGTACTGGCGGGCGGCATTGCTGACGCCGATGACGATCCGCGTCAGCGCCGGCATCTCCATGCCGTCCATGGTCGCGAAGATGGCGGCGAACTTCGGGATGAGCCAGTAGACGAAGACCGCGATGACCGCCACCGCGGCCGCGCAGAGGAAGGCCGGATAGGTGAGCGCGGTCCGCGTTTCGTTCTGCAGGTGCTGCGCCATCTCGAAATGGCGCGCCAGCTGCTTGAGCGCTTCGGCCAGGTGGCCGCTCGCCTCGCCGGTCTCGACCAGGTTCAGCCAGAGGCTGGAAAAAACCGCGGAGTGCTTCGCCAGCGCCTCCCGGAAGGTGCGCCCACCCGCCACCTCGCGCCGCACCTCTTCCAGCGCGATGAGGAGGCGCCGGCTCTCGACCTGGGCCGAGACGACCTCCAGGCTCTTCAGGAGCGGGACGCCGGCTTCGACCAGCGTCGCCAGCTGCTGGCAGAGCAGCACCTGGTCGTCCGTGGAAACACCGGTGTGCATCCGGCGGTTGGCCTTGGTCCGCCGGATCGCCGGCTGCGGGGCCGCCCCCAGGGACTGCGGGGTGATCGACGTCACCAGCAGCCCCCGGCGCTGGAGCGTCGCCAGGACGTCGTCTTCGCTCACGGCGTCCAGCTGGCCGTTCTGCACCGCTCCCTGGTCGTTTCGCGCCGTATACACGAATGTCGGCATGGCGTCACCGGTCGAGGAGGACGACGCTCTCCAGCTCTTCCAGGCTGGTCAGCCCGGCCTTGACCTTCTTGAGCCCCTCATCCCACAGCGTGGACATGCCGGCGCCGACCGCGGCGTCTTTCAGGACATGCGCCGGGCTCCCCTTCGCGATCGCATTCCGCAGATCCCGTTCGAGCGTCATGACCTCGTAGACGCCCAGGCGCCCCCGGTAGCCGGTGCTGGAGCACTTCTCGCACCCCTTCGCGCGGTAGAGCAGCTCCTCCGTGAAGTGGAAGCGGTCGCGGATTTCCTGGACCGGCTCATACGGCTCCTTGCACGCCTCGCACAGCTGCCGGAGCAGCCGCTGGGCGACGACCAGGCTGAGGGTGGAAGAGAGGAGGAACGGCGCGATGCCGATATCGGTCAAGCGCGTGATCGCGCTGGGGGCGTCGTTGGTGTGCAGCGTCGTGAACACCAGGTGCCCCGTCAGCGCGGCGCGCACGCAGATCTCCGCGGTCTCAAGGTCCCGCGTCTCGCCCACCATGATGATGTCCGGGTCCTGCCGCATGAAGGCGCGCAGCCCCGCCGCGAACGTCAGGCCGATGCCGGGCTTCACCTGCACCTGGTTGATCCCCTGGAGGCGGTATTCCACCGGGTCCTCGATGGTGAGGATGTTCCGCTTGGGAGAGTTGATCTCGTTCAGCGCCGCGTAGAGCGTCGTGGACTTCCCGGAGCCGGTCGGCCCGGTGATCAGGACGAGCCCGTAGGGGTCGTGGATCGCCAGCTTGAAGGCCGCCAGCTCCTTGGCGCCGAAGCCGAGCCGGCTCAGGTCCAGCAGGGCGGCCGACTTCGCCAGGATCCGGATGACCACCTTCTCGCCGTAGAGCGAGGGGATCGTCGAGACGCGGAAGTCGATCGCCTGGCCTTCCATCGTCATCGAGAACCCGCCGTCCTGGGGCAGCCGCTTCTGCGCGATGTCGATCTTGCAGAGGATCTTGACCCGCGAGATGATGGCGGGATGGAAGTGCTTGGCCGGCGGATTGATCTCGCAGAGCACCCCGTCGATGCGATAGCGCAGGCTGAGGCGGTCCTTGAACGGCTCGATATGGATGTCGCTCGCCCGCTCCTTGATCGCCTGCCGGATGATCAGGTCCACGAGGCGGATGGTCGGCGCGTCCTCGGCCGCCTGCTTGAGCCGGTCGAGGTCCAGGGAATCCCCCGCCTCGGCCGCGGGTCCCTCCTCCTGCTCGGCCAGCTCATAGGACTGGCCGATCGCCTCCCGGAGCATGGAGTCGCTGCCGTAGAACTGCTCAATGGCGTGCTCGAGATCCGCCTTGGTCGTGATCACGGGGTTGATCTCGCAGTGGCTGACGCGGCTGAGGTTGTCCATCGCGATGAGGTCGAGGGGGTTGGTGCACGCGACGGTGAGCGAGTTGAGGGTCTTCGAGAGCGGCAGGACGAGGTGCTGCCGCGCGAACTCTTCCGGGATGAACTGCTCCAATCCCTCGCCTTTCTTGGGACGCAGGAGCCCGGACGCGGCCGACGCGTAGGGGATGCCCAGCTGCCGGCTCAGGGCGGAGGCGACGTCAACCTCCGTGGTGATGCCGATCTCCACGAGGACCTCGCCGATCCGCTTGCGCGTGCCCCGCTGGACCTCCAGCGCCTTGGCGAGCTGCTCCTCGGTGAGGAGGCCCGCCTTGATCAGGATCTGTCCCAGCTTGTCCCCTTGCTTCAGGATGGGCATCGCGCCTGGCCCCGCCCCCCGTCACAGCGGGGGCTGCTCCAACCGGTTGAGCGTCCGCTCGATCGTCTCCTGGCGGGAGGAGGGACCTTCCTCCTGCTCCCGCGCCCCCGGCAGGCCCGCCGGCCCCGCCGAGGCCACCTGCGCGTTGGTCCCCTCCTCGAGGATCCGAGGCGTCGCGAACACGATGAGCTCGCTCGCGCTGTTGGTGATCTCGGTGTTCTTGAACGCCTCGCCCACGAAGGGGATGCCGGAGAGCACCGGCACGCGGCGCAGCGATTCCTGCTCGTCGCGGTCGATCAGCCCGCCCACCACGAGCGTGTCCCCGCTGCGGACGCGCACGAGCGTGCGGCTGCTGCGGATCTTGGGATCCCGTGTCGTCGCCTGCCCGCTCGGCGGGGTGATCTTGGACGCGACGGTCTTGCTCACCGACGGCTCGAGGATCATGGTGACGTAGCCGTCCTCGTTCACCTGCGGCGTCACCACCAGCACGATCCCGGTGGTGGTCCGCTCAGGCTCGGAGGTGGTCGTCCCCGACGTCTCGCCGGTCGTCGTCTCGAAGCCGATCGTCTCATCGGTCGTCAGGCGGATGACGGCGCTTTCGTTGTCCAGCGTGAGGACCTTCGGGCGGGCCAGGATCTTGGCGTCGGTGTCGGTCTCCAGCGCCTGGAGGACCATGATCGCCTGCGAGGCATCGATCGTCCCGACGGTCATGCGCGGATCGGAGACCGACGTGGCGCCGCTCAGGAGATCATCCCGCCCCTGGTCGCCGAACCACTGGGCGAACGGGAAGCGGCTCTCCCGCTTCGCCGGGGTCAGCTGAAACAGCGTGCCTTCAGACCCCGTGCCCCATTCGATTCCCAGGTCCTTCAGTTTGGTCAGCGTCGTCTCGATGATCTCGGTGTCCACCATGATCTGCCGCGTGCGGACATCGAGCGCCGCCAGGGCGGCCTCAATGCGCGGGAAGTTCTCCGGCGCGTCGGTGATCATCAGGCTATTGGTCCGCGCGTCCACCACCACCTGCCCGGCGTCGGTCAGGAGGTTCTTGATCACGACGTCGATCCCCACCTCGGACCCTCGGGTGGAGCCGCCGGCCACAGACGTCCCCGTGGCGACCAGGCTCGCTTCGAAGGGCGTGCGGTCGCCGAACGCCGAGGCGGCCTTGGCCAGGACCGATTGGGACACGCGCGCGTACCTCAGGCGATAGACCCGCGTCAGCATCCCGGGAGCCGCCTCGGCCCGCTCGATGGGCTTGACGAGGTAGATGTCGCTGCCCGGCGAGCGTTCGTAGGCGAGGCCCCCGGCCTTCAGGATCTGGTCGAGGGCGTCCAGGACGGTGACGTTCTCCAGGTAGACGGTCACGGGGCGTTCGCCGATGTCCGACGCCGCAATGACGTTGATCCCGCTCTGCTGGGAGAAGCTCTTCAGGACGCTCCGCAGCTCCGCCTCTTCGAAGTCCATCGAGATCCGGAGGGGCTCGCCCTGCTCATCGAGCGCATCCCAGAGCGCCTCGCCAGCCGGCGAGGGCGCCGCCGATTCCTCCGGCGCCGGGACGGCCTCCTCCGCGACCGCCGGGCCGCACGCCAGGAGCCCGCACTGCACCGCCAGGATCACCCGCACCAGAGCTCGAAGCATCCTGCCTCCCTTGTCACCGCGATGGAGCGTACGACACCGATTGCCCCTGATACTCGACTGTGACCCCGTCCTGGCTGATGGCCCGGATCCTCCCGCCATCCACCATGTCATCGAGGCGGTAGACGCGGTCGTTGATGATGGCCTGCGGCTCCGGCGCGCCCCAGATCACGCCCTGCACCTCCAGCTTGGGCGGCGAGTCGGACCGGGCGGAACCTGACCGGGGGCCTGCCGCCGGCGGGGTCACGCCCGCTTTCGCAGCCGCGGGCGGCTCCTGTTGAGACAGTGCCACCGGTTCCTCCGGCAGCAAGCTTTTGAGCGGGTCGCGAAGGTGTTGGGCGGTGTAGCGCGGCGGGTCAGCCGCGCGAACCGGCGGTACCTCCGCCGGCGCGCCGGCCTGCTGGTCCGCCTGCTGCTGCCAATCCTGCCGCATCATGGCGCCAAGCGGGCTGGACATGCTGACCTTCTCCGTCACGGGCGCCGCGGGAGCCGCGGATGTCGCGCGAGAGGGGCGCGAGAAGAGCCCAAGGCCCCGCAGCGGCCCCACGAAAAACGTGACCGCGAAGAGCCCCGCGAGGCCGATCACGACCCGTTTTTCAAGCTCGGTCTTCTTCGCGGCATCCATGGGCATGGCCGTACGCTTACGCGCCTCCACCGGCGGAGGCCGGGAGGACCGGGGGCACATAGAGCGTGCTGATTGAGAGATGCACGGATGCGGGTCCGAGCTCGGTGGGGCGGCTGATCTCGAAGCGCTCCACGCGGAGGAACCGCTCCGAGCGCTCCAGCGCATCAAGAAACGCGCCAAGCTGGTGGTAGGAAGCGGTCCCTTGGAGGATGACGGCAAGCCGGGTGAACCGGCGGAACGTCTGAGGGGTCTCGCGCGAGATGCTCGTGAGCTGAACGCCGGCCTGCTGGGCCAGCGCCACCACGTCATGGACCAACAGGGACGGGTCGGGTTCCTCCGGCAGCCGTTTGCGGGATTGTTCGGCCTGCCGCAACAGCGCTGCGACGTCAGCCTGCAGGCGCTGCGTCGCCTGTTCGTCAGCGATCTGCGCTTGGATCAGGCGCACCTGTTGCTGTTGAGGAGCATAGATGAAATTATAGCCAACCAGAAGAGATAATGCAACTCCTATTCCTGCAAGGAGAAAGAGAGGACGCATCAGTTGATTTTCTCCGTGTCGCAGTGCAGCTGGAAGGTGCGATAGGAGTATTGCTTCGATGCCTCCCCGCCCGTCCGCGCGGTGATCTGCTCAAGCTGGGCCGCGCTGAACCCTTCAAAGAACGCTGGGGTGTGCTTCATCTGCTCCTCAAGCGCCTGGATCGCTTCAAGCTCCTTCCCCGCCTCCCCGAGCAGGCAGGCGCCATGCACCGTCAGCTTCGCTTGGCTCTGGCCCGTCGCTCCGTCGATCGGATCCTCGAAGAGGAGCCCGTTCAGCCACACGCCGTCCGGCAGGGTCCGGGCCAGCGCGTCGAGTTTCGCGGCCACGCTCACCCGCTGGTCCATGACCTGCAACAGCAGCGCGGCTTGCGCCGCCGCCGCCTCTTTGATCGGCGCCAACGCGACCTGGTCCATGCCCTTGAGCCCCCAGCCGACATCCGGCCGCGACGCCTTCAGCTGGGTCAGCTGCCGGCGCACGGAGCCGACGTTGGCGCTTCCCAAGACCCACAGCACACCGAGCAGCCCGGCCAATACCGCCGCGCATACCGCCGCCTGGGGGGTTTTCATCGCCGCCGCAAGCTCTGGGATGGAGACAACCGGCAGGGCTGCCTTCCGCTCCGCCTGCGGCCCCTTCGCCGCGCTTCGCTTCAGAAAATCGATTGAGCCCTCCCGCCCATGCGCCGCATGGAGCAACCCGACCGCGGAGGCAAAGGCCAGCTCCAGCTCGCCCGGCACAAGCGGCGCGAGCAGGCCGCTGCCGGACTCCACCGGACAGGCCAGCTTGCCGGACAGCCATTGGCGCCAGGGCTCGACGAGCTGCCGCGGGCCGCACAGGACGACCCGCGAAACGCTCGTGGAGGGATTCTCGCGCATGAAGAAATCCAGCGACACGCTCAGCTCACTGAGGAGCCGCTGGACGCGCAGGTCGGCTGGCTCAGCTGCGGGAGCCCCTTCCGGGGCCGCCTCGGCCGCCACGGGCAACTTGACCGCCGGCAGCAAGCTGATGTCCCGCGTCAGGTACGGCATGCCGTCCTTGACGATCGCGAGATGCGCCACATCCTCCTCGACATCGACGAGGCAGACGAACGCATCCGCGCCAGAGCCCTTCGCGGGCTGTGCCAACCGTGCCAGGCTCACGCTCCGGGGCTCCACGACCGTCGCCTGGAGGCCCGCGGCTGCCAGCGCCTCCTCCACCGCGCGGAATGTCTCGCGTTGGATCGCGGCGAACACGACCTCCATCCGCTTGGCCTCGGCGTCTTGCTGGATGACGCGATAGTCCCAGACGAGTACCTCGGTCTTGAAGGGGATGTACCGCCTGGCCTCAAACGGCACCGCGGTCTCCCACTCCGCTTTGGGCAGGATGGGCAGCGTGAAGCAGCGGAAGAGCACGTCGGGGCTCTCGATGGCGACGGCGACCCGCTTGGCCTTGAGCCCCGTCGCCGCCACCGCGGCGCGGATCGCCTGGGCCAGGCGGTCCGGCTGATCGCCCGTGATGGGCACCCGGGCGCTAGCGGCCACGCGCGGCCCGTCCAGCACCAGCAGCTCCAGGGCACTGGCCCGCACCACGAGCGCGACGGACGGTTTCGCGCCGCGCGCCGCCCCCGCCTGCTTCAGGCGCTTCAGCATGCTGTCGACATCGAGCTTCATGAGGCCATCTCTCCTGTACGGCACTAATGAAAACTAACAAACCTTATGCTCTGACCCAAGAAAGTATGCCCGACCGCCTGAAGCTGCGTCAAGGCGCCTCGCAGAACACCATCTCCCGGTAGTCCGGCCACTCGGCTTCCACCGCGGTCGTGAGCCCGAGGAGATCGGGAATGGGCGGGGCCGGGACGTCCGACGTCATCAGCGGCAGATCCACGGTGAAGTCGTGCGCGTGGCCGGTGGAGTTTGGCGTCGTCCCCGGATCCTGATTCCCATTCATCGGATGCGACGTCCCGCTGTAGTCATGGCGGTGAAACGGCGCAAGCGCAACAAGCTCGTCGACGTTGTCCGAACCGTCAATCGCCCACCTCCATTCCGTCGACCCGGAAAAATCGTGGTTATGATCGACGTTGGCCGCATGGTCGTGGCCGTTGCTCTCGCCGCTCGTTGTGCCCCCCGCAGAAGGATGATTGTGGGCGTGCGTGTGGACCAGGTTGAGCCCGATGACGTCGAAGTTGTGCGTGTGGTCGGCGGTCCCGCCGGTCCCGCCGGCCGATCCCGCGCCCCGCGGGAACCGGCCGTCGAGCGCCCCGTAGCGGGTCCAGAACGGCGGGCAGCCGCCGTCGAAGAGCGCGACCATCCCCGGTGGCATGGCGGTGTCAGACCACCCCGCGACCCCGCTCCCCAGCGAGACCAGGAACCTGCCGGGCGCAGCTTCGGGGGTCGAGAGCCTGAGGGCACTGACCCGCAGGTCCTGATACACCGCCCGCGGCGAGGGGTAGTACGTGACGACCGTCAGGTCCTCGGCGAGCACCGAGCTCGCGGCCAGCCCCAGGAGCAGCCCCAGGAGCGTCCAGCTCGCGCTGGTGGATCGTCTCGCATGTCGCAATCGGTCGCGGTCCATCGGTCTCCTACGGCGCAGCGCAGAACACCATGTCGCGGTACGGCGGAAAGTCGTCATGGGTCGTCGTCGTGACGGTCCAATCGGCGGCTGGGCCGCCGGCATCCTCGGTGATGTTGGGAATGCCGAGCGTGTAGTCGTGGACGTGCTCGGCCGACGGCCCGGCCGTCGTGACATCGCCACCGCCCGTGGCCGTCGTGCCCGAGAAATCATGCTGATGGTTATCGTCGGTGATGTTCCGATGGGACGTGTTATCGGTCTGCACCATGCAGCACCCCAGCCCGGTCGTCGTCCCGGAGTAGTCGTGGTCATGGTCGATGTTGACGGTGTGCTCGTGCCAGCCGCCGGAGGACACCTGGCCGCTCAGCGGGGCATGGCTGTGGTCGTGGGTGTGGAAGAAGCCGGCGGCGAGGAAGGTGATGTCGTGCTCGTGAACCGTGTCCCCTCCGGTGGCGCCGGCCGAGGGCCAACCCATCGGCAGCACGCCGTCGAGCGCGCCGAACCGGGTCCAGCCCCGCGGGCAGCCGCCGTCGAAGAGCGCGATCATCCCCGACGGCATCGGGATGACCTGCCATGTCGCCTGGCCGCCGGCGTCGGACACCAGGACCTCGCCGACCGTCTCCGTCCCGTCTCCGACGACGAGGTGGGTGGTCTGCAGACTCTCGTACACGCCGCGAGGCGCCGGGTAGTAGGCCGTGATGTTGACGTCCTCGGCCAGCACCGCGGGGATCGCCCCCGCGAGCAGCCCGGCGAGGAGCCCCCTCATGATCGCGGCCCACCGGATCCGAGTGCGCAAAACCGATCGCATCATCATCGCCTCAGGGTGCCACGCAGAACACCATCGTCCGATACGGCGGCGGGTCATCGACCTCCGGCCCGGTCAGGCCAACGACATCGGGGGGGCCGCTCAGCGTCGAGGCGACGAGGCCATAGTCCAGGTCGACCCCGCCATGGACATGGTCGGGATCCGTGTCGGTCGTCCACGGTCCCCCCTGGTTCATCCCCCCGCTCGTCGGGGAACCCAGGCCGTGAAAATGGCCCGACTCGACGGTCCAGTTGTCGTTTGCGTCCTCGACCAGATGATCACTGCCAGTGGCGCCATCGGTGTTGGCTTCGATGACATGCTGATGGCCCCAGCCATTCAGGTCGTGCGTGTGGTACTGGTTCTGCTGAGTCGTGGTGTTGCTCACCGGCGGGTGGTCGTGGGCATGCTGGTGGAGGAGTCCCGCCCCGGGCACGGTGTAGCCGTGGGTGTGCACCCCCCCGCCCCCCGTGGCCCCGGCCGACCCCGAGCCCAGCGGGAACCGGCCGTCGAGCGCCCCGAACCGCGCCCAGCCCGCCGGGCAGCCGCCGTCGAAGAGCGCGATCATGCCGGGCGGGGGGATCGGATCGATCCAGGTCGCCAGCCCGGTGGCGTCCACCGCCATCAGGATCCTCCGGTCGGCCTGGGTGCCATCGGTGATGGCGATCGTCTCGGTCTGCACGCGCTCATAGACGCCCTGGGGCGAGGGGTAGTACGTCGCCACGGTGATGTCCTCGGCGACCGCGGCCATGACCATCCCGAAGAGCAGCGCCGCCGCCAGCACCCCGACCCGCCCTGCAGGGATCCGGTTCATCGCCTCTCTCCTTCAGCACACCGGCGGCAGGCCGGGCGCCGGCGCCAGCGAGCCTCCTGGCGCGGCGCGCAGGCGGCTGGCCACGTGGCCCCGGAACTCATGGGTGCGGTGCCGCGAGCCGGCGAGGCCGTTATCCCACAGCACCGCGTAGTCGATCGCATTCCCGGTCCCGTTGAAGCTGACGGTGAACAAGACGTTGCGGGCGATCACACGGCCGCCCCCGCAGCCTGCCCCCGTGTCGGTGTGAAGCCACAGCGTGCCGCCGCTGAGGCGGTACTGGTCCCACTGATAGTTCGACGGGTTATCAAGGCAGGCCGCAGTCATGGTCGGGCATTTGGTGGGGATGCGCAGCCGCAGCGCTCCGCCGCCGAGGTCGCCCCAGTCCGCCGTGGCGATGCGCTCCGAGAGCTCCACCGTCGCCAGGGCGACCTGG
>JACPAY010000025.1 GCA_016180575.1 Candidatus Omnitrophota bacterium | reverse complement strand
AGGCTACAACCGGACCGGCATCGTGTGGGAGCGCGAGGGGGTGGTCGTCTTCTCGCATGCGCAGAAACGCGACCTGTGGCATCCCGACGCCTCAACGGAATGGATTACGGATTCGATGAGCGACGGGGGCGCGCAGGGCGCTCCGCTGGCCGGCGTCTCCCGGTTTGCGTGGCCCCAGGAGGGGCAGGGCGCGGCGTTTACGACCATCCGGCCTGCGGAAACGCTGCACCATCACCCCGTGCGCGACGGCGGCCGGCAGCAGACCGAACTCTATCTCGTCATGCAGGGGCGGGCCGGGCTGCTCGTGATCCAGGAGGGGACGGCCTTCCTGCACGTGATGCGCGCCGGGGACATGGCTCTCCTCCATCCCGGCGTGAGCCATCAGATTCTTGTGGTGGACGGCCCGTATGAGCATCTCGTGGCGCAGGTCCCCTCGACGTTCCAGTACGGCTTCTGGTTCAAGGAGAACGGCCCGACGGACACCGCGGCGTTCCTCGGTGCGGCACGGCGCCTCCTGGCGGCCGGGACATCGGGCGTGTTGGCCGCGGCGCACGGGGCAACGCTGAGACTCGCTGGTATCGGCACCGTGGTGGTCGCGCCGCTAGCGCTCGTCTTCGGCTGGCCGACGCTCGCGTGGCTGGGGGTCGCGGCGGACGCGCTTCTCATCGCGTCGCCTCTGCTCGGCATGGTGTGGTATTCGCTGAGCCGGACCAGGGAAGGGTTTGAGGTGGACGGCGTCGAGGTGGTCTTTGACCAGCGGCCGGACGCCGAGCAGCACCTCTATCGGGATGCCGACATCGAGCGCGAGTTCGGCCGCGAGGTCATCATGGCCTTCTCGCCCCATGCCGATGATGTGCTGTTCCGCATGGGCGGGCTGGCCAACCGCATCATCAAGACGCAGTCCCACCTGAACGGCGGCGGCCGGTTCATCCTGACGACGCTCGTCCAGGATGCCATGGGGGTGACGGATGCCTCGCTGGTGCACTGGCTGACCGGGCGTTCGGTCGCAGAGTCGGAAGCCCAGGACGTGCTGCGCACCATGGGCATGACGGACGATCGCAAGTTTCAGTTGAAACGACAAATGCGCCAGCAGGAAGACGAGGCGGCCGCCAACGCCTTGGGGTTGTCCAAGAAAGGCCGCACCTACTATAACCTCGATTTGGACTGGCCGCCCACCGAGCTGGTGCCGGAGGCCTCCTACCGCACGACGTTCCAGCACCCGACGCCCACGGACCTGGAGCAGATCCGCGACTTGCTCGACGCCCGTCCCGACGTCACCATGGTGTTCCTCCCGCTCCCGGACCAGGCCGTCGAGCCGCACCAGCACCACCGGGATGCGAGCATCGCGCTCTTGCGGGTCCTGCGCGAGACTCATCCGCGCGTCAAGCTCGTGTTCTACCCCTCCACGGAAGGGCTGCGGCGCGCCGCCCGCCAGGCGAACTGGACCTACAGCTACGGGAAAGACGAATCGCGCGCCCTGCAGGTCTTGGTGGATGGGGCCTATCGCTCGCAGAATGAGCGGCTCTTGGCCCAACGCGGCTTCACCTACAGCCAGCTCGCCGAACGGACGGCCCGCGCCCGCTCCGCGGAGGAGAGCCATCGCCTCGGTGCGCAACTGAATGAGTTGGCCGAAGTGTTCCTCACCGGGCGGCTCACCGAAACACCCACCACATCGTTTGGGGTCGGCGTGGGCCAGCTCTTCGACCCTGACCTGTGGCGAGCCGCCTGGAGA
>JACPAY010000024.1 GCA_016180575.1 Candidatus Omnitrophota bacterium | reverse complement strand
ACGGTCTGCGTGGACATCAACCCCGCGGTCGTCACCAAGCTGTCCGACCGGGGCACCTTCCAGGGCATCGGCATCGTGTCGGACACCGAATCGTTCCTCCGCGAGCTCGTCCGCGCCCTCCGCCTCTAGCGGTTGATGCCTGCGCCGCACGCCAATCCCCGCATGCCGCCGGCGTTCCTGATGTGCCGGCCGACGCACTACACGATCGCCTACGAGATCAACCCCTGGATGAGCCTCAAGCGGCAGGCCAACCGGGGACGCGCCCTCGCGCAGTGGACCCGGCTCTACCAGCTCTTGACCCGGCAGCTCGGCGCGCGCGTGCGGCTCCTGCCGCCGTCACCCGGCGTGCCGGACCTCGTGTTCACCGCCAATGCGGGGCTCATCCATGGGCGGACCCTCATCCGCAGCAACTTCAGGCATCCGGAGCGGCAGCGGGAAGAGCCGCTCATCGAGCGGTACTTCAGGCGGCAGGGGTTTCGGGTGGTGCGGCTGGCCAGCCGGCATGATTTCGAGGGGGAGGGGGACGCGCTGTGGGTGGGGCGGACGCTGCTCTTCGGCTTCCGCTTCCGGTCCGATGCGCCGGTGCACGAGGAGCTGGCGCGGTGGCTTGGCGCGCGGGTGCTGCCCGTCGAGCTGGCCGACCGGCGCTTCTACCACCTCGACACGTGCTTCTGCCCGCTGGGCGAAGAGGCGGCGCTCTGGTTCCCCCGCGCCTTCGACCGCTACGGCCGCCGGGTCATCGAGCGGCTCATCCCCGAGCCCATCAGCGTCAGCGAGCGGGACGCCGCGCGCTTCGTCTGCAACGCGATCCCCCTGCCCGACCCCGCGGGCGGACGCGCGCTCGTCGTCCACGAGGGGCTGTCCGCGCCGCTGCGGCGGCGGCTTGCGCGGCGGGGGTTCCGGATCTATCCGCTCGACCTCTCGGAATTCCTCAAGGCGGGCGGCTCAGCGAAGTGCCTGGTGCTACGATTGTCCCGGGACCATTTCCCTTTTCCTGCCCTCGCCCGATAGGAAAAGGGAAACGGTCTCCTCAATTGAAGTAGTCGGGCTCGTTGCCCTTCTTCCACTTGATGTTGCAGCCGATGCTGGGCTTCTGGTCTCGATCGCCGCCCGGAGGTCCCGGCCGGTCACCGGCTTGTTGTTGCCGGGGCGCGCCTCGTCGAGCTGGCCGCGGTAGATGAGCGCGCGGCTGACGTCGAAGAGGAAGAAGTCCGGCGTGCAGGCGGCGGTGTAGGCGTGCGCGGTCTCCTGCGACTCGTCGTAGCAGAGCGGAAACGCGAACCCCAGCTCCTTGGCCATCGCCTTGAGCTTGTCCGGCGCGTCGTCCGGGTAGTTGGCGACGTCGTTGGCGCTGATGGCGACGATCCCGAGATCCTTCTCCGCGTAGTCCCGCCCGAGGCGCGCCAGCTCCGTCTTCACGTGCTGCACGTAGGGGCAGTGCCGGCAGATGAACATGACGAGCAGCGCCTGCTTGCCGGCGAACGTCCCGAGCGACACCCGGCGTCCTGACACGACGTCGGGCAGGTCGAAGTCCGGCGCTTTGGTGCCGAGCGCCAGCATCGTGGATGGGGTGAGCGCCATGGGGCTAGGTTTCGAGCTGGTCGATCTTGGCGGCGAGGATGAAGTCGTTCTCCGAGAGGCCGCCGATCGCGTGGGTGGAGAGCTCGATCGCCAGCTTGCGGTAGCCGGTCAGGTGGAGGTCGGGATGGTGGTCCTCCGCTTCCGCGACCGGCGCGATCCGCTGGATCAGGCCGACCGCGTCGAGAAAGTTCTTGCACTTGACCGTCTTGCGGATCGTTTTCCCCTCGATGAGCTCCCAGCCCTTGAGGTCGGCCAGCAGCGTCTGCGCGGCGCTGGCCGGCAGCGGCTCGGAGCCGCCCTCGCAGGGCTTGCACTTGCGCTGGGCGAGCGGCGGCTGTGTCATCGTTGTTCCACGCTGATGATCCGGTAGGGGACGGCGGCCTTCGGGAGCGTCAGGGTGAACCGTTCCCCCGGCTTCTTGCCGAGGAGCATCTTGCCGAGCGGCGAGGCGATGGAGAGCTTGCCGTTGGGCGGGTCGGCCTCATCCGGCCCGACGAGCATGTAGTGGAACCGGTCCTTCGTCTGCTCGTCTTCCAGCGCGACCTTCACGCCGACGCGGACCTCGCCCGCCTTCACCTCCAGCTCATCAATGAGGCGCACGTGGGTGAGCTTCGCGTCCAGCTCGGCGAGGCGCGCCGACACATGCTGCAGCCGCTCGCGCGCCGCGTGGTACTCGGCGTTCTCGCGCAGGTCGCCCATGGCCGCCGCCTTGCTGACCTCCTCCGTCAGCTCGCGCTTCTGCTGGAGGAGCGATTTGTGCTCGGCCTGAAGCTTCGCCAGGCCTTCTCTGGTGAGGTAGGTCTCCCCCATGCGGGGGTGCGGGTTATTTCTTCCAGGTCTTGGCGGGGGCCGGTTCCGCGGGAGGCTGCGCCGCTCCGGGCTCGCCCGTGGGCACTTCCCATGCGTTCGGGCTGTAGCCTGCGGGCATCGGCTCCGCGGCCGCCGAGCTGCCGGCCATGCAGTTCTCGTATGAGTCGGAAACGGGGAAGCCGTTGAACCCGGGCACCCAGAATGTCACGAGGTCGACCACCCCTGACCCCAGGCGCAGCGTGCCGCACCCCAGCCCCTTGCCAAGGCCGGTCAGCGTGCCGACGAACGGCGGGCCCGCCTTCGTCTCGTTCACCACGTTGACGATGAGATCCACGGGGCTCGTGACGATGTTCAACGCCCCCCGGCCGATCATCCCGCCGAACTTGCGCCCGTAGCGCTCCGATTCCGCCGCCTCGTGGACTCTCGTCCGCGCCGCCCACGCCGGATGAGCCCCGACCACCATCAAGATGGCCACGATGCCTGCGACTCGTTTCATGCGTCCCTCCCGCTGGTTGACGGACTCTGTTGTGGCAGTCTAACGCGAAAGCGCAGGGGTGTCAACCGCTCGCGGGTGACGCGGAGCCGGGGACCCCGTCGCCTGCCCGCAGGCGAAGGCCGAGGACAGCCGACGGGGTGGCGGCGCGGCAGGACCCGCCAAATTGAGACACGACCGCCGCTAGCCCCGCTTGCTGCGCGCGGAGCGGATGACCAGGGCGGTGAGCCCCCCCACCAGGCCAAGCGGCACCGCCAGCATGAGCCCGATGCTCAGCGCGTAGCCTTTCGCAACGGCCAGCCGCTGCGGCAGCCCGCCGGGGTCGAAGAGCGATTCCTTGCAGCCCGGGCACGCCCACAGCGCAACAGGCGCAGACAGCATGAGCAGCATGGATAGGGCGATGACAACTTGCGCACCAAATGTACGTGTTCGTTTCATGTCGGCAGGTGATAGAGCATCCAGTACACGACCACGCCGGTCACCGAGACGTAGAGCCACAGCGGCAGCGTCCACCGCGCGATCGCGGTGTGCTCCGCGAACCGCCGATGGGCCGCCAGCGCGAGCGTCCGGAGGACGAGCGGGACGATCACGACCGCCAGCACCGTGTGGCTGAGCAGAATGGCGAAGTAGACGGGCCGCACCCACCCGGCGCCGAGGAACCGCACCGAACCGACGCGGGCGTGGTAGACGAGGTACGAGGCGAGGAAGAGCGTGGAGACCAGGCAGGCGCCGAGCATGCAGGCCGTGTGGGCGCGGATGCGACCGGAGCGGATGCA
>JACPAY010000007.1:77641-126043 GCA_016180575.1 Candidatus Omnitrophota bacterium | reverse complement strand
TTAACCCGTGTGGCTCCTCCTCGTTGTCGTCGCCGTCGGGCTGACGCTGGTGAGCTGGACCGCGGGTTCGGTTCGCCGGCTCCTGCACCCTGAGCGGCGCGCCATCCCCCCGCCGGCCCGCCCGCCCCTCCTCAAGACGCACACCCTCACGGCTCGGGACGGGGTCCCCTTCACGGTCTGGCAGCTGGACAGCCCCGCGCCGCGCGCCCGGCTGCTCCTCTGCCACGGGTTTTACGCGAACCGAAACCAAGTGCTGGACGTCGCCGAGGCCCTGCGCGCTCGGGGCTACGAAGTGCTCCTCGTTGAGCTGCGGGGCCACGGCGAGCGGCCGGGCCCCTGCACGCTCGGCGTGCGGGAAACGGACGATGCGCTGCAGGCGCTGGCGTGGGCGCGCGGGCGCGAGGGGACCCCGCTCCCCGTCGGGGTGCTCGGGTTCTCGATGGGGGGCGCGGTCGCCTGCCAGGTGGCCGCCCGCGATCCTGACGTCCGGGCCGTCGTGGTGGACTCCGTCTACTCCCGGCTGTTTCCCGTCGTGCAGCGGTCGATCCGGCGCCAGTACCGCCTGCCCGCTGTCCCGTGGGCCTGGCTGACCTGGTGGGGCGCGCAGACCGTCCTCCGCGCCCGATTGGCTCCCCGGGATCCGGCGGCCCTCGCCCCGCGGCTTGGCCAGCCGCTCCTGGCGATCCAGGGCGGGGAAGACCGGCGGGTGGTGCCCCTGTTGGGACGCGAGTTCTTCCAGCGGTGGGCCGGACCGAAAGAGCGCTGGTTCGAGCCCCACGTCGTGCACGTCGGCATGTTCGCCCGCCACCCGGAGGAATACGGCCGGCGGGTCGCCGAGTTCTTCGATCGGACGCTGCGATGACCGCGGGCCCGGGACTCGTCGCGCTGCTCACCGATTTCGGGACGCGGGACTGGTACGTCGCCGCCGTCAAGGGGGTGATCGCCTCCCGGGCGCCCCGCGTCCGGTTCGTGGACATCACGCACGAGATTCCGCCGCAGGACGTGGTGGCCGGCGCGTTCACCCTGGCGGCGGCGCTCCCGTGGCTTCCCCCGGGCACGGTCGTCGTGGCGGTGGTGGACCCCGGGGTGGGGACCGGCCGCGCCGTGCTCGCCGCGCAGGCGGACGGCCGCTTCCTCGTGGGTCCGGATAACGGCCTGTTGGGGCTCGCCCTCGCGCGGGCGAACCGCCGCCGCGTCGTCCGGTTGACGAAGCCCCGCTACTGGCTGCCGGAGATCGGACGGACGTTCCATGGACGGGACATCATGGCGCCGGTCGCCGCGTATCTCGCGCGGGGCGGCGCGCTGCGCCGCCTCGGCCCCCCGCACCGCGCCACACCGCTGGCCTTGCCGCCTGTCGTGCAGCGGGGACGGATCGTGGCGGGCCGGGTCATCCACATCGACGCCTTCGGCAACCTGATCACCAATCTCAAGGCCCAGCGGTGGCTGCCGGCCGGCTCGGCGGCCCGGTCCGCGCGGCTTGCGTGCCGTCATCGAACCGCGCCTGTGGTATCATCGTATGCCGAGGGCGGCCCGCGCCAATTGGTGGCGGTGGCCGGGGCGCTGGGGCTGATGGAACTGGCGGTGCGCAACGGCTCGGCCGCGCGCCTGCTGGGCGCCAGGCGGGGCGATGCGGTGACGCTGCGGCGGACGAGCTCATGAGCCGGCGCCGGATCCTCATCATCGCCCATCGCGGCGCCTCGGCTGTCGCCCCGGAAGGCACGCGCGCCGCCATCCGCGAGGCTGCGCGGGCCGGGGCGCGCATGGTGGAGCTGGATGTCCAGATGACGCGGGACGGCCGCCTGGTGGTGTTTCACGACGAGCGCCTCGAGCGCACGACCAACGGCGCGGGCCGCGTGCGTGAGGCCCGCTTCCGGGCGCTGGCGCGGCTGGACGCCGGCTCGTGGTTCCATCCGCGGTTCGCGGGCGAGCGCATCCTGCTGGTGTCCCAGGCGCTGCGCCTGGCGCCGGCTCGTCTGCGTATCAACCTCGAGTTGAAACGCACCACTCGCCGAGCCGCGCTCCTGCGCCGCCTGGTGCGCGTCATCCGCCGCGCGCGCGCCGGCCGCCGGGTCCTCTGCTCCTCCTTCGATCCCGCGCTTCTGCGCCCGCTGCGCTCGCAGCGCGTCGCGCTCGCCTTGCTCTGCCGCGAGGAGCCGGACCGGTCGCTTCGCCAAGCCATCCAATTGCGCTGCGCCGCCTGGCATCCGCTGCACACGCTGGCCACCGCGGCGCGGATCACCCGGGCGCATGCGGCCGGTCTGCGGGTCCACGCCTGGACCGTCGATGAGCCCGCGCGGGCGCGGCGCCTCGCCCGCCGGGGCGTTGACGGGCTCTTCACCAACGACCCCCGGCGGATCCGCCGCGGGCTCGGAGGCAGGGGATGACCGCGTTCGAATCGCCCCGCCCGCAGGACAAGGTCCTCATCCTCAAGCGGGTGCCGGTCTTCGCGTCCTGCACCGAGGAGCAGCTGCACTTCATCGCCGACCGCACCCGGCTGGTCGAGTACAAGAAGGGGGAGTTCGTCTACCGCGAGGGCGAGGCGGCGGAGGCCTTCTACATCATCAGCTCAGGAAGGCTCCGCGTCTTCACGCAGGCCGATGGGCCGGAGAAGACGCTAGCGGTGTTCCATAACGGGGACTCCTTCGGGGAGATCTCGCTGCTGACCGGCGAGTCCCATTCGGCGCACGTGCAGGCGATCAACGACACGCTCGTCCTCCAGCTGGAGAAGCGGGAGTTCGACACCGTCATCAACCGCGTCCCGTCGCTCGTGCTCTATCTCAGCCGGCTGCTCTCGAAGCGGCTGCGGGCGAGGAACCGGGGACGGGAGTTCACGGAGGCGATGATCGCGGCGGTCTGCAGCGCCGAGCGGGGGGTGGGCCGCACTGCGTTCACGACCGCCTTGGCCGCCACCCTGGGCCGGGAGACGGGGCGCGATGTGGTGGTGGTGGATTGCAGCGGGACGACGCCCTCCCTCACGCCCGACCTGCTGCTCACGGTTCCCATCGAAGAGGCGTTCGAGACCGCGGTCATCACGCATCCGCTGGGGTTCCGCGTCGTCTCGGCGGGCGAGCTCCTCACGACGCCCAGCGGGGAGCAGGCCATCGCTCCGCTGCTCAGCTTCCTGACCAATCGGTTTCAGTACGTGCTGATCGACCTCCCCGTGCGGCTCGATCCTGCGGTCCTCAAGGCCTTGACGCAGTCCGACCTCATCTACCTGCTCCTGGGGCCGCAGCGGGAGCACGTGGTCCGCACCAACGCCCTCATCAAGCAGGTCCGGGCGGCGGTCGGCTCGGCCGAGCAGCGGCTGAAGGTGGTGCTCACCATGCTGGCCGGGCCGGGGGAATGGCGGCTCAGCCTGGAGGACATCGTGCAGCAGCTCGAGGAGCCGCTCGCCTTCACGCTGCCCCACGTCAGCGCCGCCAAGAAGTCGTTCACCCCGGCGGAGCTGGCGCATCTGCTGAGCAGCCGCAGCTCCCCGTACGCGCTGACGATCCGGCGCATCGCCCGGGAGCTGGCCGGGTCGCTCGTGGGCCTGGCGCTCGGGTCCGGGGCGGCGCTGGGCCTGGCGCACATCGGCGTCCTGAAGGTTATCGAGCGGGAGCGGATTCCCGTGGACATGGTAGCCGGCACCAGCATCGGCGCCTTGATCGCCGGCCTGTGGGCGTCGGGCCGCTCCGCGGCGGATCTGGAGCGCTTGGCGCTGGAGTTCAAAAGCCCCTGGAGCATCCGGCGGCTCTTCATCCTGGACCTGGGGATTCCCCTCTTCAGCGTGGTGCTCGGGGCGCTGGCGGGCCTCGGCGTCGGGTGGCTTGGCGGGTTCTGGACCGGGCTGCTCTTCGGGTTCATGGTCAGCGTCGCGTTCGGCGTCCTCCTGGGGCCGCTCTCCGGGGGCCCGATCCAGGGGGCGCGGCTGATGGCGAAGCTGACGCAGGATTTTGCGGGCAAGACGTTCGAGGACACGTGGCTGCCGCTCAAGATTGTGGCCGCCAATCCGATGGCGCGCGAGGAGGTCATCTTCGAGTCCGGGCCGCTGGCGGAAGCGGTGCGGGCATCGGTCTCGATCCCGGGCATCTTCAAGCCGGTGCGCCTGAAGGGCAAGATCTGCCTGGATGGCGGGGTGGTGAACCCCATCCCGGTGAGCGTCCTCAAACAGGCCGGGGCGCACCACGTCATCGCGGTCAACGTCTTCCCGACCACGCAGGAGCTGGCCGCGCACCGGCAGATCGTCCAGCGCCGGCGCCTGGAGCGGGATGCCCAGCTGGCGTCGCGGCCCCTGCCCGTCCGGCTCCTCTACCGGATTCGCCAGGAGCTGGTGCGGTCGGTGTCGCCGCTGGTCTTCGACGTCATCATGCGCTCGATGCAGTCCATGGAGCATCAGATCGCGGACGTGGCGTGCCGCGAGGCGGACCTGACCCTCCGGCCGACCGTGCCCGGCTCCCATTGGCTGGAGTTCTTCAACCCTGAGCCGTTCATCCGGCGCGGCGAGGAAGAGGCGTTGCGCTATCTCGCTGAGCTGAAGCGAATTGCGGGGATGCGGGACGTTGACAACCCCTGACACGGCCAGTACGATGGTGGGAGATGACGATCAAGAGCACGAGGAGAGCGCATGGCGCATGACATTGTGATCGTCGACGGGGTCCGCACTCCCCAAGGGGTCTTCGGCGGCGCCCTCAAGTCCTTGACCGCCCAAACGTTGGGTGAGACGGTGGTCCGCGCGCTCCTGTCGCGCACGAACC
Source organism: Candidatus Omnitrophota bacterium (assembly GCA_016180575.1). GTDB lineage: Bacteria > Omnitrophota > Gorgyraeia > Aquiviventales > Aquiviventaceae > JACPAY01. The sequence goes on along the minus strand of JACPAY010000007.1, from coordinate 121,307 downwards.
TCAAGCCGGCGGACGTCGAGGAGGTCATCTTCGGGTGCGTCGGGCAGGCATCCGACGCGCCGAACATCGCCCGGGTCATCGCGCTCCGGGCCGGGATCCCGAATCCGGTGCCCGCGTTCACCGTCCAGCGCAACTGCGCCTCCGGCCTGCAGGCGATCGCCAGCGCGTGCCAGAACATCCGCTGCGGCGACCGCGACGTGCAGCTCGCCGGGGGGGCGGAGTGCATGAGCGCCGCCCCCTATGTCAGCCGGGACCTCCGGTGGGGCAAGCGGTTGCGCCATGCCGAGATGATCGACTCCATCTGGGAGGGGCTCACCGACCCGGTGTGCGGCCAGATCATGGGTCAGACTGCCGAGAACCTCGTGGCGGAGTTTGCGATCAGCCGCGCGGAGCAAGACCGGTTCGCGCTCCTCTCGCATCAGCGCGCGTTCCGCGCCACCCGCGAGCAGCGGTTCAAGGATGAGCTGGCGGCGGTGATGGTCCCGAAGCGGGCCATGGGCCGCGACCTGCCGCCGGAGCCGTTCACCCAGGATGAGGGAATCAACCCCGGATTGACTGAGCAGCTCCTGAGCCAGTACCCGCCCGTGTTCAAGGAGGGGGGCTCGGTCACGTCGGGGAACAGCTGCTTCAACGCGGATGGGGCGGCCGTCGTGCTCGTGATGTCCGCGGAGAAGGCCAAGGCGCTCGGCTACACGCCGCTCGCCAAGGTGCGGGCCTACGCGTTCGCCGGGTTGGAGCCGGAGCGCATGGGCCTGGGCCCGACGCTGGCGGTGCCGGCGGCGCTCAAGAAGGCCGGCTGCACGCTCAAGGACATCCAGCTCCTCGAGCTCAACGAGGCGTTCGCGGCGACCTTCCTCGCGTGCGAGAAGGTGATGGGGTTTTCCCGCGACATCACGAACGTCAACGGCGGCGCGATCGCGCTCGGCCATCCGGTGGGGGCGAGCGGCGCGCGGATCGTCATCACCCTGCTCCATGAGATGAAGCGCCGCCAGGTCTCGCTGGGGGTGGCGACCGCCTGCGTCGGCGGGGGGCAGGGCGCCGCCATGGTCTTCGAGCGCGTCTGATGTACATCTACAAGACCGCCGTGGTGGGGGCCGGGGCCATGGGCGCTGAGATCGCGCAGGCGATCACCTTCAGCGGGGTGCCGGTCCTGCTCAAGGACGTGGATCGGCCCAGGGTCGAGCAGGGCCTCGCGGTGATCCGGAAGATCTACCAGCGGCGGGTGGACCGGGGCAAGATGACGCAGGACGAGCTGGAAAAGAAGATGGCCCTGGTCACCGGCGTGACGGATTACAACGAGTTCAAGGACGTGGACCTCGTGATCGAGGCGGTCCCGGAGCGGCTGGATCTCAAGCGGCAGATCTTTCAGGACCTGGACGGCGCGACGCCTGAGTCGGCCGTCCTGGCGTCGAACACCTCCTCGCTCTCGATCTCCGCGCTGGGGGGCGTGACGAAGCGGCCGCACAAAGTCGTCGGCATGCACTTCTTCTACCCGGCGCACATCATGAAGCTCGTCGAGGTCATCCCAGGGCTGGAGACCTCCGAGGAGACCGCGGGGGACATCATCGCCTTCGCCGAGAGCCTCCGGAAGCTGCCGGTGCGGGTCAACGAGTGCCCCGGCTTCCTCGTGAACCGCATCCTGATGCCCTACCTGAACGAGGCGGCGTTCTGCGCGCAGGAAGGCGCGGCGGCCCCCCGGCAGATCGACGAGGCGATGGTGGAGTTCGGGTTTCCGATGGGGCCGTTCACGCTCGTCGACAGCCTCGGTTTTGACGTCTGCCGGGAGGTGGTCAACGTGCTGCTGGATGCCTACGGCGCGCGGATGCACCCCGCCCCCATCTGGGATCGCCTCTATGCGCTGAAACGTTACGGCGTCAAATCGGGGGCGGGGTTCTACCTGTACGGGGAGCGGGCCGGGCAGCCGGATCCGGAGCTCGAGGCGGTGCTGCAGGAGCTGCGCGGGCAGCGCAAGGCCCCGAGCGAGTTCTCCGCGAACCGCCTGGTGCTGCCGATGGTCAACGAGGCGATCCGGTGCCTCGAGGAGCATGTCTGCACCGCTGCCGACGTGGACCTCGCGGTGATCGCGGGCCTCGGGTTCCCCCAGTCGAAAGGCGGGATCCTCCACTACGCGGATGAGGTGGGGCTGGACACGGTCCTCGCGGAATTGGAGCGGTTCACGAAGGCGCACGGCGAGCGCTTCTGGCCCTCGCCCCTCCTGAAGCGGAAGGTCGCGGCCGGCCATCTCGGACGGAAAGCGAAGAAAGGATTTTTTGAGCACCCCGCATCCTAGAGGAGCCCCCATGGCATTGACGTCGGGAGAGCATGTGAAGATCGCCGTGGAGGACCGCATCGCGGTGGTCACCATCGACCACCGGCCGGTCAATGCGCTCGATCGGAAGACGCTTGAGGAGCTGGGACAGGCGGCCGATGCGCTGCAGGCGGAGCCGACGGTGAAGGTGGTCGTCCTGACCGGCGGGGGGTCGCTGGCGTTCGTGGCCGGGGCGGACATCAAGGAGGTGTCCCAGCTCGGTTCGGCGGAGGCGGCCAAGGCGATGGCGGCCCTCGGCCAGTCGGTGTTCCTGAAGGTGCAGCGCCTGTCGAAGCCGGTCATCGCGGCCATCAACGGGGTCTGCCTGGGCGGGGGCCTTGAGCTGGCGATGGCGGCTCATCTGCGCATCAGCGGCGACCGGGCGCGGTTCGGGCAGCCGGAGATCAACCTCGGCATCATCCCCGGCTGGGGCGGGACCCAGCGGCTGCCCCGGCTCATCGGGCGAGCCAAGGCCACTGAATGGATCCTGACCGGCGACATAGTCACCGCGCAGGAGGCGCTGCGGTTGGGGTTGGTGAACCAGGTCGTCCCCCAGGACCAGGTCCTCAAGGCCGCCAAGGACCTGGCGAGGAAGCTCGCGTCGAAAGGGGCCGTTGCCCTCACGCAGGCGCTCCGGGCCATTGAGCAAGGCCTCGAGGCGCCGCTCGAGGAGGGGCTGGCCAGGGAGGCGGAGGCCTTCGGGGCGGTCGCGGCATCGGAAGACAGCCGGGAAGGGGTCACCGCGTTCCTGGAAAAGCGCCAGCCGCAGTTCCGGGATCGATGAGGGCGGTCTTCTTTGAGACGGCGCCCTGGGAGCGCCGCTACCTCACGCGGGCGCTGTCGCCGCATCGCCTGAGCGTCCGCTTCGTCGCCGAGCCGCTGACGGAGGAGACGCGGCGCCTCGCGGCTCACGCCGAGATCCTCTCGGTGTTCATCTACTCCACGCTCACGGCCTCGCTCCTGCGCCGCCTGCCCCGCGCGCGCTTCATCGCGACCCGCTCCACGGGATTCGACCACATTGACCTCGCGGCCTGCCGGAAGCGCCGGATTGCGGTTTCCAACATCCCCTCCTACGGGGAGAACACCGTCGCCGAGCACACCTTCGCGCTGATCCTCGCCCTCTCCCGGAACATCCACAAGGCGTACGTGAAGACGATCAAGGGCGATTTCTCCCTCGAGGGGCTCCAGGGCTTTGACCTCAAGGGGAAGACGCTCGGCGTGGTCGGGGGCGGGCACATCGGCCTGCACGTCATCAAGATGGCCAAAGGGTTCGGCATGGAGGTCCTGGTCCATGACGTGCGCCGGAACGTCTTCCTCAGCGAGGTGCTGGATTTCCGGTACGTGCCGCTGGAGGCGCTGCTGCGCCGCTCCGACATCATCAGCCTCCACCTGCCCCACCTGCCCTCGACCCACCATCTGATGGACCGCGCCGCCTTCCGCCTGATGAAGCGGGGGGCGCTGCTCATCAACACGGCGCGGGGCGGGCTCATCGACACTGACGCGCTCGTGTGGGCCTTGGACGAGGGCATCGTGGGCGGCGCCGGGCTGGATGTGCTGGAGGGCGAGGAGCTGGTGAAGGAGGAGCGCCAGCTGCTCTCCAAGGATTTCCCGAAGGAGAAGCTCGCCACGGCGCTGCGCAACCACATCCTGCTCCATCGGGAAAATGTCGTCATCACGCCCCACATCGCCTTTGACAGCCGGGAGGCGCTCCAGCGGATCCTGGAGACCACCGTGCAGAACATCACCGGCTTCTTGAGCAACGCCCCCGTGAACCTGGTGGCCGGTGCCGGCCGGAGGGCGTGAGCCGATGACCCTCTCCCCGATGGCCGGACCGGACCCGCTCATGGGATCCGGCGCCCCGGAGGCGCTCGAGGTCACTGAGGCCGCCCGCGAGACCGAGTGGCGGTATCCCAGCTTCGTCGCCGAGCTCTTCATGGGGCGGCTGCGGACCGATCTCATCATCCCGTACCCGGAGCAGGACGAGGCGGACCGCCGGGTCGGGGACGCGTTCCTCGCGCAGCTTGAGCCGTTCCTCAAGGAGCACGTGGACCCCGATGAGATCGACCGGACCGGCGAGATGCCGGCCGCCGTCCTCGAGGGGTTGAGCCGCCTGGGCTGCTTCGGCATGAAGATCCCGAAGGCGTATGGGGGCCTCGGCCTCTCCCAGACGAACTACAACCGGGTTATCGCCCTGATCGGCAGCTACTGCGGCTCCACCACGGTGTGGCTGAGCGCCCACCAGAGCATCGGCGCCCCGCAGCCCCTGCTCCTCTTCGGGACGGAGGAGCAGAAACGCCGCTACCTCCCCCGGCTCGCCCGCGGCGCCGTGTCGGCCTTCGCCCTGACCGAGCCCGGGGTCGGCTCGGATCCCGCCAACATGGTGACGACGGCCACGCCCGTGGACGGGGGAGCCGCGTACGTCCTCAACGGCGAGAAGCTGTGGTGCACCAACGGCCCGGTGGCGGAGCTGGTGGTCGTCATGGCCCGGACGCCGTCGATCACCGTCGGCGGGAGGGAGCGCAAGCAGATCACGGCGTTCATCGTCGAGCGCGCCATGCCCGGCTTCGAGGTCGTCCATCGCTGCGACTTCATGGGGCTGAAGGGCATCCAGAACGGCGTGCTGCGGTTCACCAATGTCCGGGTGCCGAAGGAGAACATCGTCTGGGGGATGGGACTCGGGCTCAAGCTGGCGCTCGTGACGCTCAACGCCGGCCGCATCGCCATCCCGGCGGCGTGCGTCGGGACCGCGAAGCGATGCCTCCAGATCACCCGGGCGTGGATCAAGGAGCGGAAGCAGTGGGGCGGGCCGATCGGCAAGCATGAGGCGGTGGCGGCGAAGGTGGGCGCGATGGCGGCCACGACCTTCGCCATGGACGCCATGGTCTGGCTCGCCTCGGCGCTGGTGGACCGCAAGGCGACCGATGTCCGGCTGGAGGCGGCCATCGCCAAGCTGTTCTGCTCCGAGGCCTGCTGGCGCCTCATCGACGACACGCTGCAGGTCCGCGGCGGGCGGGGCTACGAGACCGCGCAGTCCTTGCGCGCCCGCGGGGAGCCGGGCCTCCCGGTCGAGCGGATGATGCGGGACGGCCGCATCAACCTCATCATCGAAGGGACGAGCCAGATCATGCGGCTCTTCATCGCCCGCGAGGTGCTCGACGCCCACATGCGGCTCGTCAGCCAGCTCCTCGACCCGCGCCAATCGCCGCGCCGAAAGGTCGGCTCGGCCCTCAGGGCCTTCGGCTACTACGCGCTCTGGTATCCCCGCCAATGGCTGGCGTGGAGCGGATGGATGCGCCCTGCGGCATTCGAGCGCCGGCTTGCCGGCCACCTGCGCTTCGTCGAATGCACGAGCCATCGGCTCGCCCGCGCCCTGTTCCACAGCGCGGTCCGGCATCAGGCGCGCCTCGCGTACCGCCAGCAGCTGCTCGGCCGCTTGGTGGACATCGGGGCCGACCTCTTCGCCATGGCCGCCGCCTGTTCCAGGGCCCAGGCGATGGTCCGCCTGCAGCCCGCCGAGCAGAGCCCGGTGGAGCTCGCGGATCTCTTCTGCCGCATGAGCCGCCGGCGGATCGCGCAGGCCTTCCGGGAGCTCGGCGCCAATGACGACCGCGAGATCTACCGGACGGCGCAGGACGTCATGAGCGGACGGTTCGCATGGCTGGAAGAGGGCATCCTGTGACCGGGGAGGCGATCCCCGCGCTCTTCGCCCGTCAGGCCGAGGCGCTCCAGGCGGCCCCCCTCTTCCTCGCCAGGCGGGACGGCGCCTACCGCCCCATCACCTGGGCGCAGGCGGCCGAGGACCTGCGCGCCTTCAGCCTCTACCTGCTCCAGCAAGGCGTCGAGCCTGGCGACCGGGTGCTCCTCCTGTCCGAGAACCGTCCGGAGTGGGCCCTGGCGGACCTGGCCATCCAGTCCGTCGGGGCGTGGACCGTGCCGATCTACCCCAGCCTGACCGGGGAGGGGATCCGGGCCATCGGCCAGGACTGCGGCGCCGTCATCGGCATCGCCTCGACGCCGGAGCAGGCCGCGAAGCTCCTCGCGGTCAATCGGGACATGGGCTGCTTCCGCGCGCTGGTCGCAATGGAGGGGGCGGCGCAGGCCGGCCAACCGCCGGTCGTGCCCTGGGAAGCGGCGCTCGCGCAGGGCAGGGCAGCGGGTCAGGAGCTGCGTGAGCAGCTCGGCCGGCGGCTGGGCGACCTGCGCCCGGAGCAGACCGCCACGCTCATCTACACGTCGGGCACGACGGGCGAGCCAAAGGGCGTCATGCTGTCGCACCGCAACTTCCTCTCCAACGTCGAGGCCTGCCTGCAGGTGGTTTCCATCCGCGGGCAGGACACCCACCTCTCGTTCCTGCCGCTCTGCCACGTGTTCGAGCGGATGGCCGGCTGGTACCTCATGATGGCGGTGGGGGCGCGCATCGCGTATGCGGAGAGCATGGACACCATCCCGCGCGACATGCTGGCGGTCCGGCCGACGATCATGCTGGGGGTGCCGCGGTTCTTCGAGAAACTCTACTTCAGCATCCAGGGAGGGATCCGGCAGGCCCCGCCGGCGAAGCGGCGCGTGGCCGAATGGGCGCTCCGCGTGGGACGGGCGGCCGCCGCATGCGAGCTGGCGGGGCGGCCCATCCCCTGGCCGCTCCGGCTCCGTCGGGCGATCGCCGATGCCTTGGTGTTCCGAACGCTTCGCTCTCATCTCGGCGGGCGGCTGCGGTTCTTCGTCTCCGGCAGCGCCCCGCTCTCGAAAGAGATCGGGGAGTTCTTCTACAGCGTGGGCGTCACGATCCTGGAAGGCTACGGCCTGACGGAAACCTCGCCGGTCATCGCCGTCAACCGCCCGCCCGTGCCGCGGTTTGGCAGCGTCGGGCCGTTGCTGCCCGGCGTCGAGGTCCGGATCGCCGAGGACGGGGAGATCCTGACCCGCGGCCCGCATGTCATGCAGGGCTACTACCGGAAGCCGGAGGCGACCGCCGAGGTGCTCGCCGGCGGCTGGCTCCACACCGGGGATATCGGCCATCTGGATGCGGAGGGGTGCCTCGTCATCACGGACCGGAAGAAGGACCTCATCAAGACCGCGGGAGGGAAGTTCGTCGCGCCGCAGAAGCTCGAGGGCCTCTTCGTGGCGGACCCGCACATCAGCCAGGCGTTCGTCTACGGGGACCGGCGGCCGTACTGCGTGGCGCTCATCGTGCCGAACATGGACCAGCTGCGGCGCTACGCCCAGCAGGAGGAGATTCCCGCGGCGTCGGCGGCGGAGCTGGTCCGCGACCCGCGGGTCGCGGCGTTCTACTGGGGCCTCGTCCAAGCCAGGCAGCAGGGGCTCCCGAGCTTCGAGCAGGTCAAGCGCATCGCGCTGCTCGAGCAGGAGTTCTCCCAGGCGGCCGGCGAGCTGACCCCCACGCTGAAGGCGAAACGCACCGTCATCGCCCAGCGGTACGCCGCGGCGCTGGACGCCCTCTACCAGTCGGCTCCATGAACGGCGTCTCCTCGCTCGACGGCGAGTGGGTCGAGCCGGCGTCGCGGCGGCGGCTGGCCTACCGCTGCTGGCGGCCCGCGGCGGCCCCGCGAGCCCTCCTGATCATCGTCCATGGCTTTGGCGAGCACGGCGGCCGGCACCGGGCGTTTGCCGAGGCGCTGGCAGGGCAGGGCATCTGGGTCGGGGTGCCTGACCTCTGGGGTCACGGACGCTCCGACGGGCGGCGGGGGGACGTGGAGCAGGTGGCCGACTACGTGCGGCAGCTCCAGGGCGTGACCCGCGACGTCTTCCTGCCGCAGTCAGGCCTCTCATCCTATGCGCTCTTCGGACACAGCTTCGGGGGGCTCCTGGCCATCTTGTGGGCGCTGGAGCAGCCTGCGGAGCTTCGGCGCGTCATCCTCCAATCGCCGTTATTGGAGGTCGGATTTCCGCTCCCGCGCTGGGAGACGGCTGCCGCCTCGCTCCTGGCGGCGTGCTGGCCGACCTGCCCCTTCTCCTTGCGCTTCGATGTCGAGCGGCTCAGCCATGATGCGGGCGTGGTTCAAGCGTACCGCGACGACCCCCTCGTCCACCATATCATGACCGCGAGGACCTATCGCTCGCTGCTGCGCGCGCGGGATGAGGCGATGGCCCGCGCCGCGTCGATCAGGGCGCCGGTCCTGCTCCTCCTCGCCGGCGCGGACCGGGTCGTCTCCATCGAGTGGGCCCGCCGCTGGTTCGACCGGCTGACGTGCGAGAAGCACTGCGAGGTCTTCCCGGACAGCTACCATGAGCTGCATCATGAGGCGGTCCGGGCTGACGTGCTGCAACGGGTCCGCGACTGGGCGCTGACGAATGGTTAGCGGCGGGTGGCAAGGGAGGCGTTCGCCGCACCGCGCCGCCGGCCCCGCCGCGCTTTTGGCTCTTGCGCTGCTCTCGATCGCCGCCGGCTCCACGCTGCATGCTGAAACGGGGGACGGCCAGGAGGCCGTCGACTGGCCGGCGGTGATCACCCATCTCAGGCAGCAGGCCTACGACCGTCCGGGACACGCCCAGACGCGCCAACAGCTCGCGGTCGCCTACAACAACTATGGAGTGGAATTGAGCGGTCAGGGACAGTGGGCGCTGGCGGCGCAGCAGTTCCAGGAGGCGCTGCGGCTCGACGCTAAGGACCAGCAGGTGCAGAAGAACTTCAGCCGGGTATGGCTCATGCAGGGGCATGAGGCCTATGAGCGGCGCGACATCGCCGGCGCGGTTGATGCGCTCCAGCGGGCGATCGCGCTCAACCCGGAGCTGGTGGAAGCCTACCACCTCCTCGGGAAGATCGAGTACGATCGGCAGCGGCTCAAGGAGGCCAAAGCGGCCTGGGAGCGGGTGCTGGCCCTCGATCCCAGCCAGGCGGAGGTCGCGGAGCAGCTCAGCCAGGTCACCGAGGAGCTGCCGGTCGAGTCGCAGTTTGAGCGGCTGTCCCAATCCTATTTCGATTTGCGCTATGAAGAACATCTGGAGCGGCCGGTCGGCTTCGACATCCGCGATGCCCTCATCACCGCCCGGCGGCAGGTCGGGTCGGACTTCGCCTACTGGCCCAAGTACAAGCTCGTCGTCCTCATCTACAGCCCGGAGAAGTTCCGCCAGCTGCGGGAGGAGACGCCGGAGTGGCTGGGCGGCCAGTTCGACGGGAAGATCCGCGTGCCGCTGCCGAGCGAGCAGTTCGACCAGGCGACGGTCCGGAACATCCTGTTCCATGAATACACCCATGCGCTCATCCACGACCTGACGAAGGGCCGGTGCCCGACCTGGCTGAACGAGGGGTTGGCGGAGTACGAGGGCCGGACCCAGGCGTCACGGCCGCTCCATCGGCTGGCCCAGGCCTACGAGGCGCAGCAGCTCATCCCATGGACGGAGCTCTCCGACCACATCTCGCCGGCCCTCGCCGCCGAGGAGGTGGGCCTGGCGTATGAGGAGTCCTACACGATCGCGGCCTACCTCGTGAACCGGTACGGATTCTGGCGGATCCGGAAGCTCCTCCAGGCGATTGCGGGCGGGCAGGCGTGGGAGGAGGCCCTGGCGGAGGGCTTCCGCCGGAAGCTCCCGCGGCTCGAAGCCGACTGGAAAGACAGCCTGCCGGCGTTCCTGCAGTCTGCGCGGTAGCGGCGAGCGGATGCGGCAGTTCCTGGCGTGGGCGCTCTTCGATCTCGCCAACACGTTCTTCGCCGTGGCGATGCTCTCGTTCTACTTCCCCCTGTGGGTGGTGGAGACCCGCGGCGGCAAGGAGCTGTGGTTCAGCCTCGCGCTGGGGATCTCGATGGCCGTCGTGGCGCTCATCATGCCGCTCAGCGGCGCGCTCTCCGACGCGGCCGGCGAGCGGATGCGCTTCCTCCGATGGACCACCTACGGCTGCACCGCCGCCACCGTGCTCGTCGGCATGACGACGCACCTGGGGGTCGCGCTCGTGCTCTTCGGGATCGCCAACATCTGCTACCAGCTCGGCACGGTGTTCTACGACGCGCTGCTCTGGACGGTGGCGGCCCCCGGGCGGCTGGGGCAGGCCTCCGGCATCGGGGCGGCCTTCGGCTACCTGGGCAGCACGCTGGGCCTGGTGCTGCTCTGGCCGTTCGTCCACGTCGGGGGCTACCAGGCCGCGTTCGCGCCGGCCGCCCTCTGCTTCCTGCTCTTCGCGCTGCCGAGCTTCCTGGTGATCCGTGAGACCCCGGCGCTCGGCGGGAAGACGAACTGGCGCCGGCTCGCGCGGAATGCCGCGCAGCGGATGAGCCGCACCGTGCGCTCCGCGCGGGCCTTGGCCGGCCTGTGGCGGTACTTCTGGGCCGCCTTCTTCAGCCTGACCGCGATCAACACCGTGCTCGTCTTCATGGGGGTCTACGCGCGGACGGTCATGGGCTTCACGGTGGGACGGCTGATCGCGTTCTTCGTCTTCAGCCAGCTGTTCGCCGTGGCCGGGTCGCTCTCCTTCGGCCGGCTGATCGCTCGGTGGGGGGCGAAACGGACGCTGGCCGGCATCTGGGCGGGGTGGATGGCGGCCTTGGCGCTCGTGGCGGCGGCCCCCTCCGGGGGGTGGTATTGGTTTGCCGGGCCGGTCATCGGATTCTGCCTGGGCTCCACGTGGGCCACCGCCCGCGTGCTGGTCGTGGAGCTGTCGCCCAAGGACCAGCTTGCGGAGATGTTCGGCCTGGCCGGGCTCTTCGGGAGGGCGGCGGCCATCGTCGGGCCGCTGCTCTGGGGTGTGGTGGTGTGGGACCCGGCGCGGTACCGTCCCGCCGTCCTGATGCTCGTCGGGCAGCTGGCGGTCGGGCTCTGGCTCCTCCGGGGCGTCCCCGCGTCGCGCGAGGAGGCGGTCGGATGAAACAACACGAGATCGCCGCGCTCTTCACCCAGATGGCCGATCTGCTGGAGTACCGCGACGAGAACCCCTTTCGCATCCGGGCCTACCGGCGGGCCGCGCAGAACCTGGAAAGCTTCAGCGGCGACCTCGAGCGGCTGGCCGCGGAACGGCGGCTGCGGGAGCTCTCCGGCATCGGGGCGGATCTGGCCGAGAAGATCGAGGAGTATCTCCAGACGGGCAAGATGCGCGCGGTCGAATCGCTCAAGCGGCGGGTCCCGCCCGGCATCCTGGAGCTGCTGGAGGTCCCCGGCCTCGGTCCCAAGACGGCCAAGCTGCTGACGAAACGGCTGCGCGTTTCCACCGTCGGGGAGCTTGAGGAGGCGGCGAAGGCGCACCGGATTCGGGGGCTGCCGGGGTTCGGGGCGAAGAAAGAGGAGAACCTCCTCAAGGGCATCGGCGTGTTGGCTCGTGGCCGCGAACGGATGCATCTGGGGATCGCCGTGCCGCTGGCCAACGAGCTGCTCGCGCTCTTGCGGCGGGCGCCCGGCGTCAGCCGCGTCTCGACGGCCGGCAGCCTGCGGCGGATGCGGGAGACGATCGGCGACCTGGATCTGCTGGCGGCGTCCACCCGGCCGCTGAAGGCGATGGAGGCGCTGCGGAAGTCCTCCTTCTGCGCCCGGGTGCTGGCCTCCGGCAGGACCAAGTCCTCCATCCTGACCCCGGACGGGCTGCAGATCGACCTGCGGGTCGTTCCGCCGGAGAGCTTCGGCGCCGCCCTGCAGTACTTCACCGGTTCGAAGGAGCACAATGTCCGCCTGCGCGAACTGGCGGGGCGGCAGGGCCTCAAGGTCAACGAGTACGGCGTGTTCCGATTGAAGACCGGGAAGCGCCTTGCGGGCAGGGAAGAGGCGGACGTCTACAAGGCGCTGGGCCTCGCGTGGATCCCGCCCGAGCTGCGCGAGGACTGCGGCGAGATCGACGCGGCGAAAGCCGGCCGATTGCCGTCGCTGGTCGAGGCGGAGGACATCCGGGGCGACTTCCACATCCACACGAGGTGGTCGGACGGGAGCGACTCGCTCAGCCGCGTGGCGAAGGCGGGTACCGCCCGCGGCTATCAGTATCTGGCGATCTGCGACCATTCGCCGTCGCTCAAGGTGGCGCACGGCATGCCGGTCAGGCGGCTGCGCGAGCAGATGCGGGAGATCCGCGCGCTCAACGCCCGCGGCGGGCCCTTGCGCCTCTTGATGGGGGCGGAGGTGGATATCCTTGGCGACGGCTCGATGGACTATCCGGACGCGGTGCTGGCGGACCTCGACTTCGTCGTCGGGTCCATCCATTCGGGGTTCGGGCAGGGCGAGGCTGCGCTCACGCGCCGCCTCATCGCGGCCATGCGCAACCCGTACGTCACGCTGATCGCGCATCCCACCGGCCGGCTGATGGGCCAGCGCGAGCCGTACCCGGTGGATCTGGAGGCGGTCTTCAGGGCGGCGAAGACGACCGGGACCGCATTAGAGCTCAATGCCCATCCGCGCCGGCTGGATCTGAACGATGCGTCGGCCCGGCGGGCCAGGGAAGCGGGGGTGATGCTGGCGCTCTCGACGGATACGCACAGCGTCGATCAATTGGAGCAGATCGCGTTTGGGCTGGCGGTGGCGCGTCGCGCGTGGCTTGAGCCCCGCCACCTCCTCAACTGTTTCACCCTCAACCAGCTGCTGGCATGGGTCGGACGGAAGCGCCACAAATGAGCCATCGCTCCGGGTTCGTCGGGATCGTCGGCCGGCCCAACGTCGGCAAATCGACGCTGCTCAACGCCTACCTGGGCGAGAAGCTCGCCATCGTCTCGCCGCGCCCCCAGACGACCCGGCACCGCGTCCTCGGCGTGCTCACGCGGGAGGACGCCCAGGTCGCCTTCCTCGACAGCCCGGGATTCCACGAGCCTGAGCATGTCCTCGGCCGCTACATGATGGAGGTCGCGAAGGCGGTCATGGACGAAGCGGACGTGCTCGTCGCGATGATCGACGCGCGGGCCGGCCTCACCGAGGCGGATGAGCGGCTCTTCGCGAGGGTCCGGCAGGCGATCCGGCAGCCCGGCGGAGGCGGCGCGCCGCGCGCGGCCCTCCTCGCCATCAATAAAGTGGATACCGTCAAGAAGCCGCGCCTCTTGCCGCTCCTCGAGGCGTGCGCGAAGGCGCAGACGTTCGCGGAGTGCATCCCGATCTCAGCGCTGACCGGCGACCAGCTGGACGTGCTGCTCGGGCGGATCATCGCCCATCTGCCGGAGGGCCCGCGCTGGTACGAACCGCAGCAGCGGACGGACCAGACCACCGACCAGCGCATCGGCGAGCTCATCCGGGAGCAACTCCTCCTCGCCACGCGCCAGGAGGTACCGCACGCGGTGGCGGTGCGGCTCGATCAGGTGGAGGCGGGGGAGCGCGTGACGGCGATCCACGCCACCATCCTCGTCGAGCGGCCGGGCCAGAAGGCGATCGTCATCGGGCGGGGCGGGGCGATGCTGAAGCGGATCGGCCAGGAGGCGCGGCGGCAGCTGGAACGGCTCCTGGGGCGCAAGGTCCACCTGGCGCTGTGGGTGAAGGTGGCCGAGGACTGGCGGCGGGACGAGCGCATCCTGCGCGAGCTCGGCTACACGGGCGAGGGAGGCCGCTGATGGCGCGCGTCAGGCTCATCCGGCGCGCCACCCGCTACCGGGGACGCATCATCCAGCTCGTCCAGGAGGTCCTGGAGGTCCGCGGCCGGCGCATCGTCCGCGAGACGGTGCGCCATCCGGGCGCCGCCGTGATTGTGCCCATGCTCGACCGCTCCCACATCGTGTTCGTGCGCCAGTACCGCCGCGCCGTCAGGCGGGAGCTGCTCGAGCTGCCGGCCGGCACCCTGGAGCCTGGGGAGCCCAGGCGCGCGTGCGCCGCGCGCGAGCTGCAAGAGGAGACCGGGTGGCGCGCCCGACGGCTGCGCCGTCTCGGGGCGTTCTACACCGCCCCGGGGTTCACCACGGAGCAGATCACGATCTTTCTTGCGGAGGGGCTGACCCCTGTCCGGTCGCGGCCGGACCCGGATGAGTCGGTCCGGCCGGTCGTCCTGTCGGTCCGGGCGGCGCTGGCGAAGATCCGCTCCGGCGCCATCTGTGACGCCAAGTCCATCATCGGCGTGCTGTTTGCCCGGCATCTGATTTGACGCTCTCTCCCTTTGATGCGACAATAGGCTATGGCCACGCTCACGGAACGGATTGAAGCCGACTATAAGACCGCCCTGAAGGCCGGCGAGCGCCGGCGGGTGGACACCCTGCGCCTCATCAAGGCGGCCATGCAGCGCGCGGCCATTGAGAAGCGCAAGCCGGCCCTGGACGACCAGGAGGTCCTCCAGGTCATCGCCCAGCAGGCGAAGCAGTGCCGCGAGACGATCGAATCCGCCAAGCAGGGCCGCCGCGACGACGTGCTGGCGCCAGCGACGGAGGAACTGGCCTTGCTGAACGGCTATCTGCCGCAGCCGCTTCCGCCCGAGGCGCTGAAGCGGCTCATCGAGGAAGCGATCGCCGCCGTGGGGCCGGCCCAGGGCCCGGTCATGAAGTACGTGATGGGCAAGGCGGCCGGAGCGGCCGAGGGCAAGATGGTCAGCGGGCTTGTGGCCGAGCGGCTGAAACCCAAGACCTGACCATGGCGGTCGCGACCCTGCAGCCGAGGAAGGGACGGCCGAAGGCGCTCATCAACCCCGACAGCTGCACCGGCTGCGAGGTGTGCGTGGCGGTCTGCCCGGTCGATTGCATCGACAAGCTGCCGGGGCCGGAATACGCCGGTCTCAACAGCACGTGCATCGTCGACCAGCCGAAGTGCATCGGCTGCTGGCTCTGCGAGAAGATCTGCCCCTGGGACGCCATCTCCATGGTCCCCCCACAGGAAGCCCCGGTCCTGGCGTCGGGCCCGGCCGCCACATGAGCGAGGCAGGCCCCCCCGTCCATCCCATTGGTGAGGGGGCAGGGAAGCCCGCCCCCGCGCCGCAGCCCGCTGCGATCTCCATTGAGGAGTTCCAGCGCCTCGCGCTTCGCATCGGCGTGGTGACGGCCGCCGAGGACCACCCCAACGCCGACCGGCTGCTCGTCTTGACCGTGGATATCGGTGAGGGAGCCCCGCGGCGGCTCGTGGCCGGGATCAAGGGCTCCTATCAGGCCGCAGACCTCATCGGCAAGCACGTCGTGGTGGTCGCCAACATGAAGCCGGCGACGCTGCGGGGCGTGGAGAGCCAGGGGATGGTCCTGGCGGCATCCGACAGCGGCGCCATCGTGCTGGTCGCGCCCGAGCGGCCCATCCGGGCCGGCAGCACCGTCAAGTGAGCCGTCCGCTCGTGCTCGTCCTTGAAATCCTCTTCCTGGCGGTCTTCTGGACGTGGTGTCTCTCCGCGGCCCTCTTCCTGCGCAACACCGTCCTGCCGCGGATGCCGATCGCCCAGGCGCCGGAGCTCCTCCACCTCGGCTCGGAAACCGTCGAGTTCCAGGCCACCGATGGGACCAGGCTGGAAGGCTGGAAGATCCCCGGTGAGCCGTCCCGCCCCTGGATCCTGCTGTGCCATGGGCTGGGAGCCAACCGCGCCGACCTCCTGGACATCGCCGCAGGGCTGCACGAGGCGGGGTTCAACCTGTTCTTGTTCGACTTCCGGGGCCATGGCGGCAGTCATGGGCGGGTGACCTCATTCGGATGGCGCGAGCAGCGCGATCTGGAGGGGGCGCTGAGCTTCCTCGGACAGCAGCCGGACATCCCCGCGGCCCCCTATGGGGTCTATGGGATCTCGATGGGGGGCGCCGTGGCCCTGATGGTGGCCGCGAGGGACGAGCGCATCGGGGCGGTGGCCGCCGACAGCCCCTATCCGAACCTGGAGGAGTCGATCGGCCGGCACATGAGCCTCATGTACCCCTTGTTGCCGCGGCTGCCGTTCCGATGGTTCGTGCTGGCGACCTACCGCCTGCGCTTCGGGGTCTGGCCGAGGCAGGTTTCACCGGAGGAGAGCGCCGCCCGGCTCGCTCCACGGCCGTTGCTGCTCATCCACGGCGCGACGGACCCCCGGATGCCGCTCGAGGGGAGCCACCGCATCGCTGACCGGGCGGGCGAGCCGAAGGAGCTCTGGGTGATCGACCACGCCGGCCATCTCGAGGGGTTTTCGCTCGACCCCGACGCGTATCACATGCGTCTTGCCAGCTTTTTTCAGGCCAATCTGCCGTAGCTCCTCATGGTTACCCACTGGAGCGCCAAAGGTAGCTATTATTTTACAGAATATCTATTATAAGACGTTTTATGGAGCTCAAGGAATAGGCTGGCGGAGGGCGTCGCTACGGACCCGCTGCACCACGGCGCGCATCTGCTGGGATCCGGGCCGGCAGGGCCGTCGGGATGGATGTCTCATCGAGGACGGCGGTCATCTGCCCCCAGGGGGTGGTGGCTTTCACGAGGAGCGGCAACCGATGCTCATCAGCCGTCACGTAGGCCCAGAGCCGCCCCCGCTTCACCAGGAGCCCTTTGAAGGAGGCCTGCGGTTCCACTGCGAAGCACCGGAACGTCCCGCGCTTTAACAGCTCCAGCAGGAAGGGCGCCCCGACCGCGACGTCCGTCCGGTAAATCTTCTCATCCGTGTAGAGGTCCAGGGTGAGCGTCTCGTCGAAGCGGAGCGGCTGGTTGCGGAACCAGTAGAGGGCGCTGATGAGGTCCTGGACCTCCCCTGGCAGCTCGATGTCCTTCACGGACTGGTTGAGGAGCGACCGGTAGGTCGCGCGGCGCGAGCCCTGGTCGAACACCACCACCTCATCCGCCCGGTAGTGCCCTTCGCGCTGGCTTTTCTCGAAGCGGAGCGGCTGGAGCGTCTCCGCGTCCAGGTAGGAATGGATGACGTCGTGGATGGGATAGAAGGCGGACAAGAGCTCGTTGGAGTGGCCCTGGGCTTCGATATGGTAGGCCCGCCGCCCCTCAAGCTCGACGATCTCCTTGACCTCGATCCAGCCGTGGCCGACCGGCACCCCCATCCACCGGCCATGGAAGCTCAGCCGCTCGCCGACGCGCGGGTGCAGGCGGCTTCCCGGCGCTTCGCCGCTCAAGGCTTGGCCCGGCAAGGCCAGCAGGCCAGCGGTTGCCAGGGCCGCGAGGCAGCTATTCCCAGGCGTAATCGGTCAGTTCCATCTGTTCATAGGGCGACGCGAAGCCTTTCGGATACGGCAGCGGAAACGTCACCGCCTCGTAGACCCCCACGCCGGCGCGCAGCACCGTGAGTCCGGCGCCCTTCAGGAGCCCCCAGCCGATCCCCGCGACCGGGTTGTCTTCCTGCTTGCCGAGGTGGATCTGTTTTGGGAGCTCAATCCAGCCTGTCAGGACGTTCGCGACCCCACGCCCCATTTTGTGGATCGGGTCTTGAGCCCAGGCTGGCGACCCCGCGAGCCCCACCAGGCTGATCGCGAGCGCCGCCCGATGCGCGAGCCGTCTCATGGCCATCATGTCTCCTTGTCTTTGGCCCGGCTATTGTATCGGGAGTGTTGCGGCATTGTCAATCGCTCGACGACGGCGCACAACTCCCGCACGGATCGGACGACGCCGTGCGCTTCCCGGAGGAACTGGGGCGGCAACGAGCTGGCCAGGGCGATGACGACGCCGACCCTGGCCCGGCGCGCCGACCGGATGCCATACGGGGCGTTCTCGATCACAATGGTTCGGCGGGGGCTGGCCCGCAATCGCCGCAGGGCCTTGAGATAGGGCTCCGGGTGTGGCTTCCCGCGGCGCACCTCATCCCCCGTGATGACGGCATGGAATCTCGCCAAGAGCGCAGGCGGCATCACGCGGCGCAGCTCCCCGGCCGACGTCCCCGTCACCAGGCCAAGACGGATGCCCCGCCGCGAGAGCCGCCCCAGCAGGGCGGCCAGCGCCGGCTTGATGCGGACGCGGCGCGCCAGCTGCTGGAAGCGGCGCTCTTTGTCCCGGAGCAGCGCCGCCGCCGAGGCCTGGGAGAGGCGGCGCCGGGAGAGGAGCTTGCGCGCCGTGACGATGCCGGACTCCCCTTCCCACTCGTAGATGGCCCGCCGCGAGACGCCGAGGCCGAGCGGCTTCGCCGCCTCCTGCCACGCGCGGGCGTGCAGCGGCATCGTATCGATGAGGACGCCGTCGAAATCGAAGCAGGCCGTCGTCAGGGGGTCTTGCACGGAAGGCATCGGCTGGTTATACTATGGCTATGCTGAATCCGAGAGACCGCCGCTTTCTGCAGACGGTGGATCGGCTGAAGATCTACCTCATCCTCATGGCGGTGGGGGTTTTCCTCTACCTCCTCCTCGTCCCCGCCCCCGAACTCCAGATGGCGACCTCGGTGCTCGGCGTCGCCCTCTGCGGCGTGTTTTGGCTCACCCAGCGGCTGCTCTCCTTCATCACCGCGCTCGACCTTGAGCTCACGCGCGTCGTGAACGCGGTCAAGCGCACGCTCACCGACGCGCAGAAGAAAGAGCTCTTCCCGGATTCGTGACGCCCATCCGCCGGGTCCACCACAGCACGCAGCCGCCGGCCCCAGCCAGCGCCGCCCACGCCAGCACGCCGTCCACGAGCCGGCTTGTCCCGACGAGCCACGCATTTGACGGGTCGGCGAACGCGATCACCAGCTTGTTCACCCTCGCGCCGTACGCCAGGACGGCGTGCAGGCCGATCGCGAGATACAGCTGCCGTGTGCGCAGGTAGCTGAGCGACAGGACGACCCCCAGGAGAAAGAGCCCGCCCAGCTCGCGCGAAGCCTGCGCCGTGAACGTGGACTCCTTCAGGTGGACGAGCGCATAGCAGGCGCTGCTCAGCCCCACCGCCAGCGGCGTGGAGCAGGCCATCAGGCGCTGGAGCAGGAGCCCGCGGAAGACGAGCTCTTCCAAGACGCTGACCAGCGCCGCGACCGGCACGAACCCCAGCACGGTGCGCCAGAGCCGCACGCGGTCCGGGGTGAGCTCAAAGCGCACCGCCCCGCTCGCCACGCCGATCCCCAGCATCATCCCCAGTGCCGCCAGGCCAAGCCCGAGGCCGAAGCGGAGCTGGCGCTTCCCTCCCCCGGATCCCGCCCAGGCGCCCAGCCCGTAGGCGCGGAGCGACCGTCCCTCCCACCTCCGGATGCAGAGCCAAAGGCTGAGCGCCGCCGCGATGGACACGCAGCGCCGGAAGACCTTCCACCAGGAGAGGGATGTCCAGGGCGCGGCGAGCAGGGTCAGGATCGCGCTGATGAGCAGGAGCGAGAGGACGAATCGTCCCACGGCCCACCAGGCGGTGCGGCAGGTCTCAGGGGGCGCGGAGTGGAGAGACGACTCGGGAGGGCTAGCGGTTGCTGCTGCCACGGATGAAGGCCTCGACCAGCTGGCTGGCCTGCTCATCCGGCATGGGCTGGGGCGGGTGCTTCATGGTCCATGCGGAGATGGACAGCAAGGGCCCGCTCAGGTGCCGGTCGCGGGCGAGGCGCAGGCACCGGATGGCGTCAATCGTCATGCCGGCGCTGTTCGGCGAGTCCTCCACCGAGAGCCGCGCCTCGAGCTCGATCGGGCAATCGCCGAACCCCCGGCCCTCGATCCGCAGGAAGCAGACCTTCCGGTCACGTTGCCAGGGGACGTAGTCGCTCGGGCCGATGTGGATATCGGTGCTGTCGAGGCGCTTGAGGAGGACGGACTGGACCGCCTCGGTTTTGGACACCTTCTTCATCTTCAGGCGGTCCTGATTGAGCATGTTCAGGAAGTCGGTGTTGCCGCCGACGTTCAGCTGGTAGGTCCGGTCGATGGCCGCCCCGCGCTCCAGGAAGAGCCTGGCGAGCGCCCGATGCAGGATGGTGGCGCCGACCTGGCTCTTGACGTCATCGCCGATGAGCGGGATGCCGCGCGCGGCGAAGCGGGCCGCCCACCGCCGGTCGGACGCGATGAAGACCGGGATGCAGTTGAGCAGGCTCACCCCGGCCGACAGGCAGGCGTTCGCGTAGGCCTCCGTCGCGCGCTGGGACCCGACCGGCAGGTAGTTCAGAAGGATCTCGGCGCCGGACTCCTTCAGGACGCGGGCGACATCGACGGGGCGCGCCTTCGAGACGACGAAGGTCTGGGCGCTGGGGTACCGGCGCATGTGCGAGGCGACCCCGTCCAGCACCGGCCCCATCTGGACGCGGACGCCGTAGCGGGGGAAGCGCCGGATGAACTGAGCGGTGCAGTTCGGGGGGGCAGTGCAGGCAGCCTCAAGCGGCTTGCCGACCTTGCGCGCGTCAATGTCGAACGCGGCGACGACCTGGATGTCGGAGGGGGTGTAGGAGCCGATGCGGGGATGCAACAGGCCCCGCACGGACCGGCCGTTGTTGACGTGGGGGGTTGCGTAGTAGCGCAGCCCCTGCAGGAGCGAGCTCGCGCAGTTCCCCACGCCGGCGATGGCAATTCGGATCGGCTTCATTTGGGTCAGAGGAAAACCTCATTATAGACCACCGCCGTCGGTAAATCAAGGCGCGATTCGGGGTTAGACAGGCCAGGCCTGGGCCTCCAGGTCTGCCGGAGAGGCGCTGAGCTCAAAGGCGCCTTCGGCGGGGTAGCGCTCGAGGACGTCCTTCCCTGCCCTGAGCGTCACGATCAGCCGGAGCTTCTCACCAGGCTTGAGCGGAAGGCTGTGCCGGGGAACGGCCAGTTCCAGGAGGCGTCCCAGGGCGCACCGCAGCTCGCGAGATGCTGCGGTCGTTTCGGACTCGGCAGGCCGTAGCTCGGCATGAATCGGGAACACGCCGGAGGTTCCCTTCCATTCGCCGGGCGGCGCGCCAGGGGCCGGGGCGATGCGGACCTCGACCTCCTCAGCGAGGGTCAGCTCAATGGCCCAGGCGGTCACGCGGCTGAGGACCGCGCGGTCCAGGTCGAGGCGAAAATAGTGGTGCGTCTCGTCAAATCCGTAGGCAAGCCGGTGGAGGCACTGCTCGCTGCGTTGGATGGCGGCGTACTGCTGGGTCAGGTCGATCCGGCCCGCGTAGAGCCACTCGTAGTAGGACGTCTCCCGCCCATCGATGGTGGGGTGCAGCATCCCGGTCGGCCCATGGGGGGCTTCCGCCGCTCGGCGCCGGATCGGCTGCTGCAGCTCCGCCGGCGGCTCAAGGCCCGCGAGCCG
Source organism: Candidatus Omnitrophota bacterium (assembly GCA_016180575.1). Classification (GTDB taxonomy): domain Bacteria; phylum Omnitrophota; class Gorgyraeia; order Aquiviventales; family Aquiviventaceae; genus JACPAY01. The sequence continues at coordinate 100,084 of JACPAY010000007.1, read as the reverse complement.
GTAGACGTTGGCCAGGTGCGTCCGGAAGAGCTGGTCGAACTCCTCGGCCTGGGCGGAGAAGTGGGTGTCGCCGAACCACCACATCCAGTCGCTGCCTTCCGCGATACCCAGCGACCGCCACGCCTGGACGGTGGCGGGATCGTCCCGGCGCAGCGGGGCGAGTGTTTCCCGCGCCTGGGCGAGCAGCGCCCAGGCCGCGTTTTTCTCCGGATGGCCGATCCAGGTGGCGAAGTTGCCGTCGATCCATGACCCGCTGGCGAGGTCCGGCAGCGACTCAGCCTGCTCGACCGGATGGCTCGCGAGGAACTCGCTGACGGTCACGCACCGGAACCGCTCATCCGCGGCGAGCGCCCCGTAGAGGCGCTCCAGGAACTCATGGCCGTCGTTCGGATAGAACTCCCAGGCGTTCTCGCCGTCCAGGATGACGGTGACGAGCGCCGGCTGGGAGGCGGACCGGAACTGCTGGTGGATGGCGCCGAGCCGGTTGAGGAAATCGCCCACGGCGGTTGCGGGGTCCCACTGGCTGTAGACGAAGCCGATCACGTCGGAGAGCTCCCGGTCGCGGAAGACGATTGCGGTCTGCCCGCCCTTCCGGCGCAGGAGATGGGGCCGGTACAGCTGCGAGGGGGCGCGGGCGCTCTTGAGCGTCCGCCACAGGATCGCCTCGTCCGTGGCGACCCAGCGCACCCCCGCCTCGATCGCCAGCTGGATGGTCTCCTCGCTGACGCTGCCCTCCGAAGGCCAGACGCCGGCGGCAGGCGCTCCGAATGCCGCCTGGTGCCGGCGCAGCGCCTCGCCGAGCTGCCACCGGGCGTCGTCGGGATGCCGGAACAGCCGTGCCGGCAGCGGCAGGTGCGGCAGGGCGGACAGGGCCGCGCGGCTGTCGCACAGGAGCGGCAGGATGGGGTGGTAGTAGGGCGAGGTCGTCAGCTCCACCTGCCCGCGCCGGGCCGCCTCCCGATAGGCGGGGATGACCCGCGCCATCAGCGCCAGCTGATGGTCCAGGACGCGGCCCTTCTCTTCCTCGGTGAAGTGGGCGCCTTTCTGCTCCAACGCCGCCAGCCCGGGCTCCTGGCGGCGCAGCCAGGGGTCGATCCAGGACAGGTTGAACCAGACCTGGAGGTCGAGATAGTCCTGGGCGTGGAAGCGTTTCTGGATCCTCGGCCAATCCTCGCCCCGCACCTCCAGGCCGCGTTTGGCGAGCAGGTCATGGTAGCGCGGGGACGGCCTGATCATCCGCTCGATGTGGGCGAGAAAGAACCACCGCAGGAGGAACCGTTGCTCCTCTCCCGAGAGGCTGGCGGCTGGCTTGCGCGAGAGGTCCAGGAACGCGTCGGAGCGGCTGGCGGGCGGCAGGTACTCCTCCAGCTGGTCCAGGAGCGAGGGGACCAGGTTGAAGGTCTGGTGGATGGCGGGAAAGCGCGACAGGCGCTCGACCATGTCCAGGTAGTCTTTGACGGCGTGGAGCCGGACCCACGGCAGGGCGCAGCCGCCGGTCGCCAGGTCCCGGTAGTAGGGCTGGTGCATGTGCCAGACGAAGGCAACGTAGAGTGGCTGGGCCATCCTTGAGCCTAAAAAAAGCCCCCTGCCTCTTGCGAAGCAGGGGGCTGGAGAACCCCGCGAAACCGGTCTAGAACTTCACGCTGACCGAGGTGATGAGCTCTTGCGCCGTGTCATCCCCTGCGGCCACCCCCACCGCATCCTCGCGGTAGACGGAGCCGGGAAGGAACAACCCGTAGATGAGCCCGAACTGCACGTCATCCGTGTAGTCATAGGTCAGCATGGTGTCCCACTCGGTGCCGAGGAAGCTCTCTCGGTGAGGGCCCGAGGTGGTGTCGACCAACCGCGCACCGACCGGCAGGACGAACCAGGAGAGCCGCTGGTTGACGGTCAGGTCTTCGATCGGCTTGAAGCTGCCGAAGACCGCCAGCTCATGCTGGTTGGTCTGCCCCGAGGTGACGCCGGCCTGCGTGTTGGGGTAGAACCGCGTCGCGGCGATGGTGCTGCGGGTCTGGAACTCGCGCAGCGCCGTCGTGAAGTAGCCGGGCGCGATCGGATGCCATCCCATCACGGCGGTATCGACGTCCTTGCCGGAGAAGAACTTCCATTCGGCCCCGACCTTCGGCGTCATCGCGACGTCGGTGAAGGTCATGTCGGCGCCGAAGTTCGCCGCCCATGCCTGCTGCGAGTCGCCGCTGGGCAGGATGGCTTCGAAGTCGGTCGCGCGCCTGCCGAACTGGTAGGCGAGCTCGCCCCAGACCGAAGACCCTTCGACCGGCCTGGCGCTGCCCCGGAGCCCGATCGTGTTGACCGAGCCGTCGCGCCCGTCCGGGTCCAAAGCGCTCGTGGCGACCTTGTCGCGCTTGTTGAGGTAGTACGTCTCGAGCTCCGAGTTCATGGTGTCGTCGAACCGGGTGCCGAGGTTCACCCCCATGAGGTTGACGTCGTCCGCCGCCGTGGTGGTGTTCTCATCCAGCTTAATGTAGACGGCATCGAGCGTCACCGGCAGGTTGCCCGTCACGCCGGAGAGATCCAGCGTTGCCCGGAGGGCATCGAACGAGGTGAAGTCGGTGAACTCGTTCGCCGTGATGGACGCGTTGGCGTCGTTCGGCCGTCCCAGGATGGTCGGCAGGAGGTTGCTGCCCAGGACGAAGCCGCGGCCCCACACGATGGGCTGGGTCCCCACGCGGAGCGTCAGCGGGGAGTAGAACAGCTCCTTGAGCGTGATGTAGCCCTGGCTGAGGTCGACGTCCTGGGATGCGGCGTTGCCGCCGATGGTGCTGTCCCAGTCCCGCTCGTTCGCCAGGCGGATGAACGCCGAGACATTCTCGGTGAGATCGGCTGCGACATTGACGCCGATCGTGTGCATGAAGAAATCATCTTCACTTTCCAGCGGCTTGCCCGCGCCCAAGGCCCCCGTGCTGCCGAGGTTGTCGTCCCCGCAGTTCAGGTCGAGACACTCCCGGTGGAACGCGCGGACGGTCACGTCCCCGCTCACCTTGACGTTCTGCACCTCCGCAAACGCCGGGAGGCTTGCCACGCCCATTCCAAGCGCGGCGATGCCGAGAAGGACTGCGCTGCGAAGCGTAGCCTTCATCATGCCCACCCTCCTTGTTGTGCGTCCCCACTCCCCAAGCTGGTGCATCAGACCTCGTGTGCTCGTGATGTCTTCAAGAAGGACCCTCAGGAAGATGCTGCGCCTGATGAGGTCACCTCCTTTCAGAAGTTGCGCTTACTATAGGAACTTACGCCACCCTTGTCAAGCATTTTTTCATGCAGGGGTAACAACCCCTATGCGATTTTAAGCGGGTTTGTTGGACTGCAGACGAATGAAGAGTGCGCCTGGCAGGAGTCGAACCTGCAACGCAGGGCTTAGGACGCCCCCGCTCTTCCAATTTGAGCTACAGGCGCACGCTCGGCCGGGTCAGCGGCGGCGGGCCCCCACACCCACCCGTTTGGTGTGGGGGCGGGCTACGGCGGCATGCCTTCGGGCCGCACGGTGGCGCCGGGCCGCGCGCGTCCGGCGCTTCCGCTTCTGGGTCCTGGGTGCGGGGCGCTTCGGGGGGGACGCGGGGACGCCCGCTGCAGCGGGGGCCCCGGGGGTCTCCTCCGCCGCGATGAGCGCGCGGAGCTTGCGCATGGCGACCGCCTCGATCTGCCGCACCCGCTCGCGCGTGATGTCGAAGAACTTCGCCGTCTCGCCGAGGGTGCGGCTGATGCCGTCCTCCAGGCCATAGCGGAGGACGAGCACCCGGCGCTCGCGCTCGCCCATCTGCTGGAGGAGCGCCCCGATGCGCTCGTGCTGGAGGAACCGGCCGATGTCCTCCTGCGGCGAGGGGGTCGTCTCGTCCTGCAGCAGGTCGATCATCTCCGTCTCGCCCTCTTCCCCGACCGGCGTCTCAAGCGACGTGGCCTGCGAGGAGGTGACCAGCTCCTGCAAGCGCTCGATGCGCTCCACCGGCAGGCGCATGCGCCGGGCCAGCTCCGAGGCGGTGGGCCGGCGAGCGAGCTTCTGCGAGAGCTCCTCCGTGATGCGCTTGAACTTCGAGAGCAGCTCCGTCATGTAGACCGGGATGCGGACGGTCTTTCCCTGGTTGGCGATCGCCCGGGTGATGTACTGGCGGATCCACCAGGCGCCGTAGGTCGAGAACCGGAATCCCTTCTTCGGGTTGTACTTGGTGACCGCCTTCATCAGGCCGAGGTTCCCTTCCTCGATCAGGTCGAGCAGCGGCACGCCGAGGTGCGCGTAGCGCTTGGCGATGTTGATGACGAGGCGCAGGTTGGAGAGCGTCATCTGGCGCTTCGCCTTCGTGTCGCCCCGGCGGATCTTGGTGGCGAGCTCGATCTCCTGCCTGGCGGTCAGCAGGGGGATCTCTTTGATGTCCCGGAGGTAGGACCGGATGGGATCGCTCATGCCGGAGACAGGAGACAGGGGACGGGAGACAGGGGACAAGTGAACGTCACACCTGTCTCATGTCCCATGTCTCAGGACTACCCTTTCTTCTCGCGCAACACGGCCTGCGCGGCGGCGAGCCGCGCGACCGGCACGCGGTAGGGCGAGCAGGAGACGTAGTCCATGCCCACCCGGTGGCAGAACTCGATGGAGGAGGGCTCCCCGCCGTGCTCGCCGCAGATGCCTACCTTGAGCTGTTTGCGGGCCGCCCGCCCTTGCTGGATGCCGAGGCGGATGAGCGCCCCGACCCCCTCCTGGTCCAGCTTCATGAAGGGATCGGCGGGCAGGATGCCGTGCTTGAGGTAGTGCGGGAGGAACTTGCCGATGTCATCCCGCGAGAACCCGAACGTCATCTGCGTCAGGTCGTTCGTCCCGAAGCTGAAGAACTGCGCCTCCGCCGCGATGGCGCCGGCGACGACCGCGGCGCGCGGCACCTCGATCATCGTGCCGATGAGATACGGGCAAGTGACCTGGTAGCGCGCCGCCACGGCCTTGGCGACCGCGTCGATGGTCTGCTTGGCGACGCGGAACTCCTCCGGCTGCCCGACGAGCGGGATCATCACCTCTGGGATCACCGCGACACCGTCCCGGATGAGCTCGCAGGCCGCCTCGAAGATGGCCTGCGCCTGCATCTCGTTGATCTCCGGATAGGTGATGCCGAGCCGGCAGCCCCGGTGGCCCAGCATGGGATTGAGCTCGTGCAGGCCGCTCACCGTTTCGCGCAGCTTGCGGAGGTCGATGCCCAGCTGCTGCGCCACCCGCTCCTGGTCCTCCGGCGTGTTGGGCAGGAACTCGTGCAGCGGCGGGTCCAAGAGGCGCACCGTCACCGGCAGGCCCTTCATGGCCTCGAAGATGCCGAGGAAATCCTGCTTCTGGAACGGCAGGAGCTTGGCCAGCGCGGCCTTGCGGGCGGAGACATCCGTCGCGAGGATCATCTCGCGCACCACCGGCAGCCGCTCCTCCCCGAAGAACATGTGCTCGGTGCGGCACAGGCCGATCCCCTCCGCGCCGAAGTCCCGCGCGACCGTCGCGTCATGCGGGGTGTCCGCGTTGGCGCGCACGCGCAGGCGGCGCACCTGGTCGGCCCACCGGAGCAGCTGCTTGAAGCTGCCGGTGAGCTGGGGTTGGACCAGCGGGACCTCCCCGAGCATCACCTCGCCGGTGGTGCCGTTCAGGGTGATGAGGTCGGATTCCTTCACGAGCGTGTCGCCGACCTGGAAGTGCCGCTCCTCTTCCCGGACCGTGATCTCGGTGCACCCGACGACGCAGCACTTCCCCATCCCGCGCCCGACGACCGCGGCGTGGGACGTCAGTCCGCCGCGCGCGGTGAGGATGCCCTGCGCGGCCGCCATCCCCTCGATGTCCTCGGGCGAGGTCTCGTCGCGGACCAGGATGACGCGCTCGGCCGCCTCTTCGGCCAGCTCGACCGCCCGGCGGGCGGTGAACACGACCTTGCCGACGGCGGCGCCGGGCGAGGCCGGCAGCCCCGTGGCGATCACGCGGGGGGCGGCCTTGGGATCGATCGTGGGATGCAGCAGCTGGTCGATCTGCTCGGCGTTCACGCGCAGCAGCGCCTGGTCCCGCGAGAGGAGCCGCTCGCGCACGAAGTCGGTGGCGAACTGGACCGCGGCCCGCGCGGTGCGCTTGCCGGTGCGGGTCTGGAGCATATAGAGGATGCCTTCCTCGACCGTGAACTCCATGTCCTGCACCTCGGTGAACAACCGCTCGAGGCGCTGCCCGATCCGATAGAGCTGCTCGTAGATCGCGGGGAACTCCGTCTTGAGCGCGGCGATGGGCTTGGGCGTGCGGATGCCGGCCACCACGTCCTCCCCCTGCGCGTTGACGAGGTACTCGCCGTAGAACGTCCGCGCGCCGCTGCTCGGGTCGCGCGTGAAGCACACCCCGGTGAGCGAGCGCTTGCCCATGTTCCCGAAGACCATGGATTGGATGGTGACCGCCGTGCCGAGCGAGTGGGGGATGTTGTGCAGCCGCCGGTAGACGTTGGCCCGCTCGTTGTTCCAGGACTGGAAGACGGCGTTGATGGCCAGGCGCAGCTGCTCCTGCGGGTCCTCCGGGAAGTCGCGGCCGGCGTGCGTCTTGATGAGCGCCTTGTAGTCGGCGACGAGCGCTTTGAGCGCCTCGGCCGGCAGGTCGGCGTCGGTGGCGGCGCCGTGTCTTGCGCGCTGCTTGGTGAGCGCGTCCTCGAAGCGCTTGTGCTCGACCTCCAGGACGACGTTGCCGAACATCTGGATGAACCGGCGGTAGGCGTCGTAGGCGAACCGGGGGCTCTCCGTCTTCACGATGAGGCCCTGGACCGTCTGCGTGTTGAGCCCGAGGTTGAGGATGGTGTCCATCATGCCGGGCATCGACACCGCCGCCCCGGACCGCACCGACACGAGCAGCGGGTTGCGCGGGTCGCCGAAGCCCTTCTTCGTGATCCCCTCGAGCCGGGCAAGCGCCTGCCCGAGCTGCGCTTCAAGGCGGTCCGGCCAGCGCTGGCCCAGCTCGTAGAACTTCCGGCAGACGTCGGTCGTGATGGTGAAGCCGGGCGGGACCGGGACGCCGAGGTTCGTCATCTCCGCGAGGTTCGCGCCTTTTCCCCCGAGCAGCTGCTTCATCCCCGCGCGGCCGTCGGCCCGCCCGTCTCCGAAGGCGTAGATGTACTTGCCTGCCTGCCCGCGCGCCGCGCGCAGGCGGGCCTGCCGCGCCCGCGGCGCAGACAGGGCCCGGCCCGCGGCGCGCCGGGATGGGGCGCCGTTCGTCCGTGCCGCCGCGCGCGCGGCAGCGCGCCGCTTCATCGTCGTGCCCGATTTCTTCGTCATGCGGCTGGCTCCTCGTGGTGGAGTAACGTGAGTTTCGAGAGGTCGGCGATGCGGTCAGTATACAACGCCTGAATCGCCTGCATCAAGGCGAGCCGGTTCTGCTGGAGCGCTTCGTCCGGGACATTGACCATCACCTGGTCGAAGAACCGGTGCAGCGGCTCGAAGAACACCTCGCCGAACAGCGTCGTGGCCTCGGCGTACGCCTTGTCCTGGGCGAGCCCGGCCAGGCGGGGCTCGTGGGCGCGATAGAGCTCCCAGAGCTGCCGCTCCGGGGCTTCGGCCAGGCGGGCGGGGTCGACCTGGGGCTGCCGCAGCGCAGCGCCCCGCAGGATATTGCGCGTGCGCTCGATAACCTTGGCGGCCTTGCGCAGGGCCGGATGATTGTGCAGCCCCTGGAGGGTGACGATGCGGTCCATGACGTCCACGAGGTCATCGCAGGGCCCGGCGAGCACCGCATCGATGGTGTCCGGCGCGGGCGCGGGCGTTGGCCACTCGAACGTGTCCAGCCGGTCCAGCAAATACCGTTGGACCTGGTTGCCGGCGGTCGCGGCCGCCCGGGGCTGGACGCTGCGGAACGGCTCCATCGAGGTCCGGGTGCGGAAGAGCGCCCCGAGCGGGAGCGGCCGGTGGACGGTCCAGGCGATCTCGACGATCCCCTGCGCCGCCCGCCGGAGGCCGAAGGGGTCCTGGTCGCCGGTCGGCATGATCCCGAGGCCGAAGTAGCTGCTGAGCGTGTCGTACTTGTCGAGGAGCGCCAGGGCGCCGCCGAGCAGCGTCCGGGGGCGCTGGTTCCCCGCCGGCAGGTACTGCTCCTCGATCGCCTCCGCCACCGGCGCGGGCTCCTCGGAATCGCGGGCATAGTGCTTCCCGATGACCCCCTGGAGCGTCGGGAACTCCTTCACCATCGTGCTGACGAGGTCCGCTTTGGCCAGCTGGCACGCCCGCCGCAGGTGCGCGCGCTCCTCCTCGGTGAGCTGCCAGGCCTCGGCGAGCGGCTCGGCCAGCGCCCGGAGCCGGACCGTCTTCTCGGCCATGGAGCCCAGCCGCTCATGGAACGTGACGCCGGAGAGCGCTTCCGCCATCCGCTGGAGCGGGAGGCGCTGGTGGTCCTCGATCCAGAAGAGCAGGCTGTCCGCCAGGCGCGCGTTGAGGATGCGCTCCATCACCTTGCGGACCTCCGCCGGGCGGCGGGGCGGGCCTTCCAGGATCGCGATGAACTGCGGCAGGAGGGTTCCCCCGGCCTCGACCGCGAACACCCGCTGGTATTTCGCCATGCTCGCCAGGAGCACTTCGCGCGGCAGCGAGAGGTAGGTGCGGTCGAACCGCCCCGCGAGCGGTGTCGGCCGCTCGACGAGGTGCGTGACCTCATCCAGGAGTCCGTGGCTGACCATCTCGGGGGCGGCGGCCCCGCGGGCCTGCCCGGCGATCCGCCCGACCGCCTGCTCGATCCAGGCACGGCGCTGCGCCTGGTCGAGCGCGACCCCAGCCTGCTTCAGCGTCCGCAGGTACCCCTCGAGCGACCGGACCCGGACGGCCCGGGGGCGCAGCGGCCCGCCGACCCGCGTCGCCGAGGCGCTTTGGAGCGTCCCGAGCGAGCACCGGAGGGCGGACGTCCCGTAGAGCGCCAACAGCCACCGGATGGGCCGCGCGAAGCGCACGCCGGACGCGTCCCAGCGCATCGTCTTCGGCGCTCGCAGCCGGCCGATGAGCTGCGGCAGGAGCTCCGGCAGGACCGCCGAGGCGGGCGTCGCCCTCGGCTCCTTCACGAGATAGACGTAATCGCCCCGCTCGGAGGAGACGACCTTCGTGTGGGCGAGGCTGCCGCCTTGCGCGCGCAGGAACCCGAGGAGCGCCGCGGTCGGCTTGCCGTCCTTGTCGTAGGCGGCCTGTTTCGAGGGGCCCCGGACCTCTTCGGCCGGCTTGCGCTGCGTCGCGGAGAGCCCGCGCACGATGAGGACGAGGCGCCGGGGGGTGCCGGCGCTCTCCGCGCGCTCATACGGCAGATGGTGCGCCTGCAGGAGTGTTGCGGCCTCGCGGCCCAGCTGCTCGATCAGGCCCGGCAGGTAGGCGGCCGGCAACTCCTCGGTCCCGATCTCGAGGAGCAGATCCGTCGCTCTTGAGACAGGAGACAGGAGACGGGAGACAGGTGTTCGCCGTTTCATGTCCCCTGTCCCCTGTCTCTTGTCTCGGGCGCTTGCCGCTCAAGATACAGCTCCGCGCATCGTTTGGCGATGCCCCGGATGCGGAGGATGAACCGCGGGCGGTCGGACTGGCTGACCGCCCCGCGCGCATCGAGCAGGTTGAAGGTGTGGCTGCACTTGAGGAGCTGCTCGTAGGCCGGCAGGAGCAGCTTCGCGTTCAGCAGCCGCGTCGCGTCCTGCTCGCAGCTGGCGAAGAGCTGCTGGTGCAGCGCGACGTCCGCGTGCTCGAAGTTGTACGCGGAGCTTTCCCGCTCGTTGGCGAGGTGGAGGTCGCCGTAGGTGGTGCGCGGTCCGTAGGCGAGCTTGTAGACGTCGGCGGCCCCCTGCACGAACATGGCGATGCGCTCAAGGCCGTAGGTGATCTCGCAGGAGATGGGGTCCAGGTCCACGCCGCCCACCTGCTGGAAGTAGGTGAACTGGGTCACCTCGAGGCTGTCCAGCCACACCTCCCAGCCCAGGCCCCACGCGCCCAGGGTGGGCGATTCCCAGTCGTCCTGGACGAACCGGAGGTCGTGGTCATCGAGCGCCAGGCCCACGGCCCGGAGGCTTTTGAGGTAGCGGCTTTGGACATCCTCCGGTGAGGGCTTCAGGAGCACCTGGTACTGGTAGTAGCGCTGCATCCGCAGCGGGTTCTTGCCATAGCGGCCGTCGGTGGGCCGGCGCGAGGGCTGCACGTAGGCGGCGCGCACCGGGGCCGGGCCCAGCGCCCCGAAGAAGGTGGCCGGATGGAACGTCCCGGCGCCCATCTCGATGTCGTAGGGCTGGACGATGACGCAGCCCTCCTGCTCCCAGAAGGCGTCGAGCGCGCGGACGATGTGTTGGAACGTGCGAGAACCAGGCATCTTATGGCCTTCGTGTTGAGGCCTGGAGACACGCCTGATGTTGCGCTTTGGCATCGCTGAGGCAGGTGTCATACCGTTCACTAGGAATCGGGATGCATTTGGCGCTGATGGTGTGATAGACGTCATCGCACTTGATGGTGGCGTGCTGGACAGGGTCCTCGTGTTCCAGACACGCCAGGTAATCCGCCTTCGCCTGTCGCGAGCAGGCGTTGAACGTATGTTCCCCGGCCACCGGGGGAATGGTAAAACATCGATCTCTGGCACGGTCAAATTTTTCTTCACAATCGCTTAGTTGGCGGTCAGCCGCACCGCCGGAACCCATTTCGATGCGGGGGGTCTCATGCTCAGCTCTCGCCGTCGTGCTTGCCGCCGTGAGAAGCTGTTGAAGGAAATCGGGACCTTGATACCCGCGCTCGGTGTAGTCCTGGCTCACGCGGTCGGCGGCCGTCGTGTCTCCCCTCTCGGGGCATGCAAATGAACCGCAGGAGAAGTGGCACAAGATGTGATTGGACACGCCAGGGGCGGCATCTGAAAAATTGTTCTCGCTTCTCATTTTTGTGTTGGTCACAGACCGGACATGATACCGTCTGCGCGCAGCCGATTCCCCCTCATCGGTGTCGACGCACCAACCGCCCCGCTCGCCGTACGCTTTGGAGTAGAGGGGTTGTCGCAGACCATTCACCCATGAGTATTCGGAGCACATGGCCGTGAAGACCCACGCATCGTCGCCGGCTGGCGGGCAGTGCTCCTTGACGGCCTTCAAATCGCGCAGCAAGTGGTCGTGATATTCTGCCCGACTCATGCCCGTTTTGATCTCCTGGGCAAAGAGAGGCGTACCGAAGACGTTGCCGATATCGGCTAAGAGTGAAGGCCGACGAGCACGGAACGCTTGGGGGCTGTTACCGCTCTCACTGACGGGCAATGTCGCCACGACCAACTGAGCAAGCAGCCACCGCTCATAGTCCGAAAGGGTCTTGTCAGCTTTGGCCGCAGTGAGCATCAGGAACAGCCGGTCGATGCGTTCCGTGTCATCTTTCGCCACGTGATCAAATTCCGACCGGCAGATCTCCCCAAATGGGGGTGTGGTGATGGTGGCGCAAATGGCCTCCCGCGCCTGCGCGTGAGAGACGTAGGGCAGTAATTGGCGCGGTGAGACGAAGGGCTTGACCGTCGGCTTCACACGAGACGACAAGCCGAACACGATCAACACGGCAAGGACGGCGACCACGGCGATCCCAACGAACCATACCCGAACCATTAGCGTTCTGGCATTCCTGCCAGCGTCTTGAGCGGGCGGTCGAGGCGCCAGCGCAGGAAATCGTCCAGCCGCTCGGTGAGCGCCGGGATCGCCGCCGGCGCAAGCGCCGGCGGCGTGTCCGCGTCCGCGAGCGCGTCCAGCGCCTCCAGCAGCTCGGGCGGCGCATGGTCCGCGTGCGGATCCTCCGGCAGGCAGCGCGGGCACAGGATCCCGCCCTGCCGCGCGCTCCAGCGGGCGCCGGCATGGACCCGCTGGCCGCAGCCGGTGCACTCATCGAGCTGGGGGTGGAACCCGGCCAGGCGCAGGAGCCGGATGATGAAATGGAGCCGCAGGGCGGCGCGGTCCGTCCCGCCGAGGGCCAGATGCGCCAGCGTCTGCTTGAGCAGGGCGTAGAGCGCCGGCTGGGGCTCCTCGAGCGGCACGACCGTGTCCACCAGGTCCACGCACAGCGCCGCCAGCCGCATCACGTCGAGGTCGCCCTGGAGCCCGCTGAGCGGCTCGAGCAGCTCGCACTGGCTGATGAGGTGGAGCTGGCTCGCGCGCGTGTCGTAGAAGACGATGCGGTTGACCGTCATCGGCTCCATCGCGCTGCGATGGCGGGGGGGCTGCGCGCGCAGCCCCTTCACGAGCCCCTTGAGCTTGCCGAAGCGGTCCGTCAGGCACGTCAGCGTGACGCTGGTCTCCCGGAAGGGATAGCGCCGCAGCACAATCGCCTCCGCCGTATGGAGCCCCATTAGTCGCACTCTTGAGACAGGAGACGGGAGACAGGAGACAGGGGGTTCTTTCGAGTTCGCTTGTCCCCCGTCCCTTGTCTCCTGTCTCGAGAGGTCAGGACGCCGCAAGCGGCCAAGAGATCGTCTTCCCGCTGTCGCATGTTCCGCCGTTGCTGCGGCGTCGAGTCGAGATGGCCGAGCCAGTGGAGCAGGCCGTGGACAAGATAGCGGGCCAGCTCCTCCGCGTACGGAATCCCGTGGCGCCTGGCGTAGGCGCGCGCCTGGGCGGGGGCGATCAGGATGTCGCCGACGATGGGCTCATCGTCATACCGAAAGCTCAGCACGTCCGTGGGCAGGTCCCGGCGCAGGAAGCGGCGGTTGAGGGCGCGCAGGCGGTGTTGCCCGATGAACGTGATGGCGAGGCGTCCCGGCTCGCGCATGCCCAGCCGCCGGACCGCGCGGCGCGCCAGGCGCGTCATGCGGGCGGTGCTGACCGGGGCCTCGCGCTGGGCGTTGGTGATCTGCACCGTCATGATCCCCATCAGCCCGGCTGATGGTTGCCCTGCTCGTACGCGCGGATGATCGCCTGGACCAGCTCGTGCCGCACGACGTCCTGGCCGCTGAAGAGGGCGAACTTGATGCCCGGGACCGATGCGAGCAGCTTCTGCACCTGGATGAGCCCGGAGGGCTTCTCCGCCGGCAGGTCGATCTGGGTGATGTCCCCGGTGATGACCGCCTTGGAATCGAACCCGAGGCGGGTGAGGAACATCTTCATCTGCTCGCTCGTCGTGTTCTGCGCCTCATCCAGGACGATGAAGGCGTCGTTGAGCGTGCGGCCGCGCATGAACGCGAGCGGGGCCACCTCGATGATGCCGCGGTCGAGGTAGCGCTGGACCATGTCGATCTCCATCATCTCGTAGAGCGCGTCGTAGAGCGGCCGCAGGTAGGGGTGGACCTTCTCCTCCAGCGCGCCCGGCAGGTAGCCGAGCCGCTCACCCGCTTCCACCGCGGGCCGCGTGAGGATGATCCGCGAGACCTCGCCCTTTGTGAGATTCTCGACCGCCATGGCCATCGCAAGGAAGCTCTTGCCTGTCCCCGCAGGCCCGATGGCGAAGACGATGTCATGCGAGCGCATCGCGTCCACGTAGGCCTTCTGCCCCGGCGTGCGCGGGATGACGAACCGCCGCTTGGAGGGCACCTCGATCCGCTCCTCGTAGACCTGGCGCAGCTGGATCAGGCGGGGATCCCGCAGCGCGCGCAGGGCGTAGTCGACGTCGTCCTTGCGCAGGGGCGCGCCTGAGCGGATGACGATCAGGAGGTCATCGAAGAGCCGCATCGCCTGGCCCACGGCCGCCTCCTCGCCGCTGACCTTGATCTCATCGCCGCGGGAGACCACGGTCCTGCCGCGCCGCCACCCCGCCGGCTGTCCTCGTCCCGCCATCGGCGGGACTGCGGGCAGGCGGCGGGGGCCCCGGCTCCGCGTCACCCGCGGCCCCTCCCCGCGCTCACTTTTTATAGCTGATGCCCTCGTCATCGTACATCGTCTCGCCGGCGCCCTCGCCGCCGCGCGGGATCTTGAGCGTCATGCCGGCCTTCAGGTGGTCCGGGCTCTTGAGCAGGTCGCGGTTGGCGTCAAAGAGCCGCCGCCAGTAGGTCGCCTTGCCATAGACCTCCGGCTTGGCCGCGATGGACCAGAGGCTGTCGCCCTTCTGGACGACGTAGCTGTCGTACCGCTGCGGAGGGGCCTGTGGCTCGCCGGCCGTCTCCGGCTCGGATGGCATCAGGCCCTCCGGCGCGACCGGGACGCCGCCGCCGACCGGCGCGCCGAGCCGCTTGGGCTTATAGAAGCTCGGCACCTCGACGGTGGCCTCCATCATCTGGCGCGTCGTCTTCAGCTCGCCCGCCTCAGGGGGGCTTCCGATGAGATAGCCGCGGTTGCCGCCCGCCAGCTCCAGATCCACGCGCGGGACGTCCACCACCTTGGTAGCGGCGCGGCACCCGGCGAGGAGCAGCGCGCATCCTGCGCCGAGCACGGTCCAACTCGCTCTAGGCATCACGACCTCCTTTGGCTTTTGCGGTGAGCACGGCGATCCCCAATTCCTTCAACTGCGTCTCGGTGACGGACGATGGCGCCTCGGTGACCGGGTCCACGGCTTTTTGGGTTTTCGGAAACGCAATGACATCTCGGATGGAGGGGGTGCGCGTCATGAGCGCCACGAGCCGGTCGAGGCCCAGGGCGAACCCCCCATGCGGCGGGGCGCCGTACGTGAACGCCTGCAGGAGGAACCCGAACCGTTCCTGCACGATCGCCTCCTCAAGGCCCAGGACCGCGAACACGCGGCGCTGCAGCGCCGCGTCATGGATCCGGATGCTCCCTGAGCCGAGCTCGACGCCGTTGAGGACGAGATCGTAGGCCCGCGCGCGCACCGTGCCCGGCTCGCCGGCGAGCCGCGAAAGGTCCTCGGGGTGCGGGGAGGTGAACGGGTGATGCGCGGCCTCCCAGCGCTTGCCCTGGTCATCCCACTGGAAGAGCGGGAACTCGGTCACCCAGCAGAAGGCCCACGGCAGACGCTCGGTGTGCAGGTCGGGCTTCTCGGTCTGATGGGCCGCCAGCGCCTGCCGGTGGGTCAGGCGGGGGAACGGCCGCGGCAGCGCCACGCCGAGCGCCTCCTGGAACACCTCGCCGAGTATTTCCTCGATGACGGCGAAGACGTCCTCCTCCTCGATGAAGGACATCTCCAGGTCCAGCTGGGTGAACTCCGGCTGGCGGTCGGCCCGCAGGTCTTCGTCGCGGAAGCAGCGGGCGATCTGGAAGTAGCGCTCCAGGCCCGCCACCATGAGGAGCTGCTTGAAGAGCTGCGGCGATTGGGGCAGCGCGAAGAACCGCCCCTGGTTGAGGCGCGAGGGCACGAGGTAGTCGCGCGCGCCCTCCGGCGTGGACTTCGTGAGGATGGGCGTTTCCACCTCGACGAACTGCAGCCGGTCCAGGACGTCTCGGATGCGGTGGATGACGCGGTGGCGCAGGATGAGCTTCTGCTGGCTCGCGGGCCGCCGGAGGTCGAGGTAGCGCCACTGCATGCGCACGTCCTCCGAGAGGTCCCCCTGATCGTCGATTTCAAACGGCGGCGCCACGGCGGGGTTCAGCACGGTGACCGCGGTCGCCTCGACCTCGACCATGCCGGAGGGGAGCTTGGGGTTCTCCGACCCCTTCGGGCGGGCGCGCACGGCGCCCTCGATGCGCAGGACGTACTCGGGGCCGAACCCCTTGGCCTGCTGGTGGAGCGCGGGCTGAGTCTTCGCGTTGAAGACGACCTGGGCCAGGCCCGAGCGGTCGCGCAGGTCGAGGAAGCTCACGCCGCCGTGGTCTCGCCGCCGGTGGAGCCAGCCGCAGAGCGTGACCGCCCGCCCGATGTCGGCCTCCCGCAGCTCGCCGCAGCCGTGCGTGCGCATCATGACGGAATCCAAAATCCAAAGGCCGCGGGTCCTGCCGCGCCGCCACCCCGCCGGCTGTCCTCGGCCTCGTCGGCCTGCGGGCAGGCGGCGGGGTCCCCGGCTCCGCGTCACCCGCGGCCACACGTAGGTGTTCGGCGGAGCAGCCAATCGTGTTCAATGGCATGTAGCCTTGGCCTGTTTCGCGGCTTCCTCCACAAAGGCGTCGAGCGCGACGGTCTGCTGGCTGCCCTGCTCCAGGTCCTTGAGCGTCATCGCGCCCTGCGTCCGCTCCGCTTCGCCGAGGATCGCAACGAGCCGGCAGCCGAGCTTGTCCGCCTCCCGCAGCTGCGCCTTGAGGCTCTTGCCGTCGTAGTCCATGAGCGCCGCCACCCCCCGCTCGCGCAGGCGGTGCACGAGGCGGAAGCCGTCGCCCAGCAGCGCCGCCTGCGCGACCGCAAGGTACACGCCGCGCCGCGCGGGGCTCGGGGCCTCGGCGGCGCCCTGCTTGAGCGCCATCAGGAGCCGCTCGATGCCGGCGGCAAATCCCACCGCGCCGAGCGGAGGCCCCCCCAGCTCCTCGACGAGGTGGTCGTACCGCCCGCCCGCCGCGACCGCGTCCTGGGCGCCGAGGCCCTGGACGCGGACCTCGAAGACGGTGCGGGTGTAGTAGTCCAGCCCCCGCGCGAAGACCTTGGTGTCGTCGAACGCCACGCCGGCCTCGCGCACACCCCGGCGCACCTCGTCGAAGTGCGCGGCGCAGGCGTCGCAGAGCAGGAAGGGCGAGCCGGGTGTTTCCCAGGCGATCGCGCGGCAGGAGGGGTTCTTGCAGTCGAGGACGCGGAAGACGTTCTTGTCAAACCGCGCCTGGCACTCCTTGCACAGCTTGGCGCGGTGCGGGCTCAACCGCTTGCGCAGCGCCTCGGCCGAGCGCTTCTGGTCCGCGCGGCATCCCATGCTGGCGAGCCAGACGGTCGCGCCGGCGACGCCTGCCTGCGCCGCGCCAGTCGGTTGCGACGGTAGCGCGGCAGGCAGGCCGCAGGCGCGCAGGATCTGTGCGCAGAGCAGGATCGCCTCGACGTCCACCCAGGCGCTGCCGGAGCCGATCGCCTCCACCCCGAACTGATGGAACTGCCGGAACCGGCCGGCCTGCGGCCGCTCGGCCCGGAACATGGGGCCAAGATAGAACAGCTTCGCGAACCCCTCGGTCTTGTGGAGGTGGTGCTCCAGGTAGGCGCGGACGACGGAGGCGGTCGCCTCGGGCCGCAGGACGAGGTCGTGCCCGCCCCGGTCCTCGAAGCGGAACATCTCTTTCTGGATGATGTCGGTGGTCTCGCCGACCGAGCGCAGGAAGAGGCCGGCCTCCTCGATGATGGGGGTGCGGATCTCTCGGTAGCCGTACAGGCGGGACAGGCGCCTGGCGGTGTGCTCCACCGCGGACCAGCGCGCCACCTCGTCGGGCAGGAGATCGGTTGTGCCCCGGACGGCCTGGAATCCCATGAACTACTTCAGGAAGGTGATGGAGCTACTCGTGTGGAGCGTTACTTGATGTCCTGGCGCATGAGCAGGCCAGGCTTGAAGACCACGACCCGCTTGGGCGGCACGGGGACTTCCTGGCCCGTTTTCGGGTTGCGGCCGCGTCGGGGCGCGCGCTGCCGCACCTTGAAGACGCCGAAGTTGCGCAACTCGATGGTCTTCCCTTCCTTCAGGCTCTCCACGAGATGGTCCAGGGTCCGCTGGACCACCCGCTTGACGTCCACCTGGGTGATCCCGGTGTCCTTCGCCACCGCCAACACTAAGTCCTTCTTAGTCAGCGCCATAGGAAGGCTTACCTTAACACGCTTCCCGGAGTTTGTCAAGCCGCGGAAACGGCTGCCCCCCGGCCGCCGCGCACCCCCATCGAGGGGGGCTGCCGCTTGATGAGCACCGCCTCCTGGCCCAGCAGCTCGTCGAGCGCGTCGAGAAGCTCTTGTCGCGGCTCCACTTTGAACTGCTCCGCCAGGCGCAGGCGCACCGCGGCCTGGTTGGGGACCTCGAGGCGGAGCGTGATCGGCACCGTTCCCGGAAAGCGGGCGAGCACCCCCTTCAGCTGCTCGAGCATCTCCTTCTGCTCGTACTGGCGCAGGATGAGCTCCATCCCCTGGGCGAGCTTGCTGCCGCCCTGCTCGATGGGGATGATCTGCTGGGCGATGAGCCGCGGCCGGTCCTCCCGGATGGCCACCCGGCCCTCCACGAACACGATGGCGTTGGGCTTCAGCTGCGGCGCCAGCTGCGCGAAGCTGTTGGGGAACACCAGCACCTCCACATCGCCCTGCAGATCTTCCAGCAGGCAGACCGCCATCTGCTCGTTGGTTTTCTTGGTGGTCGTGTGCTTGATCTTGGTCAGCATGCCGCCGACCGTGGCCATGCCCCCCTCCTCCAGCTGGAGGAGCTGCCGGGAGGTGGCGGTGGCGAACAGCTTCAACGTGCGCTCATAGCGGGCCAGCGGATGCCCGGACACGTAGAAGCCGAGCAGCGTCTTCTCAAACGCGAGCTTCTGGCTCTCCGGCCAGTCCCGCAGCCGGCTCACCCCCGCTGGCAGGCTTCCATGGGCCGGGGCGCCGCCCGCCGGCGTGACGGGCGGGCTCTCGGCGAGCGAGTCGAAGAAGGTGAGCTGGCCGCGCACCCGGTCCTTCTGCAGGCTCGTGGCCTCTTCCATCGCCTGGTCGAGGCTCGCCAGGAGCGCCGCGCGCGAGAGCCCCATGCTGTCGCAGGCGCCCGACTTGATGAGGCTCTCGCACACCTTGCGGTTCATGAGCCGCAGGTCCACGTCGCGGCAGAGCTCCTGCACCGTCCGGAACCGCCCGCCTGCCTGTCCCGTCCCGGACGGGACGGCAGACAGGCGGGCCGCCCGCGCCTGGATGAGCGAGTCGATGGCGGCCAACCCCACGTTCTTGATGACCCCCAGGCCGCAGCGGATCGTGCGCGCGTCCGCCACCGTGAAGAACGCCTGGCTCTCGTTCACGTCCGGCGGGAGCACCGCCAGGCCCGTGCGCTTGGCCTCGTCCAGGTAGACGACGAGCTTGTCGGTGTTGCCCATCTCGCTCGTGAGCAGTGCGGTCATGAACTCGGCCGGATAGCGCGCCTTGAGGTACGCGGTGCGGTATGAGATGAGCGCGTAGGCGGCGCTGTGGCTCTTGTTGAAGCCGTACCCCGCGAAGTGCTCCATCAGGTCGAAGATGCGGCTCGCGGTGCGCTCGGTGATGCCGTTCTTCCTGCACCCGTCGACGAACGCCTTGCGCTGCGCCTCCATGACCTCGGGGATCTTCTTCCCCATCGCGCGGCGCAGCAGGTCGGCCTGGGCGAGCGAGAAGCCGGCGAGGTCGCTCGCGATGCGCATGACCTGTTCCTGAAACACGATGACGGCGTACGTCGACTTGAGGATTGGTTCGAGGCGCGGGTGCTCGTAGCGGATCGCGATCTCGCCGTGCTTGCGCTTCATGAACTCATCGAGCATCCCGGAGCCGATGGGGCCCGGCCGGAAGAGCGCGATGACCGAGATGATGTCCTCGAACTGGGTGGGCTTGATCTTCTTGAGGAGGTCCCGCATCCCGGAGCTTTCCAGCTGGAACACGCCCATCGTCTCGGCGCGCGCCAGGAGCTGGAAGGTCTCCGGGTCATCGAGGGGCAGCGCGTCGATGTTGATGAGCGTCCCGTGCCGCCGCTCGATGAGCTTGACCGCCTCGTCGATGACCGTGAGGGTGCGCAGCCCGAGCATGTCGATCTTCAGCAGCCCGATGTGCTCCAGCGCCGTCATGTCGAAGCCGGTCGTGATCTGGCCGTCGTGGCTCTTGAAGAGCGGCGCGTACTCGGTGAGCGGCTTGTCGGCGATGGTGATCCCCGCCGCATGGGTGGAGGCGTGGCGCGTGAGGCCTTCGAGGACCAGCGCCGTGTCCATGAGCTGCTGCACCTGCTCGCTCGTGCGGTAGGCGTGGACCAGCTCCGGCACCTCGGCGAGGGCGCGCGAGAGGGTGATGTCCAGCTCGTTCGGGATCAGCTTGGCCAGCCGGTCCGCCTCGGCGTAGGAGAGCTTCATGACGCGCGCGACGTCGCGCACGACCGCCTTCGCCTGCATCGTCCCGAAGGTGATGATCTGGGCGACGTTGGTCTTCCCGTATTTCTGGACGACGTAATCGATGACCTCGTTGCGGCGCTCGTAGCAGAAGTCGATGTCGATGTCGGGCTGCGTGACGCGCTGGGGGTTCAGGAACCGCTCGAAGAGGAGGTCGTACTTCAGCGGGTCGATGTCGGTGATCCCGAGGCAGTAGCTCGCCAGGCTCCCCGCCGCGGAGCCCCGGCCGGGCCCCACCGGGATCCCCCGCTCCTTGGCGAACCGCACGAAGTCCCAGACGATGAGGAAGTAGCTGGTGTAGCCCGCCTGCTGGATGACCGCCAGCTCATGCTCGAGCCGCTCCGCGAGCGCCGGCGTGGCCTCGCCGTAGCGGCCCCTGAGGCCGTTGGCGCAGAGCTCCTCCAGGTACGCGTGCTGGCTCTTCCCCGCCGGCGGCTCGTAGTGCGGCAGGTGGATCTTCCCGAACTCCAGCTCCAGGTTGCACCGCTCCGCGATCTCCAGCGTCGCCGCCAGGGCGTCCGGCTCCTCGCTGAAGAGCGCTTTCATCTCCTCGGCGGACTTCAGGAAGAACGCCGGCTGCTCATAGCGCAGGCGGTGCGGGTCGTCCACCGTCGTCTGCGTCTGGATGGCCATGAGCGCGTCGTGCGCCTCGGCGTGTGATTGCTCGATGTAGTGGACGTCGTTGGTGGCGACGCACCGGACCCCGGCGTCCTGCGCCAGGCGGCGCAGCAGCGGGCGGACCTTGTCCTCGAGCGGCAGGCCGTGGCGCTGCAGCTCGACGTAGACGTTCTCTTTGCCGAGGATCTGGATGAAGTCGTCCAGCTCCCTGCGCGCGAGGTCCCATTGGTCCTGCGCGAGGTGGACGTTCAGCACGCCCTTGAGGCAGCTCGTCAGGAGGAGCAGCCCCTCCTTGTGCTGCGCCAGGATCTCCTTGTCGATCCGGGGCTTGTAGTAGAACCCCTCGAGGTAGCCGGCGGTGACCAGGCGCATGAGGTTGGCGTAGCCGGCCTCGTCCTTGGCGAGCAGCACCAGATGGGCGTTGGTGTCCCGGATGCCGGTCCCGGACTTGTCGAAGCGGCTCTTGGGGGCGATGTAGCCCTCCACGCCGATGATGGGCTTGATGCCCGCCTTCGTGCACGTCTCGTAGAACTCGATCGCCCCGAAGAGGTTGCCGTGGTCGGTCATCGCCATCGCGGGGAACTTCAGCTCGGCCGCGCGCTTCACGAGCGGGCCGATGCGGCAGGCGCCATCCAGGAGGGAGTAGTTCGTGTGGAGGTGCAGGTGGACGAAGTCGGCGTGGAGCATGATCGAAGAGCGTCACAGGTGACACGTCACAGGTCACACGTTACGGGTACCAGTCTAAAGGGTTAAACGGTTCTTGGAAAGCGGGAAGTTGTTCTACGGGGCTCTAGCGCGGACGTGTGACTTGTGACGTGTGACTTGTGACTTCGCTTGTTGTTCCGAGGTCGTTGAGCCGGTGGATGAACTGGAGGAGCCGGCCGAAGTCCTTCCGGTTGAACCGCAGGATGAGCCGGGCGAGGTGCGACAGCTGCGGCTCATCGGCTTCCTGCGGCAGGGCGTGCCCCTGCTCGATCCCATCGGCGCGCAGGATGTCGCGGAACTCGCGCGAAAGGCGCGCGACCGCCTCATCCGGCAGGCGCCTGTTCAGGCGCAGGACCAGCCGGTCGCCGACGTACCGCAGCGAGTGGTACACCGAGTAGAAGCGCAGGATCGCCTCGGCGGCCTCCTCGGCGGAGTGCACGACCCGGTAGACGGCGGGATCGGAGGGCGCGATCATGCCGCCCGCGACGAGCTGCTCTTCGAAGAACCGGATGAGCGGCGCCCAGAACCTGCCGTGGGGCAGGTCCACGAAGACGATGGGGCGCGGGTCGGATTTCCCGGTCTGGACGAGGGTGAGCGACTCGAATCCCTCGTCGAGCGTCCCGAACCCGCCCGGGAAGAGGGCGGTGGCGTGCGATTCCTTGATGAACAGCAGCTTCCGGGTGAAGAAGTACTTGCAGTTGATCAGCTTCGTGTCGCCGGCGATGACCGGGTTGGCCTCCTGCTCGAACGGCAGCCGGATGTTCAGCCCGAAGCTCTTCACGCGCCCGGCGCCTTCATGCCCCGCCCGCATGATGCCGCTGGCGGCGCCGGTGATCACCGTCCAGTCGGCCTGGGCCATCAGGCGGCCGAACGCCCTCGCCATCGCGTAGGCCGGGTGGTGGCGGGACACCCGGGAGGACCCGAACATGGCGACCTTGCGGATCGCGCGGTAGGGGCGGAAGATCTTGAAGGCATAGCGCAGCTCCTTCAGGGCGGAATTCAGGAGCTTGAGGTCGCCATGGGTGGAGCTGTCGGCGCCCAGGCGGTAGACCGAGACCATCATCTCGGCCAGCAGGCGGCGGTCCAGGTCGTCGCCGAAGGAGTTGACGAGGGCCGCGATCTGCGCGTCGACGGCGCTGTTGTGGGTCGTGTAGGCGTGGCGGGTTTCCATGGCCTCAAAAGTGTACACGGTTCACCGGCGGAGCACAACCCCCGGTGCGCCGAAGGCCCCTCCGACGCCGAACTCATACACCAGGCGGCCGCCCAGATGCGCGCCGTAGGCCAGCGTGCC
>JACPAY010000007.1:0-77627 GCA_016180575.1 Candidatus Omnitrophota bacterium | reverse complement strand
AGCTTCTGGTGCAGCTCCATCACCTGATGGATTGCAAAGGTGTGCTTGGCCACCTCGGCCGCGCGCAGGCCGGTCAGGACCGCCGCCGCGGCCCCGACCGTCCCCAGGCAGAGGTTCCAGAACGCGACCCGATGCCATGCAGGCCGCTTCAGCACAAGCGCCAGCGCATCAACCAGCACTGCAGCCAACAGCAGCGCGATCGGAAAGTGCACCACCAGCGGGTGGGCGCTCTCCATTGGAAACGGCCACTGCAGCGGCATCACTCGATCTGCGAGATGGCGATGAGGTGCTGACCGTCGCGCTCCATCACCTTGCCGCGGACCGTCACCTGCTTGCCCGCGAGGTCGGCGAGCCTTTCGTTGGCGGGGTTGTGGTCGGCCATCGATGCCAAGTAGAGCTGGTCCCCCACCTTGATGGCGACCGGCAGCCCGCCCTTGATGCACTTCTTCGCGCAGCCGGCGTGCGAGGTACCCAGCCCCTCTTCCCCGTGGCTGAGGTAGCAGAACACGTCCACGACCTCGCCGGTGAGCGACTCTTCAGCCGGTACCGCCGGAGCTGCGGACGCGGAGTCAGCCGCCTCGTCGTGCCCTTCGTGCTCCGAATGCGCCCACCCCGCGGCTGCGGCCCCGAACAGCCCAAGCGATACCGCCAGGACCCACGATCCCGTCTGACGCATCGTCCCCCTCCTCTGTTCTGCTACAGCTTCACCTGACGCAACCGAAGAGCGTTGCCGATCACCGAGACGGAGCTGAAGGTCATCGCCGCGCCGGCCAGCATGGGGCTCAGCAGGATGCCGCACAGGGGGTACAGCGCCCCGGCGGCCACCGGAACCCCCACGGCATTGTAGATGAACGCGAAGAACAGGTTCTGCCGGATGTTGCGCATGGTCGCCCGGCTCAACCGTCTGGCCCTGGCGATGCCGCGCAGGTCCCCCTTCACCAGCGTGACGTCGGCGCTCTCCATGGCCACATCCGTGCCCGTGCCCATGGCGATGCCGACGTTCGCTTGCGCGAGCGCGGGCGCGTCGTTGACCCCATCGCCCGCCATCGCCACCACGCGGCCCTCCGCCTGGAGCCGCTTGACGAGCTCGCCTTTGCGCTCCGGCAGGACTTCCGCATAGACCTCATTGAGCCCGAGCGCCTGGGCGACCGCCTGGGCGGTCGTCCGATTGTCACCGGTGACCATCACGAGCCGGATGCCGGCGCGGTGCAGCAGCCGGATCGCCTCCGGCGTGGAGGCCTTGATCGGATCGGCCACGCCCAGGAGCCCGCCCAGCTTGCCGTCCGCCGCGAGGAACATGACCGTCTGGCCTTCCTCGCGCAGCTGCTCGGCCTGCGCCAAGAGGTCTTGGACCGGCACGCGGAGCTCTTCCATCAGCGCCTGGTTTCCCAGGGCGACCCGGCGCCCCCCAATGGCGCCGACCACCCCTTTCCCGGTCTTCGACTGGAACTCCCCAACCGGCTCAAGCGGAGCCCCCCGCTCCTGTGCCCCGGCGACAATCGCCTGGGCGAGCGGATGCTCGCTGGCGCGTTCCAGGCTGCCTGCCAACTGCAATAATTCAGGTTCGCTTCCCTTCTCCGCTGGGACCACAGAGACCAGCTTTGGCTTGCCCTCGGTGAGCGTCCCCGTCTTGTCGATGATGAGCGTGTCCACGCGTTCCAAGGTTTCGAGCGCTTCCGCGCTCTTGATGAGGATGCCGGCCAGCGCGCCGCGCCCCACCCCCACCATGATGGACATCGGGGTCGCCAGCCCCAGGGCGCAGGGACAGGCGATGATGAGCACCGCAATGGCGCTGATGAAGGCGTGGGCGAGCCTCGGCTGCGGGCCGATGACATTCCAGATGACAAAGGCGCCCACGGCGATGAGGACTACGGCGGGGACGAACCAGGCCGACACCACGTCCGCGAGCCGCTGGATCGGCGCCCGGCTGCGCTGTGCGTCGCTGACCAGTCGCACAATCTGCCCCAGGAGCGTCTCCTGGCCGACCCGCTCGGCCTCCATGATGAGGCTGCCGGTTCCGTTGACGGTCCCGCCAGTGACCTTGGCGCCAGGCGCTTTCTCAATCGGCATGGCTTCGCCCGTGATCATGGACTCATCGACTGCGCTGACGCCTTCCACGACCTCTCCGTCGGCAGGGATATGCTCGCCCGGCCGCACGCGGAGCCGATCGCCCATCCGCACCTGAGCCAGCGGCACCTCGGCTTCAGTCCCGTCAGCCTCCAACCGTCGTGCAGTTTTCGGAGCGAGGTGCAGCAAGGCCTTGATGGCTTCACCGGTTCGGCTCCTGGCGCGAAGCTCCAGGACTTGCCCCAAGAGGACCAGCGTGGTGATCACCGCGGCCGCCTCGAAGTAGACCGGGATCATCCCATGCGGCCCGGCCATGGCTGCGGGAAAGAGCCCCGGCGCGAGGACCACAAGCGCGCTGTAGCCATAGGCGCTGCCCGTGCCGATGGCGATCAGCGTGAACATGTTCAGGCGGCGCCGGACGATGGACCCCCATCCCCGCCGGAAAAATGGCCAGCCGCCCCAGAGCACCACGGGGCTGCTGAGCGCAAGCTGCAGCCACAGGCTGAGGCGGCCGGAGAGGAGATGTCCCAGCGGGTGACCCGGCAGCATCTCGGACATGGCCAGCGCCACGACCGGAATGGAGAGGGTGAGGCTTAGCCAAAACCGGCGCGTCATGTCGCGCAGCGCCGGGTCCACCGGTTCCTCCTCGATCGGCTCGAGCGGCTCCAGCGCCATCCCGCAGATCGGACAGGCCCCGGGTCCTGGCTGGCGCACCTCCGGATGCATGGGACAGGTGTAGGTCAGAGGCTGCATGGTCTGCCGCGCCTGCTGAGGCGGCATCGTTTCACAAAGGTGGCTTGCGCCGATCGGGCTTCCCCGGCTTCCAAGGCAGATAGCGCTGTGGGTTCATCAAGAAGACCTTCCGGCACATCTCACTGCAAAAGAAAAACTCCTGTCCCTGATAGGTTTCCCGGATCTTGCACAACTCAGGGTTCACTTCCATGCCGCAGACTGGATCGGTCATCGGATCCCCCCATTTTTACCAGGCTGGCGGCTTCACCGCCCATTGACGTTTCACTTCACTTATGACACGGCCGTCTGTCGCATCACCCAGCCGGCCTTGCCCTCTTTCATCTCGAACTTCCATTTCCAGATGGCGTAGACCGCGGGGTAGACGAGCAGCTCCAGGAGGAAGGAAGAGAACAACCCCCCGACCATCGGGGCGGCGACCCGCTTCATCATGTCGGCCCCGGCGCCGGTGGACCACATGATGGGCAGGAGCCCCATGAAGGCCGCCATCACGGTCATCATCTTCGGGCGCACGCGCTTGACGGCGCCGTGGACAACGGCCTCCTCCAGATCCCGCTCGGTGCGCATCCGGCCCTTCTCGATGTCGTCATGGTAGGCCAGGTCTAAAAAGAGGAGCATGAACACGCCGGTCTCGGCGTCGAGGCCCATCAGGGCGATCATCCCCACCCAGACGGCGATCGAGACGTTGTATCCCAAGACCCACAGCAGCCACACCGCCCCGATGAGCGAGAACGGCACGGCGAGGAGGACGATGCCGGTTTTCACGGCCGACTTCGTGTTCATGTAGAGCAAGAGGCAGATGATGAAGATGGTCAGCGGCAGGACGACCTTGAGCCGATCCTTGACCCGGAGCATGTTCTCGTACTGGCCGCTCCAGGTCAGGGCGTAGCCGGGCGGGAGCTTGAGCTCTTTGGCGACAATCTGCTTGGCCTCGGTCACGTAGCCCCCGATGTCCCGGCCCGCCATGTCCACGTATACGTACCCGGCCAGCAGGCCGTTTTCGTTGCGGATCATGGCGGGGCCTGAGACCAGGCGGATGTCGGCCAGCTGCACCAGCGGGATGTGCTGGCCGGCGGGCGTGGGGATGAGGACCCGCTTGAGCTTGTCGATGTCGTCCCGCAGCTCGCGGGAGTACCGGACGTTGACCGGGTAGCGCTCGCGGCCCTCGATGGTCGTGGTGATGTTCTCGCCGCCGATGGCGGACATGATGACCATCTGGACCTCGGCGACCGACAGGCCGTAGCGCGCCAGCTCGTCGCGCTTGAGCTCAAAATCCACGAAGTAGCCGCCCGCCACCCGCTCGGCGTAGATGCTCCGGGTGCCCCGCACGTCCTTCAGGATCATCTCAATGTGGGTGCCGATCTCCTCGATCTTCTTGAGATCCGCGCCGAAGATTTTGATGCCGATCGGCGTGCGCACGCCGGTGGTCAGCATGTCGATGCGGTTCTTGATCGGCATCGTCCAGGCGTTGGTCGTGCCGGGGATGCGCAGCGCCTGGTCCATCTCCTCGATGAGCGCCTCGTACGTGAGCCCCTTGCGCCACTCGCGTTCCGGTTTCAGAAGGACCACGGTCTCCATCATCGAGAAGGGCGCCGGGTCGGTGGAGCTCTCCATCCGGCCGGACTTGCCGAACACCCGCTCCACCTCGGGAAAGCCCTTCAGGATCTGGTCCTGCTTCTGCATCAGGGATGCCGCTTCGGTGACCGAAATCCCCGGGAGGGTGGTCGGCATGTAGAGGAGGCTGCCCTCGCGAAGCGGCGGCATGAACTCGGAGCCCAGCCGGAGATAGATGGGGATCGTGGTCAGCACGAGCGCCACCGCGGCCACAATCGTCGCCAGGCGATGCCGCAGGACGAACCGGCAGGCCGGCTCATAGATGCGGAAGAGCACCTTGCTGACCGGGTGCTTCTCCTCCGGGTAATACGTCCCCACCGCGAGGGTGGTGGCCAGCTTCGAGGCCCATCGCCATCTGAGCTTGATCGGCTCCATGCGGGTGAAGAGCATCCGCATGGCAGGATCCAGGGTCACCGCCAGGATCGCGGCGATCGCCATCGCCAGGTTCTTCGCCCAGGCCAGCGGCTTGAACAGCCGGCCTTCCTGATCCACGAGGGTGAAGATCGGCATGAACGCCACGGCGATGACGAGCAGCGAGAAGAAGACCGACGGCCCGACCTCCTTCAGCGCCTTGAGCCGGATCGCGTGGTAGTCCCCTTGCCTGCCTCCCTCGATCCACTGCTCCAGGCGCTTGTAGGCGTTCTCGACCTCGACGATGGCCCCATCGACCAGGACGCCGATGGAGATCGCGATGCCGGAGAGCGACATGATGTTGGAGGTCAGCCGCAGCCCGTAGAGCGGGATGAACGCGAGGAGCACCGAGATGGGGATCGTCACGATGGGGATGATCGCCGAGGGGAAGTGCCAGAGGAAGATGAGGATGACGAGGCTGACGATGAGCATCTCCTCGATGAGCTTTTCCTTCAGGTTCTCAATCGCGCGCAGGATCAGCTCCGAGCGGTCATAGGTGACTTCCACCTTCACGCCCTCCGGCAGGGACGGCTCAATTTCCTGTAGCTTGGCCTTGACCCGGTTGATGACGTTCAGGGCGTTCTCGCCGTAGCGCATGATGACGGTCCCGCCGACCGCGTCCCCCTGGCCGTCGAAGTCGGCCAGCCCCCTGCGGATGTCCGGCCCGAGCGCCACCGTCCCGATGTGCCTGACGAGGATCGGGGTGCCTTTCTGGTCGGTTCCGACCACGATCTTCTCGATGTCCTCGACTGACTTCGCATAGCCTCGGCCGCGGACCATGTACTCGGCGCCGGAGAACTCAAGCAAACGCCCGCCGACCTCCTGGTTCCCGTCCCGGATAGCGTCCACTACCATCGTGAGCGGGACGTTGTAGGCAAGCAGCCGGTTGGGATCGACCGTGACCTGGTACTGCTTGACGAACCCACCGATGGAGGCGACCTCGGCCACGCCGGGAACGCTCTGCAGGTAGTACCGCAGATACCAGTCCTGGTAGCTGCGCAGCTCCTGGAGGTTGTGCTTGCCTGAGGTGTCGATGAGGGCGTACTGGAACACCCAGCCCACCCCGGTCGCGTCAGGCCCCAGCTCCGTCTGCACGCCCTCCGGGAGCCGGGGAATGATCTTGCTGAGGTATTCCAGCGTGCGGCTGCGGGCCCAGTAGATGTCGGTGCCGTCCTTGAAGATGACGTAGACGTAGGAGAAGCCGAAGTCGGAGAATCCCCGGATCGCCTTGACGCGGGGCGCGCCGAGCATCGCGGTGACGATGGGGTAGGTCACCTGGTCCTCGATGATGTCCGGGCTTCTGTCCCATCGGGAGTAGATGATGACCTGGGTGTCCGAGAGGTCGGGGATCGCGTCGAGCGGGATGTTCCGCATCGCCCACACCGAGGCGACCAGGGCGAAGGCCACGAAGATCAGGACGAGGAACTTGTTGTGGGCGGAGAACTCGATGACCTTCTCGATCACCCCGCCCTTGCGCAGGGTCGGCGATTGGCCGGCCTCGGCACCCTGAGGGGGTGCGTCACTGGCCATGCTGGTGCCCTGCCCCGCCGGCGCCCTGCAGCGCCGCCTTCAGGCGGCTCTCCGAGTCAATGAGGAAATTGCCGCTCGTCACCACGGGCTCGCCCTCCGCCACCCCCGACCTCACCTCGGTGTAGCCCTCCGCCGTGACCCCCATGACGACCTCGCGCGGCTCCAGCAGCCCCTGCCCCTTGTCCACGAAGACCAGGTGTGCTGTGCCGGTGTGGAGCACCGCCGCTTCAGGCACCGCGAGGACCTCGCCCAACGGCACATTGATGAACGCGTTCACGAACATCTCCGGCTTCAGGACGCGGTCGGGATCCGCGAGGACCGCCCGCACCCGGGCGGCTCGGGTCGAGGGGTCCAGGACCGGATCGATGGCGCGGATGACCCCGCTCAGACGCTTGCCGGGGATCGTCGCCATCTCGACCTCGACGGTCTGGCCGGCCCGCACGAGCGGCAGCTCGAACTCGTAGATGGAGGCGTAGAGCCACACCTCGCCGCTGGGGTCGGTGCCGAGCAGCCGACGGTCCGGCGCCTCCCAGGTCGCCATGCCGTTGATCAGCTCCTCGCTCAGTCCCAGCAGCCGCAGCCGGATGCGGCTGGCCTCCACCAGCCGCTCGGCCTGCGTCTTCACGTCGCGGGAGTCGCTCACCGCGGCCTGCATCAGCGTGTTGAGCGCCTGGAGGTACTCCTGCTCCGCCTGGTACAGCTCCGGGTCGTAGGCGATCCGGCCCACCGTCCGGATCGTCTTGGTGAGCGGCCTGCGCGTGACGGGGGCGGTCGTGACCCCGATGAGCTGCTGCTTTTGCGGGCTGATCAACACCGGCGTGTAGCCCTGGGGGGCCTCCGCGGCCGCTCCGGCCGTTGCCTCCTCATAGACCGGCACCAGGTCCATGCCCATGGGCGACTTGCCGGGCTCCTCCGAGCGGTAGCCCGGGATCATCGGGTCGGTCCAGTAGAGGATCTTCTTCTGCTGTTGCCCCGCGGGCTGCTCGGCCGCCTCCGCGATGTGCGTGCCGCAGATGGGGCACGTCACTTTCTCCCCCGGCTTGGCCACGACGGTCATCGGGCATGGGCGGCCCTCATGCAGCTTCGGGCAGTTGTGGAGGTAGCAGATGGACTCGAACTGCTTGGAGGCCGGGGCCGGCTCACGCTTGACCAGCTTCATGTTGCAGATGGGGCAGTCGCCGGGCCGGTCGGAAGTGTAGGTCGGATGCATGGGGCAGTAGTAGGTTGCCCGCGCCTGGTGGACGGCAGAGCCGGGCCGCCTACCCGTGACGGCGACGACCCCGAGCACGGCGACCGCCGCGATCACAAGGCCGATCCGCACCTGGCGGCGAGTAGGCTTCAGGTTCATGGCTCCTCCGGGTGGCGCAGCTCGACGCCGGCCGCCTGCTCGAGCATCGCGACGTGCTGCTCCAGGTTGACGAGCTCCCGGTAGTAGGCCAGGCGGCGCTCGCTCAGCATCCGCAAGGCGTCCACCAACTCCATGAACGGGCCCTGCCCGCCGATGTAGGCGGCCATCGCCGAGGCGACCGCCTGCTGGCCGAGCGGGATGAGGCCGTCCGACGCCAGGCGGGCGGACCGGTACGCGGCCATCGCCTCGTGCCAGTGCTCGTGGATGCGCTTGGCGATCTCATTCTGCATGCCCTCATAGGCGGCCTGCGCGGATTCCTTGTCGTAGAGGGCGCCCCTGACCCCGTAGCGCTGCTTGGTCCAGAACCAGAACGGGAGGACAAGCGCCAGCGTGAGGTCCCATGGCCCGACCGGGCCCATCGCCGGGTCCCGCAGCTCGAGCATCGTTTCAAGGTCCGGCAGCAGCTCCCGCTTCGCGAGGCGCCAGGACGCCTCCGCGCGCTCCGCGGAGTATCGGAAGACGAGAAGCTCCGGCTGGCGCTCCCGGGCGGTCAACAGCAGCTCCTCCGGCGAGAGCGGCAGAGGCGCAAGTGCAAGCGGCGCAGGCTCGCCAAGTCCCTCATGGCTGGCGCGGTTGAGCAGATGGTTCAGGTGGGCGGCCGTCGCCTGGCGGCGGTTCAGCAGGATCGAGCGCATGTTCGAGGCCTCCAGCGCATCGGCCTGGGCGGCGAGCAGCTCCGCCTGCATGCCGGTTCCGGAGGCGTACCGCGCCCGGGCGGCTGCGACCGCCTGTTCGAGCCACAGGAGCTGCTCCTGCTGGATCTCCAGCTCCCGGTCGAGCAGGTACAGGTCGTAGTACGCCGCCTTCACCTGGCTGATGAGATCCCATTCGGCCTGCTTGAACATCATCGCCGCCATCTGGGCTTCCTTGACCGCGACCCGCTTGCGCGCAGAGAGCTTGCCGGGAAACGGCAACGCCTGGATGAGCTGGTACATGAGCATCGCCTGGTCCAGCTTCACCGTCCCCTTCGGGATCTCTTCCCATTCCACGCCGATCCGCGGCGCGGGCAGCCCCTTGGAAAGCGGGACCCTGGCCTGGGCCGCCTCCCAGCGCTTCCGGGCGGCGCGCAGGTCCGGATTCACCCGCCGCGCCTCGTCCAGGAGGCTCGGCAGGGAGAGCGCGGCGCCATCCGCCGCCACGGCGGGGATCGCCGCGGCCTGCCACATGACCGAAGCCGACAGGAGGAGGCCGACTATCCGCTGACGTGTTGGTTGCTTGTTGAAGTGCTGCATCATCCGCCCCATTGTACGACGACCGTGTGCACAACGCGGGAGGGTCGTGGAGTCCTGGATCGACCGCCCAGATGGGGCCGCTGACCTCAGGGAGGAGCGGCGAGGCGGCGGTCGGCGATAGGTCAACGGATGCGGCCGAAGCCAGAACGTGCTGGCGGACAGTTGGCGATGGCAGGGCCGGCAGGAGCGTCGCCGTCGAGTCCTCGGCGCAGCCCATGGCGCAGGCCGGCCCGCTGCTCGCTTGGGGGCAACAACAGCACTTCTCCGCCGGCTCGGAGCCGCAGAGGGCAACGGCGGCTGAAACGGCCGGCGCAGCGGCGAGGCTTATCCCGAGTAGCCAAGCAGCGAGGAGGTGCGGCCTCATTTGACGAACCGGTTGATGGTCTGCATGAGCTCGTCGATCTTCTTCTCGCCGTCGCGGCGCCGGATCGCCTCGCTGACACAGCCGTTGATGTGGCCGCTCATCACCTTGAGCGAGACCTGGTCCAGGGCCTTGCGAGCCGCGGTGAGCTGCTGGATGATGTCGACGCAGTAGCGCCGCTCCTCAACCATCCGGGTGATCCCCCGGATCTGGCCCTCGATGCGCCGCAACCGCGGCAGGAGTTCGTTGTGCTTCGGGTAGCGTTCCATCTGATACTCGGTGAGAGTATACATACTCCCCAGGGGTATTGTCAAGCCCCGCGGAAAATAGGTACCGGTACCTATTTTCTAGCGGGTGCGGCGGACGCCGCGAAAGGGGGCGTGGCGCTCGGTGTGCTCGATGATGACGCGCATCATCTCGACCGCCTCGACCGGGTAGCGGCCGGCCGCGGTCTCGCCGGAGAGCATCACGAAGTCCGAGCCGTCGATGACCGCGTTGGCCACGTCGCTCACCTCGGCCCGGGTGGGCACCGGGTGGTCGATCATGTGCTCGAGCATCTGCGTGGCGGTGATGACGGGCTTTTTGCGGTGGTTGCAGGCCGCGATGAGCCACTTCTGCAGGATGGGGATCTCGTAGATCGGCACGGAGATGCCCAGGTCCCCGCGGGCCACCATGATGCCGTCGGCCGCGCGGAGGATGGCCGCAATGTTCTGGATGCCCTCGCGGCTCTCGATCTTGGCGATGACCTGGGCGTGCGACCCGCCGGCGGCGAGGCGCCGCTTCACGGCGTGGACATCGGCGGCGTTCCGGACGAACGACTGGGCGACGTACTCGATGCGGTGCCGGATGGCGAAGCCCAGGTCGCGGAGGTCCTTCTGGCTGATCACGGGGAAATCGAGCGGGGCGCCGGGGATGTTGACCCCCTTGCGCTCCCCCAGCGCGCCCTCCTGGATCACCTCGGTCGCGATCCGCTGATCCGTGGCGCGCAGCACCTTCAGGTGGATCTTGCCGTCGTCCACAAAGACCATCTGGTGCCGGTGGATGCGGTGGAACGGGCCGGGGTAATCCAGCGACACCCCGTGCGCGTCGCCGGGGATGGGCTGGCGGTAGAGCGTGAACCGCTGTCCGACCGCCAGCTCGACCGGCTTGCCCCCGGCGAGCCGGCCGGTCCGGATGCGGTGGCCGGCGAGGTCCTGGAGGACGCCGATGCGGCGGTGGAGCCGCCGCTGGACCTTGCGGACCCGCTCGAGCATCCGCTCATGGTCGGCGAGCGTCCCGTGCGAGAAGTTGAACCGGAATACGCTGACGCCGGCCTCGACCATGCGCCAGAGCGTCCTCGTGTCGGCGCAGGCGGGGCCGACGGTGGCGATGACCCTCGTCCGCATCACTCGGTGTGTTCGAAGAGCTGGGCGTGGGTGGAGAAGACGGGCGGGTCTGAAGTGACGGGGAGTGTCAATGCAAGGTCAGCTGAGCCCGGGACGCAGACCTCCTTGCAGGCCAGCCACTTCACGTGGGCCCCGAGGACGATCGCCTGCCCATTAAACTGACGCGTCGGAAGCCGCATGCCGCTGTAGGCCGTCACGACCCCGGAGTATCCGGACGTCTTGATGTCCCCCGGGTCCACGAGCTGCTCAGGGCGAGGCCACATGAGGGGGCCGACCAGCACGCCTCTGGGCGCAGTCCACTGAATGGTGGTGGGAAGGCCCGCATCACCCGGCGGATCGGCGTAGATGTGCCAGCCCGGCTCGATCTCAAAGTGGACGCCGATCCGCGTCGTGCCGCCCGGCTGGATCGAGGCGTGCTCCGCAATGAGCTCAGCCTGAACCGGCTGCTCCTCAGGAACGGCGAAGGCCGGTTGCTCCTCAGCCCCTGCGGGCGCCGCGAGCATGAGGAGGCCGACACAGGCGAGGAGCCGCATGGCCTCAGGGCTCCGTCTTCGTCACGTAGACCTGCTGGGTGGGGTACGCGAACTCGATGCCCGCCTTCTGGAACTCCTCCATGATGCGGAGATTGATCTGCTGCTGGACGTCCATGGAGAGGTTGTAGTCGGCGCTCAGGACGAAATAGACCACTTCGAAGATCAGGGCGGAGTCGCCGAAGCTCTGGAAGTGCGCCCGATCGAAGCGCGTCAACTGCTGCTCCTTGACGATCCCTTCGATCAGCTTCGGAATGCCCCTCACCTGCTCGGGCGTTGTCTGGTAGACGACCCCGAGCTTGAAGACGATGCGCCTCTGCTGCATGCGCTTGTAGTTGCGGATGCGGCTGCCGGTGAGGTCGCTGTTGGCGAAGACGAGCTGCTCCCCGCCCAGGCTGCGGACACGGGTCGTCTTGAAGCCGATGTGCTCCACCGCCCCCATGAAGTCGCCGGCGACGATGAAGTCGCCCACCTCGAAGGGCCGGTCCATGTAGATGGCGAACGAGCTGAAGGCGTCGCCCAGGATCGCCTGCGCCGCCAGCGCCACCGCCACGCCGCCGATCCCCAGGCCCGCCACGAAGGCGGTGATGTTGATGCCGAGGTTGTCCAGGACGAAGAGCGCGGCGGCGGTCCACAGGATGAGCCGGATGAGCATCGTCAGGTTCTGCATCATCGCGGCGCCCGTCGGGCTCGTCCGCGCGGTCCGCTCGGTCCACCGCTTGAGGCCGTAGACCGCGACCCCCTGGAGGAGCTGGACCGCCTTGACCGTCACGACAATGGCAAAGAGCGCCTGGAGGATCCGCCGGACCCCCTCCGCCAGCGCCAGCGACTGCGCCCCGAGGTAGAGCGCCGTCACGAAGAAGACGGCGGGTCCAAACGCCTGCCGGGTCAGCTCGACGACGAGGTCATCGAGGTCGCCGCGCGTGCGCTTGGCGAGCCCTTCGAGCTGCTTCAGGGCAATCGCCTTCAGAATCGGCAGCCCGATGAACAGGGCGCAGAACGTCGCCGCGGCAATCACGTAGCTCTGCACCGTGTTGCCGAAGTAGTCCTTGGCGAGCAGCTCCTGCACGGCCGTCCAATCAGTCATGGCTCACTCCCATTCAATGGTCGCGGGCGGCTTCGACGAGATGTCGTAGACCACCCGGTTGACCCCCTTGACCTCGTTGATGATCCGGTTGGCAATGCGCTCCAGCGCCTCGGGCGGCAGCTTGGCCCAGTCCGCGGTCATCGCATCCAGGCTCGTCACCGCCCGCACCGCGATGACGTGCTCGTAGGTGCGCTCATCCCCCATGACGCCGACCGTCTTGACCGGCAGCAGCACGGCGAACGCCTGCCAGAGCTTGCGGTAGAGCCCGGCGCGGCGGATCTCCTCCTCGACCCGGGCGTCGGCCTCGCGCACCATGCGCAGCCGCTCCTCGGTGACCTCGCCCAGGATGCGGACGGCCAGGCCCGGCCCGGGGAACGGGTGCCGGTGGAGCACCTCCTCCGGGATGCCGAGGAGCCGGCCGACTTCCCTGACCTCGTCCTTGAACAGGTCGCGCAGCGGCTCCACGAGCGACAGGCGCATCTCCTTGGGCAGGCCGCCGACGTTGTGGTGGGTCTTGATGGTCGCGGAGGGCCCGCCCCAGGCCGAGACGCTCTCGATGACGTCCGGATACAGCGTGCCCTGGGCCAGGAACTTCACGCGGGGGATCCGCTTGGCTTCGGCCTCGAACTCCCGGATGAACTGCTCGCCGATGCGCTTGCGCTTCTCTTCCGGGTCGGTGACGCCGGCCAGGCGCGCCAGGAACCGCTCGGCCGCATCGACGACGCGCAGGTCCATCTGGAAGTGCCGGCCGAAGGTCTCCTCCACCTGGGAGCGCTCGCCCTGGCGCAGGAGGCCGTTGTCCACGAAGATGCAGGTGAGCTGCTTGGCGATCGCCCGGTGCAGCAGGGCCGCGGCGACCGAGGAGTCCACGCCGCCGCTCAAGCCCAGCACGACGTGCGCCTGGCCGACCCGCCGGCGGATGGCCTCGATGGTTTCGTCGATGAACGACGTCATCGTCCACTCGCCGGCGCAGCCGCAGATGCCGAAGAGGAAGTTCTTGAGGATCTTGCCGCCCTCTTCCGTGTGGGCGACCTCGGGGTGGAACTGGAGGCCGTAGAGCCGGCGCTTGGGGTCGGCGATGGCCGCGGAGACGGTGTTGGTGGTCTTTGCGCTCACGACGAACCCCGCCGGGGGCGTGACGACCGAGTCGCCGTGGCTCATCCAGGAGACCGAGTCGGTCTTGACGTCCTTGAAGAGGCCGTCCGCCTCGCGCACCCGGACCGGCGCCTTGCCGTACTCGCGCTTCGCCGCGCGGCTCACCGTGCCGCCGAGCCGGTGGGCCATCGCCTGCATCCCGTAGCAGATGCCAAGCACCGGCACGCCCGCCTCGAAGATGTCCACTGGCGGAAGCGGCGCGCCCTGCTGGTAGACGCTGGCCGGGCCGCCGGACAGCACGAGCCCCTTGGGGCGGATTTCGCGGAGTAACGCCGAGGTCAGCTCCTGCGGGGGGACGATGCGGCAGAAGACGCGGCTTTCGCGGATGCGGCGGGCGATGAGCTGGGTGTACTGCGACCCATAATCGACAATGAGGATGAGTTCGTGCTGGCCGTCCATGGTGTCACCGAGGTGCGAGGTGCGACGAGCGAGCCCGCTACCGGGCGGCGGAGCGCGCCGGTTTCGGCCTGGCCGCTTGGTTGCGCGACGGCTGCTCCACGGCGCCCTTGCGCGCCATGCCGACGCGCTGGACCTGCTGGAAGATCTTCCCTTCCGTCTGGATGGAGGGGGCGATGATGATCTCGGCAAGCTGGAACGCCTTGATGTCCGCAGCACCCATCGTGCCCATGCACGTCGTGATGGCGCCCATCAGGTTCTGCGAGCCGTCATCCGTCTGGGCCGGGCCGAAGAGGATCTGCTCGAGCGTCCCGGTGGTGCCGACGAAGATGCGCGTGCCGCGCGGCAGCGAGGAGTGCGGGTAGGCCATGCCCCAGTGGTAGCCGCGGCCAGGCGCCTCCTTGGCCTTGGCGAAGGCCGAGCCGACCATCACCGCGTCCGAGCCGCACGCAAACGCCTTGCAGACATCGCCGCCGTTGCGCATCCCGCCGTCCGTGATGATGGGGACGTAGCGGCCGCTCTTCTTGTAGTAGAAGTCCCGCGCCGAGGCGCAGTCCACCGTGGCGGTCACCTGCGGCACCCCCACGCCCAGGACCCCGCGGGTTGTGCAGGCCGCCCCCGGGCCCACGCCGACGAGCAGCGCGTGCACCCCGGTCTCCATCAGCTCGACGCCCTGCTCATAGGTGACGACGTTGCCCGCGATGACGGGGATCTTCATGGACTTGACGAAGGCGGGGAAATCGAGCGGCTTGTAGGCTTTCGAAACGTGCTTGGCGGTCGTCACCGTGGACTGGACGACGAAGAGGTCTGCGCCGGCCGCCTGGGCGATGGCCCCGAAGCGCTCGGCGTTCTGCGGGATGGTGCTCACCGCACACGTGACCTTGGCCGCCTTGATCTGCTCGACCCGCTTGGCGATGAGCTTCTCCTGGATCGGCACCTTGTAGAGCTTCTGGACGATCTCCGTCGTCTGCTCGACGTCTGCACCCCGTCGAGGTTGAGCACCGCCAGTCCCCCCAGCTTGCCCATGGCGATGGCGAAGGTCACGTCCACGACCCCGTCCATGGCCGAAGCGATGATGGGGACGCGGAACTTCAGGCCGTCAATCTCCCAGCTCGCGTCCACCTCGGCCGGATTGACGGTCGTCGTCCCCGGGACGAGCGCGATCTCATCGAACCCGTAGCACCGCCTCGCCCGCCTGCCGATACCGATCCACTCAGCCATGGGTCACCTCATCAGCCCCAGAAACACACAGACCACGCCCCCGCGTGGTCTCTGCAGAAAAGCCCTATTCTGTGCGCTTGTCCAACAGCCATACGATATTCTATCGGTCGCCCCTCGCCCTGTCAACTGTGGGCCACGCGGTGCAGAACCTCGGCAATGAACGTCTGGTACTTGACACCGTGGCGCTTCGCCCGGGCTTTCAGTTCTTCAAGGTCGCCCTGGTTGATCCTGATGTTGAGCACCGCGTCTTTCTTGCGCTCGGCGATAGCCCGAGCGATCTCATCAAATTCCGCCTTGCTCCCCGGAACCCACTCAATACTGTTGAGAGACCGCTCGATCTCTTGCTCATATTTCGTCAGCTTCACCCGTCGAAGTTTCATATCAGCTCCCCCCGCCTGTGCAGCCTGGTGTACTTTCTGCTCGGATAGAGCGTCTTGAGGAAGTTCCCCTCCCGGCTTCTGACAAACGGCACGGCCCAGACCCGTCCCTGATATTCAAACAGCATAATCTGCTGGTTCGGACGCGTCGGATGATGCCTCGTCCCGAGAAACGTGCCATTATCTGTCAGATCGCTGAACGACGCCCCGCGCGCTATCCGCAGCCACTCGTTCTTTAAGGGATTCCACCGGAGTCCCTCCATCCCGCGCACCTCCTAGTGTAACACTTGTATATACAAGTGTCAATTCAACTCTACGGCGGTGCGCGCGCGGAACTGAAAGCGGCAGGTGTTTCCACCCTGCGGACTACGTTCCCCTCTTATTTAATTAGTGGCTGTCCCCGATTTTTCCCTGCTAAAAAACCACAAACCCCGCACGGCCGAGGGGCCATGCGGGGTCTGCGAGCGCGACCGAACGGTCGCAAACCTAGGTGACGATGGCGAGGATGTCGTCCTCGTTGAGGAAGACGTACTCCTTGTCGTCAACTTTGATCTCCGAGCCTGAGTACTTGCCGAAGATGATCTTGTCGCCCGGCTTGACCGAGAGCGGGATGACCTTCCCGTTCTTCAGCGTCTTGCCGGAGCCGACCGCGATGACCTTCCCTTCCTGGGGCTTCTCCTGCGCCGAGTCCGGCAGGTAGAGGCCGCTCTTGGTTTTCTCGGCCGAGCCCAGGCGCTGGACAATCACGCGGTCGCCGATCGGCTTCAGCTTCAGGCTGCTTGCGCTTGCGGTTGCGGTGGCCATTGTGGGTCTCCTCCCCGATTAAAAGTCGCCGCCGCCGAACCCGCCAGGCCCGCCGTGCCCGCCGCCCGGCATGCCGCCCTCTTTCTTGTCCTTCTCGGGCAGGTCGGTGACGAGCGCCTCGGTCGTGATGAGGAGGCTGGAGATGCTCGCGGCGTTCTGGAGCGCTGTCCGCACGACCTTGGTGGGGTCGATGATGCCGGCCTCCACCATGTCGGTGTACTCCAGCTTCTCGGCGTCGAAGCCGACGTTGGTCTTCTCTTCCTTGATGCGCTGGACCACGACCGACCCTTCCTGGCCGGCGTTGCCGGCGATCTGGCGCGCGGGCTCCTCAAGCGACCGGCGGACGATGTCGACGCCGATTTGCTGGTCGCCGGAGAGCCGCAGCTTCTCAAGCGCGGGAATGCACCGGATGAGCGCCACCCCGCCGCCTGGGACGATGCCCTCTTCGCGGGCCGCCTTGGTGGCGTGGAGCGCGTCCTCGACGCGCGCCTTCTTCTCCTTCATCTCCGTCTCGGTTGCGGCGCCCACGTTGATCTGCGCCACCCCGCCGGAGAGCTTCGCCAGCCGCTCCTGGAGCTTCTCCTTGTCGTAGTCCGAGTCGGTGTCCTCGATCTGCTTCTTGAGCTGGGCGATCCGGCCGTTGATCGCGGAGGTCTTGCCGGCGCCTTCGATGATGGTGGTGTTCTCCTTGTCGATCTTCACCCGCTTCGCGCGGCCCAGGTCCTCGAGCTGGATGTTCTCCAGCTTGACGCCCAGGTCCTCGGTGAGCGCCCGCCCGCCGGTGATCGTCGCGATGTCCTCAAGCATCGCCTTGCGGCGGTCGCCGTAGCCGGGCGCCTTGACCGCGGCGCACTGCAGGGTGCCGCGGAGCTTGTTCACCACGAGCGTGGCCAGCGCCTCGCCCTCGACGTCCTCGGCGATGAGGACGATGGGGCGGCCGGCCTTCGCGACCTTCTCCAAGAGCGGCAGGAGGTCCTTCATCGCGGAGATCTTCTTCTCGAAGATGAGGAGGTAGGGCTCGTCGAGCACGCACTCCATGCGCTCGGCGTCTGAGACGAAGTAGGGGGACAGGTACCCCTGGTCGAACTGCATCCCCTCGACGAGGTCCAGGCTGGTGGCCATGCTCTTGGACTCCTCCACCGTGATGACCCCGTCCTTGCCGACCTTCTCCATCGCGTCGGCGATCTTCTCGCCGATCTCGCGGTCGTAGTTGGCGGCGATGGTCGCGACCTGCTCGATCTCCTTCTTGTCCTTGACCGTCTTGGAGAGCTTCTTGAGCGTCTCGATCACTTCCTCGACCGCCCGCTCGATGCCGCGCTTGAGCGCCATCGGGTTGGCGCCGGCGGTGACGTTCTTGAGCCCCTCGCGGAAGATGGCGTCCGCCAGCACCGTCGCGGTGGTCGTGCCGTCCCCGGCGAGGTCCGAGGTCTTCTCGGCGACCTCCTTCACGAGCTGGGCGCCGAGGTTCTCGTAGGGGTCCTCGAGGTCGATCTCCTTCGCCACGGTCACCCCGTCCTTGGTGATGGTCGGGGAGCCGAATTTCTTCTCCAGGACGACGTTGCGCCCCTTGGGGCCGAGCGTCACCTTGACCGCCTCGGCGAGCTGCCGGACCCCCTGGTACATGCGCCGCCGCGCATCCTCATCGAAAAGTAGCTGCTTGGCCATGTGTCCTCCTCCTGTTAGCCGACGATGGCGAGGACGTCCTCTTCCCGCAGGATGAGGTAGTCCTCCCCTTGAATGGAGACTTCGGTGCCCGAGTACTTCCCATACAGCACACGGTCGCCATTCTTGATCTCCAGGGGCTTCACCACCCCATCGTCAAGAAGGCGACCGGTTCCGACAGCGATGACCTTGGCTTCCTGCGGCTTTTCCTTGGCGGTGTCCGGAAGCACGAGCCCGCTCTTGGTCTTCTCCTGCGCCTCGAGTTGTCTGACCACGATGCGATCTCCTAACGGTTTTAGCGCCATCCCGTTCCCTCCTGTTAGCAATCCTGTATTTAGAGTGCTAAGTGAGTGGCAATTATAGCTGGTGGATAGCCGATTTCAAGCCCTATTATAGCTCATTTTATTGAACTATAGCCTATTTTTCGTGTTATATCGAACTAAAACAGGCTAGGACGCAGCAGTAAGCTT
This sequence comes from Candidatus Omnitrophota bacterium, assembly GCA_016180575.1. Taxonomy (GTDB): domain Bacteria; phylum Omnitrophota; class Gorgyraeia; order Aquiviventales; family Aquiviventaceae; genus JACPAY01. The sequence goes on along the minus strand of JACPAY010000007.1, from coordinate 59,167 downwards.
ATGGAGGCCTTCCAGGACCAGGTGGGGTCTCAGGTGGTCAATGGAGCGGGCATGCTTGGCGACGAGGCTGCTGGCCCCCCCTGTGGCCACCACGGTGGCCTTGGGGACGTACTGCCGCTTGAGCTGGCCGACCAGGCCGTCGCACAGGGCGGCGCAGCCGTAGAGGACCCCTGAGCGGATGCTGTTGGCGGTGTCCCGGCCCAGGAGCTCGGGCGGCTCCTTCAGCTCCACCTTGGGCAAGAGGGCGGTCCGGGAGGCCAGCGCCTCCAGGGAGATGTCCAGGCCCGGGGCGATCACCCCGCCCAGGTACTCCCCCTTGGCGGTGACGACGTCAATCGTGATGGCGGTGCCGAAGTCAGCCACGATGCAGTCCCGCTTGAAGGCGCGCCAGGCGGCAAAGGCGCCCACGAGCCGATCCTGGCCGACCTGCTCCGGGTAGGCGTAGCGGTTCGTGAGGGGGACCTTGACGTCCTGCCCGACGATCCGCAGCGGCACCGCCTCAAGCGACTTGAGCGCCTGGACCAGCACCAAGGACATCCGGGGCACGACGCTGCACAGGATGATCTGCTTGGCGCGCGCCAGGTGCAGCTTGCGGGTCTTGGCCAGCGCCTTGAGCTGCAGCGTGATCTCGTCCGCCGTCCGCCACGGCTGGGTCGCGATGGCAAACGGCGGCTTCAACTTGCCGCCCTCGAAGACGCCGAAGGTCGTGGTGGTGTTCCCGATGTCGATGGCCAGGATCATCTGAGCAGCGCGACCTCCCCCATCTCGAACGCGCGCTGAACACCGGAGTCGAGGCGCACAAGGAGGCGGCCGGACTCGTCGAGATCCTGGGCGGTGCCTTGGAGCTGCTCGGAGCCCGCGGTGAGCTGCACCGGGTGGCCGAAGAGGCCGATCCAGGGGCGCAGCGCCTCGCGGATGGGGCCGAAGCCCTGGCGCGTCCACACCTCGTACCAGGCGCTGAAGCGGCGGCACCAGCCGGCGAGCAGCTCCTCGCGGCTCACGTGCGGGGCCCCCTCGGCCGCCAGCGAGGTCGAGCCCTCCGGCAGCTGCGCCGGATTGGTGGCCACGTTGATCCCGATGCCGATGATGACCACGCCGGGCCGCGGGTCCTGCCGCGCCGCCACCCCGTCGGCTGTCCTCGGCCTCCTCGGCCTGCGGGCAGGCGGCGGGGGCCCCGGCTCCGCGTCACCCGCGGCCATACGGGGATGTTCGACGGAGCAGCCTGGCACTTTTTGTTCAGTGAGGATGCCGGCCACCTTCTTCTCCCTCAGCAGGAGGTCGTTGGGCCAGCGGATCGCGGGGTAGAGGCAGGCCATGTCCCGGATGGCTTCAGCCGCGGCCAGTCCGGCGACCAGCGAGAGCTGCGGGGTTTCGGACGGAGGCCGCGCGGGCCGGAGGATGAGCGAGCAGTAGGCCCCGCCCTCCGGGGACGCCCACGTCCGCCCCTGACGGCCTCTCCCCTGCTCCTGGCGCGCGGCGACGACCAGCGTGCCCTCCGCCGCGCCCTCAGCCGCCAGCTGGTGCGCCACCTCCATCGTCGAGCCGACCTGTTGGAACGCGTGAACCGGCCGTCCGCCGATGTGCCGGGAGAGCCTAGCCTCAAGCTCGGGATCGCGCTGGACGCTTGCTCGGCTCATCGCTCAAGTGGTATTTGTCCCGGAGCGCCACGATCTCATCGCGCAGCTCGGCGGCGCGCTCAAACTGCAGCCCCTTGGCGCAGACGAGCATCTCGTCCTCAAGGTCCGAGAGGACCTGCCGGATGTTGTGCTCATCCGGCGACTGGCCGGACTGCTGGATGGCGAACGCCTCCGCCTGCCGCATGACCTCGATGCCCTCCCGGATCGCCTTGACGATGGTGGTGGGGGTGATGCGGTGGCGCGTGTTGTACTCAAGCTGCCTCGCCCGGCGGCGGGTGGTCTCCTCGAGCATCTGGCGCATCGCGCCGGTCTGGTGGTCCGCGTACAGGATGACCTCGCCGTTCACGTTGCGGGCGGCCCGCCCAGCGACCTGGATGAGCGACGTGGCCGAGCGCAGGAACCCCTCCTTGTCGGCATCGAGGACGGCGACGAGCGACACCTCGGGCAGGTCGAGCCCCTCCCGCAGCAGGTTGATCCCGACGAGGCAGTCGAACGCCCCCTTGCGCAGGTCGCGCAGGATCTCGACCCGCTCGATGGCGTCGATCTCCGAGTGGAGGTACTTGACCCGCAGCCCCGCCTCGCCAAGATACCGGCTCAGGTCCTCCGCGAGCCGCTTCGTCAGCGTCGTCACGAGGACCCGCTCCTTGCGCCCGGCGCGGCCCCTGACCTGCGCGATGAGGTCATCGATCTGCCCTTCGGTCGGCTTGACGGTGATGGCGGGGTCCACGAGGCCGGTCGGGCGGATGACCTGCTCGACCACCCGGCCGCCGCAGCGCTTCCATTCATAGGGGCCGGGTGTGGCCGAGATGAAGACCACCTGGTTGAGCAGCGTCTCGAACTCCTCGAACGTCTGCGGGCGGTTGTCGAGCGCCGAGGGGAGGCGGAAGCCGTACTCGACCAGCGTCTCCTTCCTGGCGCGATCGCCCTCGTACATCCCGCGGATCTGGGGCACGGTGGCGTGCGACTCGTCGATGACCACGAGGTAGTCCTTGGGGAAGTAGTCGATGAGGCAGTTGGGCCGCGAGCCGGGGGCGCGGCCGGAGAGGTGGCGCGCGTAGTTCTCGACGCCGTGGCAGTAGCCCAGCTCCTTCAGCATCTCGAGGTCGTACTTGGTGCGCGACTCCAGGCGCTGCGCCTCCAGGATCCGGCCCTGCGCCTGGAAGTTGCGCACGCACTCCACCATCTCCTGGAGGATGCCCTGGTGGGCGGCCTCGATGCGCTCCTTGTTGGTCACGAAGTGCTTGGCCGGGTAGATGGCGATCTGCTCGAGTTCCGCCAGCGCGTCGCCGGTCAGCGGGTCGATCTCCCGGATGCGGCCGATGCGCCCGTCCGCCAGCTCGACCCGGTAGGCGGTCTGCCGGTAGGCCGGGAAGATGTCGAGGACGTCGCCCCGCGCGCGGAAGGTGCCGCGCCGGAAGTCCACGTCGTTGCGGCTGTAGTGGATGCCCACGAGCCACGAGAGCACCTCGTCGCGCCGGGCGGGCTTGCCCGCCGCGAGCCACACCATCTGCTCCTTGTACTCCTCCGGGTCGCCGAGGCTGTAGATGCAGGAGACGGTCGCCACGATGAGGACGTCGCGACGGGTGAGGAGCGAGCTGGTCGCGGAGAGCCGCAGCCGGTCCAGGTCGTCGTTGATGGAGGCGTCCTTCTCGATGTACGTGTCGGTCTGCGGCACGTACGCCTCCGGCTGGTAGTAGTCGTAGTAGCTCACGAAGTACTCCACGGCGTTGTGCGGGAAGAGGCTCTTGAACTCGCTGTAGAGCTGGGCGGCGAGCGTCTTGTTGTGCGAGATGACGAGCGTGGGCTTGTTGAGGTTGGCGATGGCGTGCGCGACCGTGTACGTCTTGCCCGAGCCGGTCACGCCGAGGAGCGTCTGGAACTTCTTCCCTTCCCGGAGCCCCTGGGTGAGTGTCTCGATCGCCTCCGGCTGGTCGCCCTTCGGCGTGAGGTCGGTGACGAGCTCGAAACGGTCCATCATACGATTTCCAGCGAGACGTCCAGCGCAGGCGCCGAGTGGGTCAGCCGGCCGATGGAGATGCGGTCCGCGCCCGCGCGGGCGTAGGCCCGGACATTTTTGAGGGTAATGCCTCCTGAAACCTCCAACAGAGGCCGCTTTTGAGACAAGGGACGCGAGACATGGGACAGGTGAACGGCGCGTCGGACGTCATGGAGAGACATGTTGTCGAGTAAAATGGCGTCAGGTTGCGCAGTCAGTGCCGATTGAAATTGGCGCACCGTTCTCACTTCGACTTCAACGAACTTGCCAGGGAACCGGCGTTTCGCCCGCTTAATGGCGTTTTGGATCCCCTGTCCCCTGTCCCCTGTCCCCTGTCCCAGCGCCTTCAGATGGTTCGTCTTGATGAGGACCGCCTCGGCCAGGCTGCCGCGGTGGCTGCGCCCCCCGCCTGCGCGGACCGCGTGCTTTTCAAGGGCCCGCAGCCCCGGCAGCGTCTTGCGGGTGTCGTAGACCTTGGCCCGGGTGCCGCGGACCCGTCGGGCATAAGCGTGGGTGAGCGTCGCGATGCCGGAGAGATGGCCCAGCAGGTTCAGCGCGGTCCGCTCCGCCGCGAAGATGGAGCGAGCCGGCCCGTCCAGGTTCGCGACCACCTGTCCTGGCCGCGTCGCCGTCCCGTCATGCAGTCTGACGCGGTATCGCACCCGACGGTCCACCGCGCGGAACACCCACCCGGCCGCCTGGCCGCCGGCCAGGATGCCCGGCGCCCGCGCGATAAGCCGCGCCCGGGCGCGGGCGGTTGCCGGCAGCACGGCCGTTGAGGTGATGTCGCGGCCGGCCTGATCCTCGCGCAGCGCGAGACGGATGAGGGATAGGACCGCCTCCCGGCTGAGGCCGGACATCACATCCCCTGGAGCACGGCCAGGTGCTCGGACACCTTCTTGGCGGTGTCCTGGAGCTCGGCGCGCCGGGTCTTGGTCTGCTCCACGACCTCGGCGGGCGCTTTGGTCGTGAACTGCCGGTCCTTGAGCCTGGCCTCCGCCTGGGCCCTCTGCCGCGTGAGGTCGTCGAGCCGCTGCTGGAGCCGCGCGCGCTCCTTCGCCGGGTCGATGAGCCCTTCCAGCGGCATCAGGACTTCGACCCCGTCCACCACCATGGCCGCCGCGTGCCGCACCGCCTGCCGCTTGGCCTCGACGCTGATGTCGCCCAGCGCGGCCAGCTGCTGGAGGAGCGGGCGGTGGATCTCGAAAAACATCCGGACCTCGGCCTGCGGCGATGCCAGATGCACCGGCGGCCGGCTCTCCACCGGGACGTTGAGCTCAGACCGCGTGGTCCGGATGGCGGTGATGACCGCCTGGAGCCGCTCGAAGAGCCGCTCCGCCTCGCGGTCGATGAGACGCTTCTCCACCTTCGGCCACTCCGCCTTCATAATCGAAATTGGGACATGAGACATGAGACGAGAGACAGGTGGCTTGGTGGTTCCCTGTCTCAGATGCTGCCACAGCTCCTCGGTCACGAAGGGCATGACCGGGTGGAGCAGCCGCAGCGCCTGCTCAAGGACGTGCCGCAGGATCGCGCGGGTGGCGGGCTGCTGCTCGGCCGGCACGTGCTTGGCGATCTCCACGTACCAGTCGCAGAAGTCGTGCCAGAGGAAGCCGTAGAGCGCGCTGGCCGCGTCATTGAACAGGGACGCCTCGAGCGACTTCGTGACGCGGGCGGTGGTCTGCTGGAGCCGCGAGAGGATCCACCGGTCCGCTACTGAAAAAGTACCGGGTACTTTTCCCGCTTTGGGAAGTACCCGGTACTTTTCGATTCCGTCCTGCGCGAGCACGAAGCGGGTGGCGTTCCAGAGCTTGTTGGCGAAGTTGCGGCCGGCGGCGAACCGCTCCTCCGAGAGGAAGATGTCCTGGCCGATGGCGGTGGCGGTCACCAGCGTGTAGCGCAGCGCGTCGGTGCCGTAGCGGCCGATCATCTCGAGCGGGTCGATGATGTTGCCGAGCGATTTCGACATCTTCTTGCCGGTGATGTCGCGCACCGTGCCGTGGATGGAGACCGTGGTGAACGGCGGCCGCTTCATGCAGAAGTAGCCGGCCATGACCATCCGGGCGACCCAGAAGAAGATGATCTCCTGCGCGGTGACGAGCGTGTCGGTCGGATAGAAGTAGGCGAGGTCTTTAGTCTTCTTCGGCCAGCCGAGCGTCGAGAACGGCCACAGCCAGGAGGAGAACCACGTGTCCAGCACGTCCTCGTCCTGCGCCAGCTCGGTCCCGCCGCAGGTTGGGCACCGCTCCGGCCGCGTCTTTGAAACAATGACACCGGGTTCTGAGACATGGGACATGGGACGGGAGACACGTTGGGCCTTTGCTTGTCTCCTGTCTCCTGTCTCCTGTCTCCGCCGGCAGCTTTCGCAGTAGTAGACGGGCAGCCGGTGGCCCCACCAGATCTGGCGGCTGATGCACCAGTCCTGGATGTTCTCCATCCAGTTGAGGTACACCTTGGTCCACCGCGCCGGGACGAACTTAATCGTCCCTTGCTTGACCGCCTTGATCGCCGGCTCGGCGAGCGGCTTCATCTTCACGAACCACTGCGGGGAGAGGCGCGGCTCCACCGCCGTGTGGCAGCGGTAGCAGTGGCCGACGTTGTGCACGTGCTCGTCGATCCGGCCGAGGAACCCCTGCTGCTCGAGGTCCACGATGAGCTTGCTGCGGCAGTCGAGCCGGTCGAGCCCCTCGTAGGGCTTCGGCACATTGGTCATCTTCGCGTCGTCGGTCATCACGTTGATGAACTCGAGCTTGTGCTTCTTCCCGAGCTGGAAGTCCACCGGGTCGTGGGCCGGCGTCACCTTGACCGCCCCGGTGCCGAACTCCCGGTCCACCGCCTCGTCCGCGATGATGACGAGCTTCCGGTTCACGAGCGGGAGGATGGCGTGCTTTCCGATGAGCGTTTTGTACCGCTTGTCCTTCGGGTGGACGGCGACGGCGGTGTCGCCCAGCATCGTCTCCGGCCGGGTCGTGGCCACCTCGATGAAAGCTGAGACAGGAGACATGGGACGGGAGACAGGTGTGGTCTTCCCCTGTCCCCTGTCCCCTGTCCCCTGTCTCAAAATGGGGTATTTGATGTGGTAGAGCTTGCCCTGGGTCTCGGTGCGCGGCGCCTCCTCGTCGGCGAGCGCGGTCTGGCACCGGGGGCACCAGTTGATGATGTAGTTCCCGCGGTAGATCAGCCCCTTCTCATAGAGCCGGACGAACACCTCGAGGACCGCTTCGGAGAGCCCCTCGTCCATCGTGAACCGGGTCCGCCGCCAGTCGCAGGAGGCGCCGAGGCGCTTGAGCTGGTACAGGATCGTGTTGCCGTACTGCTCCTTCCACTCCCAGACGCGCTTGAGGAACGCCTCGCGCCCCAGGTCCTGCCGGCGCTTCCCTTCCTTGGCCAGCGCCTTCTCCACGACGTTTTGGGTGGCGATCCCGGCATGGTCGGTGCCCGGGACCCAGAGGGCGTTGAACCCCTGCATGCGCGCAAACCGGATGAGGATGTCCTGGATGGTGTTGTTGAGCGCGTGGCCCATGTGGAGGATGCCCGTCACGTTGGGCGGCGGGATCACGATGGTGTAGGGCTTCCGCTTGGGGTCCGGGTCGGCGCGGAAGAAGCCCTGGGATTCCCACCACGCGTAGCGGGCTTCCTCGACGTCCTTGGGGTTGTACTGGGGGGGGAGCGCAGACATGGGCGTGGAAGGCCCCGTCAGCGACGGGCCCGGTCTTTGAGCAGCTTGTACTCGATCGAGTCCACGAGCGCCTGCCAGCTCGCCTCGATGATGTTCTCGGAGACGCCGACCGTGCCCCAGGACTCGTGCTCATCCTGCGATTGGATGAGCACGCGCACGCGGGCCGCGGTGGCGGCCTTCTCGTCGAGCACGCGGACCTTGAAGTCGGTCAGGTGCATCCGCGCAAGCGACGGGTAGAACTTCAGCAGCGCCTTGCGGATGGCGTTGTCGAGCGCGTTCACCGGCCCGTCCCCCTCCGCCGCGGTCTGCTCGGTGACCTTGCCGACGTGGACCTTGATGGTCGCCTCGGACATCAGCTTGTGGTCCCGCTTCTCGATGATGATGCGGAACCCGCCGAGGGTGAAGAACGGCTTGAACCGTTTGAGCTGGCGCTTGAGCAGGAGCTCAAGCGACCCCTCCGCCGCCTCGAAGTGGTAGCCCCGGTGCTCGAGCTGCTGGAGCAGCCTGAGCATCCGCTTGGCCTGGGGGGTGTCGCGGGTCAGGTCCAGCGCCAGGTCTTTCGCCTTGAAGACGAGCGAGGAGCGCCCGGAGAGCTCCGAGACGAGGATCCGGCGCTGGTTGCCGACCGTCGCCGGCTCGATGTGCTCGTAGGTGCGGGGGTTCTTCATCACGGCGTTGACGTGCACCCCGCCCTTGTGCGCGAAGGCGGTCTCGCCCACGAACGGCTGGTGGGCGTCGTGCGCCATGTTGCTGACCTCGGCCACGAAGTGCGCGACCTCGGTCAGCTCGCGCAGCTTGGCGTCCGGCAGGCAGTCGATCCCCAGCTTCAGCTTGAGGATGGCGATGAGCGAGACGAGGTTGGCGTTGCCGCACCGCTCGCCATAGCCGTTGACCGTCCCCTGCACCTGGCGGCAGCCCGCCTGCACCGCGGCCACCGAGTTGGCCGCTGCGAGGTCGCTGTCGTTGTGCGCGTGGATGCCGAGCGGCGCCGAGAACCGCCGCTGGACCGCGTTGATGCCCTCGGTGATCTGGCTGGGGAGGCTGCCCCCGTTGGTGTCGCACAGGGCGAGCGTCTCCGCGCCGCCGGCCACCGCCGCCTGGAGGGTGCGCAGCGCGTACTCCGGGTTGTCCCGGTAGCCGTCGAAGAAGTGCTCGGCGTCGTACACGACGCGGCGGCCGTGCCGCGCAAGCCAGGCGACCGAGTCCTCGATGAGGCGGAGGTTCTCCTCCAGGCTGACCCGGAGCACGTCGCGCACGTGCAGGTCCCAGCTCTTGCCGAAGATGGTCACGACCGGCGTCTCGGCGGCGAGCAGCGCGCGCAAATTGGGGTCCTTCGCCGCGCCGGCGGAGGCGCGCCGGGTTGAGCCGAAGGCGGCCAGCTTCGCCGAGCGCAGCGAGAGCCGCCTGGCCTTCCGGAAGAACTCCGCGTCCTTGGGGTTGGAGCCCGGCCAGCCGCCCTCGATGGTGTGCACGCCGAGGGCGTCCAGCTGCTCCGTGATGCGCAGCTTGTCCTGCACCGAGTAGGAGATCCCCTCGGTCTGCGCCCCGTCGCGGAGCGTCGTGTCGTAGAGTTCAATCTGGGGCATGGGAATTGTCCGTGATGCGCCGTGGGTGCAGTGCCCGCGTCAGGCCCGGGCGGAGACCCGGCGCGCCCTGGCGGCCGCGGCGGGGGCATGGCCGAGGCCGAAGGCGCGGTGGACCGCCCGGACCGCCCGCTCGGCATGGGCCTTGCGGATGACGCAGGAGATCTTGATCTCGGAGGTGGAGATCATCTCGATGTTGATGCGCTCGCGGGCCATCGCCTCGAACATCTTCGCCGCCACCCCGGAGTGGCTGCGCATCCCGATCCCGACGATGGAGAGCTTGGCCACCCCCTCGTCGGTGGTGACCTCGCCCGCCCCGATGCGGTGCGAGACGCTCCGGGTGACGCGCAGGGTCCCCGGCAGGTCGCTCTTGACGACGGTGAACGAGAGGTCCGTCGAGCCCTCGCGGCTGACGTTCTGCACAATCATGTCCACGTTGATCCCCTTGGCCGCCAGCTCGCGGAAGATCTCCGCCGCCATGCCGGGCCGGTCCGGCACGTCCCGGATCGTGACCTTGGCCTCGTCCTTCTGCAGCGTCACGCCGCTGACGACGATGTCTTCCATGGCCTTGACCGACCGCTGGATCATCGTGCCCTCCCGTAGTGAGAAGCTCGACCGGACGTGGATGGGGATGTCGAACCGCTTGGCGACGAAGATGGACCGCGCCTGCATCACCTGGGCGCCGAGCGACGCCATCTCCAGCATCTCGTCGTAGCTGATCGCCGGGAGCTTGCGCGCCTGCGGCACGATGCGCGGGTCCGCGGTGTAGATGCCCTCGACGTCCGTGAAGATCTCGCAGACGTCCGCCTGCAGCGCCTTGGCGAGCGCCACGGCAGTGAGGTCCGATCCGCCCCGCCCCAGCGTCGTGATGTCCTGGTTGAGGTTCACGCCCTGGAACCCGGCGACGATGACGATGCGGCTTTTGGCCAGCTCCCGCACGATGCGCTGGGTGTTGATGTCCACCAGCTTCGCCCGCGTGTGCGTCCCGTCCGTCAGGATGCCGACCTGGGCGCCGGTGAACGAGACCGCATCCTCGCCCAGCTCGTGGATGGCCATCGCCAGCAGGGCGACGGACACCTGCTCGCCGGTCGCCATGAGCATGTCGAGCTCCCGCTCGGCGGGGTTGCGGCTGACCTGGGCGGCAAGCTGGACGAGCTCGTCGGTCGTGTCGCCCAGCGCGGAGACCACCACGACCACGTCCGCGCCGGCGCGCTTGGTGTCCACGACCCGCTGCGCGACCCGCGTGATCCGCTCCGGGTTGGCGACGGAGCTGCCGCCGTATTTCTGGACGACGAGCTTGCGCGTCATCGCGTCAGGCCTGCGTGAGCCAGGCGAACGAGCCGGCGCCCTCCGGAAACGCGAGCGGGCTCTCGGCGAGGCGCTCCGCGTCGAGCGAGGCGGCCGGCTGCCGCGGCAGGCCGGTGCCGATCGCGATGAACGGCGCCGCGCGCAGCGCGCGGTCATCGACCGCCGCCAGCAGCCGCCACGGGCCGAGGCGCGGCAGCAGGTCGGTCAATGGCTTGAGCAGGAGCTGGTCGATGCGCTCCATGGCGCACAGCCGCTCGACCGGGTCGCCGCTCTCCACCCGGAGGTGCACGTAGAGCAGGTCCTGGCGCTCGAGCAGGGGGGCTGCCGCTTTCCATAGCCGCTGGAGGGCCGCCTCTGTGAACGAGGCAGGGCCCTCCGCCCACCCGAGGCCGAGACGGTGCGAGAGCCCTCGCAGCAAGAAGCTGTTCGAGACGATGGTCCCGGTGAGGCCGGTGCGCTCGGCGAACGGCCGCGACGGCCCGGCGGCGCCCGCCCCCCAGAGCCAGACCATGTTCGCCGGGTTCTCGCCGAGGTCCACCCGGACCCGGTTGACCGGGTGCGCCTCGAGCACGGCGGAGGCCCGTTCGAGGAGAGCCCGCAGGGCTTCGCCCGTCGCGCCGGCAGGCAGGTGCCGCTTCCACGCCCGCCCCACCAGCGGCTCAGGCGGTCCGACGGCGCGCCGCGCATCCGCGGCGAGCGCCGGCTCGCGGGCGAGGAACACGTGGTGCGAGCCGGTCCCCGGCTTCCATCGCCGCGCGTCAGAGCCCAGCTCGGCGTCCAGCGCCTGGAGGAGCGGGGCGCTCTCTTTCGTCGGGATGCGCCCTGCGGTGGGGTCGATGACCCGGCCGTCCCGCTGCGTGATGAGCTCGCAGCACCAGGCCGTCTCGTCGGGCTCGAGCGCGAGGCCCGCGGCGTCCGCATAGCAGCAGCCGGGAGCCGCGTCCGCGTCAAGGGGATCCAGCCCGAGGAGGGCGCGATGGACCCGCGCCCGGTCAAGCGGCGAGCCGCGGGCGGCGCGGTCGTGCGGCCGGATGAGCCCGGCGGCGCCCGCCTGCGCGAGCTCGTGCAGGTGCAGGGTTTTCGCGCCCTCCAGCAGCGCGGCGGTTCGCTCGCTCGCGGGGGCGCCATCCTCACAGCGCAAGATGACGTATTTCATGCAAGAAGTTTTATTATATACCCTTTTGGGCGCCGGCGGGTTACTTCAGGCCGGCGGCTTTGGTGATGGCGGAGAGCGACGGCGGGAGGGGACGCGCCAGGCGGATGCTCTTGATGGCGCGCTCGGGGTCCTTGAGCCCGTGTCCGGTGAGGATGCAGACGATGGTCGCCCGCTTCTTGAAATATCCCGCCTGCGCCAGGCGCAGCAGGCCGGCGACCGAGGCGGCCGACGCCGGCTCCACGAACACCCCGTCCTCTGACGCGAGGAGGCGGTAGGCCTCCAGGATCTGCCGGTCGCTCACCGCCTGGATGGCGCCGCCCGATTCCTCGGCCGCGGCGAGCGCCCCCTGCCAGCTGGCCGGGTTGCCGATCCGGATGGCGGTGGCGATCGTGCGCGGGTGCTTAATGACGCGGCCCTGCACCAGGGGGGCGGCGCCCTCGGCCTGAAAGCCCAGCATGGCGGGCCGCTGCGTGATGCGCCCGCGCCGCCGGTACTCCGTGTAGCCCTTCCACTGCGCCGTGATGTTGCCCGCGTTGCCCACGGGCGTCACGTGGTAGTCCGGCGCCCGGCCGAGCGCGTCGCAGATCTCGAAGGCGCACGTCTTCTGGCCCTCGATGCGGTGCGGGTTGATGGAGTTGACCAGCGTGACGGGGTGCCCCTGGGCCAGCGACTTCACGAGCGCCAGGCACGCGTCGAAGTTCGCGTCCACGACCACCACGCGCGCCCCGTGGATGAGCGCCTGCGAGAGCTTGCCCAGCGCCACGGCGCCGCTCGGGATGAGGACGATGGAGCGCAGCCCCGCCCGCGCCGCATAGGCGCTGGCCGAGGCGGAGGTGTTGCCGGTGGAGGCGCACAGGACCGCGACCGACTTCGCCTCGACCGCCTTCGAGATCGCCACGGTCATCCCGCGGTCCTTGAACGAGCCGGTGGGGTTCATCCCCTCGTACTTGAGGTACACCGACATCCCCCGCCCCAACCGGCGGCTCAGCGCGCGGCTGTGGATGAGCGGGGTGTTCCCCTCCAGCAGCGTGATGATGGGGGTCGCGGGGGAGACCGGAAGGTAGGCGCGATAGCGTTCAATCACCCCGGGCCATTGCCGGTTTCCAATAGTCCCGGGTCCGGTTCCCTGTTTCCTGCTCCTCATTTGTAGCGCGGGGCTTCGGTCCGGATCGCGACGGTGGGGTGCTTCACGAACCCCAGGCGGTCGATGGCCTGGAGCGCGCGGCGCATGTCGGCCTCCCGGGCCTCGTGGGTCATCATGACGACCGGCACGATCCGCGCCGCCCGGCGCTCCTTCTGGTGGACGCTCGCGATGGAGATGTGGTGACGGCCGAGCACCCCGGCGATGCGGGCCAGCACGCCGGGCTTGTCCGTCGCCATGAAGCGCATGTAGTAGCGGGTTTCCACCGCGCCCATCCGCCGCAACCGGCGGATGCCGCGGTGCCGGTGGGGCAGGAGCGGCATGCGCGGGGCTATCCCGGTGACGATGTTCCGGGCGATATCGGCGATGTCGGAGACCACGGAGCTCGCGGCCGGGCCCTGCCCCGCCCCGCGGCCGTAGAACAGCTCCGCCCCGACCATATCGCCGTGCACGTAGACGGCATTGTAGACCCCGTTGACATTGGCGAGGAGGTGGGTCTTGGCCAGCAGCGTGGGGTGGACCCGGAGCTCCAGCTCGTGGTCCACCTGCTTGGCGATGGCGAGCGGCTTGATGCAGTAGCCCAGCTCGTCCGCGTACTGGATGTCCGCCTGGGAGATGCTGCTGATGCCCTCCACGTGGATGTCAGAGAGGCGCACCTGCACGCCGAAGCCGAGCAGCGTGAGGATCGCGAGCTTGTGCGCTGCGTCGCCTCCGCTGATATCGAGCGCCGGGTTGCGTTCCGCGTAGCCGTGGTGCTTGGCCTCCAGCAGCGCCTCGTGGAAGCTCAGCCGCTTCTCGCGCATCTGGGTGAGCACGTAGTTCGACGTGCCGTTGACGATGCCCAGGATGGCGTCCAGCTCGTTGGCGATGAGCCCTTCCCGGAGCGCCTTGATGATGGGGATGCCGCCGCCCACCGCCGCTTCGAAGTAGAGGTCCACGTTCGCCCGCCGCGCGGCCGCGAACAGCTCCCGGCCCGCGTGCGCCAGGAGCGCCTTGTTCGCGGTCACCACGTGCTTGCCGCGGCGCAGCGCCTCCAGGATGAGCGTCCGCGCCGGCTCGATCCCGCCGATGAGCTCCACGACGACGTGGATGTCCGGGTCGCGCAGGACCTTGGACGCGTCGGTGGTGGTCACCGAGGGGGGCAGGCGGACGCCCCGCCGGCGGCGGAACTCCTTGTCGCAGGCCCGGCGCAGCACCAGGCGGGCGCCGATGCGCTGCTCGAGCATCCGTCTCTTCTCGAGGAGCGCGCGCGCCACGCCGGCGCCGACCGTGCCGACGCCGATGAGCCCGACGTTGATGGTGGTGGTCTGTGGCATTGAGTTGTTGGTCGGGGCGGGGAGATTTGAACTCCCGACCTCCTGAACCCCATTCAGGCGCGCTACCAAGCTACGCTACGCCCCGAGAGCGTATCATTGTAGCAGGGCGATGCCGGGAGGGTCAACGCGGGGTGGCGGACTCGGCCTTGCCGCTGCGGCGCATCAGCGCTTGGAGCGCCTGCCGGGGGGCCCGGCGGCGGAAGAGGATGGCGTTCACCTGCTCGATGATGGGCAGCTCGATGCCGTGGCGGCGGCCCAGGGTCGCGGCGGCCCTGGCGGTCTCCACCCCCTCGATAACCATCGGGGTGGAACGCAGGACCACACGCAGCGGGCGTCCCCGTCCCAGCTGCTCGCCCAGCCAGCGGTTCCGGCCGGCCAGGCACGTGGTTACGAGGTCGCCGAGACCGCTCAAGCCCCAGAACGTCGCTTCCCTGGCGCCGAGCGCCTGGCCGAGCCGCGCCATCTCCACCACCCCTCGCGTGATGAGGGCCGCCTTGGCGTTGGCGCCGAACCCCAGTCCGTCTCCAATCCCGGCGGCGATCGCAATCGGGTTCTTCAGCGCCCCTCCGAGCTCCACGCCGGCGACATCGGCGGCGGTGTAGATGCGGAACCGCTCGTTCATCAGCATGCGCTGCACGGCGGCCGCGAGCGCGGGGTCGTGGGACGCGACGACGGAGCTGGCCGGGTGTCCGGTGGCGATCTCCGAGGCGATGTTCGGCCCGGACAAGGCGGCGAGCCGAACAGGGCCGAGCTCCTCATGGATGACCTGCGACATCCGCTTCAGGCTGCCCCGCTCCAGGCCTTTGGCCACGCTGAGGAGGGCCGCCGCAGGCCGGAGGGACGGCCGGAGGCGCCTGGCGACCCGCCGGAGGTATTGGGAAGGGACGGCGAGGATGACGAGCCGGGCCTCCGCGACGGCGTCCGGGAGGTCGGCCGTGATCGGCAGGGAGCGCGGGATGGGGATGCCGGGGAGAAACTTCACATTCTCGCGCCGCCGCGCGAGCGTCCGGACGTAGTCCGGAAACGCGCCCCAGAGCTGCACGCGGTGGCCGAGGCGGTGGAGGTGAATGGCGAGCGTGGTGCCCCACCCGCCGTCCCCCAGGACGGCGACGGATAGGCGGTCATGAGCCATGGCGAGAATCTAACAGAACGCAGAGCCGGGGACCCCGTCGCCTGCCCGCAGGCGAAGGCCGAGGACAGCCGACGGGGTGGCGGCGCGGCAGGACCCGCCAAATTGAGACACGACCACTACTCGAGGGAGGCTGACTCCTCGGTGGCGTCGATGTCCATCGCGAGGATGTGGCGGTAGCCGACGCAGAAGACCGAGCGCCCCCAGACCACGTAGAAGTGGCCGAGGACCTTGTAGACGACCCGTTCCCCTCCCGTCTCGGGATCCATGTCCTTCGTCACGAACACCTGGCGGGGCGGGAGCGGGTCCAGGTTCCGCGCCCAGGGGATGGAATCGTGCGTCGAGGGCAGCTCGGTCTGGGACTCGACGCGGTAGGTGCAGCGGCGGATCACCCGCGTGGCGTAGTCTCCCTGCCGCATGAGCTCGCTCACGACGCAATCGCGCTTGAGCCAGTCGGCCGAGGTGAGGTTGCGCACGAGGATTTCCCGCATCAGGGGCTCAGCGGTCGTCGAACGACAGGTCGCACAGGAAGGCCCCGTCCAGCCGGTGCAGCTCGAAGGCGAGCATGACCAGGCGCAGCTTCACCTCAGGGTCATGGCGCTTTTTCCAAGAGGAGTAGAGGTCGAGGAACGCATCCAGGGTCCGCTCATAGACGAACCGCCGCTCGTAGGTTTCCAGGTCCTTCAGGAACCGTTTGAACCTCGCCTCGGAGACCTCAAGCGAAGTCGGCGATCCCTTCAGATGCGAAAACGGCCGCTGGAACATTGATGCGCTCTCCACCGTTTCCTCCAACAAATAGCCGAACCACCAAATCCTTGGCAGCTCGGCTGGCCATCCGGGCTGAGGGACCCGTGTTAACTTCTTACTTACTTCATATAACCTTTAACTTACAACTTAAAATTACCCGACCTCTTCTCTGTCCGTCAAGAGCCCGTGGAAAGATTTTTAGGCGGTCAGGGGGACTGGAAGGCGAACGGGCAGATCGGTTGGAAGGCGCACCAGCGGCAGGCGAACTCCTGGGGCTGGGCATGGAAGTCCTGGGCCCGGATGCCCCGGGCCGCGTCCCGGAGGCGCGAGGCGGCCCGCTCCAGGTCCGCGTCGGAGAACTGGGCCCGTCCGACGACGCCGGTTTCCAGGAACCGCAGCTCGACCCGGGTCGGCGGCTGGCCGTGGAGGGCGCGCCAGGCGAGGGCGTAGAGGGCAAGCTGCAGCGACTCGCGCGTGCGCCGGTCCGCCGCCCCCTGGTCGTTGACCTCCGACGACTTGTAATCGATGATGACGACCTCATCGCCGCGCCGGTCCACCCGGTCCCAGCGGCCGACGACCAGCAGGTCCTCGAACTGGAACCGGAACCGCTCCTCAATCAGCGTCGGCCGCTCGGGCGTTTCCCGCTGCTGGGCGAAAAACCGCCGCAGCGTCTCGCGCCCCTGGGCGAGGCGCAACTCTTCGTGCTCCCGGGTCAGGAACCCCTCGGAGCGCCAGTGGGCCTCGAACGCGCGCAGCAGCTCGGCCTCGTCCATGGGGGACCCCTGGAGCTGGCGCTTGAAGAACGTCTCCACCGCCTTGTGCAGCGCGGCCCCGTAGACGACCAGGTGATGCCGCAGGACCGGGATCTTCAGGATGTGGCTGTAGCGGTACTTGAGCGGGCAGGTGAGGTAATCGTCCACGCCATGCGGGTCAAGGCGCAGGGGCCCACGCCCCGGCGCCGCCGGGGCCAGCGGCAGGGGCGGGCGGGTCTCTGAGCGGTCGATGAGTTCCCGGGCGCTCGCCTTCTTGGCGGGCGGGCTCTGGCTCGACAGGTCCAGCGCCTCCAGGACGAACTGGCTCACCTTCCGGGCGGTCTTGCCGCCATAATCGTACGAGCAGGTCAGGTACAGCTGCTCCTTGGCCCGCGTCATCCCGACGTAGAACAGCCGCCGCTCCTCCTGGAGGTGGTAGTTCCCCGACGGCAGGATGTCCTTGATCAGCGCCTCCGGCAGCTCGATCGGGTCGTGCCGCTGCGGCGTGGGGAACCGGCCCTGGACGAGACCGACGAGGAAGATGACGGGAAACTCCAGCCCCTTCGCCTTGTGGAGCGTCAGGACGTTGACGCGGTCGGCCCACGCGTCATCCTCGTCGATCGGCTCGTTCCCCATCGCCTGGAAGAGCTCCAGGTGCGCCATGAGCTCCGGCAGGCGGCCGCCGGCCAGCTCCTCCACCCGGCGCAGCCGGTCGAAGAACCTCGCGACGGTCTGGAGCTGGGCGGCCTCTTCGGCGCGCTCGCCGCGGCTCAAGGCGGCGAGGAAGCCTCGGTCCGTCAGCCATTGGTAGAGCAGCTGGCCGCCGGAGAGCGTGCGGGAACGCTCCAGGAGCCGTTCGACGTCGCCGGCGAGCTCGCCGAGGCGACGCTTCCCTGCCTCGGAGAGCGCCTCGCCTGGCGCCGCCTCCTGCTCTGCCTGGCGGAGGACGGCGCGGAAGCTCTGGTTGGTCCGGCTCGCCAGGGCCAGGACCCGCGCGAGGTCGGGCATGGGGCAGCGGTAGAGCGGCGAGCTGGCGACGTGGTACCAGCTCAGGCTATCGTCAGGGTCGGCGAGCGTCTTCAGGCAGGAGACGAGCAGCTTGCTCTCTTCCCGCGCGAAGAGCCCGCTCGCGCCGCTGAACTGCCACGGCACGCCGGCGACGTTCAGCGCGCGGAGAAAGAGGTCCGCTTCCCGGTTGGAGCGCACGAGGATGGCGAAGTCCGCCGCTCGCCGCGCGCCCGCTTCGATGGCCTGGCGGATCGTCTGCGCCACCCAGTCCGCCTCGCCGGAGACGGTGTCGAAGACGTGCAGGTGGGGCTCCTCCTCCGCGCGGCCGGCGCGGGCAATGAGCCGCTTGTCGATGCCCTGCCGGACCTCGAGCCGGTCGGGATCGTTGAACCGGATGAGCCGGTAGGCGCAGTCGAGGATGCGCTGGCTCGAGCGGAAGTTCTCGGTGAGCACGACGGTCCGCACGCCGGCGTAGTGGTCCAGGAACTTCAGGACGTTGCTGATGGCGGCTCCGCGCCACTTGTAGATGCTCTGGTCATCGTCGGCGACGACGGTGATATGGGCATCCGGCGGCGCGAGCAGCTGCAGCAGGCGGAACTGCGCGTAGTTCGTGTCCTGGAACTCATCGACCAGCAGGTGCCGGAAGCGCCGCTGCGTCGCGGCCAGGACGTCGGGGTGCCGCTCGAGGAGCTGCACGGCGAGCAAGACCTGGTCGCCGAAATCCACCGCATCGGCCTGCCGGAGGAGCCGCTGGTAGGCGGCGTAGGCCTCGGCCAGCTCGCGAACGCGGGTGGCCTCCGCGCGCCGCGGGTCGTCCGCGGGCGAGTCCCCGGCCAGGCGGGTGAGCTCCTCGGCGCAGGCCAGGAACTCCTCGGGGCCGGCCGCCTCGTCCTTGGCCCTGGCGAAGACAGCGGCGAGCGCCTCCAGGAACCGCGCGGGGTCGTTGAGCGGGCGGAAGAGGCGCAGGGGCAGCTCGAAGACGTGCTGCCGCAGGAACACGAGCTGCTCGGCGCGCGAGAGGACGCGGAAGTGGGGGCTCAGGCCCAGCTTGAGCGCGTGGTCGCGCAGGAGCTGATCGCCGAAGGCGTGGAAGGTGTGGAGGGCGATATCGACGTAGCCGTACGGCACCAGCAGGTCGACCCGCTCCTCCATCTCCTCGGCGGCCTTGTCGGTGAAGGTCAGGCCGAGGAGCTCGTCGGGGCGAACCCGCTTGGCCGCGATGAGCCAGGCGATCCGCCTGGCGATGACGGTGGTCTTGCCGGACCCGGCGCCCGCCACGATGAGGAGGGGGCCCCCCTCATGGACGACCGCATCGCGCTGCGCCTGGGTGAGGTCGTCGAGGAGCAGCGCTTCGGACGTGGCGGTATGCGGCATGATGAGGATGGAGACCGGTGTCGCGGGGCCCGCGCCTACTGGCGCGCCGCCGTGAAGTCGAACGCGAACTCCAGCGCTGTCCGCGGCTCGTCCTTGGCGTCAAAGTCTGTCTTGACGTTGGTGATCAGGAGGCGCACGCGCGTGGCCGGCTCCGCCGGGTTCCAGAACGCGATGAGGCCGTCGTGGATGACACCCGGGTAGAGGTAGCCGCTCTGCAGCGACGCCTGCTTCAGGCGGGCGAACTCGGCCTGGGACTTGGGCGCGAACATCCTGCCGACCGGGAGGCTGAAGCCGAAGTAGCCGGGCCGGGCCTCCTCGATGACCCCCCGGGTGGCGCTCGAGACCGGTTTGCGGGATTCCGCGAAGGCGGTCACGTAGTCCACGCCGATGGTGGCGTACTGGTTGCCCCGGTCATCGACGACGGTGAACTCGCCGGGGTTGATATAGATCTTCTTGTTGCTCCGGTTGGCGATCTGCACGTAGAACACGAGGTGCTCCGGGTAGTAGGGGCTTGGACCGGCGAAGCTGCCGAAGAGGCTGCGGTTGCCGAAGAAGTTGGTCAGGTATTCCTGCGAGGCGTGGTTGACGTTGACCTCGACGCCCTGCTCCTCCTCGGTCTGCATGACGGGCTCGAGGCGCCACGCCGCCCGCATGGCCACCAGCGGCTCCTCGGCGATCGGGCCGACCGCCTGGCGCTCCAGCAGGAGCGAGCTTTTGCGCGCGCAGCCCGCCATGGCCAGCAGCCCGGCCGCCGCAAGCGCCGCCCACGGCATCAACCTGGCGGTCCCCTGTGCTTCTGTGGTCATTCTGCGCCTCTCCAGTGGTTTTTAGACCCGCTCAAAGGGATCGAACAGCTTCTTGTATTCCTCGAGGCAGTAGCGGTCGGTCATCCCCGCGATGTAGTCGCAGACCACCCGGGACGGTTCCTCGCCATGGGCGATGCGCAAACGGGTCGTGTTCGGGAGCTGCTCCGGCTTCTTGAGGTAGAGGTGGAAGAGCTCGGTGATGAACCGCTTCGCCTTGTCCGCCATCCGCGCGACCCGGTAGTGGTGGTAGAGCTGCGTCCAGAGCAGCCGCTTGAGCGGCGTGCGCAGCCGCCGCATCGCCTCGCTGAACACGACCAGCCGGTCCGGGCAGGCCCGGACATCCTCCACGGACGCGATGCCGTGCCGGCTCAACTGCTCGGCGGTCGCCTGGATCAGGTCCGTGATCTCCTCGTTGATCAGCCGCCGGATGACCTGGTAGCGCCGGACCTCAGGGTCCAGCCGCGCGCCCTGCGAGTCCACCGCCTCGCAGGCGCGCCGCCACAGCTCGATGCCGGCCAGGTCGTCTTCTTTAAGGATACCCGATGCCAGGCCGTCGTCAAGGTCGTGGTTGTCGTACGCGATCTCATCGGCCACGTCGGCGATCTGGCTCTCCAGGAGCGGGGATGCGGACGGATCGAGGGCCGCCTGCACGCCGGGCTGGTCGTAGGGGGTGCGGTGCTTGTTGATGCTCTCCCGCACCTCCCACGTCAGGTTCAGGCCGGGAAACCCGGCGTACCTCGCCTCGAGCAGGTCCACCACGCGCAGCCCCTGGAGGTTGTGGTCGAACCCGCCGTGAGAGCTCATCAGCTCGTGCAGGGCGTCCTCGCCGGCGTGGCCGAACGGCGGGTGGCCGATGTCATGGGCCAGCGCGACCGCCTCCACGAGGTCTTCGTTGAGCCGGAGGATCCGGGCGATCGAGGCCGCGATCTGCGCCACCTCCAGCGTGTGGGTGAGCCGGGTCCGGTAGTGGTCGCCTTCGTGGTTGACGAAGACCTGGGTCTTGTACTCCAGGCGCCTGAACGCCGTCGTGTGGATGATGCGGTCCCGGTCCCGTCGGTACACCGTCCGGTAGGGGTCCTCCGGCTCCGGGTGCTGCCGCCCCCGGGTGCGGCGGCTCTTCATGGCCCAGGGCGCGAGCCACTGCTCTTCCCTGGCCTCGAGCGCGTCACGCTGGACGAGTCGTGAGGAGACGGTAGAGTTCATCGAGCGACTGGGAGACGATCTTGGTCTTTCCGACGACGGGCATGAAGTTCGTGTCGCCGCGCCACCGGGGGACGAGGTGCAGGTGGAAGTGGCCGGGGACGCCGGCGCCCGCGGTCCGGCCGAGGTTGGCGCCGAGGTTGAAGCCCTGGGCGCCGAGGGCATCGCGCAGGCGCCGCACGAGCCGCTGGCTCAGGCGCAGGATGTCGGTCCATTCCTGGACGGTCAGCCCCTCGAGGCGCGCGAC
Source organism: Candidatus Omnitrophota bacterium (assembly GCA_016180575.1). Classification (GTDB taxonomy): domain Bacteria; phylum Omnitrophota; class Gorgyraeia; order Aquiviventales; family Aquiviventaceae; genus JACPAY01. The sequence continues at coordinate 38,088 of JACPAY010000007.1, read as the reverse complement.
GTGCCGGGAGGGCGCGATCAGGACGTGGCCGTTGTTGTAGGGGTACAGGTTCAGCAGCGCGAACGCCGTGCGGCTGCGGGCGATCACGCGGTGCCGGCGGTCGGCCGCCGAGCGCCTGGCGGCGCAGAAGAAGCACCGGCGCGGCCCCCGCTGGACGAGGTACTGATGGCGCCACGGCGCCCAGAGCCGCTCGAGGTCAGGCGTGCTGGCCATAGAGCTCCATGAGGAGGTGCAGCTCGGCGGGCTCCCAGACCCACATGTTGGCCGCCTTCGCGAGCAGCCGGATGTGCTGGTCCATGCCCGCCTTCATGACGACGACCTTGCGGGACGGCTTCGGGGTCTGCGCGTGGCAGAACGTTTCGAAACTGGCGATGGCGCGCTCGTCCGCCGGCTCGCTCCGCACGGCGGCGCACCACCGCTTGCCCTGCCCGTCCGCGATGAGGTACACATCCGATCCCGCATCGTCGGGGCGCACGGTCTGGATGGCGTCGAACTTCGGCAGCCGGCCCGTCTTTGAGTCGAGCGAGACCGTGTCGTCGGCAAACCTGCCGAACAGCTCCACGATCCGCTCCGGGAACGAGAGCTGGTGCGCCTGCATCCAGCGGGTCCAGAGCGCGCGCAGGTGGTGCTCGAACCGCTGGCGGATGTCCGCCCCGTCCGGCCGGGCGTCGGCGCGCTGCGGGGAGAGGATCGTGGACAGCCAGCAGCGGAGGATGGGATCCGGGACGATCCAGCAGGTGCCGTTGCGCTGGGCCGCGTCATGCTCCAGCAGCAGCTCGAGCGCCTCGGACAGCCCCCCGCGCCCCACCCGCTTGCCGAGCTCCGTGGTCGTGCGGGCGCCCTCGGCGATTTGAATCAGCGCATCGGCGGCCCGCGCCCCGAATCGGCCGGCGGCCAGCGCCTCCATGCGCGAAGCGCACCAGTGGTGGAGCGTCCCCTCGGCGCTGCCCAGGAGGTCCCAGGCGGTCTGGAGGAACAGCGGTTCGGTGAGCTCCGCGGTCTTGCCCAGCGCGGCCAGCTCCTTCAGGCGCTTGAGGAACACGGTGAGGTACCAGGGATACCCGTCCAGCCACTGGAGGAGGAACGGGGCCATCGCCTTGGCCCCCCGGATCCCGCGCAGCTCCTGCTGCGCCCACGCGGCGGCCTGCTTCGGGTCGAGCGCCTCGAGCCGCATCAGCTCGAACTGGCCGAAGAGGAGCTGGAGCCGCTCCCGGAGGATGATGCGCGCCCGGTGCACCGAGGAGCTGGACAGGATGAAGAGGGTCGTCGGCCACGTCATCACGCGCTTGCCCAGCTCGTGGAAGGCGTGTCCGAGCCCCAGCTCATCGAGGAAGAGGAACTCATCCAGGATGAGCAGGCACGGCTGCCGCCGCTCCTCCAGGAGCACCGGGATCGTGTCCAGCGCGCGGGCGAAGGCTTCCCCGTGGAGCCGGCGGCTCAGGAGGCTCTCCACCTGGCGGACCGCCGCCGCGGTCTTCGGCAGGATGGGCTCGGCGCGCGCAAGGAGCGCGTCCAGAGGGTGGCTCGCCTGGCCGTCGGCCGCCTGGAAGAGAGAGGGGAGGCCGGCCTGGAGGATGGCTGAGAGGAAGCGCTGGAGGAAGCTGCGGCAGGACTCGCGGTAGAGGGGGCAGTAGATGAGGGTCAGGCCGGGCGAGCGCGCCAGGAGCTGGTGCAGCTGGAACGTCTTGCCGCTCCCCGGCGGGCCGATGAGCGCCAGGTTGTGACGGAACCCCTCGCCGAACGCGGCGAGCCGCTGGCTCAGGTGGCGCGTCAGATCAGGGCGCAGGTTGGTGACGGTCATTCGCCTGGCAGCAGGGCTAAGGTGTCTCTCGAGGTGGTGCCGTAGCGAATTTCAAAATGCAGGGCTCGGTTGCCGAGGCTGCCCAGCGGAACGCCCTGCCGGAGGTTGGCGCCCGGCGCCGCGAGGAGCTGGTCCAGCCCCGCGTACACGGTGAGATAGCCGTCCAGGTGGTCGAGCACGACCGCCTTGCCCCAGCCGGACAGCCGGTGGGTGGCGACCGCCACCCTCCCGCTGCGGGAGGCGCGCACCAGGCTGCCGGGCGGGGCCGAGATGGAGACGCCGCTTGAGCCCGACCGCCCCACCCGTCCCCTCGCCGGCCAGAAGAACGCCTGCGATTCCGCCGGGACCGGGATAAAGAGCTTCTGGCCGACACGGAGCGCACTCGCATCGCGCAGCCGATTGGCCCGAGCCAGGGCATTGACCTCGAGGCCGTAGGAGCGGGCGATGCGCCAGAGCGTCTCTCCCCGCTGGACGTAGTGGTAGGACCCCTGGAAGGCGGGCGCGGCCGGCCGCGATGAGCGCGGCGCGCTGCTGGCCTCCGGGATGGTCTCGCAGCCGGCAAGACCGGTCAATAACACCGCACTGAGTAGGGCTGCTCGCATAATGGATGATGAGGTGCACGGAAAAGCGGGTAGCGGGAATCGAACCCGCGTTACTAGCTTGGGAAGCTAGCGCACTACCACTGTGCTATACCCGCGTCGGACCCATAGAAATCCGAGGGGTCCTCCATAGGAGGGGAAAACGTGGTTTTCCCCTCCTATCGCTCCCCCGCCATGCACATCCACTCGCGGGGTCGCTGGTCTCCCCTTTCCTGCGCGGAACACTTGGGGCTCCCTGGTCCCCCTCCCCACGCATTATAGTTGGTGAGTGAAAGGTGGGGGAAGAAATTTCCTGATCGGGCGGCTGCTGGTTTCATCGGCGCGCCGCGTGCCGCGTCAGGAGCGCCTTGAGGTCGCGGGCGGCCGCTTCCGGGTCCGCCGCGGCGCACACCGCCCGCACCACCGCGACCCGCGTGGCCCCCGCGTCGATGACCTGCTCGAGGTTCCCCCGGTCGATGCCGCCGATGCACACGACGGGCCGCCGCACGCGCGAGGCCACCGGGCCGATGAGGCCGGTGCCGATGGGCTCGTAGTCGGGCTTCGTCGGCGTGGGAAAGATGGGACCGAACCCGATGTAGTCCGCCCCGGCCGCCTCGGCCGCCGCCGCCTGCTCGAGGCTGTGCGTGGACTGGCCGATCAGCCTACGGGGGCCCAGCAGCCGCCGCGCCTCGGGGAGCGGCAGGTCATCCTGGCCGAGGTGGACCCCGTCGGCCCCGGCCGCCGCCGCCACATCGGCCCGGTCATTGATGATCAGGGGGATGCGGGCGCGTCGGGTGATCGCCAAGAGACGCCGCGCCTCTTCCAGGAGCTGGCGGGCGGAGGCGGCCTTATCCCGCAGCTGGAGGGCGTCGGCTCCGCCGCGGATCGCGCCGGCGGCGAGCTCATCGAGCGGCCGGGATCCGGCGGCCGCGCGGTCAACGATGACGTAGAGCGTCCAGCGCGAGCAGGAGCGCACGTTCCACCTCGTAGGCGCGGAACCGCAGCCGCTGAAAGGTCGCCGCCTCGCGCGGCGCTAAGAGGCGCGCGCTCTCTTCCAGCGCCCGGAGCGCTTCTTTGGCGCGCTGGAAGTTGATGAGGAGCAGCTGCTCCAGGGAGGCGATGCGCGCGGCCGGCGCCCGCCGGCCGACGTCGCGTCGGCTCTCGCGCGCCCGCGCAAAGTCCGCGGGGGTCGCGGGCAGCCGCCGGATGGCCTGCGCCACGGCATGCCGCAGGGCGCGGGAGCGCCGGAAGACGTTGGGGGATCTCAGATGGAAGCGGGCGATGTCCTCGCAGACGCGCAGCCCCTCGAGCGCGCGGTTGGCGTTGGCGTCGATGAGGCGAAGCAGCGAGGTTCTAGCTGCCATGCCGTCGGATGCGGGCGATGAGCTGCGAGGTGGAGTAGCCCTTGAGGAGCGGCAGCCGGATGACCCGGCCGCCGCGCGATTCGACCGCGTCGCGGCCGACGATCGCGGCGCGCCCCCAATCGGCGCCCTTGATCAGCACGTCCGGGCGCAGCCGCTCGATCAGCCGGCGGGGCGTGCGGTCGTGGAAGACGGTGACGTAGTCCACGCTCTCCAGCGCCGCGAGGCACCGCGCGCGGTCCCGCTGGCCCACGAGGGGGCGGTGCGGCCCCTTGAGCGCCCGGACCGAGCGGTCGCTGTTGAGGCCGATGATGAGGAGGTCACCGCACCGCCTGGCCCGCTCAAGGAGCGTGACATGGCCGGCGTGGAGGAGGTCGAAGCAGCCGTTCGTGAAGACGACGGTCCGCCCGCGGGCCTGCGCCGCGCGCACGAGGCGCGCGAGCGCGGCCGCTGATTTGATCTTGCGCGAAAGTCCCTTCAGTCTCCGATAGTCCCGGGTCCGGTTCCCGGTTTCCCAGAGTTCTCCGATGGGAAAGCGGGAACCGGACTCCTCATTTGATGGCATCTTCCACCAGCCCGCAGAGGATGTGCCCGATGGCGAGGTGGGCTTCCTGGACGTGCGCCGTGACCGTCGAGGGCACGCAGATGCAGACGTCGCACAGCGCTTCCATGCGCCCACCGTCGCCGCCGGTGAGGCCGATGGCGGAGAGGCCCAGCGCCTTGGCCTGGCGGAGCCCCTCGAGGACGTTGGGCGAGTTCCCTGAGGTTGAGAGCCCCACCGCCGCGTCCCCGGCCTGCCCCAGGCCTTCGAGCTGCCGCGCGAAGATCCGCTCGAAGGCGTAGTCGTTGCCGATCGCGGTGACGCTGGCCATGTTCTCGGTCAGCGAGATCGATGGCAGGGCGCGGCGCTCCTTCCGGAACCGCCCCACGAACTCCGCCGCCATGTGCTGGCCCTGCGTCGCCGAGCCGCCGTTGCCGAACCAGATGACCTTCCGGCCGGAGCGGACCGCTTCCGCCATGAGTGAGGCGGCCTTGGCGACCCGGGCGGTCTGGGCATCCGGGAACTCCGCCAGGAGCCGGGCGGTCTCCCGGAGGCTCGCCCGGATCGTGTCCTCGGCGCTCATCCGAAGAAGATCTTTGCGATCTCGTAGAGCTCCGGGTCAACCGTCTTGAGCGACCCGGTGGCCTGCTCGATGGGGACGGCGACGATCTTGTTGCCCTGGAGGCTCACCATGGAGCCGAACTGCCCCGCCAGGACGAGCTCCACCGCCTTGATGCCGAACCGGGTGCCCAGGATGCGGTCGAAGGCGGTCGGGCTGCCGCCGCGCTGGAGGTGGCCCAGGACCGTCACCCGCGTCTCGTAGCCGGTTCGCTGCTCGATGTGGCTCCCGAGGACATGCCCGATTCCGCCCAGGCGGACATGGCCGAACTCGTCCAGCTTTTCTTCGACGGTGACGTTGGCGTCCTGCTTGAACCGAGCGCCTTCCGCGACCACGACGATGCTGAAGTCCTTGCCGCGGGCGTGGCGCTTCTTGATGAGGGCGCAGACGGCGTCCAGATCGATCGGCTCCTCCGGGATGAGGATGATGTCCGCTCCGCCGGCGATGCCGGCGCACGTCGCGATCCAGCCGGCGTGGCGCCCCATCACCTCGGCCACCATGATGCGGTGGTGGCTCTCGGCGGTCGTATGGAGCCGGTCGATCGCCTCCATGGCGATGTTGACCGCCGTGTCGAACCCGAAGGTGTAGTCGGTCATCGCCAGGTCGTTGTCGATGGTCTTGGGCACCCCCACGATCCTGAGACCGTCTTTCACGAGCTTCGTGGCGACGCCGAGCGTGTCCTCACCTCCGATCGCGATGAGGGCGTCCAGCTTGAGGCGCTTGACCGTCTCATGGAGCTGGGCGAGCTGCTCCGGCCGCTTGTAGGGGTTTGTCCGGGAGGTCCCCAGGATCGTCCCGCCCTTCGGCAGGATGCCGGAGACTGATTGGAGGTCCAGGGCCATCGTGTCGCCCTCGATGAGGCCCTTCCAGCCGTTGCGGATGCCGATGACCGCGAACCCCCCCTGGATCGCCCGCCGCGTGACGGCCCGGATGACCGGGTTGAGCCCGGGGCAGTCGCCGCCGCCGGTCAGCACGCCCAGGTGCCGCGCAGAAGCGCTCATGGTTCGACGCGTCCCGCCAATGGCGGGACTTGCTCACCATGATCCTGAGCGAGCGAAGCGAGTCGAAGGATCATTCAGCCTCCCCAAGTTGCAGTTGCCGATCGAGGTAGTTGGTGGCCAGCTGCCCGCGCCAGAATGTCGGGTCGCTGAAGATCTGCCGGTGGAGGGGGATCGTGGTCCGGATCGGCTCGATGAGAAACTCGTCCAGCGCGCGCTGCATGATCCGGATGGCGTCCTCGCGCGAGGTCCCGACGCTGATGACCTTGGCGAGCAGGGAGTCGTAGAACGGGGGCACGTCGTAGCCGGCGAAGACATGCGTGTCCACGCGGATGCCGCGCCCGCCCGGGGGCTGGTACTCCGTGATGCGGCCCGGACAGGGCGAGAACCCGTTCGAGGGGTCTTCCGCGTTGACCCGGCATTCGATCGCCCACCCCTCCAGGGCGATGTCGTCCTGTTTATAGCCGAGCGATTCGCCCGCCGCGATCCGGATCTGCTCCTTGACGAGGTCGAGCCCCGTCACCATCTCCGTGACCGGGTGCTCGACCTGGATGCGGGTGTTCATCTCGATGAAGTAGAACGTCCCGTCCCGGCTGAGGAGGAACTCCACCGTCCCCGCGGAGACGTACCCGGCCGCCTTGGCCGCCCGGACCGACAGCTCGCCCATCTTCCGCCGGAGCTTCGCGTCGACCGCCGGGGAGGGCGATTCCTCCACGAGCTTCTGGTGGCGCCGCTGGATCGTGCAATCCCGCTCCCCCAGGTGGATCGTGTGGCCGAACCTGTCCGCGAGGATCTGGAACTCGATGTGCCGGGGCTCCGGGAGGTACTTCTCGACGAAGACGTCCCGGTTGCCGAAGCTGGCCTCGGCCTCCGCCTGGCAGGTCATGAGGGCGCTGATGAGCCGGACGTCATTGTGGCACACCCGCATCCCCCGCCCGCCCCCGCCCGCCGCCGCCTTGACGATGACCGGGTACTGGATGCGCCGGGCGGTCTTCAGGGCGTCCTCCTTGTTGCGGACCGCGGCCATGCTCCCGGGGATGATCGGGATGCCGGCCTTCCGCATGAGGTCCTTCGCCGCGAGCTTGTCGCCCATGAGCTGCATCGCCTGCGGGGGCGGCCCGATGAAGGTGATGTTGCAGGATTCGCAGATCTCCGCGAAGTGGGCGTTCTGGGAGAGGAAGCCGTAGCCCGGGTGGATCCCCTCGACATCCGTGATCTCGGCGGCGCTGATGATCGCCGGGATATTGAGGTAGCTCTGCTCAGGCTTCGGGCCCCCGATGCAGATCGCCTCGTCGGCCAGGCGGACGTGGAGGCTGCTCCGGTCCGCCTCGGAGTAGACCGCGACCGTCCGGATGCCCATCTCCTTGCAGGCCCGGATGACGCGGACGGCGATCTCTCCCCGGTTGGCGATCAGGATCTTCGAAAACATCGGCCGGGGGCGCCCGCGGGGCTACTCGCGCGGCTCGACCACGAAGAGGGGCTGGCCGAACTCCACCGGCGAACCGCTCTCAACCAGGATCTCGCTGATGCGGCCGGCGACCTCGGATTTGATCTCGTTCATCAGCTTCATCGCCTCCAGGATGCAGACGACCTGGCCGACCTCGATGTCCTGTCCGACCTCCGCAAACGGGGGCGCGTCGGGCGCCGGGGCGCGGTAGAACGTGCCGACCATCGGCGACTTGATGACGATGCGATGCCCCTCTTCAGCGGTCGCCGGCGGCTGGCCGGGCCCCGGGGCGACCGGATGGGGCACGCCCGTGACATACTCGACCACCTGCGGGGCCTGGCCCGTGGCGGCCTTCTTGAGGCGGATCCGCAGGCCCTGATGCTCCATCTCCAGCTCCACGAGGCCGCGGCTTTCCATGAGCTGGAGCATCTCCTCAATGAGCCGGAACGCTTCCCGTTCGGACGCCTTCAGTCGCTTTTCCACGTTGCCCTCGCTCGGTTGCCGCGGCCCTTACACGCGGGAGACGTAGGAGCTGGTCCTCGTGTCGACCCGGATCAGGTCGCCCGGTTCAATGAAGAGCGGCACCTGGATGGTGGCGCCGGTTTCCAAGGTCGCTGGCTTCATGCCGCCCTTGGAGGTGTCGCCCCGCACGCCGGGCTCGGTGGACTGCACGTGGACGTCGACGAACATGGGCGGCTGGATGCCGATGAGCTGCCCCTCGTGGAACTGGCCTTCCAGCTCCATGTTCTCCTTGAGGAAGCCCGCCGCCTGCCCCAGCGCGGACGCCGGGACCTGGAGCTGCTCGTACGACGCGGTGTCCATCAGGTGGAAGGCGTCGGCGGTCCGATAGAGGTATTGGAACGTCCGCTTCTCGACATAGGCCTCCTGGAACTTCTCGCCGGCCCGGAAGGTGCGCTCGATGACGGACCCATCCCGCATTCGCCGCAGCTTCGTGCGGACGAAGGCGCCCCCCTTGCCGGGCTTGACGTGCTGGAACTCCACGATGGTCCAGAGCTGGCCGTCGAGGACGACCGCGACGCCGCTGCGGAACTCGGTCGTCGAGATCATCAATGCTTCCCCAGCGCGAGGGCCGCTTCGAGCCCCAAGCGGTAGCTGGCGGCGCCGAACCCGCAGACCTGGCCCCGGCAGACCGGGGCGATCAGCGACTGGTGCCGGAACGGCTCGCGCGCGTAGATGTTGGAGAGGTGGACCTCCACCGCGGGCACGCCGGCGGCCTCGATCGCGTCGCGGATGGCGACGCTGGTGTGCGTGTAGGCGGCCGGGTTGATGAGGATCGCGTCATAGCGGTCCTTGGCCGCGCCGATCCGCTCCACGATCTCGCCCTCATGGTTGGACTGCACGATGGTCAGCGCCGCCCGCCGCGCCGCCGCCCGCCGCTTGAGGTCCCGGTTGATCGACGCCAGGTCCGCGTGCCCGTAGATGGAGGGTTGGCGCTTGCCCAGGAGCTGGAGGTTCGGCCCGTGGATCACCAGGATCTTCATCTGCCCGCCGGGCCCGGCTCGGCCTCGCCGATCAGCATGACGGGGATCCCGTCGCGGATGGGATAGCGCCGCCCGCATCGAGTGCAGACGAGGCGGTCCTGCTCCAGCTTCACCTCGGCCTTGCAGGCCGGGCAGATCAGGATCTCCAGCAGCTTCGGGTCGATCATGGAATCGCGCCCTCGTGCGGCTGGTGGGGGGCGCCGATCCGCTCCAGGTCCGTCAGGGCCTGCTCCACGTCTTTCAGCGCCTTCTCGGCCTGATCGTACTGGCTGGTGGCGTTGCGCAGGTGGCCGCCGAGCTTCCGGAACTCCTCCTGCACGAAGCTGCGCACCTGGGCGGCGAGGTGCTGCAGCGAGGCGAGCACCTCTTCGGCCCGGTGCTCGATCTCGAGGCCCTTCAGCCCCTGGGCGATGGTCGTGAGGTACGCCCAGAACGTCAGCGGCGAGGTCAGGAACACGCGCTGCATCTGCGCGTAGTCGTAGAGGCCGCCGTCCTCCGTGAAATCCTTGCTCGCCACCAGCTCGTAGAACACCGCCTCGGAGGGGATCACCATCAAGGCGAAGTTCGTCGTCCCCTCCTGCGGGCGGATGTACTGCTTCACCTCGTCGATCTTCTGCCGCACCTTCCGTTTGAACTCGGTCCGCAGCGCCGGACGCTGCCGCTCATCGGCGTCCCGCAGCCGCTTGTAGTCTTCGAGCTGGAGCTTGGAATCGACCGGGATCAGCTTGTCGTTCAGCCGGATCGCGAACTCGACCTTCTTGCCATCCGAAAACGTGTGCTCCTCTTCGTACTGCTTGGGCAGCTTGTCGGCCAGGAGGTTCCGCACGATGACCTCCCCCAGCTCGCCCCGCAGCTGCTGCGGTTTGAGCAGGTCGTTGAGCTCTCCGACCTTGCCCTGCAGCTCGTGCAGCCCCTGGATCTGGGTCTGGACCTGCCCGAACCGTTCGTGGATCGCGGCGATCTGCTCGATGGTCTCCCGGCGCTGCTGGAGCAGCTCCTCGCTCCGCTGCCGGATCAGCGCCTCGCGCTCCTCCACCTGCCTCCGGGCGGCCTGCTCGAGCGCCTCGAGCCGGTGCCGGATCATCTGCGCCGCCTGCCGCAGGATGTACACCGCCAGCGCGAGCACGACACCCCCGGCGAGCAGCGCGGTCAGCAGCGTCATGGCCCGCCCGCCTTCGCGAGGTACCGCATCCGGAGCTGGTAGAGCGTGTCCTTGAACAGCTTGTCTTCGTCCGCCGTGAGGTTGCCTTTCGTCTTCTCTTCCAGCACGCCGAGGAGGTCAACGAGGTACTTGGCGTGGGGCAGGTTCACCGCCTGCTTCCGCGTGGCTGGATGGGGCATGTCGCCGAGGGCGATGAGCGCTTCCATCGCCAGGCCCGAGAGGAAGAGGTCAAAGCGCGCCTCCGGCAGCTCCTCGGCGCTTCCGCGCTCCTCCGGGGCGGGTCCCGCCGCGGCAGCCGGTCTGGCAGCGGGTGACTGGCCGGCGGGCGAGGCGGCGGCTCCGGCCGCGGCATGCTTCTCCCGCTCGGCCTGCTCTTTCCAGGATTCATCCACCCGCTTCTTGATCGGCTCGTCCATGCGTCACTCGATGAGGAAGCCGGCGTAGCCGGTGACGGCGTGCGGGTCGCCCTCGGCGTCGGCGCTGGTGCCGTATCGCACGAGCGTCCCGCGGGACGCCCCCAGCGCCGCAGCGGCCTGGAGCACGCAGGCGGCCGCGCCCGCGCCGCACATCCGGGCGGGACGCTCCCGCGCCAGGCGCAGCAGGCCCGCCCCGTCCAGGGCGGCGATCCGTTCGATGACCGCGCGGTCGAGCCGAACGGCACGGTCGCGCGGCTCATGCTGCGAGAGGTCGGCGCTGGCGATGAGCAGCCAGGGCTCCTCGGACATCCGGACTGTCTGGGCGATCGCGTCGGCGAGCCGGCTGATCTCTCCCCCGTCTTCCGCCCCCATCACGATGGGGAGAGCCGTCAGGTCCGCCGGGCCGAGGCGCTGGAAGAACGGGAGCACGACCTCGAGCGCATGCTCCCCGCGCTGCGCCGAGCCATCGACCTCGAGGAACGGGCATCGGAGGCGCAGCGCCTCCGCGCTGGCCTCATCGACCGGCACCTCGCCGAGCGGCGTCTGATAGGCGCCGGCGGCCATCAGGCTCCAGCGCATCCGGCTGCCGGTGTGCGAGGGGCCGATGAGGAGGCACCGGCGCGGGATCGCCACTCGCGCGCACATCGCCCCCGCGATGGCGCCGGAGCGGGCGAAACTGCTATGCGGCACGATCACGGCGCGCGCCGGCAGGGGCGGCGCCTCCCGCCGGCTCCAGGCATCGACCGCATCCCGCAGCGCGTCCGGCTCCGCCGGGTAGTAATAGCCGGCCACAGCCGGTCGGTGGACCCTCGGCTCAGGCGCAGAAGCGATCCCAGGTGCTGTGTCGAATACCTCGCTGGGCCGCGGGTGACGCGCCCGCCCCGGCACGCCGGAGCGGGCCGGGGGAGCCGGGGCCCCCGCCGCCTGCCCGCAGGCCGACCAGGCCGAGGACAGCCGGCGGGGTGGCGGCGCGGCAGGACCCGCGGCCACGCAGGTCCAGGGACTATGGTGCTTTTCCATTGGGCGCAATCACCACTTCCGCATGCTGTGGCATCGTGAGGTAGCGCGCCGCCGCCTCATTCACCACGGGCACGGTGAGGGCATTGATCTTGTCCTCATAGCTCCGCCACGCATCGTAGCCGATGCCGTAGAGCTCATCCAGCGCGGAGCGCTTGGCCAGGCCGATCAGGTGCTGGAGCTCCATCCGGTGCTGGCCGATGAGATAGCGCTTGGCCTGCTCGAGTTCCTCCGCGTCGACCCCCTTGGCGGCGGCGAGTGCGAGCTGGTCCCGCAGCGCCGCCTGCACCCGCGCCGTTTCCTCGGGGCGCGTCGCGGCGTACACCAGCAGGTAGCCGGGGTCCCAGCCCGGGACGTGCACGGCGCCCAGCGTGTAGGAGAGGCCGTGCTGCTCGCGGACCGCCTGGAAGAGCCGGCCGGACATCCCGGAGAGCACCGCCGTCAGGAGATCGAGCGCATAGCGATCGTCGGCCGCGTAGGTGCTGCCGCGGAACCCGAGCATGATGAGCGCCTGCTCCTTCTCCATGGCGCGGGCGGCCTCGCGCACGTCCTCCAGCGGCTCGGCGGCCAGCCGGTCCGGCCACTCGGACGCGCCCGGCTTGATGGCGCCGAATGACCGCTCAAGCTGGCGGCCCACGGCGGCCGCATCGACGTCGCCGAAGACCGCGACGACGGCGTTCGACGGCACGAGCCAGCGCCTGGCGAACGCCAGGCACTGCTCGCGCGTCAGGACCTTGAGGGTGTCCTCATCCCCGAGCGGATGGAAGCGGTAGGGGTGGCGCTCGAAGAGCGTCTGCCGGAGCAGCCGCCCGCCGACGTCGAACAGCTCGTCCTCCTCGGCCGCCAGCTGCTTGGTGATGAGCCTCCGCTGGATGGCCAGCTCCTCCTCAGGGAATGTGGACTGCGTGACCAGCTCATGCAGGAGCGCAACGCCGGTTGCCGCATCAGCGGCCAGGAGCTGCAGCACGACCCCGAAGCCGTCCCGCCCGCTGAACGGTTCGATGGACCCGCCCAGTGATTCGACCGCCTGGGCGATCTCGAGGGCGCTCTTCTGCTTCGTCCCCTTGATGAGCAGCTGGGCGACCAGGTTGGACAGGCCTTGGGTGTCGTCCGTCTCGACGCGGACCCCGCCGCGGAACGCCACGACGATCGCCGCGATCGGCAGGCCGGGGTCGACGCCGATGAGCGCGGTGGCGCCGTTGCCGAGGACGGTCTTCGTGACCGGGACCGGCGCCGCCTGCGCCTCGGGAGCCGCCGGTGCGGCGGCTGCCGCGGCGGGGCGGATGACGGCCAGGGTCATCGCGGACCGGTCGCAGTAGCGCCGGGCGGCGGCCTTGACCTGCGGACCCGTCACCTGGTCGATCCCCTCGACGTAGCGCCTCGAAAACAGGGGGTCCCCGGTTTCGGCAAAGGAGGAAGCCAGGTCGCCCGCCTTCGCCTCCACCGTCTGGAGGCCGAAGAGGTACGCGGCGGTGACCGCCTTCTTCGCCTTCTCGAGCTCGGCCTCGCTCGCCCCGCGCTGCTTGATATCGTCCAGCACGTCGAGGATGGCCTCCGCCGAAGCGTCGAGCTGCTCGGGGTCGGTCTGCCACTGGACGGCGAAGACGCCCGGGTCATAGGGGGTGTAGTTCCAGGCGGTGATGGCATGCGCCAGGCGCCGCGTCCGGACGACGGTTTCATAGAGCCGCGAGCTGCGCCCCTGCCCGACGATGGTGGCCAGCACGTCGAGCGGGTAGAGGTCCGGGTCGGAGAGGCGCACCGAGGAGAACCCGAGCATCGCATAGGCGGTCTGGACGGGGAGCTCGATCTCGATGCGCTTCGTGCTGGCGCTCGGCGGCTCCGCCGGGACGAGTTCCTGCAGGGGATCCGTCGTCCCCCGGGCCCAGGGCCCGAAGAGCTCCCGCACCAGCGCCGGAAAGGCGGCGCCATCGAGGTCGCCGACGCAGGCGATGGTGATGTGCTGCGGTTGGTACTGCGAGGCATAGAAGGCGGTCAAGTCCTGGACCGTCAGCCGCTCGAGGAGCGGCTGGTAGCCGATGGTGGGGTGCCGGTAGGGGTGTACCAGCATATGGCGGGACCAAAACAACTCGTGGAGGCGCCGGTTGGGGTCGTCCCGGTTCATCTGAATCTCGGAGACGATGACGGCCCGCTCCTTCTCGAACTCGACCTGGTCGAACACGGCATGCTGCAGGATATCCGCCAGCATGACGAGGGCGTCGCGCAGGTGGGGGGATTCCACGAACAGCGAGACCCCGGTGGCGTCGAACGAGGTGAAGGCGTTGATCGTCCCGCCGTAGCGGCGCACCTCTTGCTCGATCGTGCCGGGCGGGCGCGAGGGGGTCCCTTTGAAGAGCATGTGCTCGATGAAGTGGGTGATGCCGGTGCCGAGCCACCGGCCCTCGCCCCGCAGGCCGCCTTGGATGCGGACCTCGACGGCCACCAGCGGCTGGCGGCGGTCCTCTTCCCAGACCGCCTGGAGGCCGTTGTCCAGCACCAGGTGATGCACCGATGCGCGGGACGGGACGGCGGCCTTTGCACTGTGAGACATCATCAGCATGCTGAGCGCGGTTGTGGCGGCCACGACGACCCCGGCGCGGTGCCGGGGGGACGGCCTCTCATCGAGGCGGCGAAGCCGAGTTGTTTGGCCGGCAGGGGGGATGGGCACGCGAACGGACACTACGCCGAGCGGGCGCGCCGGCTGATCGCCTGCCGGAGCTCCCGACGCTTGCGCTCGCTCGGCTTCTCGTAGTGCTTCTTGGCCTTGAGCGCTTTGAGGGTCCCTTCGCGCTCAAGCATGCGCTTGAATCGCCTCAGCGCCTTTTCCAGCGATTCATCGTCTCGAACTTCAACCCGGGGCATCGCATCTCCTCGCGTCAGAGCGCATTATACGATACCGCCCTCACGGTGTCAATTCGCTACGAATCGACGAGGAACTCGAGGGGCACGATGATGGTCTTGCTGGGGTCGGCCATGGAGGGGGGGAACGGCGGGAACGGCGCCGAGCTCCTGATGATCCGCAGCGCCGCCTCCCACAGCGGGCGGGCGCCGGCAGACCGCTCCGTCACGACCCCCACTTCCTGGAGCCGGCCGCTTGCGGTGAGGAGGAAGGAGACGTACACGAGCCCCTGGTGGGTCTCCCCCGCCAGCCAGGCCTGCTCGTTGGCCTTCCGCTGGATCTGCTCGCGGATCGCGCCGAAGTAGCTCAGCAGCACCGGATCGCCGCGCGCGGCGTCCACGAGGTTGGTCAGGTCCACGATGGGCCCGCGGTCCGGCATGAGCGCGGCCAGCGGCTGCTCGGCGGCCAGCAGGGGCCGGTCCGGGATGCGGATCTGCGTGTGCGCGCCGGAGACGCTCGGCGCCGGCGAGGCGGATGTCTCGCGCGTGGCGCGGGTGAGCTGCTCCTTGAGGAGCTGCAGCTCGTCAGCCGGATCGTCCAGCGTCTCGTAGATGACCTCCAGGGCGAGGCGCTGCCTCGGCAGGTCGAACCACCTCCAGGAGAGGAACTGCCCGATGACGAGCAGCAGGTGGAGCCCCACCGAGGCGCTGAACGAGATGAGGAACATCCGGTCGCTCATGTCCAGCCGTATCGGCCGAGGAGCGGCACGAAGACGCAGCTGGCGATCTCGCGCTGCGTGACGGTCCCATGCCGCTTGCGCGCCTCCACGAGCATCTGGCCCTCGGGGGGGCCAATGGGCAGGACCATCGTGCCGCCGTCCGCCAGTTGCGCGAGGAGCGGTTCCGGGATCTCCGGGGCGGCTGCGGTGACCACGATGGCGTCGTAGGGCGCATGCGCAGCCCATCCGAGCGATCCGTTGCCGGCCGTGAAGTGGACGTTGAGGTACCCGAGGGCGCCCAGACGCTCGGCCGCGGCGCGCAACAGCTCCGGGATCCGCTCCACGGAGAAGACCTCCAGCGCCAGCTCCGCGAGGATGGCCGCCTGGTAGCCGGAGCCCGCGCCGATTTCCAGGACGCGCTCATGGCCCTGCAGGACGAGGCGGCTGGTCATCAGGGCCACCATGTAGGGCTGGCTGATCGTCTGGCCGGCGCCGATCGGCAGCGGATGGTCCGTATACGCTTGCGCCTCGAGCTCCGGCGGGACGAAGCGGTGGCGCGGGACCTTGCGGAAGGCAGCCAGCAGCCGTTCGTCCGTCAGCCCCCGAGCCAGGAGCTGCTCCAGGACCATCTGCTCACGCTGCTCCTCGAAGCTCATGGTTCGACTCGTTTCACTCGCTCACCATTGGATCATCGCCAGGCCAGCGACCGGATCAGCACGCCCAGGAACCGGACCGCGTCCCGCACGGGGCGGATGTGGCTGGGATGGCGCTGGTCGGTGCTGCGCACCGGCACGGAGATGATCTTCCAGCGCCGCACAGCCGCCCAGATGACCAGCTCGGTCTCGCCTTCGAACCGCTTCGCCCGCAGGGGGAGGGTGTCCAACAGTTCCTTGTGGATGAACCGGAAGCCGCACTGGGAATCCGGGATGGGCTGCCGGATGCGCGTCGAGACGAGGCGCGACATGGCGGCGTTGGTCCACCGCCTCGCCGTGGGCATCCGCGCGCCGTTCGCCATCCGGTTGCCGAGCACCAGGCTCGCGTGCTGCCGCTCGCCTTCGGCGATGAGCTGCGGGATGTCGGCCGGGTCGTGCTGCCCGTCGCTGTCCAGGGTGACGATGCCCTCGAAGTGCTCCCGCAGCGCATGCATGAAGCCGGTCCGCAGGGCGCAGCCCTTCCCCTGGTTGCGCAGGTGGCTGATGACGAGCGCCCTCATCCCATGGCCGGCTCGAAGAGCAGCCACTGCGTCGGCGTCCGCCGCACGTATCGCTCGAGGACCTGCGCGTAGCGCTGGGTCAATCGAGGGACCAACGCGGCCCCCTCCTGCCCGTCGGGCTGGATGGCCGGCTCCAGGCACAGGCGGAAGCGCCAGGGGCCTTCCCGGATGAGGAACGTGGGGATGACCGGCACGCGGGCCCGGAGGCTCAGGATGGCCGGGCCGCTCGGCAGGAGGAGCTCGCGGCGGAAGATGCGGACCGGCACGCCGTGCCCGCCGAACTCCCGGTCGCCGAGGACGCCGAGGAGGCACCCTTCCCGGAGCCGCTGCAGGCTGCGCTGCGCCGCGTCCTCGCCCACCGGGATCACCTCGAGGCCGCAGCGGTGCCGTTGGCGGTTGAAGAGCCGGTTCGTCCCGGCATCGTCATGCGGCAGGGCGATCACCGCGACGGGCAGGCCCATGCGGCGCAGGAGGACCGCCCCGACCTCCCAGTTGCCGAGGTGGCCGGTCAGGAGCACGGCGCCGCTTCCCCGGCGCCTGGCGTTCAGGAGATGGTCGTAGCCCTCGACCGACACCGCGGGCTTCGGGGTCTGATGGATGGTGAAGAACTCCACCAGGTAGCGGCCGAAGTTGCGGAACACCTCCCGGACGAGTGTGGCCTCCGGCGCGGCAGCCTCCAGCGCCAGGGCGAGGTTGGCGCGGATCGCGGCGCGCTCGCGGCGGGCGCCCCGGATCCACAGGTCGGCCACGCGCTCGGCGCAGCCGAATGCCGCCGGCGACGGCAGGCGCTGGCTGAGCCATTGCGCCGTTCGATAGGCGGCGTACTTCGCGCTCAGGAGAGCACCTCCGCGGTGGGCCGCGGGCGGTCCGCTTCGGGCCGCGGGCGGTCCCGGTACTGGTCGGCGAGCTCGCACAGCAGGCGCGCGATGGCGGGCGCCGCGCGGGGGTGGGCGAGCTCCGCGTTCCGCCGCTTCAGCGTCTCGAGCTGTTCCGGGTCGTCGAGGAGATCGCGCACGGGCTGCCGGACCGCCGCGGCCGACGCGGCCTGGACCGCCGCCCCCTGGGACAGCAGGAAGCGGGCATTGTATGCTTCCTGGCCCGGGATGGGATTGACGATGACGAGCGGCAGGTGCTTGGCCAGCGCTTCGGAGGTCGTCAGGCCGCCCGGCTTGCTGACGAGCAGCGTGGCGACGGACATGAGCTCGGGCACCTCCTCGGTGTAGCCGACGGCCAGCACTCGGTGCCGGAACCGCTGGCCCTGCAGCCAGGCGAGGAGCGGACGGTTGGTCCCGGCGAGGACGACGAGCTGGCAGGGATGCGGCAGCGTATCGAGGCTGAGGACGATCTCCCGCATCTGGCCGAACCCGCTGCCGCCGCCCATGATGAGGAGCACCGGCTGCTCGGGGTTCAGGCCGAATCGCCTGGCGGCCGCCTGCCGGTCGACGGGGTCATGGAAGCGGGGGTCGATGGGGATGCCGAGCGCCCGCACCCGGGCCGGGTCGACCCCCCGGGTGGCGAAGCGCCGCTTCACCTGCTCGGAGGGGACGACGTACACGTCGACGGTGTCATGGAACCAATAGAGGTGCGGCGCGTAGTCCGTCAGCACGCCGATGAGCGGCACGCGCAGGCGGTGCTGCTTTTTGAAATCCGCGACCACCCCGCAAGGGTAGGCCTGGGTGCAGGCGATGGCGTCGGGCCGCACCGTCTCCATGACCTGCTGGAGCTTGGCGGCGTGGTAGCGGTGGAGCAGCGCCCGGAAATACTGCAGCCGGCGGTGGACCGAGGGGTTGTCGTAGAGGTACTCCCAGACGTCCGGTTGGTGGTGGATCAGCGAGGTGTAGGTGCGGGTGATCGCCCAGCGGACGAAGCGGCTGGTGAACTGGAAGGCGTCGAGGTTGACGATCGTCGCGGAGGGGTCGAGCGCCCTGACGGTCCGCTCGATGGCGCAGCTGGCGCGATGGTGGCCGGAGCTGGTGGTGATGTGCATCAAGAGGATCCGTCGTCCGTTCATGGCTCAGCAGCCTCTCGCAGGCCGCGCTCAATCTTCCATCTGCAGGACCCTCGCGATGCGCTTGATCGCCTCCCGCAATCTGGGCTCGGGCTCGACGAGCGCGAAGCGGACAAACCCTTCCCCGTACTCCCCGAACCCGCTGCCGGGGGAGACGACCACGCCGGCTTCCTGCATGAGGAGCGTGGCGAACTCAAGCGAGGTCAGGGCGTTGAACTTGAGCGGGATCTTCGTCCAGATGTAGAAGGTGCCTTTCGGCTTCGGGACGTGCCAGCCGATCCCCGCGAGCCCGTCCACGACCAGGTCGCGCCGCCGCGCATACGTGGCGACCGCGCGGTGGACGTACTGCTGGGGGCCGGCCAGGGCGGCGATGGCGGCCCACTGCACGGCCCGGAAGATGCCGAAGTCGATGTAGCTCTTCGTCTTCGCGAGGGAGGCCAGGACGTCCCGGTTCCCCACCCCGAAGCCGAGGCGCAGCCCCGGCAGGCTGTAGGACTTCGAGAGCGTGTGGAACTCCACGCACACCTCTTTCGCCCCCGGGACCTCGAGGATGCTCGGCGCCCGGAGCCCATCGAAGGTGATGTCGGAGTACGCGAAGTCATGGATGATCATGATCCGGTGCGCCCGGGCCCACGCCACCGCCTCCCTGAAGAAGCGCAGGTCCGCCACCGCCGTCGTCGGGTTATGGGGGTAGCTCAGGAAGAGCAGCTTGGACTGGCGCAGGACGCTCTTGGGGATGGCGCGCAGGTCCGGCAGCCAGTGCGTCTCGGCGTGGATCGGCAGGTTGTACAGGATGCCGCCCGCCATGACCACCCCGTTGAAGTGCACCGGGTAGGTCGGGTTCGGCACGAGCGCGATATCGTCGTGGTTGAGGAATGCCAGCGAGAGGTGCGAGATGCCCTCCTTCGACCCGATGAGCGGCAGCACCTCGGCGCCCGGGTCCAGCGAGACGCGGAACTTGCGGTGGTACCAGGCCGCGATGGTCTCCAGCAGCTTCTGCTCGACATCCCCGCCCTTCCGGGAGTAGCGGTGGTTCGCCGGCTTCCTCGCCTGCTTGACCAGCTCGGCGACGACGTGCGCCGGCGGCGGCAGGTCCGGGTTGCCCATCCCCAAGTCGATCACATCGGTCCCGCGCGCCGCCGCTTGGGCCTTGAGCTCATCCAGGATGGTGAAGAGGTAGAGAGGCAGCCGCTTGAGCCGGTTCGCCTCGTGGAACAGCCGGCGGTTGCTCCGCGCCAGTTCCCTCCGGGTCCGCTCGCGCAGCTGCCGCTGGATGCGGCGGATGGAGAGCGGCATGCGGCGTGTCATGCGATAGTCCCGGGTCCGGTTCCCGGTTTCCCAGAGTTCTCCGATAGGAAAGCGGGAACCGGACTCCTCATGTGTACGCCTTCGGCGGCGTGGTAGGAGCTGCGGACGAATGGGCCGGACCGCACCCACGCAAACCCCGCGCGGTAGGCGAGCGCCTCGTACTCCGCGAACCGCTCCGGGCTGACGTACTCCTGCACCGGCAGGTGGTCGGCGTCCGGCCGGAGGTACTGCCCGATGGTCAGGTGGGTGGCGCCGGCCGCGCGCAGGTCTTCGAAGGTCCGTTCCATCTCCTCAGCGGTTTCGCCCAGGCCCAGCATCAGGCCGGACTTGATCAGGCACTCCCCGCCCTGCGAGGCGGCGAGGCCGAGCACGCGCAGCGACCGTCGGTAGGCCGCCTGCGGCCGCAGGAGGCCGGAGAGCCGCTCGACCGTTTCCACGTTGTGGGCGAAGACGTCGGGCCGCCCGTCCCCGACGACCGCCTGCACCAGCTCCTCCCGGCCGTGGAAGTCCGGGATAAGAATCTCCACCGTCACGCCTGGGTTCTCGCGGCGAACCGTCCGGATGACCTCGATGAAGTGGCCGGCGCCCTCATCCCGGAGGTCGTCCCGCGCCACCGACGTGATGACGACGTGCACGAGGCCGAGCCGCCGCACCGCCTCCGCCACGCGCCAGGGCTCATCCGCCTCGACCGGCTCGGGCCGGCCGTGCGCCACCGCGCAGAAGCGGCAGCTGCGGGTGCAGCGCTCGCCCAGGATCATGAACGTGAGCTGCCGCTTGGACCAGCACTCGTGCAAGTTGGGACAGCGCGCGCTCTCGCAGACGGCCGCGGGTGACGCGGAGCCGGGGCCCCCGCCGCCTGCCCGCAGGCCGACGAGGCCGAGGACAGCCGGCGGGGTGGCGGCGCGGCAGGACCCGCGGCCAAACGCTCTATCATGGGACTCTCACCTTGACCGTTTTCATCCGCTCGATGATCGCGGCGGCCATCTCCTTCGTGCCGACCGCGGTCGGGTCGTTGCGGTCCGGCTTCAGGTCGTACGTCACGTCGCGGCCCTCCCGCAGCACCGCCGCGACCGCCCCGTCCAGCCGGTCCGCCGCCTCGGGCTCCCCGATGTGGCGCAGCAGCATGACGCCGGAGAGGATCATCGCGGTCGGGTTCACCTTGTTCTGCCCGGCGTACTTCGGGGCGCTGCCGTGGACCGCCTCGAACACCGCCGCCTCCTCCCCGATGTTGGCCCCCGGCGCGATGCCGAGCCCCCCGATGAGGCCGGCGCACAGGTCCGAGAGGATGTCGCCGTAGAGGTTCGGCAGCACGAGCACGTCGAAGTCCCCGGGCCGGAGGAGGAGCTGCATGCATGTGGCGTCCACCAGCCGGTCCTCGAAGGCGAGGCGCCCGGCGTAGGCCCCCGCCACGCGGCGGGCGGTCTCCATGAAGAGGCCGTCCGTGCATTTCATGATATTCGCTTTGTGGACCGCCGTCACCTTTTTCCGGCCGCGCGCGAGCGCGTACTCGCAGGCGAACCGCACGATGCGCTCCGTCGCGGCCGCGGAGATGGGCTTGATGCTGATCGCCGCGTCCTCCTGGATGGCCTGCTGGGACCAGTCCCGCAGCTGGGCGATCAGCTGGCGGGTGCGGGGCTCGCCCGCGGCGAACTCGATGCCCGCGTAGAGGTCTTCGGTGTTCTCGCGGACGATGATGAGATCGACCTGGGGGACCGGCGCGCGCACGCCCGCGTACGTCCGGCAGGGCCGCACGCAGGCGAACAGGTTCAGCTGCTTGCGCAGCGCGACGTTCACGGACCGGAATCCCTTGCCGATGGGGGTCGTGATGGGGCCCTTGATCGCCACGCGGTTATCGCGGATGGACTGGAGCGTCTCCTCCGGCAGCGGCGTCTGAAACCGCGCGATGGCCGCCTCGCCGGCGATCCGCTCGTCCCACTGGAACGCCACCCCGGTTGCCTCGAGGCAGCGCCGGGCCGCCCAGGCCACCTCCGGCCCGATCCCGTCCCCCGGAATGAACGTCACGCGGCGGCTCATCGGCGGCGCTCCCCCGCCCATTTCGCCAGCCGCTGGAGCGCTTCCTCGATGGTGGGAAGCGAGGTTGCAAAGCTGAACCGGACATGCTCGCGCGAGCCGAACCCCTCGCCAGGCACGGTCGCGATCAACGCGTCTTCCAGCCATCGCGCGGCGATCGCGTCAGCCGGCTGCTTCAGCCCGCTGATGTTGCACCACGCATAGAAGGCGCCTTGCGGATTGAAACAGGAGAGGCCCGGGATCTCATTGAGGCCGCCGACCAGCGCATCCCGCCGGCGCTGAAACTCCCCAGCCATGCGCTGGACCTCCCGCTGGTCGCCGGTGATCGCCTCGAGCGCGGCGTACTGGCTGATGGACGCCGGGTTCGACGTCGAATGGCTCTGCAGGTTGATCATGGCGTCAATCACGTTCTTGGGGCCGGCCGCGTAGCCGATGCGCCAGCCGGTCATGCTGTAGCTCTTGGAGACCCCATTGACCAGAATGGTCCGGTCGATCAGGGTTGGGTCGACCTGAACGATCGAGCGAGCCCGGGCCGGCGGGAAGACGATCTGGTCGTAGATCTCATCGCTGATGATGCAGAGACTGTCGTCGGCGCGCGCCCCCTTCAGCGCGGCCGCCAGCGCTTTCAGTCTGGACTCCTCGATGACCGCCCCGGTCGGATTGGACGGGCTGTTGAGGATGATCGCCCTCGTCTTCGAGGTGATCGTCCGCTTCACCGCGGCCGGGTCAGGCTGAAACCCGTCCGCCTCGCGTGTCTCGACGAACACCGGCGCGGCACCGGCCAGCCGCACGAGCGGTTCGTAGCTGACCCAGTACGGGGCCAGGACGATGACCTCATCGCCGGGATCGCAGAGGACTTGCAGCGCGTTGTAGAGCGCGTGCTTGGCGCCGCAGGAGACCATCACCTCGGCGGCAGCGTACTTGATAGGATCGCCTAATCGCCGGTGGAGATCGTTGGCGATCGCCTGGCGGAGCTCGGGGATGCCGGCCACCGGCGTGTATTTCGTACAGTTCTGCTCAATCGCCTTGACGGCGGCGGCCTTGACGGCCTGCGGGGTGGGAAAATCCGGTTCGCCGGCGGTGAAATCGAGGACCGGCTTGCCCGCCTTCGCGAGCGCCTTGGCCTTGGCGGCGAGCGCCAGGGTCGGTGAGCCCGTGATGCCCTCGGTGCGGTCAGCGGTCTGGGGCATGGTCGTGGCGGACCTGGGGAGGCCGGTCGGCGGGATCGCAGACCGGCGCAGGCTGATGGGTCACGATGCGGCGGCTCCCTTCTTCTTCCGGGTCCAGATGTGCCGCAGCCCCTCAAACAGGCCTTTGGATTTCTTCGCCTCTCCTGCGGGCTGCGCCGGCTGGCGCGTGGGCGCCGCGGGGGCCTGGGGCGGCTGCGCGGGCTTGGCTCCCGGCGGGGCTGCGGGGACGCCGGCCGGAAGCCGGCTGAAGGCCAGCAGCGCCCGCTGGGCGCCGTCCCCGCGGCGGATCGACAGCCGCAGCACGCGGGTGTAGCCGCCGGAGAGGTCCACGTAGCGCGGCGCAATCTCGCCGAAGAGCTGCTTCACGAGCGCGCGGTCCTGCAGGACGCGGAAGGCCCGGCGCCTCGCGGGGACATCCCCTGCCTTGCCCAGCGTGACCAGCCGGTCGGCGAGCCGCTGCGCTTCCTTGGCCCGCGCGTACGTCGTCCGGATCTGGCCGTGGATGACGAGTTCCCGCACGAGCCCATGCAGCACCGCAGCGCGGTGCTCGCTCGGCAGCGAGAGCCGTTGGGTCCGTGTGGCGTGGCGCATCAGGCGCTTTTCGGTTCGGCCGGCTGCCCCGTCGGGCCTCCGAGCTGGAGCCCCATCCCATGCAGGAGCTCATCGATCTCCGCCAGCGACTTCTTGCCGAAGTTGCGGTACTTGAGCAGCTCCTGCGGCGTCTTCTCCACCAGCTCGCCGATCGTGTGGATCTTGGCTTCCCGCAGGCAGTTGGCCGACCGGACCGACAGCTCCAGCTCCGAGATCGGCGTCTTGAGCTTCTCCTGGAGCTCCTCGCTGACGGCGGGCGGTTCCTCGTCCTCCGGCTCCTCGGGCAGCGTCCCGTAGTTCACGAAGAGGTCGAGGTGCCGCTGGAAGATGTTGGAGGCGTACAGGAGCGCGTCCTTCGGGCCCATCGCCCCGTTCGTCCAGATCTCCAGGAGCAGCCGGTCGTAGTCTGTCACCTGCCCGACGCGGGTGTCCTCGACGGCGAAGTTCACGCGCGTGACCGGCGAGAAGAGCGCGTCCACCGGGATCACGCCGATCGGCTGGCCCTCCTTCTTGTGGCGCTCCGCCGGCACGTAGCCCCGCCCACGGCTCGCCTCAAGCTCCATGCGGAACTTCCCCGCCTTGGTGAGCGTGCAGAGGTGCAGGTCGCTGTTGACGACCTCGATGGTGTCGTCGCCCTTGATGTCGCCGGCCGTGACCGGCCCCTTCTTCTCCTTCTCGATGACCAGGACCTTGGGCTGGCGGGAGTGGGCGCGCAGGACGAGCTGCTTCACGTTCAGGACGACCTGCGTGATGTCCTCCAGCACCCCGGGGATGGTGCTGAACTCGTGGAGGACCCCGTCGATCCGCAGGGAGGTCACCGCGGCGCCCTCGATCGAGGAGAGCAGCACGCGCCGCAGGCCGTTGCCGATCGTCATGCCGTAGCCGCGCTCAAACGGCTCCGCGACGAACTTCCCGTAGGTGTCGGTGAGCGACTCCTCATCGCACGTCAAGCGCTTGGGAATCGCAAAATCACGCCACAGTGTTCCCATGAGGCCTCCCGGTTATTTGGAGTAGAGTTCGACGATCAGCTGTTCCTGGATCGCGGCGCCGATGTCATCCCGCGCCGGGGTCCGAGCGACCACGCCTTTCAAGGCGTCCGTGTCCACCTGCAGCCAGGCGGGGACCGGCCGGGTCTTGGTGCGCTCCAGGTTCTCCTTGACCCGCGCGGCCTGGCCCTTCCGCTGCGGGAGGAGCTGGATGACGTCCCCAGGCTTGACCTGGTAGGAGGGGATGTTGACCGCCCGCCCGTTCACCGTCAGCGCCCCGTGCGCCACCAGCTGCCGGCCTTCGCGCCGCGAGGTGGCGAATCCCAGCCGGTAGCAGACGTTATCCAGGCGGCGCTCCAGCATTTCGAGCAGCTGCTGGCCGGTCACGCCTTTGGCTTTCTGCGCGATGCTGAAGTAGCGGCGGAACTGGCGCTCCAGCATGCCGTACATCCGCTTGACCTTCTGCTTCTCGCGCAGCTGGATGCCGTAATCGGAGAGCTTCACGCGCAGCTGCCCGTGCTGGCCGGGCGGGTAGGAGCGCTTGTCGCTCGAGCACTTGCCCCGGTCGCACTTGGTGCCCTTGAGAAAGAGGTGCGTCCCCTCCCGCCGGCAGAGCCGGGCGGCCGGACCCGTGTACCGCGCCATCACCGTTGCCTCATCATACGCGTCTCCGTTTCGGCGGCCGGCACCCGTTGTGGGGGATCGGGGTGACGTCCTTGATCGCGGTGATCGTGAGGCCCGCCTGCGAGAGCGAGCGGATGGCCGATTCCCGCCCCTGGCCGGGCCCCTTGACGAACACCTCGACTTCCTTCAGTCCGGCCTCCAGCGCCTTCTTGGCGGCGTTCATGGCCGCGATCTGCGCGGCGTACGGCGTGGACTTGCGGGAGCCGTGGTAGCCGCTGGAGCCGGCGGTGCTCCAGCAGATGGTGCTCCCTGCCCGGTCGGTGATCGTGACGATCGTGTTGTTGAACGTCGCCAGGATATGCGCGATGCCCTGCGTGGTTTGGAGCTTCTTTCTCGCGCGGGGCTTCGGGGCCGGCTTGGCGGCCGGGGGCGCCTGGCCGCTGCCAGCCGCCGGGGCGGCATCGCCCTTGGGCGCCGCTGCGCCGGCCTGCGCGGGCGGTTTCGGCGGCTCCTTCTGCTCGTGCGGTTCGCGTGGTGCTTCCGGCATCCCTCTCCTCCTTTTCGGTATCAGATACCAGCCTGGTATCTGATACCGTTATGATGTACGGCCCGGCGGGGGGGCGGCCCGGGTCCGCTTGCGGACGCCCACACGCGGCCGCGGCCCCTTCCGGGTGCGGGCGTTGGTGCGGGTCTGTTGGCCGCGGACCGGCAGCCCCTTCTTGTGGCGCAGCCCCCGGTATGAGCCGATGTCGATCAGCCGCTTGATGTTGCCGGACACTTCCCGGCGCAGGTCCCCCTCCACCTTGGTCGTGGCCTGGATCGTCTGCGTCAGCTTGCCGACCTCCTCGTCGGTCAGGTCCTTGGCCCGCTTGTTCGGGTCGACCTGGGCGGCCGCCAGGACCTTGCGGGACAGGGGCCGCCCCACCCCGAAGAGGTAGGTCAGCGCGACTTCGATCCGTTTCTCTTTCGGCACATCCACCCCGACGATTCTCGGCATCGTTATCCCTGGCGTTGTTTATGCTTCGGGTTCGAGCAGATGACGCGCACGACCCGCTGCCGCCGCACGATCTTGCACTTGCTGCACACCCGCTTGACCGACGCTCGGACTTTCATCTGCCCCCTAAAAGCGAAACGTGATCCGCCCACGCGTGAGGTCGTAGGGCGACAGCTCCAGCTTCACCTTGTCCCCGGGGAGGATCCGGATGTAGTGCTTGCGCAGCTTGCCGCCCAGGTGGGCCAAGACCTGGTGGCCCTCCTGGATCTCCACCTTGAACAAGGTATTCGGCAAGGCCTCCACGACCGTGCCTTCGACTTCAATCAGGTCTTCCTTCGGCATCGTGCCCCGTCGCGGTGAGCACCTCCGGGCCCCGCTCGGTCACCGCGACCGTGTGCTCGAAATGGGCGGCGAGCGAGCGGTCCCGGGTCACGGCGGTCCAGCCGTCGCGCAGAATCTCGACCTCGGAGCGGCCGACCGTCACCATCGGTTCGATCGCAAGGCACATCCCCGCCGCCAGGCGCGGCCCGATGTGCGGCGGTCCGAAGTTGGGGATCGGCGGATCCTCATGCAGGGCGTGTCCGATCCCGTGCCCCACGAACTCCCGGACGACGTGGAACCCCTCCCCCTCCACGACCTTCTGCACGGCATGCGAGATGTCCGACACCCGGTTGCCGACGACGGCGCGAGCGATGCCCGCCTCGAGCGCCCGCCGGGCGGTCCGGGTCAGACGCAGCGCCTGCGGCGACGGCGAGCCCACCGGCACCGTGGTGGCGGCATCCCCGTACCAGCCGTCGAGGATCCCGCCGACATCGAGGCTCACCAGGTCGCCGTCGCGGATCGTCCGCGGCCCCGGGATCCCGTGGACCACTTCTTCATTCACCGAGACGCAGATGGTCGCCGGGAATCCGCGGTAGCCCAGGAAGGCCGGGCGGGCCCCGGCGCGCGCGAGGTACGCCGCCGCCGCCTCGTCCAGCGCCTTCGTCTTCAGGCCCGGGCGCACCAAGCCGGCCAGGTGCGCAAGCAATCCCGCCACGATCCGTCCGATCCGCCGCATGGCGTCAAGTTCGTTCGGGGTTTTGAGCTCGATCATGCCTCATGATGGCAGCCAGCGATGACGGCGAAAGAGCGCCAGCGTCCGGCGATACACCGTCTCCACGTTGCCGACCCCGTTGACCCGATGGAGCAGCCCGCGGCGCCGGTAATAGGCCACAAGCGGCGCGGCCGCCTTCCGGTCCACCGCCAGCCGCTTGCGGATCATGCGGGGCTGGTCGTCCTTCCGGACCGTCAGCCGCCCGCCGCAGCGGTCGCAGCGGCCCGCCCGCTTGGGCCGCATGGTGCGCAGGTGGTAGTTGGCTCCGCACCGGCTGCACACCCGGCGCCCGGAGAGCCGCTTGACCAGCAGCGGCTGCGGCGAGATCAGATAGACGGCCGCGTCGAGCCGCCGCCACTGCCGCGCGAGGACCCGGTCCAGCCCCTGCGCCTGTCCCGCGGTCCGGGGGAAGCCGTCCAGGACGAACCCCGCAGCCCGCGCGCGCCGAAGCCTGGCCGCCATCACCTCGACCACCAGGGCATCAGGCACCAGGCGGCCGCTCAGGACGTAGCGCCGCACCCGGCGTCCGAGGGCGCTGCGGCGCGCGATCTCCTGCCGGAAGATCTCCCCGGTCGAGAGGTGCGCGATCCCCAGACGGATGTCATAGAGCGACGCCAACGACCCCTTGCCCGCCCCCGGGGGGCCGAGGAGGACGATGCGCACGGCTACCGCCGGCCCTTCATCCGGCCGGTTTTGAAGAACCCCTCATAGTGGCGCATGAGCAGGTGCGACTCGATCTGCTTCATGGTGTCCAGGGTGACGCCGACGACGATCAACAGGCTCGTGCCGCCGAAGAACCCCGCCACGCGCGCCGGGATCTTCATCCACGCCATGATGACGTCCGGCAGGATCGCGATCGCCACGAGGTAGATCGCCGCCACGAACGTCACCCGGGTCAGCGTCTGGTCGAGGTACTCGACGGTCGGCTGCCCGGGCCGGATGCCGGGGATGAACGCCCCCACCTTCTTCATCTGGTCGGCCGCGTCCAGGAACTGGTGCGCCGTCAGCGCGGTGCTGAAGTACGTGAAGAAGACGATGAGCACCGCATACAGCAGGTTGAACGCGAGCGACGTCCGCGAGAACCACTCCATCAGCCCGGAGAGCTGCGGCACGAACCCGGCCACCTGGATCGGGAAGTACAGCAGCGACACCGCGAAGATGATCGGCAGCACCCCCCCGCTGTTCACCCGCAGCGGCAGGTAGGTGCTCTGCCCGCCGTAGATCTTCCGGCCGACCACACGCCGGGCATACTGGACCGGGATGCGCCGCTGGCCCTGCTCGACGAAGATGACCGCCATGACGATGACGACGAGGAACGCCCCCATGAAGGCGAACGCCAGCGGGGCGATCGGCGACTGGTTCATGCCCCCGGGCCCCAGCTGGACCGCGATATCCCGGACCGCCAGCGGGATCCGGCCGACGATCGAGGCGGTCATCAGGAGGCTCATCCCGTTGCCGATCCCGCGCTCGGTGATCTGCTCGGCGAGCCACATGATGAGCGCCATCCCGCCGGTCATCGTGAGCACGGTCAGGAGGCGAAAGCCCAGGCCCGGCGAGAGCACGATCTGGGTGTGAAACTGCGCCGGGATCGCCTTCTCGAGCAGGATCGCGTACATGAACGAGTTGACCACCGCCAGCAGCACCGTCGCGTAGCGCGAGTACTGGTGGAGCTTGCGGTACCCGGTCATGCCCTCCTTGCGCAGCTTCTCCAGCGCCGGGATCGCCGTGGCCAGCAGCGTCTCCACGATGATCGTCGCGCTGATGTACGGCATGATCCCCAGCGCGAAGACGGTCGCCCGGGAGAGCGCCCCGCCGGTGAACATGTCCAGCAGGTTGAGCAGCCCGCCGCCGCTCGTCGCCGCCAGCTGGTCGAAGATGCGCCCCAGCTCCTTCCCGTTGATCCCGGGGACCGGGATGAAGATGCCGACCTCGTAGATGGCCAGCATCCCCAGCGTGAAGGAGAGCTTCCGCCGCAGCTCGGGGATGCTCCAGGCGTTGACGAGCGCGCTCAGGAGCCGGAACATCACCGCGTGGGTGGCTTGTCAATGAGCTCGACCGCGCCGCCCGCCTTGAGCACCTTGTCCTTCGCGGAGGCGCTGATCTCGTGCACGACGATCGTCAGCGGCTTGGTCAGCGTCCCGTCGCCCAGCAGCTTGACCCGCCGGGCCGGATCGTTGATGAGGCCGAGCGCCTTCAGGCGCTCCGGGGTGACCCGCTCTCCCCCTTCGCAGCGGTTGAGCTGGCTCACGTTGACGATTTCAACGGCGGACGTATGCCCCGTCGCCTTGTAGCGCATCCCCCGCTTGGGCAGGCGGCGGATGAGCGGGGTGCGCCCCCCCTCGAACCCGGGCCGCTTGCCCTCGCCGGTCCGGGCCCGCTGACCCTTCTGGCCGCGCGTCGAGGTCTTCCCGTGGCCCGATCCGATGCCCCGCCCCACGCGTTTGCGCCGGTGGCGGGCGCCCGGCATGGCGGGGATCGTGGAGACGTCCATCAGGTCCCGTCCGGGGGCACATCCACGACCAGCCGGCGCCGGTCGCGGATGGCCTCGGGGCTCTCGAGCGACCGCAGCCCGATCAGGGTGGCCTTGACGAGGTTGATCGCGTTGCTGGAGCCGAGGCGCTTGGTCAGGATGTCCCGGATCCCGGCCGCTTCGCACACGGCGCGGACCGGCCCGCCGGCGATGATCCCGGTGCCGGGGCTGGCCGGTTTGAGCAGCACGCGGCACGCATCGAAGCTGCCGATCACCTCATGGGGGATCGTCGCGCCCTTCAGGATGATGGCGACCATGTCCCGCTGCGCCTGCTGGAACCCTTTGCGGATGGCGTCCGCCGCCTCGTTCGACTTGCCGAGGGCCATCCCCACCCGTCCCTTGCCGTCGCCGACCACCGCGAGCGCGCTGAACGCCAGGCGCTTGCCGCCCTTGTGCACCTTGGCGACCCGGTTGATGCCGATGAGCTTTTCGGTCAGCTGCGGCCCGTCGCCCCTGGCCGCCTGGTCCCGCGGCCGAAACCGCTGTCCCTCTCGCGCCATCAGACCTCCACGCCCCCCGCTCGGAGCGACTCGGCGAGCGCCTGGACCCGCCCGTGGTAGCGATACCCTCCGCGATCGAACACGATTCGTTTGAGGCCCTTCTGGGCGATGTCGGTGGCGACGAGGGCGCCCAGCTCCTTGGCGGCCGCCACCGTGCCGCCGCTCCGCAGCCGCTTGAGCCGCTCGTCCTTCGTGGACCACCCCAGGAGCGTCTTGCCGGCCAGATCATCGATGAGCTGGGCGTACAGGTGCTTGTGGCTGCGGAAGACGCACAGCCGGGGGCGGTCCGGCAGCCCCGCGACCTTCTTGCGGAGTCGTCGGTGCCGGATCCGCCGCCCCACCGCCCGATCGATGGCCGGGTTCATGGTTCGACGCGGCTCCTGCCGGAGCCTTGCTCACCATGATCCTGAGCGAGCGAAGCGAGTCGAAGGATCATCCCGCTTGCGCCTTGGCGCCCGCGCCGGTCGCGGCCTTCCCCGCTTTCCGGCGGATGATCTCTCCCGCGTACTTGATCCCCTTGCCCTTATACGGCTCCGGCGGGGCGATGCGGCGGATGTTGGCCGCGAACTGCCCGACGAGGTGCTTGTCGGACCCCTTGACCACCACCGAGGTGGGCTTGGGCACCTCCACGGTCAGCCCCTCGGGGATGGGGACCACGACCGGATGCGAGAACCCGACCTGGAGCGAGAGCTGTTTGCCCTGCAGCTGCGCCCGGTAGCCGACGCCCGCGATCTCCAGCTCTTTCGAAAACCCGGCGGAGACGCCGTGGACCATGTTGGCGACCAGGGCGCGGGTCAGCCCGTGCAGCGCCCGCTGGCGCGCCTCGTCGCCGGCGCGCTGCACCCGGACCGTCTGGCCGTCCACGCTGACCGAGATCGCCGCGGGGATGGCGAGCGACAGCTTCCCCTTCGGCCCCTCGACGAGCAGCCGCGGACCCTCCTGCGTCACCTTGACGCCGGTCGGCATCGGGATGGGGGCGCGTCCGATGCGGGACATCACGCGTCAACCACCCATCGTTTGCGTAATGTGGAATGCGTAATGCGTAATGGAAACGCCGAAATCTCTGTCTGGCATCTTCCCATTACGCATTCCGCGTTACGCATTACACAAGACTGGCTACCATACATAGCAGATGACCTCGCCGCCGATGCGCTGGTGGTAGGCGTCGCGCTCCGTCATGATGCCCTTCGAGGTCGTGACGATGGCCGCGCCGAGGCCGCCCAGCACCCGGGGCAGCGCGCGCGCCTTCCGATACATCCGGACCCCGGGCTTGGAGGCCCGGATGAGCGACGTGATCGCCGGCGTGATCCGCGCCCGCCCGCCCTCCGACGGGGCCGGGGCGTACTTCAGGTACACGCGCAGCGTGCGCTGGCTCGGCCGATCGCCCAGGACCTTGTACGTCCGGATGAAGCCCTCTTGTTTGAGGACGTCCAGGACGTGCGCGAAGAAGACGCGCGAGAAGCGGATGTCCACGGCGGGGTGGTGGGCCCGCGAGGCATTCCGGATTTTCGTCAGCCCGTCTCCGATGGGGTCGCTGATCGCCATTTCACCAGCTCGCCTTGGTCAGGCCGGGGATCTCTCCGCGCCAGGCCATCTCGCGGAAGCACATCCGGCACAGGCCGAACCGCCGGTAGAAGCCGCGCCGGCGGGCGCAGCGCTGGCACCGGTTCACCGCCCGCACCTTGAACTTCGGTTTCCGCTTGGCCCGTTCAATCCAGGAGGTTCTCGCCATCTCACTCCGCTTCCTTCGAGGCTTTCACCGCGAACGGCAGGCCGAACCCCTTCAGCAGGGCGAACGCCTCCTCGCGCGTCGCGGCGCGTGTGACCAACACAATGTCCATCCCCAGCGTGTACGGCACCTGGTCCGGCGGGATCTCGGGGAAAATCATGTGCTCCTTGATCCCGAAGCTGTAGCTGCCGCCTTGATCCAGGCTGTTCGGGTTCAGCCCCCGGAAGTCCCGGATCCGCGGCAGCGCGATGTGGACGAGGCGATCCAGGAACTCGTACATCCGCGCCCGGCGCAGCGTCACCTTGCAGCCGACCGGATCCTGTTCCTTGATCTTGAAGTTGGAGATCGCCTTCTTCGCCCGCGTCACCACCGGCCGCTGGCCGGCGATCAGGCCCAGGTCCCGCTGCGCCGCCTCGAGGATCTTCGCGTCGTGGGCGGCCTCGCCGCAGCCCATGTTGAGCACGATCTTCTCCAGGCGCGCCGCCGCCATGGGGTTGCGGTGATGGAACTGCTTGGCCAGCGCCGGCGCCAGCTCCTTGCGGTAGCGCTCCAGCAGGCGCGGGGCGGGCCGGGCTTTCGTCGTCGGCGCGGGCGCGGGCATCAGATCGGTTCCTGGCAGCGGCGGCACACCCGCTGCTTCGCTCCCTGAACCGAGGCCGTCCAGCCCGGCCGGGACGGCCGCCGGCACTTCGGGCAGGTCAGCGAGAGCTTCGAGAGCGCCACGGCGCCCTCCCGCTGGACCACGCCGCCGGCTTGGTGCTGCTGGCTGCGCCGCTCAAAGTGGGTCACGAGGTTGACGTGCTCCACCAGGGCCCGGCCGCGCGCCGGCCACACCTGCAGCACCTTGCCTGATTTGCCGCGGTCCTTGCCGCTCAAGACCGTGACCGTATCTCCCTTCTTAATGCGAGCCATCCGCCCCTCTGGAGACATGAGACAGGAGACGGGAGACATGTCCCCTGTCCCTTGTCCCCTGTCTCATGCGACGCGCCTGCCCCATTACACGACCTCGGGCGCCAGCGAGATGATCTTCATGAACCGCTTCTCGCGCAGCTCGCGGGCCACGGGGCCGAAGACCCGGGTGCCCTTCGGGTTGTTCTGGGTGTCGATCAGCACGACCGCGTTTGAGTCGAACTTCAGCGTCGTGCCGTCCTGCCGCCTGATCGGGGCGCTCGTGCGCACGACCACGCAGCGGACGATCTCCCCTTTTTTCGCCAGCGCGTCGGGGTCCGCCTCGCGGACGTGGCCGGTGAGCACGTCGCCGACGTCGGCCATGCGCTTGTTGGCCCGCCCGATGACGCCGATGGCCCACACCTTCTTCGCCCCGGTGTTGTCGGCGACCTCAAGCTGCGTCCGTAGGCCGATCATCCCGCGACCTGGCTCGGTTCCGCCGTCTGCTTCGCCTGCTTCGGCGCCGGCGGCGCCGCTTCGGCGGGTTCCTCGCCGGGGACCGGCGGCGCGGTCGAGGCGCGCTTGAGGATCTCAACCAGCCGCCACCGCTTGTCCTTGGAGATGGGACGGGTCTCCATGATTTTGACCCAGTCGCCGATCGAGGCGCTGTTCGTCTCATCGTGCGCCTTGAAGGAGTTCACCTGCTTGATGACGCGGTTATACTGCGGGTGCCGGACCAGGCGGACGACCCGGACCACGATGGTCTTGGTCATCTTGTTGCTCGTCACCAGGCCAATGCGGATCTTGCGACGAGCTCGGGTCATGGCGTGCGGCTCTCCTTGAGCACGGTGTGGATCCGGGCGATCTGCCGCCGGAGCACGGGGATCTGATGCATTTGCTGCTGCGCGCCTTCCCTGATTTTGATCCGGTGCTGCCACAGCTCCTGCCGGAGCCGCGAGAGCTCCGCGAGGAGATCCGCGCGCGGCAGCTCCCGCAGCGCCTTCGCTGTCGATTGCTTCCCTGCCATCTCGCTCAGCCCTCATCCTTCCGAGTGACCATCCGGCTCGGGAGCGGCAGCTTGCAGGCGGTCATGCGGAACGTCTCTCGCGCCACCAGCTCGGGGATGCCGCTCACCTCGAAGAGGATGCGCCCCCGCTTCACGACGGCCACCCAGTGGTCCACCAGCCCCTTCCCGGCGCCCATCGGCTTCTCCTGCCCGTGGGTGGTGACCGGCTTGTCCGGGAACACGCGCAGCCACACCTTGCCGCCGCGGGTCAGGGACCGGCTGATGGTGACCCGGCAGGCCTCGATTTGGGCCGCGGTCACCCACCCGTTCCCCAGCGCCTTCAACCCGAACTCCCCGAAGGCGAGGCGCACGCCCCCCTTCGCGGCCCCGCGGCGCTTGCCGCGGAAGGCCTTCCGATATTTCACGCGTTTGGGCAGCAGGAGCGCCATCGGCTGGCCTCGTCACGCCGAGTCCGCGGCCGCCGGCGCCTGGCGGGCGAGGCGCGGGCGGGGCGGCTTCTTCTCGCGCTCCATCGACACGAGGTCCCCGCGGCAGACCCAGACCTTCGTCCCGATGCAGCCTGCCGTCGTGTGCGCGGTGGCCGAGCCGAACTGGATGTTGGAGCGCAGGGTGCTCAGCGGCACCTTCCCCGTCCGATAGACCTCGCGCCGGGTCATCTCGGAACCGGCGAGCCGACCATCGCAGACCACCTTGATCCCCTTGCAGTCTTTGGACTCCATCGCCTGCTGGAGGGCCCGTTTCATGGCCCGGCGGAACGCAATCCGTTTCTGGAGCTGGAAGGCGAGCGAATCCGCAATGAGCTGCGCCTCGATGGCCGGGTTGGTGATCTCCAGGTAGTCCATCTTGAGCTGCTGCTGGGGCCCGAGGATCTTCTGGACCGCGTCCTGGAGCCGCTGGATGTTCTCGCCCCGCCGGCCGATCAGGATGCCGGGCCGCGCCGTGGAGATGACGATCCGCACCTTGTCCGTCGAGCGCTCGATGACCACGCGCGCGACCGCCGCCGAGGCCAGCTCCCGCTGCAGCAGCTCGCGGACCTTCCGGTCCTCCTGGAGGTACTGGAGGAACAGCTTCTTGTTCGGCGCGAACCAGCGCGAGCGCCAATCGCGCGAGATCGGCAGCCGCAGGCACTCCGGGTTGACCTTATGGCCCATGGGCGCACCTTTCGTGGCTCATTTCCTCTCCAATTCAACGGTGATGTGGGTGGTGCGCTTCAGGATCCGCGCCGCGCGCCCGAAGGCCGCCGCGCGGAACCGCTTCCACCGCGGCCCCTCATCCGCCACCAGCCGGCTGATGACGACCTCTTCCTCGCGCAGTTCCGGGTGGCGCTGGCGGGCGTTGGCGAACGCCGAGGCGATCAGCTTGGCCACCGGACGAGCTGCCCGCCGGTTGGTCGCCGAGAGGAGGGCCAGCGCCTCCGCGACCGTGCGCCGGCGCAGCGGGGTGGCGACGTAGCCCACCTTCCTCGGGGTCATGCGGACGTGGCGCGCGATCGCCTTCGACAACATCGGCCTATTTCTTCTCCTTGCCCTGCTCGGCCGCGGGCGCCGCCGGGGCCGGGGCGGCGGTTGGCTTCGCGCCCATCGGGCCGGCCGTTTCTTTCCTCACGCCGCCGTGCTTGCGGAACACCCGCGTGGGCGCGAACTCCCCCAGCTTGTGCCCGACCATGTTCTCGGTGACAAAGACGGGCATGAACGCCCTGCCGTTGTGCACGAGGAAATTGAGCCCGAGGAAGTCCGGCGTCACGGTGGAGCGCCGCGACCACGTCTTGATCGGCTTGCGGTCTCTCGCCTGCTGGGCCGTCTGCACCTTGCGCAGCAGCGGTTCATCAACGAATGCGCCCTTCTTGGCCGAACGTCCCATCTGCTCCCGTCCTCTCTAGTGGCGGACTCCATACGGCCTGCGCTTGACGATGAGGCGGGCGGAATACTTGTTCCGGTTGCGCGTCTTGCGCCCCTTCGTGTGCCAGCCCCAGGGGGACACCGGGTGCGGATTGCCCTGGCCGGACTTCCCCTCGCCTCCGCCGTGCGGGTGGTTGACCGGGTTCATGGCGACGCCCCGCACGTGCGGCTTGCGCCCCAGCCAGCGGGATCGGCCCGCCTTGCCGAGGATGAGCGACTTGTGCTCCGAAAATCCCACCTGCCCGATGGTCGCCCAGCAGTCGAGGCCCACGAGCCGGACCTCACCGGACGGGAACTTCACATGCGCGACGTCGCCCTCCTTGGCCTGGATGATCGCCCAGGACCCCGCCGAGCGGACGAGCTGTCCGCCGTGGCGCTGCTGGATCTCGAGGTTGTGGATCATCTGGCCGGGCGGCACGCGCCGCAGCGGCATCGCGTTGCCGACCTTGACCTCCGCCTCGTCGCCGGCGACCACCGTGTCGCCGACCGCGAGCCCCTCCGGCCAGAGGATGTAGCGCTTCTCCCCGTCCGGGTACTCGACGAGCGAGATGCGCGCGCTGCGGTTGGGGTCGTACTCGACCGACCGCACGGTGGCGGAGAGGCCCGCCTTGTCCCGGCGGTAGAAGTCGATGTGGCGGTACATCTGCTTGTGCCCGCCGCCCATGAAGCGGCTCGTGATGTGGCCGTGGGCGTTGCGCCCCCCCGTCTTCTTCATGGGCGAGAGGAGCGGCTTGTGCGGTGTTGCGGTGGTGACCTCGGCGAAATCCGCGGTCACCTGGTAGCGCATCGTCGGGGTGTAGGGCTTGTGCGTCTTGATCCCCATCAGGCCTTCTCCGTCTTGACGTCGATCTTCTGGCCCTTGGCCAGCGTGACGATGGCCTTCTTGCGGTCCGTCCGGCGGCCCCACCGGGCCTGCAGCCGCCGCCATTTGCCGTGGGTGACCATCGTGTTGACCTTCAGCACCTTGACCTTGAACAGCCCCTCCACCGCCTCGCGGATCTCCACCTTGTTCGCGTCCGGCGCCACGTCCATGACGTACTGGCCGTGGGCGAGGACCCGCGCGCCCTTTTCGCTCTGCAGCACCTGCTTGACGATGTCAGTGGGCGGGCGCATCCGCCGCTCCCTTCACCCCGCCCTGAAGGGCGGGGTTCACCCGGTGCTCCAGCCGCTCGAACGCCGCCTTGGTGATGAGGAGCTTGTGGGCGTTCAGGACGTCAAAGGCGTTGAGGTTGGCCGCGCTGCGCAGCTCAAAGGCTGCGAGGTTGCGCAGCGACTTCACGAGCGGCGGCGCCGGCTCATCCAGCACGATGACCGATTTGCGCGCCACGCCGAAGGCCTTGGCCAGCCCCGCGAAGGGCTTGGTCTTGGGCGCCTCGGCCTTGAGCGCGTCGACGACCATCAGCTCCTCATCCCGCAGCTTGCCCTTCAGGCTCTCCTGGAGCGCGCGGCGCCGCAGGGCCTGGGGCAGCCGGTAGAACAGCGCGCGCGGATGCGGCCCGAAGACCACCCCGCCATGCCGCCACAGGGGAGAGCGCGTCGAGCCGGCGCGCGCGCGGCCCGTGTGCTTCTGCTTCCAGGGCTTCTTGCCGCCGCCCGACACATGGGCGCGGGTCTTGGTCGACGCGGTGCCGGCGCGCCGGTTGGTCCGGTACATCGCGACCGCCTGCGACAGCAGCCGCAGGTTCACCGGCCCTCCCCACACCGCCTCATCCAGCGTCAGCTGCTCCACCTCGGCTCCCTGCACGTTGAACACCTTGAGCTGAACGGGCGTGGGCTCAGCCGGCTTCGTCGCGGGTGCGCGCGGGCTCATTTCGTCTTCGTCGCCTTCGCGGCCTTGGCCGCGCCCTTGCTCTTCGTGTCCTCTTCCTCGATGACGGTCTGGAACGCCTGCGGCGGCTTCACGACGCCGGGCCGCTTCTGCGATGTGCGGATGAACACCAGCCCTTGCGGGGCGCCCGGGACCGATCCCTCCAGCAGGAGGAGGTGGTGCTCCGCGTCCCGGCGCACGATCCGGACGTTCTGGACTGTGACCCGGTCCGCCCCCATATGGCCGGGCAGGTGGTGGCCGCGCCACACGCGCCCCGGCGTGGTCGTCGAGCCGATCGAGCCGGGCGCCCGGTGCGACATGGAGCCGTGGGTCGCCGGCCCGCCTGACCAGCCCCAGCGCTTCATCCCGCCCTGGAACCCCTTCCCGATGGAGATGCCGGTGACATCGACCAGCTCGTAGTCCTGGAACAGCTCCACCGTGAGCTGCTGGCCCACCGCGAGCT
Source organism: Candidatus Omnitrophota bacterium (assembly GCA_016180575.1). Lineage (GTDB taxonomy): Bacteria > Omnitrophota > Gorgyraeia > Aquiviventales > Aquiviventaceae > JACPAY01. The sequence goes on along the minus strand of JACPAY010000007.1, from coordinate 212 downwards.
CCTGCTCCTGGTTGCCTGCGCCGTGCGCCGGCAGGCGGAACTCCCGGACGTGCCGGAAGGGGCCGGCCTTGGCCCGCTTGAACTGGCCCCGCTCGGGCCGGGTCAGCGAGGCCTCCTGGACCGGCTCGAAGCCCACCTGGACCGCCCGGTAGCCGTGGCGCTCCGGCTCGCGAAGCCCGAGCACCGTGCAGGGACCCGCCTGGACCGCGGTG
>JACPAY010000006.1 GCA_016180575.1 Candidatus Omnitrophota bacterium | reverse complement strand
CCGCAACTACTGCGAGGCGGACTACTACGTGGACTGCGAGGACTACGAGGCCTACCTCGAGCAGCAGGCGATCGGGAAGGGGAAGATCCTGGTGGTGGATGATGAGACCACGATGCTCGAAACGCTCAGCGGTTTCTTCGGCAGCCGGGGCTACCAGCTCATGACCGCCGCATCAGCCGAGGCCGCGCTCAAGCTCCTGGCGGAGGAGCAGCCTTCCCTGGCGCTCATCGACATCAAGCTGCCCGGCATGAACGGGTTGGAACTGCTCAAGGTCATCAAGCGAGACTACCCGGGGGTCAAGACCTTCGTGATCACCGCCTATGATGAGGAGAACAAGCGGGCGGCCGAGACGATCGGCATCGACGCCTTCTTCGCCAAACCCATCGGGCTTGACGCGCTGAAGAAGAAAGTCATCGAGGTGCTCTCCGCCACCGAGCGGCGCCTGCAGCCGTCCGCCAAGGGCGTCAAGCTGGACGGCGTCCCGCAGGCCAAGCTCCTCTTCATCTCTGAGGTGCTCCCCAGCGAGCAGGACCGGCTCACCCCCTACCTGCGCGACTGCTTCACGGATGAAAGCCGCTGCGGCGGCCGGTACGACGTCGACTTCGCCCACACCGTCAACGACGCGCTCCAGAAGCTCATGTCCTTCCGGCCGGACCTCGTCCTGATCAACTTCGACTCGCTCTACCAGATCCCCTGCGGCCAGATCGCCTCCCGCATCGTCGAGTCGCCCTACCGCCCCAAGGAGGTCATCGTCTACGGCCTCAACCTCGAAGCCTCCGACAAGCAGACCATCGAAAAGCTCGGCATCCAATACGTCGACCAGCGCCGCTCCTTCACCAAGCTCGTCAACACCGTGAAACAAACCTCTCTCCGCCACAGCCTAAGTGCAACCAAATGATGCAGAACAATGGTTGAACAGCGTAAGTTCGTAAGAGTACCAGCTCGCCTCAAAGCTCATTACTGGCTGCCAAACCAATTACCCTCAGAAAGTCAACAGGCCTTATTGGAGGACATTTCTGAGGGAGGTATGCGATTTGCTATCCGAGAATTCTTAGCAATTGGTCAGGAAATCCGGCTCGTATTCAACGGGAACCATTACTTGCCGGGCTTACCAGAATTGAACGGGACTGTTGCATGGCAGAAAAGCGCTGTTGGTCCGGCGGGCACCAATTCAATAGATACAGGGATCTTCTTCAGCTTACTCGATCCAGTTACCAAGAATAGAATTCATGAGTGGCTACTTAAGGATGGAATTGTTCAACGGGAGTTTGCTGAAACCGATCAATTCAAGGATCTAGGTTCAGCATATGATAGTTCGACGGCTACCTTTCAAGTCTTAAGAGCTTTTGGATGGGGTCCTTTGATCAATCTTGGTTACTTTCGGTTTCCTACGCCAGTCAGCGCTCTGAATCTGCTCTATAACCTAGTCCTACTAAAGACGGCCTACATGTTGCCGAGCGCGCAGGTCAGACTGGTAAGGAAAGCTTTTAAACTCTTAGAGATTCAAGCAGGGGATGACGTTTTAGATATAGGGTGTGGTAGAGGGCTCAGCTCTTTCTTGATCGCTTCTTCCCACCCCACCTCAAGCGTGATAGGAATTGATTTATTGCCTGAGCACGTCAATGTAGCCACTACCCTATATGGGAATATTCACAATTTAAAATTCGAGCATGGCGATGCGCTTAGCTTACGATTCCAGAATGGTAGCTTTGGCAAAGTCTTATGCCTAGAGGCTGCATTTCACTTCGCAGACCGAGAAAAATTTCTTAAAGAGGCTTTCAGAATTTTGGAGCAGGGGGGCCGATTAGTTGTGGTTGACTTTGCATGGAAGACAGATAAAGACAGGCAGATCCTTAAAGACGAGTTTACACGTTTCGTCCAAAATGAATGGAAGTGGAGCGACTTCTTTTCCCTTGGCCAATACATTAAGACAGCAAAGTCTGCTGGGTTTAAAGTTGAAGGGTTCTATAAGTGGAGCCGGAGAGTAACGGGTCCAATACAGTTCATTTTTGACACATTTGCAAAAGCTGGCCAATGGCGCTGGAGTCGTGCTGCCCTTTGTCGATTTAATCCCCTATTGCATAGTCTGACGGACAACCACTGGGCCACTCTCCATTACTCTGCCAAAGCACATAACCACATTCGGCGTCACGTTGAGTACATAGCGCTTGTCCTAAAGAAACCGGGTGAAAACTGAAGACTTTAGCGAAAAGAGCAATGGGACGCGTAGCAATTGTTACGGGTGGAGCCGGCCTGTTGGGTTCTTGGTTGATTCACACCCTTGCCAGCCATAACTACCGTAAAGTCTTCGTCTTGGCTAGAGGAAAAGGAGACATAACGGCGAAGAACCGTGTCTTTGATGCATTGAAGTTTTGTAGAAACGGCAGGGGGTCATTTTGGAAAGACGAAGCGATTCAAATCGTGCGGGGTGACGTCTGTAAAGCCCATCTCGATTTACCTTCGGTGACACGCACAGAACTTTTGAAGCAAGTCACAGATGTTTTCCATACTGCTGCGTTAACTGACTTGAATGCTTCTATCGATCTGCTCCGTCAGCCCAACGTTACTGGGACAGAAAATGTGTTTAAATTAGCTTTAGAAGCTAACCGGATAACAAAGCATCCGATCCGCGTTCACCACATTAGTAGCGTGACTGTTGCTGGTGATTCGCAGGGTTGGTTTTCAGAAAATCAGTTGACTCGCAATCAGCATTTTCATAATGCTTACGAAGAGACTAAATTTGAAGCAGAACTACTCGCCATAGAGTACAGGAAGAGGGGTCTAAACATTGAAATTTATAGACCCGGGATTATCACGGGCGATTCTCTCCGAGGCGTCACTAGTAATTTTAAGACGATTTACCAGCCTCTCCGGTTTCTTGCCCACAATCTATTCAAAATATGGCCTGGCCGGGAAGATGCAATACTCTCCCTTGTACCGGTTGATAAGGTAGCTGAAGCAATTTGGTTGCTCTCTGAAGCTGAAAAGCCACCCAATGGAGTTTGGCATTTGGTTAATACAGAGGAAACCTCACTAGATAAACTGATTGAGATAGGAACAGCAGTCTTTGAGTGTCGGAGGCCTACCCTGGTTCCAGCGGAACATTTCGATAGTGGGCAGTTTTCTCCAAGCCAATGGCGAATGATGCGTCCATTTGTTCCATACTTGAATTACCGCCTTCGCTTTAGCGCTACACACACAAACGCGGTATTAAATGATGCAGGATTCCGATGGCCAAAAGTCGATGAGAATATGTTAGAGAAACTGTATCGCTACTGCGCTAAAGCTGGATTCATCCGGGCAAGATATCTGGGCCAGCAACCTCCACGATGAGCCTCTTTGCCCTTTCCGGTCTCCTGACTGGTCTATCAAGTTTGGGGATTGGAGCGTGGGTATATTTCAGTAATCGAACCAATCGCATCAATCGATTATGGAGCTTCTTCTGTGTAACGGTTGCTGTATGGGGTTTTGGTGGACTGAAGATTGGACTGGCTTCGGATCATGAAACAGCACTAATCTGGTGGCGCATAACCTACATTGCAGTAATTTTTATCCCATCAATTTTTTATCATTTCGTCTCCATCTTCCTCGAGATCCATCGGCCAGCCAAGATAGTGTTAGCCTATTTGTTAAGCCTCGGCTTTTTAATCGCAGACGCTAGCCCACTGCTGATCGCAAATGTTAGTGAGCTGTTCAGGGGCCTCTACTACGTTTCTAGACCGATCGGTCAAGCATATCCGTTTCTCGTATTGTTTTTTATCGCCATGGTTATTCTCACGCACATTGATCTGTGGCGATATATGGTGCGAACTACTGCCGAAAAACGTCGTCTCCAGGTACGATGGTTTTTTTTAGCAGGTATCGTTGGGTATGTGGGAGGGATTTCGTGTTTTCTCCCTGTTTTTGGAGTGAATCTGTACCCATACGGAAACTTCACCATTCCTTTGTTTCCAGTTCTTCTGAGTTATGCTATTTTCCGCTATCAGTTTTTGGACATCGAAGTCATCATCAAGCGGACGCTGGTGTTTGCGGGGCTGGTGGGGTCGGTGGTGGCGGTGGTGTCGCTGGTGGCGTTCGTGTCGCAGGACGTGCTGAGCCGGTTCGTGGAGATCCCGAAGTGGCTCTCGAACGTGTTTGCGGCGATGGTCATCGCGGGGCTGTACGGGCCGTTGCGCAATCGCCTCGTGAACGTGACGGAACGGTACCTCTTCCAGAAGAAGTACGACTATAAAGAGCTGCTGAAGCGCTTCACGGACGAGGTCATGGTGATGGTGGACCTGCGGCAGCTGGTCCAGATGACGGTGAACACGCTCTCGGAGACGGTGAAGCTGGACGGGGCGAGCCTGCTCCTGCTCGACAAGGACAAGCGGACCTATGACCTCGCGGCCTCGCGCGGCTTGAACGGGCGGCAGGTGGCGTTCGGCGAGCAGGAGCAGTTCATCCGCTTCCTGCGGGAGACCCACGAGCCCATCGGGCTGGACGGGCCGCTGGCGAAGGTGCGGTTTCCGGGGAGCGTTCATCTGTGCCTGAAGCAGCTCAACGCGCGGCTGTGCCTGCCGCTCAACCTCCATGACGACCTCATCGGGGTGCTGTGCCTGGGGAAGAAGAAGTCGGACGAGGAGTTCACGAAGGACGACCTGGACATCCTGCTGCCGCTTGCGCGGACGCTGGCCATCGCGGTGAGCAACGCGGAGCTGTTCGAGGAGCTGGCGAAGACGCAGGCGGAGGCGGCGCAAAAGGAGAAACTGGCCGTCATCGGGACGCTGTCGGCCGGGATCAACCACGAAATCTGCAACCCGCTGGGCATCGTGAAGGCGCAGTGCGAGGCGTTCCTGCTGGACGTGGAGGACGGCATCCTGGTGGGGAAGACGTCAGGGGATCTGCTGGACCGCACAACCGCCATCATGCGCGGGGCGCTGAAGCAGATCGACCGGGCGACCGCCATCACGCAGAAGCTCTCGAACTTCGCGAAGCCCATCAAGGAGCCGACCGCGCAGCCGGTGTCGGTGGCGCAGGAGGTGGACGAAGTCCTGATGCTCGTCGGCCACGACCTGACGCTGGAGAAGATCGCGGTGGAGAAGGCAATCGCCCCGGACCTGCCGCCCATCGTCGTGGACCGGCGGCAGCTGCAGGAAGTGCTCTTCAACCTCATCCGCAACGCAGCTCAGGCGATTGCGCCGCCCGGCACCATCTGGGTGCGCGCGCACACGGGCGGGGAGGGCCAGGTGCGCATCGAGATCGCCGATACGGGCAGCGGCATCCCGCCGGACAAGCTGGGGAAAATCTACGACCCCTTCTTCACGACGAAGGAGCCGGGGAAGGGGACGGGGCTTGGCCTCTTCATCGTGCGGCAGATCGTGGAGCGGAACAAGGGGCGCATCTCGGTCGAGAGCGTCGTGGGCAAGGGGACGACGTTCTTCCTCGATTTCGCGGCGGCGCGCGAGACGTCCGTGCCCGCGCGAGGGTGATGGCGGAGCGGACGCGCCTCGTGGCGATCGACGACGAGGCGGAGTTCACGAAGGCGATCGAGGGGTTCTTCAGCGCGCGGGGCTACGAGGTCCACGTGGCGCTGACCGGGCCGTCGGGCCTCGCATTGGTCGATGCCCATGACCCGCCGGTGGTGCTGGTGGACCTGAAGCTGCCGGGGATGGACGGGGACGAGCTGCTCCAGCGCATCCGGCGCACCCACCCGGCGACGCGCGTCATCGTCATCACCGCCTACAATGACGGGGGCAAGACGCGCGACCGGCTGCTGGGCCTCGGGGCGTTCGCCCACTTCGACAAGCCGCTGACGTCGTTGCGGGATCTGGCCGAGACGGTCAATGCCGCGCCGCCACCCCGCCGGCTGTCCTCGTCCCGCCATCGGCGGGACTGCGGGCAGGCGGCGGGGGCCCCGGCTCCGCGTCACCCGCGGCCCAGCGACGTATTCGACAGAGCAGAGCCAGTACCTTTTGATGGCGAGGCGGCGGATGGGGCGGCTGCAGGCGAGCAAGCTCGTCCTCTTCCTCGGGCTCTACGGCCTCGTCATCTCGATCCCCTCGCTGGTCTTCATCTTCGGCGCCGGGTGGCTGCGGCGCCTGCTGCCCACCGTCTGGTGGTACGTCCCCGTCACCCTCTTCGGCCTCCTGGCGCTGGCCGCCCCGCTCATCTACGTCACGCTCATCCGGGAGATGGAAGGCCAGATGCTGCGGGATCAGCGCCGCTACCACCGGACGCTCATCAGCGCCTCAAGCGGCATGACCCGCGTGAAGGAGATCGGGCGGCTCTGCCGGCTCATCGCCTACATGGTCAACCGCACGGTGGGCCTCGTGAACACCGCGCTCTTCCTCTATGATCCGAAGGAGCAGCGCTACTTCCTCCGGGCGGCGCGCTACCGCTCGCTGATCCCGCCGAAGCTTTCGATCGGACAGGGCGAACCGCTCATCGAGCTCCTGCAGTCGCAGAAGGACCTTGTCGTGCTGGAGGAGCTTGAAATGGAGCTGCAGGGCAAGCGCGGCGAGCGCGCGCGGCAGGTCGAGTCGGCCTACACCTGGATGCGCGAGCTTGAGGCGCGGCTCATCGTGCCCAGCTTCTCGGACGAGCGGCTGCTCGCGTTCCTCGTGCTGGGCGCCAAGCGCTCCCGGGAGCCCTACACGACGGACGACATCGCCATCTTCTCCGGCCTGGCCAACCAGGCGGCCCTCGCCATCGAGAACGCGATGGTCTTCGAGGAGCTGCGCGCGAACGAAGCCTACATGGTCCAGTCGGAGAAGCTGGCCAGCATCGGGCAGCTCGCCTCAGGGATGGCCCACGAGATCCACAACCCCTTGACCATCATCTCGGGCGAGGCGCAGCTCTACCTCGAGCGGTTCAAGGACCAGAATGCGCAGGTGGACCAGCTCCTCCGCAGCATCATCGAGGAATGCAAGCGGGCGGCGGACATCACCCGGCGGATCCTGCGCTTCGCCAAGCCCGCGCCGGCTGAGGTGAGCCCGGTGGACCTGAAGGCGGTGGTGGAGGAGAGCCTCACGCTGGCCGGCTACCAGGCGCGCCTGGAGCGGGTGGAGCGCATCGTCAACGTCCCCGACGGGCTGCCCAAGGTCCGCAGCAACCAGAACCAGCTCCAGGAGGTGCTGCTCAACCTCATCCTCAACGCCTGCCAGGCGATGGGGGAGCAGGGCGGCCGGCTCACGGTGTCGGCCGCCGCCAACGGCGGCTCCGTCGTGCTGACGGTCGAGGACACCGGCCCCGGCATCCCCATGAACATCCAGCGGCGCATCTTCGACCCCTTCTACACGACGAAGCCGACCGGGACCGGCCTTGGGCTCTTCGTGACCCAGCGCATCCTGAAGTCCCACGGCGGCTCCATTGAGCTGGCGTCCGAAGAGGGGCATGGGGCGCGCTTCACCATCCAGCTTCCGGTGTGGCGCGACGGCGACGCCGCCTAGATGGTCAAGCTCCTCGTCGCCGACGACGAACGGAAGATCTGCCGCCTGCTTGAGCTCTTCTTCTCCGAGCGGGGCTACAGCGTCCTGCTGGCCCACGACGGCCCGACCACGCTCGCCTGCATCCGCGACGAGCGCCCCCACCTGGTCTTCCTGGACCTGCACATGCCGGGCGTGGACGGCCTGGACATCCTCCGGGAGGCCCGGGAGGTGGACGAGACGATCAAGATCATCGTCATCACCGGGGTGGAGGATGCGCAGATGATTCAGCGGGTGAAGGCGCTGGGGGCCGCCGACTACGTCATCAAGCCCTTCAGCCTGGAGTACCTGCAGGAGGAGGTGCTCGCCAAGGTGAGCAACTCGCTCTACGAGGACCTCCGGGCGGCCAACCAGGAGCTGAAGCGGTCGCTGGAGGAGATGCGGCAGGTGACGCGGGGGATCGTCGCCGCCTTCTCCCTGGTCATCTCGAAGATCGATCCCCACTATACCCACGAGCACGTCTCGCGCAGCGTGGAGTACGCGGGGAAGATCCTCGCGAAGCTGCGCGAAATGGGGGTGGCGCTGGGCGGGATGTCGGATGAGCTGCTGCTGGCCGGCATCCTGCTCCACGACGTGGGCAAGATCTTCACGCCCAAGGAGATCCTGTTCAAGCCCGGGCCGCTCTCCAACGAGGAGTGGCGGATCATGCGGCGCCACCCGGTGGACGGCGCCGAGATCCTGGAGCAGATCACCGGACTGAAGGAGATGGCCAAGATCGTCCGCTACCACCAGGAGGCGTACGACGGCTCCGGCTACCCGGAAGGGCTCAAGGGCGAGCAGATCCCCATCGGGGCGCGCATCGCCACGGTGGTGGACGCCTTTGACGCGATGGTCACCGACCGCCCCTACCGCAAGGGGATGCCGATCGAGGGGGCGATCGGGGAGCTGCGGCGCAACCGGGGCGTCCAGTTCGACCCCATCGTGGTGGACGCCATCATCGGCCTCTATGAGGAGGGGACGCTGAAGCCCGCCCATCTGCCGGAGCCGGCCGCCCGCCGCGGGTCCTGCCGCGCCGCCACCCCGCCGGCTGTCCTCGGCCTCGTCGGCCTGCGGGCAGGCGGCGGGGTCCCCGGCTCCGCGTCACCCGCGGCCAGACAACGTTTTCGATAGAGCAACCGGTACCATTTTTCGCTATAATGCGCCGACATGAGTGACGCGACAACCACCCCCCTCACCGGCCAGGTCGCCATCGTGACCGGGGGCGCCCGGGGGATCGGGCGGGAGATCGCCCTGGTGTTTGCCCAGGCCGGGGCGGACGTGGCGCTCTTTGACGTGAACCCCGAGCTGCTGGAACAAACCGCCCAGGAGCTGCGCGCCCTGGGCCGGCGGGCCGAGGGGCTTTCCGTCGATGTCACCGACGGAAAACAGGTCGAGGACGGCGTGGCAAAAGTGCTTGACAAGCTGGGGAGAATCGATATACTCATCAACAACGCGGGCATCACCAAGGATGGATTGCTCATCCGCATGGATGATGCGCAGTGGGATCGGGTGCTCGCCATCAACCTGAAGGGCACCTTCCTCTGCACCCGGGCCGTGGCCAAGCACATGCTGAAAGCCCGGCGGGGCCGGATCGTCAGCATCGCCTCCATCGTGGGGCTCATTGGGAATCCCGGCCAGGCGAACTACGCCGCCTCCAAGGCCGGCATCATCGGGCTGACCAAGGCCGTGGCCAAGGAGCTGGCGAGGCGGGGCATCACCTGCAACGCCATCGCGCCGGGCTTCATCAAGACCGAGATGACCGAGGCGCTGCCGGAGCAGGCGAGGCAGCGGCTGCTTGAGGCGATCCCGATGGGGACGCTGGGCGAGCCGCTGGACGTGGCGCGCGCCGCGCTCTTCTTGGTCAGCGATGCCGCGCGGTACATCACCGGCCACGTGCTGGTGGTGGACGGCGGCCTCGCGATGTAAGGGCATTTGCTCAGGCCGAAACAAGGAGGGTTGTATATGGCAGAGGCTGTCGCGGATCGGGTGCGGGCGATCATCGCCGAGCAGCTGGGCGTCAAGCTGGAGGAGGTCACGGACGCGGCCTCCTTCATCGAGGACCTCGGGGCGGATTCGCTCGACACGGTCGAGCTCGTCATGGCGCTGGAGGAGGAGTTCGGCATCGAGATCCCCGACGAGGACGCCGAGAAGATGAGCTCGGTGGGCGAGGCCATCAAGTACATCGAGTCGAAGACTGCCGGCGCGAAGTAGCCAGCCGTACAATCTGTGCAGTGTGCGGACGTCCGCTTGTGAGCGGACGTTCGTGTTTTAGAGCGAAGCCAAGGAGAAATTAGTGGCTGTCCCCGATTTTCGACGAGTGGTGGTGACAGGGCTTGGGGCGGTGACGCCGGTGGGCAACGACGTGCCCGCCATGTGGCGCTCGCTGCTGGCCGGGACGAGCGGCGTCGGCCCCATCAGCTGCTTCGATGCGGGCGCCCTTGAATCCCGAATCGCCGCCGAGGTGAAGGGGTTCGACCCGGCGCAGTACCTCAGCCCCAAGGAGATCAAGCGGAGCGAGCGGTTCGTGCAGTTCGCCATCGCCGCCGGCAAGCAGGCGGTGGCGGACGCCGGGCTCACGGGAGCACCCGCCGATCCCTTCCGGTTCGGGGTCGTCATCGGCACCGGCATCGGGAGCATGCATTTGATCGAGCAGCAGCACAGCACCCTCGTGGCGAAGGGGCCGAAGCGGCTCAGCCCCTTCATGATCCCGATGCTCATCTGCAACATGGCGCCGGGCCAGGTGGCGATGGACCTGGGATGGAAGGGCCCGAACTTCTGCACGACGAGCGCCTGCGCCTCGGGCGCGCACGGGCTCGGGGAGGCGTTCCGCATCATCCAGCGGGGCCTCGCCGACGTCATGCTGGGCGGCGGCACCGAAAGCTGCATCACGCCCCTGACGGTGGGCGGATTCTGCGCCCTCATGGCGCTCTCCCGCCGCAACGACGAGCCGGCCAAGGCGAGCCGCCCCTTCGACAAGGAGCGGGACGGCTTCGTCATCGGCGAGGGCGCCGGCGTCCTGGTCCTGGAGGAGCTGGAGCACGCCAAGCGGCGGGGGGCCAGAATCTACGCCGAGATGGCCGGCTACGGGGCGACGGCGGACGCCTTCCACATGACCGCGCCCGACCCGGAGGGGGCGGGGGCGGCCAAGGCGATGGCGATGGCGCTGGAGGACGCGCGGATGCGCCCCGACCAGGTGAGCTACCTCAACGCGCACGGGACCTCCACGGACCTCAACGACAAGATCGAGACGCTGGCCATCAAGGCGACGTTCAAGGACGCCGCCAAGCGGGTGGCGGTTTCCTCCACCAAATCGATGATGGGCCACCTCATCGGGGGGGCCGGCGGGGTCGAGGGGGTCATCTCCGTGCTCGCCATCCGGGACGGCGTGATGCCGCCGACCATCAACTACGAGCACCCGGACCCGGCCTGCGACCTCGACTACATCCCCAATGAGGCGCGCAAGGCGCCGGTGGAAGCGGTGGTCTCCAACTCGCTCGGCTTCGGGGGCCACAACGCCACCGTGGTGTTCCGGAAGTTCAGCGGTTGAAAAAATAGGAACCGGTGCCTTTTTTCCGTCGAGGTGTGGTAAGGTATCGGTATGTCAATTGAGCGGGTGCGCCTGGCCGGCGCGCGGATCCCTCCCGAGGTGCTGGCCAAGGTGTCGCCGAGGTTCGCCAGCCACTACCAGCTCATGCCGGTCGCCTTCGCGGACGGCGCGCTGCAGATCGCCGTCGCCGACCCCTTCGACGTGCAGACGCTCGATGAGCTGAAGTTGCTCCTCGGCTGCGAGGTCCGGCCCGCGCTCGCCGACCCCGTCGAGATCCGCGAGGCCATCCAGCGGCACTACGGGATCGGGGCCTCGGCGGTGGAGCGGCTCCTCGACACCGGATTGCACGAGGCCGCCGCCCCGGCCTCGGCCGCGACGGAGGACCTGACCGCCAAGCCCGACGACGCCTCCGTCATCTCGTTCGTCAACCAGCTCATCCTCTCCGCGGCGCGCGACCGCGCGACCGACATCCACATCGAGCCGTTCGGGCAGACGCTCCGGGTGCGCCAGCGCATCGACGGGGTCATGTACGAGATCTCGACCCCGGCGGACCTCGTGCGGCTCCACCAGGCGATCGTCTCCCGGATCAAGGTGATGGCGCAGCTCGACATCGCGGAGCGGCGGCTGCCGCAGGACGGCCGCATCAAGGTCGGCCTCGACGGGGAGGACCTGGACCTGCGCATCTCGGTGCTGCCGACGAGCTTCGGCGAGGCGGTGGAGATCCGGCTGCTGTCCTCCCAGATGCTCTTCAGCCTCGAGCAGCTGGGCCTTGGCCCGGACCACCGGGAGCAGCTCGTCCAGCTCATCCAGAAGCCGCACGGCATCATCTTCGTGACCGGCCCCACCGGCTCCGGCAAGACGACGACGCTCTATGCCTGCCTCTCGAAGCTCAACGCCCCGAACGTGAAGATCCTGACGATCGAGGACCCCATCGAGTACCAGCTCGCCGGCATCACGCAGCTCCAGGTCCACACGAAGATCGGCTTCTCCTTCGCCCAGGGGCTGCGGTCGATGCTCCGCCACGACCCCGACATCATGATGGTGGGCGAGGTCCGGGACCCGGAGACCGCCGAGATCACCATCCGCAGCGCCCTGACCGGGCACCTCGTCTTCTCCACGCTCCACACGAACAACGCGGCGGGCGGGGTGACGCGGCTCCTGGACATGGGCATCGAGCCGTATCTTGTCGCCTCCTCGGTCCTGTGCTTCGTCGCGCAGCGCCTCGTGCGCCTCGTCTGCCTCGCCTGCCGGGAGGAGCGTCCCCCGGAGCCCGGGCTGCTGGAGGAGTTCGGCGTCGCCGAGCTGCCGCGCGCGCTCCAGTACGGGCGCGGCTGTCCCGCCTGCAAGGGCACCGGCTACAAGGGCCGGACCGCCATCTACGAGTTCCTGCTCGTCAGCGAGCCGATCCAGGAGCTCGTCCTCAAGCGCTCCTCGTCCCACGAGATCGCGCAGGCCGCCCAGCGCCTCGGCGGGATGCGGACGCTCCGGCAGGACGGGTGGCAGAGGATCGTGCAGGGGCTCACCACCCCCCAAGAGGTCCTCCGCGTCACGTAAGGCATGGTATCAGATACCTACAACGCTTCCCCATATCGTAGGTATCTGATACCATGAGAGGTATGCCGCGGTTCGCGTATCGAGCCAAGGACCACGCCCTGCACCTCCGCGAAGGCACGATCGAGGCCGACACCGAAGCGTCGGCGCTCAGCCGGCTCGGCCGTGAAGGGGTCTTCCCCATCTCCATCGCGGAAGTCGGCGCCCCGGCCGGTTCGCCGCTGGGCACCTTGCCCCGCCGGATTTCCTCCCGCACCCTCGCCTACACCACGCACCAGCTCGCCGACCTCCTGGGCGGCGGGCTGCCGCTCCTCAGCGCGCTGACGCTCCTGGCCAAGCAGACCGAGCACGCGGCGCTGCGGCGAGTCATCGAGTCGCTCGCCGCCTCCGTGCGCGACGGCCGGCCGCTGAGCGACGCCCTCGGCGACCACCCGCGCGTCTTCCCGCCGCTCTACCGCAGCCTGGTCAGGGCCGGCGAGGTGGGCGGGGGGCTTGAGCGGGCGCTGAACCGGCTCGCCGAGCTGGGGGAATCCGATGCCGAGCTGCGCAGCCGCATCGCGAGCGCCTCGGCCTATCCGCTCTTCGTGCTGGGCGTCGCCGTGGCGATGACCGCCTTCCTGATGGCGTACGTCATCCCGAAGCTCTCGCTCGTCCTGCTCGAGACCGGCCAGGTGCTGCCGCTGCCGACGCGGGTCCTCTTGGCGGTGAGCGGGGCGGTGACGCGGTGGTGGTGGGCGCTGCTGTTTGGCGGGACCGCGGCGGCCTGGGCGCTGCGCCTCTGGCACGCCAGCCCCGCCGGCCGGGCGGCGGTCGACCGCGCGCTCATCGGCATCCCCGCGCTCGGCGCCCTGGTGCGCCAGGTGGAGACGGCGCGGTTTGCGCGCAACCTCGGGGTCCTGCTCGGACAGGGCGTGCCCATCCTCCAGGCCCTCGAGGTCGTGGCCGAGAACCTCGCCAACGTGACGCTGCGCGCGGCGGTCGGGCGGGTCCACGACGCGGTGCGCGACGGCTCCAGCCTCGCGGCGGCGCTGGCCGCCACGCGCAAGTTCCCGGTGTTCGTCAGCAACATGGTGGCGGTCGGCGAGGAGTCCGGGACGGTGGACGCCGCCCTCCTGAAGGTCGCCGCCGCCTACGAGCGGGAGCTCGACCGGACGATGCGGACGCTGACGACAATCCTGGAGCCCGTCCTCCTGCTCCTCGTCGGCACGATGGTGCTGGGGATCGTGCTGGCGATGCTGCTGCCGGTCTTTCAAATCGGATTGGGGGTCCAATGACGCAGAAGCGGGGGTTCACGCTGGTCGAGTTGATGCTGGTGGTCGTCATCATCGGCGTGCTGGCGGCGATGGTGGTCCCGCGCCTCGCCGGCCGGACCGAGCAGGCGAAGATCGCCCGCGCGAAGTCGGACATCGCCTCGATCGGCGTGGCGCTCGACCTCTACGAGCTGGACGCCGGCCAGTACCCCGATTCCCTGGAGGCGCTGACCGCCCGCGAGGCGCCGTCGCACCTCAGCGATGAGGCGCGGGCGAAGTGGAACGGCCCGTACCTGAAGCGGGGGCTGCCGAAGGATCCCTGGGGCCGCCCCTACGAGTATAAGAAAGCCTCGCAGCACAACCAGGACTACGATCTCTTCTCGCTGGGCTCCGACGGGCAGGCGGGGAAGGACGACGTGACCAACTGGGATTAGAGTTGGCTTCAACACCTCCCGCGGCCGCGCTGGGCGCAATGGCGAGCCGCGCGAGGCGCGAGGAGGAAGCCGTATCAGCAGGGAGCGATACGGCGACGACGAGCAACGATGCACGGCGACGCCAGTTCGCCCAGCCCTTCGGGTTGCGGCGGCACGGGGCCAGGGCCGGCGTCACTCCTCCTCGACGTATCGCGGTTCCTGATACGCCTTCGTCGTCGTTCCTTGGCCCTGGCCCGTGGCGCACGCAACGCGGCTCGCGCGAGGTGTTGAAGCCAACTCTGAGCCGGCCCGGGTTCACCCTCATCGAGCTTGCGCTGGTCGCGGTGGTGCTCATCATCCTCGTGGCGGCCGCCGCCCCGAGGCTGCAGCAGACGGCGCTCCGGCTGCGCGTGGAGCAGGCCGCTTCCGAGCTGGCCCAGCTGCTGCGCGCGGCCCATGAGCAGGCGGTGGCAAGCGGCGGGGAGACGGTCTGGGTCTGGGATGCCGCTGCGCGCCGCGCCCGCGTCGAGGAGGTTCCCGAGGAGACCGCGCCCGCCACGGAGCTGTTTCGGAGTAGTGCGCTGCCGGAGGACTTCTCCGTCCAGCTCTTGCTCGACGATGCGCCGGTCGAGTGCAGCTGCGTGCGCTTCTTCCCCGAAGGGACGAGCGAGCCGGCGACGCTCACGGTGAGCTTCCAGGCGCATGCCATGACCGCGACAGTGGATGAGACGACCGGCCACGTGGGGCTCGTGCCAGGGCCTGCTGCTCGTTGAGGCGACGCTCGCCGCCGTCGTCATCGCGGTGGGCCTCGCCTTCATCAGCCGCGGGTTCGCCAGCCAGCTCGGCGCGATCCGGGCGGTGGAAGCGCATGAGGCGCTCCTCGCCTTGGCGCAGGGGAAGCTGCTCGAGCTGGAGGCCGAATTGCTCGCCGGCCGCCCGCTCCCCACGGATCGCGCCGGGACGTTTGACCCGCCGCACGAGGACTACCGCTGGACCCTCGAGGCGGTATTGCGCGCGGACCTGACGGATGAGGCCGGCGCCCCGCTCGCCAGCGACGTGTCGCTGACCGTCGCGCGGGACCAGGCGCGCGGCACCTCGCTGACGGTGGACGCGGTGTGGCTCAACGAGTGGCTCGACTAGATGCGAAAATCGGGGACAGCCACTAATTTTCTACAGCCGGGTCACGGGAAAATTAGTGGCTGTCCCCGATTTCTGGCGTTCACGCTGGTGGAGCTGCTCATCGCCTCGGTGATGATCGCGGTGCTGGTCGTCGGACTGGGGGCGCACCTGCGCGGAGGCGTCACCGTCTGGCGGCGCGCCGCGGCGAGCGGGGAAGCGGTGCAGCGGCGGCACGTTGCGTTGAGCCGCCTTTCTCGCGAGCTGGCGAACGCGGCCATCTACGACACCCGGGAATCGTCCTACGGGGAGGAGGCGGGCACGCTGCCGCGGCCCCGGTTCGACGAGGCGGCGCTGGCCTGGTTCACGGTGCTGCCCCCCACAAGCCGCCGGCCGCTGCCCGCGGTCCGGTTCGTGACCTACCGGTGCGAGGAGCGCGGCGGCGTCCGCGGCCTGTGGCGGACGAGCCAGTCGCTCGGGGAGTCGCGCGCGCGGTTCTCGCCCGCGCCGGAGCTGATCCTGTCCGGCTGCGAGCAGATGATTCTCCGCTACGCCCAGCTGCCGCCGGACGCCACGGCGCCGCTTGAATGGCGCGATCGCTGGGAGCAGCCGGAGCGCGCGCTGCCTCGCCTCGTCGAGGTGACGCTCGACCTGGGAGCCGGCGGCGAGGTCGCGCGCCGGATGAGCCTCCCCACCGGCAGCGCGGTTTCTCCCGGTCCGCCGCCGTCATGAGACGCGCCGGGTGTTGCGGCTCCGTCCTCATCATCAGCCTGTCGCTCGTCGCGGTGCTCTCGGTGCTGGCGGTGTCGGTCGGCCGGCAGCTCTCGCTCGACGTGCGGCTGACGAAACATCGCCTCGCCCGCGAGCGGGCGATGGCCCTGGCGAGGAGCGGGGTCTATCTGGCGAGCGAGCGGCTGGCCCGCGACGCGGCGGAATCGGACGGCAAGGTGTATGATTGGCTGGGGGATGAGTGGTCCGGGGAGTGGATCGCGCCCGCTCCGAACGAGGCGGAGATCAGGGTGGAGATCAGCGACGAGGGGCGCAAGCTGCGCCTGAACGACGCGACGCGCGAGCAGCTGGGCCGGCTGACGGGGGATGACACCCTGGCGCAGGCCATCGTCGATGCGCGCGATGAGCCGGACCCCGCCGAGGACTCACCGGCGGGAACCCCGCCGTATTTCGCGAAGAACGGACCGTTCACGGCGCCCGAGGAGCTGGCCGACCTGCCCGGCATGACGCAGGAACGCTACGAGATCCTGGAGGGGCACACGAGCCCGTATGCGGCAGCGACCGAGCCGCTGAACCTGAACACCGCGACACCGGAGGTGCTCCGTGCGGCGGGGCTCACCGAGAACGCCGTGCAGCTTGTCCTGGCGTACCGGGAGGGCCCGGATGGGACCGCGTCACACGAGCAGGACGGCATCTTCACCGAATCGGGGCTGGCCATCCTCCAGACGCTCAAGGATGCCGCGGGGGTGGACTTGACCGGCACGGAGGACGGCAGCCTGTTGAGCTCGAATCTGTTCGGCGTCGCCTCGACGGTGTTCACGGTGGCCGCGGAAGGGGTGACGGCCCGCCCGGCGGCGCGGGCGCGTGTCGCAGCGGTCGTCCGGCGCGCGGGATGCGGCGAGGGGAGGCCTGAGCCGTGCATCATCGCGTGGCGGGAGCTGTGATGACGCCGTGTCCTGTGACGTTGTGACCCTGTGACATGTGACCAAGAAGATGAGTAGTCGGCTCGTGATTGAGTGGACGCGCTCGACGCTGCGCGTGGCGGTGGCCGAGGGGGCCGAGCGGAACCTTCGCCTCCGCGCCGTCCACAGCCAGCCGCTCGGCGCAAGCGGCGTCGGCACGGCGCTGCGCGGGCTGCTCCGGACGACCAAGACCGCGGCGGCCCAGGTCATCGGGATCGTGCCGCGCGAACAAGCCATCAGCCGGCTGGTCACGTTCCCATCCGCCGAGCCCGCGGAGCTTTCCCAGATGGTCGAGCTCTACGCCAAGGCGCAGCTGCCGTATCCCCGGGAGCAGACGGTGGTGGACTTCCATGTCCTGAAGCGGCAGGGGGAGTTCAGCATGGTGGCGGTCGTCGCCTGCCAGCGCGAGGTCGTCGAGCGCTCCGTCGCCGCGCTGCGCGAGGCCGGGCTCTCCCCGGACCTGTTGACGCTCAGCTCGTGGGGGGTGCTGGAGTGGTACCGCCTGTTCCGCCGCTCGGGGAAGGCCCTCGGCGCTGCGGCGGCCCTGGAGCCGGCGCTGGTCATCCATGTCGATGACACGCGGACGGACCTCGTCCTGATCAGCGAGGACCGCATCGTGTCGAGCCGCGGCGTCGGGCAGGGGACCGCGGAGTGGGGAGCCGGAGGCGACGTCGCGGAGCTGCTCCACGCGGAGGTGGAGCGGAGCCAGTCGTCGATCCAGAAAGAGCTGCCGGGTGTGTCGGTGCGCTCGGTCGTGCTGACCGGCGGCGCGGGCGTCGCGGCCTGGCGCGAGCCGCTGGCGCAGCGGCTGGGGCTGCCGGTCACCGCGGTCGATGGGGCGGCGCCGCTGGGACGCTGGCCGGCCGCAGTACCCCCCGCGGGATCGCCCGTGGTGGTCGGGGGGCTTGCGTGCGGAGAGCTGCGCGGGCTGCTCAACCTCAGCCCGCCGGAGGTCCGCGCGCATGTGCGGCATCGCGCGCAGGTCCGAGAGCTGGTGGCGGTGGGAATCCTCTTATTGAGCGTGCTGGCGCTGGGCTCCGGCCTCCTCGGCCTGCAAACGTTCCGGGAACGGCGGCAGGCGCGGGAGCTTGACCAGGCGCTGGCCGCGGTTGAGCCGGCCGCCCGCGGACTGCAGGACAAGACGCGCTCCGCCCAGCTCGTCGAGACCGTGATCGGCAACCGCCGCCAATTGGCGCGGCATCTTGCCGGCGTGCTGGCCGCAACGCCGCCCGAGGTGACGCTGGAGGCGCTGACGTTCGAGCGCGCCAGGCAGGAGGTCGGGGTGCGCGGCCATGCGGCCTCCACGCAGACGGTGCTGGAGTACCTCAAGCAGCTGGAGCAGCTGGACGGCATCGGCGCCGCGCAGCTGAAGCACTCCACGCGGCGCTCAAGCCCGTCGGGCGAGCGCACGGAGTTTGAGCTCATCCTGCGCCAGGGGGAGGCCGGATGACGGCGGCGCTGCGGCCGCGCGAGCGGCGCCTGGCGCTCGTCGCGGGCGTCCTCATCGGCTGCTGGGTCTTCCTCTCATGGCTGGTCCAGCCGCTCTGGGGGCGCGTCCGGGACCTGCGGCTCCGCGTCGAGACCCAGGCGCAGAAGCTCGACGGGTTCAACCGCCTGCTGGCGCGGGCCCCCTCCATCGAGCGCGAGTACCTCGACGCGGCGCCGTACCTCCAGACCGGCGACGCGGAATCGGCGCAGGGGGCGCTGTTGGACGAGCTCGAATCGCTCTCGCGCCGCGCGAGCGTCCGCCTGAACCTCAAGCCGCGGCCGTCCCGGCAGGACGGCGCGTTGAGCCGCTTCGAGGTGGAGCTGGACGCGGAGGGGTCCCAGCAGGAGGTCCTGGCGTTCCTCGATGCGCTCCTGCGCCTGCCGAAGCTGATCACCGTCGAGCGGGTCCGGATCGCGGCCACGCCGGCGAAACCGGACCTGCTGCGCGCCAACCTCGTCCTCCAACAGCTCACCACCCAGTAGCGCCCGCGGGTCCTGCCGCGCCGCCACCCCACCGGCTGTCCTCGTCCCGCCATCGGCGGGACTGCGGGCAGGCGGCGGGGTCCCCGGCTCCGCGTCACCCGCGGTACTTTTTTCTTGACATGGAAGTGTTTCGTGCTATGCTTGCACCATCTACTCTCTATATAGAGAGTGGTTGATGCCAGTCAGCGCTAATATCTATCTCATAAAAGACTTATCACGTCTCAGCGGCCAGTCGATTCATACCATCAAGTTTTACCTCAAGCTCGGCCTCATCCAAGAGACCGGCAGAAGCCCCCAGACCCGCTTCCGCTATTTCGACGACTCGACGTTGAGCCGCCTCTCACAGATCCGCGCGTGGCGCAAGCAGCAGAAGAGCCTCGCTGAGATCGCCTCCAGCCTCCCCGGCCCGACCCTGGCGAGCGCCGGGGCGGGCCAGCCTCCAGCAGCCAATGAGCTACTACCAGGCGCTGGGATTGACGAAGGAGCCGTTTTCGACGAGCCCGGACCCCGCCTTCTTCTTCCGCTCCAGCTCCCACATGCAGGCGCTCGCGCGCCTTGAGATCGCCATCCGGCTTCGCCGCGGGCTCTCCCTGATCCTGGGGGATGTGGGGACCGGCAAGACGACGCTCGCCCGCACCCTCCTGGCCAACGTGCCGCAGGAGGACGGCTTCGCCTTCCACATGATCCTGGATCCCTCGTTCGAATCCGAGTACCAGTTCCTCACGCACCTCTCCCGCCTCTTCGGCGTCCAGGCCCCGGGCAAGTCCACGCTCGACTGCCGCGAGGCGATCGAGCACCACCTCTTCCAGGGCGGGGTGATGGAGGGGAAGACCACGGTGCTCATCGTGGATGAGGGCCAGAAGCTCTCGCTCGACATGCTGGAGAACCTCCGCATGCTCCTCAACTACGAGACGAACGAGTTCAAGCTCCTCCAGCTCGTCATCTTCGCGCAGATGGAGCTCCTCGCGCGCATCGGGCGGATCCGGAACTTCATGGACCGCGCGGCCATGAAGTACATCATCAACCCGTTCAGCGAGCAGGAGACCGCGGAGATGATCCAGTTCCGGCTGCAGTCGGCCGGATTGGCCGACGGGCAGGTCCTGTTTACGCCGGAGGCGGTCCGCGCCATCCACCATGCCACGCAGGGCTATCCCCGCCGGATCGCGCTCTTGTGCCACAACACGCTGGAGTCGCTGGTGATGCACGACAAATCGCTGGCGGACGAGGCGATGATTGACGCCCTCCTCCAGGACGAGGTCCACTGGGCCCGCGAGGCGCCTCCGCATGAAGCCACCGCCTGAAGAGAAGCTGCTCAAGCTGATCCGCGGCAAGGGGGCATCGCCCCGGCCGATCGCCGCGGGGGCGGCGGAGGATGCCGCGCCGGCCGGCGGAGCCGCCGCGGCGATTCGCCCGCCTCTCGGCTCATCCGGCCGCGCGCGGAGGCTCCCGTCGCTCCGGACGGCCATCGGGCTCCTCGGCGTGGTCCTGGGCGTCGAGCTCGTCATCCTGCTCGTGCAGGCGCTCCGCCCGCTTCCCGCGGTGACGGTGACGATGCCGGCCGTCATGGCGTTCCCGGCCGGCGGCGCCACGCCCGCCGTGGCGCCGGCCGAGCCGGAGGCGCCGGAGATCCCCTCGCTCGCCGCCGCGGCCTCCCGGCCGCTCTTTGCGCCCCCCGCCGCGTCCGCCGCCGCCGAGCCCTCGAAGCCCAGCGGGTCGGCGGCGCAGCTGGCGTCCCGGCTGACGCTCATGGGCATCGTCGCCGGCCATCCGGCGCAGGCGATCATCGAGGATTCAACGACGCAGAAGACCTATTTCGTGACCGAGGGGCAGATGGTCGTGGACGGCGCGGTGCTGGAGCAGGTCCTGGACAACCGCGTCGTCTTGAACCTGGCAGGGGAACGGGTCGAGCTGGGCCTGTGAGAGGAGGTGGGACGGATGCGTAGAGGTCGGGGAGCGGTCGGCGCGGCCATGGCCGTTGTGATCAGTCTGGCGGGCGCGGCGGAGGCGCAGGCGCCGGCGGCCCCTCCGGGCGCCGAGAGCCCCGCGCGGACGGGCCAGCGCATCTCACTCGACCTCAAAGGCGTGGACATCCTCGACGTCCTGAAGCTGTTCTCGCAGAAGAGCGGGCTCAACTTCGTCGCCGGCCGCAACGTGACGGGGCGCATCACCATCTTCGTGAACGACGTCGACGTCTGGGACGCCTTCGAGCTCATCATCGGCGCAAACGACTTGGCCTACGAGCAGCGGGGCGACATCGTGACCGTCATGACGGCGCGCGACTACGAGCTCATCTACGGCGAGAAGTTCCAGGCGCGCACGCGCAACCTCATCCACCCGCTGCGGTACGCGAAGGCGGTCCAGGTGGCCACCGTCCTCAACCAGGTCAAATCGACGGTCGGGCTCATCGTGGTGGACGAGGGGACCAACACGGTGATCCTCACCGACGTGCCGCTTCGCCTTGAGGAGATGCAGCGCCTGCTGAAGACGCTCGACCGGCCGACCCAGACCCGCGTCTACTCGTTCAACTACGCGGATGCCGAGAAGCTCAAGGAGAAGGTGCAGGAGCTGCTCTCGCCGGTGGGGACGTTCACCTTCGACGCGCGCACGAACAAGGCGGTCATCTCGGACCTGGAAGAGGTGCTGCAGAAGGCGGACCAGGTCGTGCGTGCCTTCGACGTGCCCGACGGCCAGGTGCTCATCGACGCCAAGATTCTCAAAGTGGATTTGACCAACCAGATGGACCTCGGCGTCGACTGGACCAAGGTGCTGGGCGGCTTGGATGCCACCGCCCGCTCAAACTTCCGGGTGCTGAGCGACATTGTCGGAGGAACGGCCACCGGCGGCGCGCTGAAGCTCGTCTCGGGCACCGGCAACTCGCAGCTCATCATCGAGGCGCTGAAGAAGCTGACCACGACAGAAACGATCTCCAACCCGCGCATCATGGTGTCCAACAACCAGGAAGCGAAGATCCTGGTCGGCACCCGCGAGGCGGTGGTGACGACCACGACGACGGTGCCCGCCACCGGCTCGACCGTCACCGCCCCGGAGATCCAATTCGTGGACGTCGGCACGAAGCTCTACGTCACCCCGAGCGTCAAGCCCGACGGCCACGTCCAGATGAAGATCCGCCCCGAGGTGAGCAGCTCCGAGATCGCGACCTTCCAGAACAACCGCATCCCCATTGTGACCTCCACCGAGGCCGAGACGAACGTGCTCGTGAAAAGCGGTGTCACGCTCATCATCGGGGGGCTCATCGAGACGAAGGACAGCAAGACCGACTCGCGCGTGCCGGTCCTGGGCGACATCCCGTTCCTGGGGGTGCCGTTCCGGGGCTCGACGGGCACGAAGAAGAAGACGGAGCTGGTGGTCTTCCTGACGCCGCAAGTGGTCCTGCCGGACGGCTCGCAGTCGGCGGGAAGGCCGCCCGTCGAGGCGGAGCCGGCGGTGGTGCTCCAGGAGCCGCTGCCGGCCAGCTACCGCGATGCGGTGCGCAGCCGCCTGCAGGCCGCCCTCATCAGCCAGTTCCGGGCCGCCGCCCTGCCGCAGGGCTCGGCCATCGTCTCGTTCACCCTGAGCCATGACGGGCGGCTGATTGGGGACCAGGACATCACCAGCCCCCAGGGCGAGCCGTTCGTCCTCGCCGCGACGGAGGCCATCGGGCAGGCGCAGCCGTTTCCGCCGTTCCCCGAAGGCGCGCCCGCGAGCGAGATGCGGTTCCGGATGGCGGTCGAATATGAGCCGTAAAATGTCGTTGCGCCCCTGCAGCCTCGATGCTAAGCTACCGGTTCACGCATGACGACGGCATCCGGCGATCTGAAGGGCAAATGGGCGCTGATCCTGGGTGCCTCCAGCGGGTTCGGCGCCGCGACGGCGCGGGAACTGGCCCGCTGCGGCATGCACATCATCGGGGTGCATCTGGACCGGCGGGCGGCGCTGGCCGGCATCGAGCAGCTCGTCAAGGAACTCCAGGGCAGCGGGGTCCAGGCCATCTTCTTCAACGTGAACGCGGCGGACCCGGTCAAGCGGCAGGAGGTGCTGGAGGCGGTCCAGCCTAAACTGGGGGGTGCACCCGTCACCGTGCTGATGCACTCGCTCGCCTTCGGGACGCTCAAGCCCTACCTCGCCGCCGACCCCAAGGAGCAGCTGACCAAGGACCAAATGGAGATGACGCTGGACGTCATGGCCAACAGCCTCGTCTACTGGGTCCAGGACCTGCTCACCCGCAAGCTGCTGGGGAAGGGCTCGCGGATCTATGCCATGACGAGCTCGGGCGGCACGCGGGTCTGGCCGACCTACGGCGCGGTCTCCGCGGCGAAGGCGGCGCTCGAATCGCACATCCGCCAGCTCGCGATGGAGCTGGCCCCCCACGGGGCCACCGCCAACTGCATCCGCGCGGGCGTCACCGACACGCCGGCGCTGCGCAAGATCCCGGGCAACGAGCAGATGATGGAGTTCTCGAAGCTGCGCAACCCCCACCACCGCCTCACGACCCCGGAGGACGTCGCCCAGGCCATCGCGGTCCTGTCCGTGGGCGGCGCCGACTGGGTGACGGGCAACGTCATCGGCGCCGACGGCGGGGAAGACATCGTCGGCTGATTGTGTATGCGAGTCAGGAAGCTTGAGTTAGTCGGGTTCAAGTCGTTCGCGCAGAAGACGGCGATCCATTTTGAGCACGGCGTCACCGCCATCGTCGGCCCGAACGGCTCCGGCAAGAGCAACATCGTCGACGCGATCCGCTGGGTCCTCGGCGAGCACAACCCGCGCGACGTCCGCGCCCCCCGCCTCGAGGACGTCATCTTCAATGGCACCGACCAGAAGGCCCCCCTCTCGATGGCTGAGGTGAGCCTCACCATCGACAACGAGCAGGGGCTCCTGCCCATCTCGTTTTCCGAGGTGACGATCACCCGACGCGTCTTCCGCTCCGGCGAGAGCGAGTGCCTGATCAACCAGAGCCCGTGCCGCCTCAGGGACATCCATGAGCTCTTCCTGGGGACCGGCCTCGGGGGCGGCACGTACGCCATCATCGAGCAGGGCCACATCGACATGATCCTCTCCTCGAAGCCCGAGGAGCGGCGCGTGGTGTTCGAGGAGGCGAGCGGCGTCGCCAAGTACCTCGCGAAGAAGCAGGAGACGACGCGGCGGCTCGACGAGACGGAGGAGCACCTGGTCCGCATCGCGGACATCATCGGCGAGGTCCGCCGGCAGGTGGGGGCGCTGGAGCGGGCCGCGAACAAGGCGCGCCAGTACAAGACGCAATGGGAGCAGCTCAAGTCGCTCGAGCTGCGCCTGGCGGTGGATGAGCTGTGCGGCGGCGAGAGCCGCCACAAGGAGCTCGAGGCGCGCGTGCAGGCGCTGCAGCGCGAGCGCGACGAGCGGGAGGCCCAGAAGACCGCGCACATGAGTTCGCTTGAAGCGGCCAACAGCGCCGTCTCCGCGGTCCAGCAGCAGCTCCAGGCGCTGCGCACCAAGGCGGTCGAGTGCGCAAGCCAGATTGAGCAGCACGAGAGCCAGCGCGCCCTCAAGGCGCGCTGGATCGGGGAGCTGGGGGCGCAGACACAGGGATTGGAGCAGGAGGAGCTCCAGCTGCGCGCGCGGCTCGGGCAGCTTGAGGAGCAGCGCTCGCGCCTCGGCGGGGCCGAATCGGAGATCCGCGCGCAGCTTGCGGCTGTCCAGGGGCAGCTCAGCCAGGGCGGCGAGGAGCTCTCGACGCTGGCCGCGGCGGTCGAGGCGGCGCTGCGCGCCCTCACCGGCGCCAAGGCCGAGCTCTTCGAGGCGGCCGCCGAGGCGTCCCGCCAGCGGAACGAGCTCGCGGAGCTGACGTCGCAGCTGCAGGGGTTGGAGGCGCAGCTCGCGCGCCTCGATGCCGGCCGCGCGCAGCGGGCGGCCCAGTCGGAAGAGACGCGGCGCCGCCACCAGGCCATCCAGCAGGAGCGCGAGACGCTCCAGCAGCAGCACGATGAGCTCCAAAGCAGCCTCGCCATCGCCCAGCGGTCGCTCGACGCATCCGGGGCCAGGCGCCATGAGCTGGCCGGGCGGCTCCACCAGGTGCGCGACCAGCTGGCGAGCGAGCGCGCCCAGGTCGCGCTCTGGGAGGACCTCTGGCGGCGCTATGAAGGGTTTCCGGACACGGTGAAGTCGCTGATGACGCAATCCATCGACGGGCTCATCGGCCCGCTCGTGGACCTCGTCCAGGCGCAGCCCGGCTATGAAGAGGTGGTGGAGGCCGCGCTGGGGCCGCTGGCCGACGCGCTCGTGGTGCGCGACCGCGCGGCGCTCTCGCGCTGCCGCCAGGCGATGAGCACGCAGCAGCTGGCGGGATGCCGATTCCTCGTCCTCTCCGACTGCCCCGTGGCGCTCTCGATGGAGCGGGTGGAGGTCAGCGAGGGGGTCACCGGCGCCGTGAAGGAGTTCGTGCGCGCCGAGCCGGAGTACCAGCCGCTCGTGGACTGGCTCCTGAACGATTCCTGGGTCATCGATGACATCCAGCGGCTGCTCGCCGGCCGCGCCGCGCCGCAGGGACGGCTCGTGAGCGTTCGCGGCGACCGGTGGGACCGCCGGTCGTGGCGCTTCGGCGGGACCCGCGCGCCGGCGCACGGGCGGCTCGGACGGAAGCAGCGCTGGGAGCAGGGACAGTCGGCGCTTCAGGCGCGGGAGCTGGAGTTCCTGCGGCTCGAATCGGAGGCGGCGGAGGCGGAGCAGGCCTGGCAGACGTGCCTGACGGAGCAGGAGTCGGCCAGGGGCCGCTTTGCGCAGGCTCTGCCTGCCCTGCACAAGCTCGATGCGCAGCTTGGGCAGCTCGCGCGGGAGATGCAGCGGCTCGATGAGGAGCGCGCGGCGGGCGAGCTCGAGATGCAGGAGCTCGCCGCGCGGCAGGCGGAGTTGCAGGCGTCGCTTGCGGCGGCGCGGCAGGCGGTCGAGGAGGCGGAGCGCCGCCAGCAGACGCTTGAGCGCTCGCTCGCGGAGGCACAGGCCTCGCGCGAGGCGTCCGAGCAGCGCAAGCAGGAGCTGCTGATCGCCCGGGCGCAGGTCGAGGCGAGCCTGCAGTCGCTGACCGAGCGGCTCGGCGCGCTCGAGGCCCGCGTCCATGAGGTGGAATCAGACCGCGCGCAGCTCGCCCAGCAGCTTGAGGCGAAGGCCAAGCAGCGGGTTGATGCGCAGGCGCGCTCCGCGGAGCTTGCGCAGCAGGTGGAGGCCCATGAGGCGGGCGGCCGCCAGCTCCAGGAGGAGCGCGCGCGCGTCGAAGCGGAGGCCGCGACCGTCGGCCAGGCGCTGCGCGAGGAGGAAGCCAAGCGCGACCAGCTCCTGCCGCACTTCCTGGCGGTGGAGCAGCAGCTCTCCGCCCTGATGCGCGAGATCCAGGAGCAGGCTCAGCAGCTCTCCGAGCGGGCGTTCCGCCGCTCGCACCTGGTGGAGCGCCTGCGGGAGCTCTACCAGATCGACGAGGCGGCGGTGCAGACCGAGCAGCAGGCCAACCCCTCGCCGCTCACCGAGGAGCAGCGCGCATTCGACGCCGAGCAGATCCAGAAGCTCCGGGCCAAGCTCGAGGGCATCGGCCCGGTGAGCCTGGGCTCGGTCGAGGAGTACGACGAGCTGAAGCGGCGCTTCGAGTTCCTCCAGACGCAGCAGCAGGACCTCGTCCAGGCGCGCGATGACCTCAAGGCCTCCATCACCCAGATCAACCGCACGGCGCGCGCGCAGTTCCGCGAGACCTTCGCGCGCATCACCGAGGAGTTCAAGCACTACTACGCGCGGCTCTTCAACGGCGGCGAGGCCGACCTCATCCTCCTGGATGAGGAGGAGGTCCTTGAGTCCGGCATCGACATCGTGGCGCGCCCGCCAGGCAAGCGGCTCCAGAGCATCAGCCTCCTCTCCGGCGGCGAGCGGGCGCTGACGGCGGTGGCGCTCCTCTTTGCGCTCTTCAAGGTCCGCCCCTCGCCCTTCTGCATCCTGGATGAGATCGATGCGCCGCTCGATGAGGCGAACGTGGACCGCTTCACCCGGGTGCTTGAGGAGTTCCTGGCGCTCTCCCAGTTCATCCTCGTCACCCACAACAAGAAGACCATCACCAAGGCCGACTCGCTCTATGGCGTCACCATGGAGGAGGCCGGCATCTCCAAGATCCTCTCCGCCAAGCTCACGCCCGGGGCCCAACCCGCCGCGCCCGTGCCGGCCTGACCCCGGCCGATCGTGTCTCAATTTGGCGGGTGACGCAGAGCCGGGGACCCCGTCGCCTGCCCGCACCCCGCCATGGCGGGGGAGGACAGCCGACGGGGTGGCGGCGCGGCAGGACCCGCCAAATTGAGACAGCACCCCCCGGCCGGTAGTGTCCTAATTTGGCAATCCAACCGAAGCTCAAAATTCGCTTACCTTTCATGCTTCCTAGTGCTATATTATCACCTCATCCCGATGGATCACTCCCCCGTTATCAAGCAGGTCAAGCCGAGCATTGCTCTTGTTCTTGCCGTACTCGACCCTGCCCAAAAACTCTTCAGCACTGGAAGCGGGTTCGTTTTTGGAACCAAGAATATTTTGGTAACCTGTAATCACGTCGTAAAAGATGCCAGCGCTGTTGCTATAAAATTTCCTGACACAAATGCCGCGATTACAAGCAAAGTTATTATAAAGGACGAGGAACACGATCTAGCGCTTCTAAAGTTTGATGACTCCACACGAAATCCTCTACCAATTAGTCTTATCAATCCAGTTACCGAGGGGCTGCGTGTAATTTTTTCAGGTTATCCATTTAGTTCCGAGCACCTTACAACCCATCAAGGAATCATTTCTGCAATAATTAAAGATGCGGCTGGCATAACTACTTATGCTATCGATGGAACAGTTAACTCTGGCAATAGCGGTTGTCCTTTAATGGACACAGAAGGGAAAGTTTTGGGAGTTGTTAACCTGAAGAGAAGGCAACATAACCGGTTGTTGGAAGCAATTGAAAATATGAGCGTAGGGGCATTGTCCTTACATGGTATCGATATAGTTGAAATATATAAGGCTCTAGTGAGTAACGTTAATCTAGGTATGGGTTATGCTGTACCTGCTAACTATATTCCTGATCATAAAATAATTACCCCATGACTGTCACTATAACCATAAAGCATGTTTATAAGACGAACGGAAATTACCTTGGGTTCTTCAAAGAGGGACTTTTGTTTTCTAGAGACGGCGATCATCTTGGTTGGATTGAAGGAGAGCTTGTTTGGGATTTGCAAGGTAGATTTCGAGGAATACTTTTCACACCCGAAAAAGAAAAAAATATACACTATATCATCAGAAATAGACTTTCTCTTGAGCCGATCACTCGACCAACAAAACCAAAGGTAGATACTATTGCGCCGCCACCAGCGCCAGAGAACGTCAAACCAATTACATTGCCAGTTCAAATTGTCGATGCATTTGAATAAAATTGATATCGACACATGAGAACACATATGATAGTATCGTATCGCAATGGGCGACAAGGAACTTATTCGCCAGATCAACGTCTACCTCGCTCGTCACGACAAGAAGCAATACGAGTTTGCCGCCGAGATTGGTGCACCTGTCCAGACGGTTAATCGGTGGCTGACAGGCAAGACCAAGGTTTCTAGGGCGTACCAAGTCATACTTCAATCAAAGGGCATTCTCCCTCAGCGCTGAGGGATATTTTTTTGCCTATTAAATGAACATATGTGTTCTCATATGAATGTGCTGAGTAAAGAGAAAATCTTAATCTTGCTGAATGGTCTCGTTGAAGGCCAGTCCATTCGCTCCCTAGAGCGCATTACAGGCGTTCACCGTGATACGATCATGCGCTGGCACGTTCGGGCAGGTCAGGCAGCACAGAAGATGTTGGACGAACAGATCAAGGGTTTGAAGGTCAACTATGTCCAAGCAGACGAGCTTTGCACGTTCATAGGAAAGAAAAACAACCCTGAGTATCACGGCTTGGTGATGAACGGCTACAGCGGAGAGGTGTGGGTCTTTGTCGCCCTCGATGCTGAGAGCAAGCTAGTCATCAGCCACACGACCGGCCACCGCAACGGCTACACCGCCTTGCGGCTGATGAGCGATCTCCGCAAGCGCATCGTGGGGGAGTTTCAGCTTTCGACCGACGGCTTCCCTGCCTATGTGGACGCGGCTGAGGTCGCATTCGGGACAGAGGTACACTTCGGGCAGTTAGTGAAAATTTACTCAGGGGATGAGTGTATCGGGGCGCGGCCTAGCGTGGTGGCTGGTTATCCGAAGCTCGACAAGATTTCAACCTCGTATGTGGAGCGCAACAACCTCACGATGCGGATGAGCGTCAGACGGATTGCCCGTAAAACCAATGCGTTCAGCAAGAAATCCGAGAACTTGGTAGCTGCTTTAGCCTTGCATTTCGGTCACTACAACCTGTGCAGGGTACACCGTACGTTGAAGATGACACCGGCAATGGCGGCTGGTATAACTGACCATATCTGGAGTTTGGAGAAATTAGTGAAGGGGGCGTTAACCTGGAGGGAAAATGGCAATTGAAAAGATCGTAGGCGTAATACTTATTCTTACGATTGGTCAGATGGGTATGTTATGGAACATGGCTAAAATGCTTGATAAGATTCAAAGAAAGGTGGGGGCAAATTAGGACAGTACCCCCCGGCCCGGCGGATTGACCGCCCCGCCCGGAGAGGCTATACTGCATAGCTACCCCATGAGCGAACCGACCTTCCATCCCATCCCCGAAATCCTCGAGGAGATCCGCGAGGGGCGGATCGTCATCGTCGTGGATGACGGCGACCGCGAGAACGAGGGCGACCTCGTGATGGCCGCCCCCTTCTCGACCCCCGAGCACGTGAACTTCATGGTGACGCACGGCCGGGGCATCGTCTGCGTCCCGATGGCGGGGAGCGCCCTCGACGCGCTGGGCCTGCGGCCGATGGTGAGCCCCTCCGAGGACCCGATGAAGACCGACTGGACCATCTCGGTGGACGCCCGGCGCGGCGTCACGACGGGCATCTCGGCCCATGACCGCGCCCGCACGATCCAGGTGCTCATCAACCCGGCCTCCCGCCCCGAGGACCTGACCCGCCCGGGCCACGTCTTCCCTCTGCGCGCCAAGGGGGGCGGGGTGCTGCGCCGGGCGGGGCACACCGAGGCGGCGGTGGATCTGGCCCGGCTCGCCGGCGTCTTCCCCGCGGGCGTCATCTGCGAGATCATGCGCGACGACGGGACGATGGCGCGCACCGCCGACCTGATGGCGTTCGCCGCGCGGCAGGGGCTCAAGATCTGCACCATCGCGAGCCTCATCGAGTACCGCCGGCGGTTCGAGAAGCTCGTGCAGCGCGTGGTGACCGCCAAGCTGCCCACCGAGGCGGGCGAGTTCGACCTGATGCTCTACGAGACGAGCATCGACGACCGCCAGCACGTGGCGCTGGTGCGGGGCGCGGTGGACGACGGCAGCCCCGTGCTCGTGCGCGTCCACTCCCGGTGCCTGACGGGCGATGTGTTCGGCAGCCTGCGCTGCGACTGCGGGCCGCAGCTGCGGCGGGCGATGGAGAAGATCGCGGACGCGGGGCGCGGGGTCATCCTCTACATCAACCAGGAGGGGCGGGGGATCGGGCTGGCCAACAAGTTGAAGGCCTACGCGCTTCAGGAGCAGGGGCTGGACACGGTCGAGGCCAACCTGGCGCTCGGGTTCGGGCCGGACCTGCGCGACTACGGGATCGGCGCCCAGATCCTCGTCGACCTGGGCCTGAAGGACCTGCGGCTGCTCACCAACAACCCCCGGAAGATCGTGGGGCTTGAGGGCTACGGCCTGCGGGTGGTCGAGCGCGTCCCCATCGAGGTCGCTCCGCGTCCTGAGAACGCGAAGTACCTCGAGGCCAAGCGCGACAAGCTCGGCCATCTGCTCGATGCGCACGCAAGCTAGGCCCCGCCGCGCCCAGGGATCGGATCGGATCGCCAGGGGCAAGCGGTTCGTCCTCCTCGCCTCGCAGTTCCATCCCGCCATCGCCCGTTCGCTCGTGCGCGGCGCGACCGACACCCTCATCCGGGCCGGGGCGGCCCGGTCGCGGATCCGCCTGCTGTGGGCGCCGGGCGCCTTTGAGCTGCCGGTCATCGCCGCCCGCGCGGCCGGAGGCCGTCCTCGGCCGCACGCCATCATCGCCCTCGGCTCGCTCATCCGCGGCGAGACGCCGCAGTACGAGGTCCTCGCCCATGCGGCCGCCGACGGCCTCTCGCAGGTGGCGGTGAAGACGGGCATCCCCGTGACGTTCGGCGTCATCGTGGCACAGACGGCCGCCCAGGCGCGCGCCCGCGCTGGCGGCGCCATGGGGAACCGCGGGGCGGAAGCGGCGGAAGCGGCCCTGGCCGTCTTGCGGCTCTTTCAGCGCGCCCGCCTCTGATGCGCAGCCGGTCGAAATCCCGGGAGTGCGCGCTCCAGATGCTCTACCAGGCGGATATCCGCCGCGCAGGCTCCCCATCCACCCCGGAGGAGTTCTGGCAGGCCCATGAGCCGGCGCCTGCGGAGGTGCGGACCTATGCGGATGCGCTCGTGCAGGGCACCATGCAGCATCTGCAGGAGATCGATGCGCTGATCGCCGCCCACGCGGATAACTGGGACATCAACCGGATGGCGGTCATCGACCGGAACATCCTCCGCCTGGGCGTCTTTGAGCTGCTCTACGGGGAGGGCACCCCCGCGAAGGTGTGCCTCAATGAGGCCATCGAGCTCGCCAAGCGGTTCGGCGACGCCGAGTCGGGCAAGTTCATCAACGGGATCCTGGATGCCATCCACAAAAAGCGCTGACCTCCACCTCCACACGACGTTCTCCGACGGGACCGACAGCCCGGAGCGCGTGGTCGAGCTGGCCAGGCAGGCGGGCCTCTCGGCGATCGCCATCACGGACCACGATAACGTCGAGGCGATCCCGATCGCCCGGACGGTCGCCGCCGGGTTCGGCATCGAGCTCATCCCGGGCATCGAGATGTCGGCCAGCGCCGAGGGCGAGGAGGTCCACGTGCTGGGGTTCCTCTTCGACCCCGGCCATCCGGGCCTCTCCCGGCATCTGCAGGAGCAGCAGGCCCGGCGGGTCGAGCGGGTCCATGAGATGGTCAAGCGCCTTGCGCGCGTCGGGGTCCGGATCGACGCGGAGGAGGTGTTCCGGGTGGCCGGCCCGGGCACGGTCGGCCGGCCGCACGTGGCGCGCGTCCTGCTGGCGCATGGCTACATCACGTCGCTCTCGGAGGCGTTCGCCAAGTACATCGGGCCCGACAACCCCGGCTTCGTGCCCGGCTCACCGCTCGCCCCCGCGCAGGTCATCCGCGTGATCCGGGAGGCCGGCGGGGTGCCGGTCCTCGCGCATCCGGTGTACCTGAAGCGCGATGCGCTCATTGCCGGGTTTGTGAAGGAGGGGCTGGCGGGCCTTGAGGCCTACCACTCGGGCCATAACCCGGACATGGTGCGGCACTACGTGCAGCTTGCCGACCAGCTCAAGCTGCTCAAGACCGGCGGCAGCGACTATCACGGCAACGCGAAGGAGGGGCTACCGGTCGGCGCGGTCAAGGTGCCCTACGCGCTCGTCGAGGCGCTCAAACAATGGCAAGCCGCAACGGTTCGCTAGGCCCGGCCCATGAGCGGCGCATGCGCCTGGCCCTGCGTCTGGCGGGCCGGGCGCTCGGGCGCACCTCGCCCAACCCGGCGGTCGGCGCGGTGGTCGTCAAGGGCGGGCGCGTCATCGGGCAGGGCTACCACCGGCGCGCCGGCTTGCCGCATGCCGAGGTCGAGGCGCTGCGCCGCGCCGGCGCCCGCGCCCGCGGCTCGACGCTGTACGTGACGCTCGAGCCGTGCAACCACACCGGCCGCACCCCGCCCTGCTGCGACGCCATCCTCACGGCGGGCGTCTCGCGGGTCGTGATCGCGGCCAAGGACCCCAACCCCATCACCAACGGCCGCGGTCTCGCGCGCCTTCGGCGCTCGGGTGTCCGGGTCGTCGCCGGCGTCCTTGAGCAGGAGGCCCGGCGGCTCAACGAGCCGTTCTGGAAAGCCATGCGCTCCCGCATGCCCCTGGTGATCGCCAAGGTCGGCCAGAGCCTCGACGGGAAGATCGCCACCGCGCGCGGCGAATCGCGCTGGATCACCTCCCCGGCCGCGAGGCGCCTCGCCCACCAGTGGCGCAGCCGCGTGGACGCCATCCTCGTCGGCGTCAACACCGTCCTGCGGGACGATCCACGGCTCACGGCGCGGGGGGTGCCGCGCCGGCTCGACCGGCCGCTCAAGGTCATCGTGGACAGCCGCCTGCGCATCCCGTTGCGCGCCAAATGCCTCTCGGCCCAGCCGCACGCGCCGACGCTGATCGCCACCACGGTGCGCGCAGGGCGCAAGCGGGCATCATTGCGGCGGCGCGGCGCGGAAGTGCTCACGCTGCCACCCCGCCGGGGGCGCGTGCCGCTCCGGCGCCTCTGCCGGCAGCTTGCGCGGCGGGGCGTCCAGTCGGTCCTCATCGAGGGGGGCGGAGAGGTATTGGCCAGCGCATTCGCGGAGCGGCTGGTTGATCGCATCGTCTTCTTCATCGCGCCCCTCCTCATCGGCGGCCGCCAGGCGCCCGGCTCGCTCGGCGGCGTAGGGGCCAGGCGCCTCTCGCAGGCGGTCCGATTGGCCGACATCACGTACCGCCGCGCCGGGCCGGACCTGTGCGTCGAGGCGCGCGTCGTGTACCCGAGACATTGATGTTCACCGGCATCGTCCAGGAACTGGGCACGGTCGCGGACCTTTCGCGGCGCAAGGGGCTGGTGCGCCTCGCCATCCAGGCGCCGAACACCGCCTCGCGCGTGCGGCGGGCGGAGAGCGTGGCGGTCCATGGCGTGTGCCTCAGCGTCATCGACCTCCGGCCGGGAACGCTTGTGTTCGAGGCCATCCCGGAGACGCTGCGGCTGACGTCGCTGGGGTCGCTGCGCGCCGGGTCGCGCGTCCACCTGGAGCCAAGCCTCTCGGTGTCCGACCGGCTGGGCGGCCACATCCTGTTCGGCCACGTGGACGGCGTGGGCACCGTCGTCAGGCGGCGCCAGCGGCCAGGCGAGCTTGCCCTCGACATCCGGGTCCCGCCCGCGCTGCGGAAGTTCCTCGTGCCCAAAGGACCGGTGGCGGTGGACGGGGTCAGCCTCACCGTGGGCGGCTCACCGACCGCCTCGACATTCAGCATCCACCTCATCCCGGAGACGCTGCGGCTCACGACACTGGGTGCTGCGCAGGCCGGGGACCGCGTCAACCTCGAGCTGGACCACTTTGCCAAGCTCGTCCACCAGTTCCTCAGGTTCCGCAACCACAGGGAGGGATAGCGAATGGACCGGGCCAGACAGGTCACGCACTTCCTGCTCCGCATCGTCGCGGGCCTCTTGTTCCTCCAGGCCGGAGGCATGAAGCTGTTCGATTGGTTCGGCGGCATCCCGTCCGAGTTCGGCGGCCACCCCTCGTTCCTGTCGCAGACGTGGATCGGGGGGGCGCTCGAGTTCTACGGCGGTGCCGCGGTGATGCTGGGGCTCTTCACGCGGCCCATCGCCTTCGTGCTGTCAGGGGAAATGGCGGTGGCCTACTTTCAGTTCCATCAGCCCAAAGGGTTCTGGCCCATTCAGAATCACGGCGAGCCCGCCGTGCTGCTCTGTTTCATCTTCCTGACGCAGAGCCGGGGACCCCGTCGCCTGCCCGCAGGCGAAGGCCGAGGACAGCCGACGGGGTGGCGGCGCGGCAGGACCCGCCAAATTGAGACAGCACCGGATAGCCCCGCCGCTAAAGTTTGCAATGGGTTGGCAAGATATGTATACTCATTGTAGATACACTACGTGAGGAGGAATGACATGAACACGATGGTCCAAAAGTGGGGCAATAGCCTGGCCTTGCGGATTCCCCGGTCGGTGGCAAGGGATATCCATCTCCGCCAGGGGTCGGTGGTGGATATTGCGCTGATCGCAGGTAAGATCGTAGTGAAGCCAACACGGCGCCAGCACTATACCTTGACGCAATTACTCCGAGGGGTGACAAAGGGCAATCGTCACACGGAACTTGACTGGGGAGGGCGGGTGGGACAGGAAGCGTGGTAATGTCTGGCCCGTATTACCCCAAGCGAGGCGATATTGTGTGGCTGATATTTACCCCTCAAGCAGGGCATGAGCAGGCTGGCCATCGACCCGCCCTGATCTTGTCTCCAGAACTATACAATAAGAAGGTTGGACTTGCGCTCGTTTGTCCCATTACGACCCAAGTCAAAGGCTATCCGTTTGAGGTGCCCATTCCTAAAGGGTTAGAGGTATCGGGAGTCGTGTTAGCGGACCAAGTCAAGAGTCTGGATTGGAAGGCGAGGAGAGCTCGTTTTTGTTGCGCGGCGCCAACGGTGACACTTGCTGAGGTGCTGCGGAAACTGGCACCCCTCATCGTTGAATCAGCGATCCTCTGAATTAGTGAGGGTAGTCATAGCTATCAAAAACAAAAAGGGCAACGGAGCCTCATTATCCGTGAAGGCTGAAAAGGCCATGAGACGGGCTTTCCGGCGGGTCCTCGAAGAGCATAAACGGCTCGGCCAACCCGTTGCCCTCTGGCGCGCCGGCAAGGTCGTGAGGGTGTCCGCCGACCGCCTGATACGTCAATAGCTATGCGATAACGGGGCGTGGCTCAGTTTGGTAGAGCGCCTGGTTCGGGACCAGGAGGTCCTGGGTTCAAATCCCAGCGCCCCGACCATTCTTTCGTGATGCGGTAGGGGAAACCAGGGATGGCAGAGAAACAGCCGTCCAACGTGGATCAATGGCTTGAGCGGGAAACCCCTCGGGTGCGCAAAGCGCTGGAAAGCGCCTCGAGGTATTTTGACGCGAACGATGACCTGACGGTAAATACGCTCGAGGCTGTGTATGGGCGTGAGAGCAGCTTCGGTACCATGTTGAGAGAGCGTGGTTCCACTGTTCCCGCCGGCCACTTTCACTTCAAGCCGGATACCGCGAGAGAGTACGGTTTAAACACTTCGAAGAATAACGATCAACGGTTTGACATTGAGTACGCCTCTTCCGCGGCGGCAAGATACCTCAAAGATCTTGACAACAGGTTTAGTGAAGACGCAAAAACGATTATTGGTGTAAAGAATGCCGTAGAGCGGCAAAAGTTCGCCCTCGCAGCTTACAACGGCGGCCCAAGGCGCATCGCTGATGCTCAACAACGCGCCAAGCAGGCCGGAACAGATCCTATCTTATGGATGAACGTGGAAAAGTTTCTTGAATCGGAGGACACCAGCCTATCTAAGGCCGACGAGATC
Source organism: Candidatus Omnitrophota bacterium (assembly GCA_016180575.1). Classification (GTDB taxonomy): domain Bacteria; phylum Omnitrophota; class Gorgyraeia; order Aquiviventales; family Aquiviventaceae; genus JACPAY01. The sequence continues at coordinate 46,122 of JACPAY010000006.1, read as the reverse complement.
AGACAATACGTTGAACGCGTTCTCTCCTACCAAGCTGAATTCGCAGCAAAGTCACCGGCCGACAAGACCATCAAACACAAGGAACCGCCAAGGAAAGGAGAATATCGCTGCACGGAAGGGCACTGGGTGACGATTGACGACAGGCCCGTATTTATATGCGATTAAAAGCCATGTATCGCTTGCAACCCCGCAAGCTATTATTGCTGGTTGCGCTGCTTGCGTGTTGTCCCTCAACTTTTGGTGACGGGGTCACGGAGTTGCAAGAGATCTACACGACACCCATTCCTGCCGAGATTCGGAGAAACTTTGATCGCACGATTCGTATTCATGACACATGTCCTGAATGCCACTTGGGTGTTCTTGACGGAGAAAAGTTCATTGGTCTGTACACCAAGAAATTTCTTGTGGTCGGTGTCTCCCCCAATAGCTTCGGTGGTGTTTGGGCAGTCATCGCGGTTGAAGGCGAACCAAGGGATGCTTACCGATTGTGGTTATATGATGTTGAAAACGATGAGTATGATTTGCGCAGTATTGAAGAACTCCCTGAGTTCTTAGAGGAAAAGCTCGTTCGTCAGCTCTTGAGCCCCGAGTATCGTCAGTATTGGTTGTAACGTCTATGATGGCGCAGCACAGCACAAGGAGACGGCAGATGCGAACAGCGGGATGGTCAGTGGTTGCAGGCGCGTGGATGCTTGCGATGGGCACCGGACTGGCGCAGGCGGAGCAGGGGACGACCGCCAAGCCGGCGGTGCCGGATGCGAAGCAGGCGATGATGGAGGCGATGCAGAAGTTCGGCAGCCCAAGCGAAGGCCACAAGGCGCTTGAGCCGCTCGCCGGCACCTGGGGCTACGCGGCGCAGTTCTGGATGTCCCCCGATGAGGCGCCCGAGTCCATGACGGGGACCGCCGTCAACACGCTGATCTTCGGCGGCCGCTTCCTGAAGCAAGAGGTCAATGGCCAACCGATGGAGGAAGGCCACCCGCCATTTGAGGGCACTGGCTTCATCGGCTACGACAATATCCGCAAGGAGTATCAGACGGTCTGGTTCGACAACATGATGACCGGAATGATGACGGGCACCGGCCAGTTCGACGCCTCGACCAAGACGCTCGCCGACGAGGGGAGTTTCAGCTGCCCCGTCACCGGTGAGACGCACCGGTGGTACCGGACGGCATGGACGGTGTCGGACTCGGACCACACCACCTACGAGAGCTACTCCCGCACCCCGGAAGGCCGCGAATTTAAGTCAATGGAGATCCGCTACACCCGGGCGCAATAAGCCGCTATAATATTTCGTTACAGATGAAGCAGCGACTGATCGCTCAACGCATCCGCACCCTCATGCTCGGCGCATGCGCCCTCGCGTTTGCGCTGGCGGTCGCCGTTCCCCACCAGCACGACCCCTCGTCCGTTTCCCACCCCGCCCATCAATGCCGGGCGTGCAAGATCCAGGACGGCTTTTCAGCGGATCGGCCGTCAGTTGCGATCGCGCCGCTCCCGCACGGTTGGGTGGCTGCCAATCCGCTCGTTCCTGACGCCGCTCCTCTTCTCCTCGTCACCGCTCGCCCTTCCTCCCGCGCCCCTCCCGCAGCCTTCTAGGGTTCGTCGCACACGACACCCGCGCGCCGCTGCCGCTTTGGCAGCGCCGCGCTCTCTAGGAGGCACCAATGTCATCGCTCATCATCTTCCTCATCGCGTGCGTCGGCTTTGCCCAGGCGGGCTGGGCGGAAGTGTCCGAACAGCAGGTCGCCCAACTGCATCAATCCGTGCAGCGGCTGGGCCAGCTGGTTGAAGAGTTGCAGGGCACGGTCCATGCGCAGCAGCAGCGGATCGCGCAGCTCGAGCAGACCGGCCCCCAGCCGGAGCCTGCGACCGTCCAGCCGCCTACGTCCGCGGCGCAGGCAGGCGCGCCGTCGGTCGGCGCGCTCGCGAGCCAAATCTCAGGCGGAAACCTGTCGGCCTTCAACCCCGAGATCGGCGTGGTGGCTGACGTGGTGGGGCAGCTCTCCGAGAGCTCAGCGGACGGCGAAGGCAACGACAAGCTCAGCGCAAGGGAGGTCGAGCTGGTGTTCGCGCACCCGGTCGACCCGTACTCCCGCCTCGATGTGACGGCGACGTTTTCCGACTTCGAAGCGGCCGCGCTTGAAGAGGCCTACCTGACGCGCTACGACCTGCCGGGGGAGCTCCGGGCCAGGCTGGGGCGCATGCGGCCGACGATCGGCAAGGCGACGACCACCCACGGCGAGCGGCTGGACACGGTGGACTACCCCCTGGTCGTCCAGCGCTATCTCGGCAATGAGGGGCTCTTCCGCACGGGGCTGGAGCTCAACGGGTTTCTCCCGGTCCCGTGGACGGCGGTGACCCATGAGCTGGCCGTCGGCACCATGGAGGGCGGCGTGGGAGAGGGCGGCGCGCTGTTCGGCGAGACCCTGCGGCGGCCGTCGTTCTACGCCCACCTGAAGAACTTCTGGGACATCTCGGACACCACCAACGCGGAACTCGGTGCGACCTATCTCGTGGGATCCAGGGATGACGATGCCCGCTTCGAGGTGAACGCGCTTGGGCTGGATGCCACGTTCGTCCACTACGCGACGCCCACGAACAAGGTCAAGTGGCAGAACGAGCTGTACCTCCAGGACCGGGACGAGGCGTTCAGCATCGCGGAGGACGGGACGCGGACGAACTTCCACGACAACCCCTGGGGGTTCTACTCGCTCCTGGATTACCGGCTCAGCCCGCGGCTCGGCGTCGGGGGGCGGTTGGACTACGTGGAGCCGGTGGACATTGACCCGCTGCACCTCGTCCGGCACGCCGATACCGCCTGGTCGGGCTACGTGACGCTCTACCAGAGCGAGTTCGCGCGGTGGCGCCTGCAGTACCGCCACACGAACTTCGCTCTGGGCGGCGATGACAATACGGTCTTCGCGCAAGGCACGTTCATCATCGGGGTGGACCGGCATCCGTTGCAGTGACGAATCGCCACCGAAGGAGATCGATCCATGAGACGACGTCTGAGTATCCTCGTTGCGTGCATGTGCGGCGCGGTCGGCGTCTTCCCGGCGGCCGCCGCCGCCAAACCGGTCAAGGTCGCGGCCACCCTGTCGACCTTCGCGGATCTCGCCAAGACGGTTGGGGGAGACCGCGTGGAGGTCTCGGCGGTCGCCTCGCCGAAGTTCAACCCGCACTTCATCGAGCCCAAACCAAGCGACGTGCTCAAGGTCAAGCGGGCGGATCTGTTCATCGATGCCGGGTTGGATCTCGAGCTGTGGCGCGGGCCGCTGCTGGATGCGGCGGGCAATGCGAGGCTCTTTCCCGGCGGACCCGGGGAGCTGGACCTCTCGCAGGGCCTTGAGCTGCTGGAGGTGCCGGGACGCGGGGCAAGCCGCGCGCAGGGGGATCTCCACCTCTACGGGAACCCCCACTACTGGCACGATCCGGAGAACGCCAAGCGGATGGCGACGGCGATCGCGGAGAAACTCTCCGCGCTCGATCCGGAGCATGCAGGCGACTACCGCCGCAATCTGCAGGCGTTTCTGGCGCGCCTGGACCAGAAGATCCCCGAGTGGCAAAGCCGCCTGGCCCCCTACCGCGGCCGGGAGCTCGTTGGAGACCATCGGGCCTGGCCCTACCTGATGCGCTTTCTGGGCCTGCAGATGGAGCAGCACCTCGAGCCGAAGCCCGGGATCCCGCCAACCCCGCGGCAGATCGAGTTCCTGGAGCAGTACATCAGGGAGCGGCGCATCCCCGCCATCGTGCGGGCGGGCTACTTTCCGCCGGGGGCCGCCGAATCGCTGGCCAAGCGCACCGGGGCGAAGGTCGTGCTGCTGTGCCAGAGCGTCCGCGAAATACCGGCGTGCTCGGATTACATCGCCATGCTGGACTATAACGTGAACCAGCTCGTTGAGGCGCTGCGCCCATGACCGGCTTTTGGGAACTGATGGCCCGGCCCTTCGTCGCGTGCCTCATCCTGACCGGGATCCACGCGTACCTGGGGCTCCACGTCATTGAGCGCGGGGTGATCTTCGTGGACCTCGCGCTGGCCCAGGTCGCCGCCTTCGGGGCAACGGTGGGGTTCCTCTGGGGCTTTGGGCTGCACTCCACCGCCGGGTATTTCGTCTCGCTGGCCTTCACGCTGCTCGGCGCCGCCGTCTTCGCCCTCACCCGGCTGCGCAAGCCGGTCGTGCCGCAGGAGGCGCTCATCGGCGTCGTCTACGCGGTGGCCGCGGCGGCCTCGATCCTCGTCCTGAGCCGCGCCGCGGAGGGCGGGGAGGAGCTGAAGGCGCTGCTCGTCGGCCATCTCCTGTTCGTCGAGTGGCCGGAGGTCGTCAAGATTTTGCTGCTCTATAGCGTGATCGGGCTGGCCCATTGGCTGGCCCGCAGGCCGCTCCTGGCCATCTCGCAGGACCCGGAGGGGGCGTTCGCCCGCGGGCTGCGCGTGCGGTGGTGGGACTTCCTGTTCTATGCGACCTTCGGCTTCGTGGTGACCAGCTCCGTGGAGATGGCGGGCGTGCTGCTCGTCTTTTCCTTCCTCATTGTGCCGGCCGTCTGCGGGGTGCTGCTCGCCCGCACCGTCGGCCAGCGGCTCCTCGTGGGCTGGGCGGTGGGGATCCTGACCAGCGTGGGCGGGGTCACGGGCTCCTACGTCTGGGACCTGCCGACCGGCGCCACCGTCGTGTGCGCGTTCGGGGTCAGCCTGGCTGTCTGCGCGGCGCTGCGGCGGTGGTAATCGACGGCGAAAATGATTAGAATAGGGTTTTATGGCAGGGCAGTCCCAACAGGTGGCGATGCAGCAGCGGGTTCATGTCTTCTACTCGGGCCGGGTGCAGGGGGTCGGCTTCCGCATGACGGCGGAGGAGACAGCCAAGAGCCTTGGCGTCATGGGCTGGGTCAAGAACCTCCGCGACGGGCGGGTGGAGATCGTGGCCGAGGCCGAGGAGGCGGCGCTGAAGCGGTTCCTCGAGGCGGTCCAGAACGGGCCGATGAAGAACTTCATCCAGCGGGCCGACATCTCCTGGAGCGGCGCCACCGAGGCCTTTGACGACTTCGAGATCCGCTATTATTAGCTGAGGGGCCCGCCCTCGGTCATGCGCTACGCGGTCCTCTCCGATGTCCATGGCAACCTCGAAGCGCTGACCGCGGTGCTGGACGCCCTCGCGCCGGAGCGGATCGACCGCTGCCTGTGCCTGGGCGACGTGGTGGGCTATGGGGCGGAACCGGGCGCGTGCCTCGCGCGCCTCGAGGCGTGCGGGGCGGTCACCGTCGGCGGCAACCATGACCTGGCCTGTGTCGGGAAATTTTCGCTCGACTGGTTCAACGAAGTCGCGCGGGCGGCGCTGCTGTGGACGCGCGATCAGCTGAGCTTCGCCGAGCTGGACGCCTTGCGGCGGCTGCCGTTGACGGCGGCGGTGGAGTTCTGCACCCTCGTCCACGGCACGCTCCGGCACCCCGAGCGGTTTGAGTACCTCGTCGAAGCGGGCCAGGCGATTGACACCCTGACCGCCTGCCGGACCCTGATGTGCCTCGTCGGCCACACCCACCTGCCGCTCTTCCTGGAATACGACCGGCGCGAGCGGCGCATCGCCCGCCTGCTGACGCGGGCCGGCGACCTCGCCCAGATTCCCTTCACGGATGACCCCGAGGCGATGCGCTACCTCATCAATCCCGGCAGCGTCGGCCAGCCGCGCGATGGCGACCCCCGCGCAAGCTGCGCGGTGATCGACACCGCCCGGCGCGAGGTACACATCCGCCGCGTCCCCTACGACGTGGCGGCGGCCCAGCGCAAGATCCGCCAGGCCGGCCTGCCGGGTTTCCTCGCGGACCGCCTGGCCGACGGCCGATAGAAAAATGGGACCGGGTCCATTTTTTCAAACTGATCCTTGTGGCACAACGAGTTAGAAAAATGGGAACCGGACCCAATTTTCTGGCCAAACGGATCGAGCGGTTGCGCAAGACGATCCGCCACCACGACTACCGCTACTACGTGCTGAACCAGCCGGAGATCTCCGACGCGGAGTACGACCGCCTCATGGGGGAGCTCAAGTCGCTGGAGGCCCAGGCGCCCCGCCTCGTCACCAAGGATTCACCGACCCAGCGGGTCGGCGGCGTGCCGGACGTGGCGTTCCGGCCGGTGCGCCATGCGACCTCCATGCTCTCGCTCGACAACACCTTCAGCGAGGAGGAGCTCATCGCCTGGCATCAGCGCGTGGCGAAAGGGCTGACGGGGGCCCATCCGACCTACACCGTGGAGCCGAAGATCGACGGCGTGGGCCTGGCCCTGACGTATGAGCGGGGCCTGCTCGTCCAGGCCGCCACCCGCGGCGACGGCACGACCGGGGAAGAGGTCACCGCCAACGCCAAGACCGTCCGCGCCATCCCCCTGCGGCTGCAGGGGGAGTCTCCCCGCCGCCTGGAGGTGCGCGGGGAGGTCTTCATGGCCCTCGCGGATTTCAAGCGCTACAACGATGCGGCCAAGCGCGAGGGCGGGGAGACCTTTGCCAACCCGCGCAACGCCGCCGCCGGCAGCCTGCGGCAAAAGGATCCCCGCATCACGGCGACGCGGCCGCTGCGCTTTTTCGCCCATTCCTACGGGGCGGTCGAGGGCATCGAGTTTGAAACGCACTGGGAATTCCTGGACTCGTGCCAGCGGCTCGGCCTGCCCATCACGGAGCACGCGTCGCGGTGCGCGTCGTTCGAGGAGGTCCGCAAGCGCTGCCGCCGCCTGGAGCAGCTCCGCGACCGCCTGGAGTACGAAGCGGACGGGGCGGTGGTCAAGGTCAATGAGCTGTCGCTGCAGCGGCGGCTCGGGATGACCTTCAAGTCGCCGCGCTGGGCGATCGCCTACAAGTTCACCGCGCTCCAGGCGACGACGCAGGTGGTCGGCGTCGGGCATTCGGTCGGGCGCACCGGCGCGGTGACGCCGGTGGCCAGCCTCAAGCCGGTCGCCTGCGGCGGGGTGACCATCTCGAGCGCCACGTTGCACAACTATGACGAGGTGAAGCGGTTGGGCGTGCGGATCGGGGACTGGGTGGTCATCCAGCGGGCCGGCGACGTCATCCCCCAGGTCGTCAAGGTGATCGAGAGCCGCCGGACCGGCCATGAGCGGGCGATCAAGCCGCCGGCGAAGTGCCCGGTGTGCGGCGGGGACGTCGCAAAGGAAAAGGAAGCGGAGGTGGCCTACCGGTGCATCAACCCGCTCTGCCCGGCGCAGCTCATCCGCTTGGTCCTCCATTTCGGCAGCCGCAACGCGATGGATATCGAGGGACTGGGCGACGTCGTGGTGGAGCAGCTCGTCGCCCAACAGCTCATCCATGATCTGGCCGACCTCTACCGGCTCGCCGAACAGGATCTCCTGAAGCTGCCGCTCTTCGCGAAGAAGAAGGCGCAGAAGCTGCTGGACGCCGTCCAGGCGAGCAAGGCGCGCGGCCTTGCGCGCCTGCTCTACGGCCTCGGCATCCGCCACGTGGGGGAGAAGGCGGCCCGGGATCTGGCGGAGCAGTTCGGGTCGATGGACCGGCTCATGGACGCGGATCTGGCGACGGTGGACGCGATGCGGGGCATTGGCTCCGTCGTGGCGGAGGCGGTGGTGCGGTTTTTCCGCCGGCCGCAGACCCGGGCGCTGATCAAGCGGCTCGAGGCGGCCGGGGTGCGGATGACGCAAGAGGCCCCCAAGGGCCCGCGGCCGCTGGCGGATCAGACCTTCGTCTTCACCGGGGAGTTGGCCCACCTGACACGCCCACAGGCCGAAGCCCTCGTGCGGCAGCTTGGCGGCGCCGCCAGCTCCAGCGTCAGCCGGGAGACCGACTACGTGGTCGTCGGCGAGTCGCCGGGCTCGAAGTTTGAGAAGGCGAAGCAGCTGGGGGTGAAGCTGATCGACGAAGCCGCATTCCTCCGGATGACGAAAGCGGCGCAGTGAGGAGGCATGGTGCCATGGCACGACGAGACCTGATCATTCTGGCGGGGGTCGGCTGGCTGCTGGTGAGCGGGCTCAGCGGCTGTGAATCGCTCCAGAAGAAGCTGACCCGGAAGCCCAAGGGGCCGCAGGCGGCGCCGACGCCGCTCATCCAGTTCCAGGACTACAGCCGCGCCATGACGCCGCTTGACCGGTACCGCAAGCACTACCTCATCTTCGATTACTGGAACAGCGAGCTCCTCGACGCGCTCCAGAGCCGCCCCCTGAATTCCAAGCGGTACCGGCATGCCTCCTCGGAAGCGCTGGGGGAGCTGCAGGCGCTCCAGGGCCTCCTTGCCGAGGGGATGGCCGAGCGGCTGACGCCCTTTCTTGAGAGCCGCGCCAAGCTCGATGCCCGGCTGCAGCGCGGGAGCATCAGCGACTCGCAGGTGCCGTTCATCCAGCGCGAGCTGGAACTCCAGACGATCCGGTTCCAGCGCGACTTCTTCTGGCGAAAGGCGGAGGACCACTTGAAGCCGCAGGAGCAGGCACCGGCAGCCCCCTGATGCGCGAGCAGATTGACGGGTTCCTGACCTACCTGGAGCTGGAGCGCGGCCTCAGCCCGACGACGAGAGCCAGCTACCGCCAGGACCTGGGGCTCTTCGAGGCGTTTCTCAAGGCGAGGCGCATCGGGGGCCTTGCGCGCGTGCGGCCGCTGCACGTGCGGGAGTTCCTCCAATCGCTGCGCGAGAGGCGCAGCCCCGCGACGGTGGCCCGGAAGCTGGCGGCAGTGAAGGGGCTGTTCCGGTTCCTCGAGGGCCAGCGGGTGGTCCTCCGCAGCCCGACGGCGTTCATCGAGACGCCGCGGCTCTGGCGCCGCCTGCCGAGGACGCTCAACGTCGAGGAGGTGGAGCGGCTGCTGCGCAGCGTCAAGGCCGAGGGGCTCGGGCTGCGCGACCTGGCCATGCTCGAGCTGCTCTACGGCGCCGGCCTGCGCGTCTCGGAGCTGGTGTCGCTGGACCTTGGCCATTGCAACTTCGAGGCGGGCTTCCTCCGGTGCATCGGGAAGGGGAACAAGGAGCGCATCATGCCCCTCGGCCGCCAGGCGGCGGCCGCGATGAGCCGGTACCTGCAGACGGAGCGCCCGCGGCTGATGGCCGGCCGGTCGGAGACGCCGGCCTTGTTCGTCAGCCGCCGGGGCGGGCGGCTGACCCGCCAGCGGGTCTGGCAGGTGTTGCGCCGGTACGCCGCGTCGGGCCTGCTGGGAAACGGCATCAGTCCCCACACGCTGCGCCATTCCTTCGCGACGCACCTGCTGGAGCGGGGCGCCGATCTGCGGATCGTCCAAGAGCTGCTGGGCCACGCCAACATCAGCACCACGCAGCGCTACACCCATGTGGACCGCTCGCGGCTCAAGGCGGTGCACGAGAAGTACCACCCGCGGCCATGACCCGCATGGCGACCCAGGTCCCGATCCCCAGGCGGGTTGAGCCGCTCCTGCGCGCAATCGGCGGGCTCGCCGACCAGCGCGGCATGCGGGCGTATGCGGTCGGCGGCTGCGTCCGCGACTGGCTGCTCGGCCTCCCCATCGACACGCCGGACCTCGATGTGACGGTGGAAGGCGACGGCATCGCGGTGGCCCGCGCCGCAGGACACGCCCTCGGCGGCACGCTGACGGTCCACCAGCAGTTCGGGACCGCGACGCAGCGGCTGCGCCGGCGAGCGGACGGCGGCCGGCCGTCAGGGCCGCTGCGGGTGGACTTCGCCACCTGCCGGCGGGAGACCTACGCCAGGCCCGCGGCCTACCCGAAGATCGCCGCGGGGACGCTGAAGGATGACCTCTTCCGCCGCGACTTCACCGTCAATGCGATGGCGGCCGCCCTGAGCCCCGCCCGATTCGGGGCGCTCGTGGACCCGTTTCACGGCGCGCGGGACCTCGAGCAGCGGCGCCTGCGCGTCCTGCACGGCCGAAGCTTCCTGGATGATCCCAGCCGGTTGCTGCGGGGAATCCGGTTTGCCCAGCGTTTCGGATTGCGATGGGAGCCGCTCACGCGGCGCGCCGCGGAGGAGGCGGTGGCCGCCGGGGCGCTGGGGTGGCTCAATGCGGGGCGGCTGCGCCGGGAGCTTGCTCGGATGCGCGGGGAGCCGGATCCGCTCGCGTGCTTTGAGGCGCTGGCCGCGCTGCTCAACTCGTCGGTGGGCGCGGCCTGACGATGGTCATCGGCGTCCTGCAGCTCGACGTGCACGTGCCGACCGCCCAATCGCTCAAGGACAAGCGGTCGGTCATCAAGCGCCTCAAGGACCAGCTCCGGGGCCGGTTCAATGTGGCGGTGGCGGAGCTCGACGCAAACGAGACCTGGCAGCGCGCGACCATCGGCGTCTCGGCGATCGGCGAGCAGCGGGCGTACGTCGAAGGGCTCCTCACCGAGGTGACGGAATGGCTGCGGGCCACCCGCCTCGTGGAATTGAGCCGGGTCCAACAGGAGTGCTGGTGAGATGCAGAACACCCGAACGGCGCGCCTGGCCGGGCAGCTCCGGCAGGAGATCGCGACGATCATCCATCAGGAGCTGAAGGATCCGCGGCTGGGGTTCGTGACGATCACCCGGATCGAGCTGTCCAACGATCTGCGGCATGCCAAGGTGCTGTTCAGCTGCCTGGGCGGAGCGGAGGAGCGCGCGAGCTCGCAGGATGCGCTGGATCATGCCGCAAGATTCATCCACGGCCTGCTCAAGAAGCGGTTTCGCCTCAAGATCATCCCTGAGCTGGCCTTCCGGTATGACGCCTCCATCGAGGGGTCGGTGGCCTTGTCCGAGACGTTTGAGAAGCTCAAACAGCCTCCCGACGGGTGAGCCGCAAATGGAAGGCGCCCTGCTCGTCAATAAGCCTGCGGGAGTCACCTCGCACGACGTCGTGCAGGTGGTCCGCCGCAAGCTCGGCATCAGGCGGATCGGCCACACCGGCACGCTGGATCCGATCGCCCGCGGGCTCCTCATCCTGCTCGTCGGGCCGGCCACGAAGCACCAGCAGGCCTTCCAGGGGCATGACAAGGTGTACGAAGCGGTGGTCCGGCTGGGCGCGCAGACGGACACCGGCGATGCCGCAGGGCGAGTGGTGCGCACCGCCGCCGTGCCCGCGCTGGACCGCTCCCGCGTCGCCGAGGTCCTCGCCTCGTTCGAGGGGACGCTGCTGCAGACCCCGCCCGCCTACAGCGCGGTGAAGGTCCGGGGACGCCCGGCGTACTGGTGGGCGCGCCGGCAGCGGCCGGTCACGCTCGCGGCGCGGCCGGTGCAGCTCTCCGAGATCGTCCTGATCGCCTGCGACCGCGACACCATCACGTTTCGGATCCGCTGCTCCTCCGGCACGTACGTCCGGAGCCTCGCCGAATCCATCGCCGAGCGGCTGGGCACGGTGGGCCATCTGGCGGGCCTGGTGCGGCTGCGCGTCGGGACCTGGAGCCTCGAGGAGGCCAGGCCTCTTGACTGGATCGCCCAGCAGGATGCAAAGGCCCTGGCGCGCGAGCTGCGTCCGGTGACGCCGGGCCTCGGCGCCGCGGGCCGCCGCTCATGAAGGGGCGCGGGCGCGTGCTCCGCGGACTGCGCGCGCTGACGCAGCCGCCCCCGCGCGCCGTCGTCGCCATCGGCATGTTCGATGGGGTCCACCGCGCCCACCAGCGCCTCATCCGTTCCGCCGTCCGGATGGCGCGCCTCCGTCGGGGCACCAGCGTTGTCCTCACCTTTGATCCCGACCCGCAGGCCGTCCTGAGCCCGGGCCGCGCCCAGCCTGCGCTCATGCCGCTCCGCGAGCGGATCAGCCACCTGCAGCGGCTTGGCGCGGACGTCGTGTGGGTCATCCCGTTCACGAAGCGGTTCGCCCGGCTGACGGCCGCGCAGTTCATCCGGCGGATCCTGATCGACCGCCTGCGCGCCGAGACGCTGGTCGTCGGGGAGACGTTTGCGTTCGGCCGAAACCGCCGGGGGGACATGGCGGTGCTGCGCGCGCTCGGGCCCCGCTGCGGCATGCGGGTGGTCCCGATCCGGCAGATGACCAACGGCGGCCAGCCGATCTCCAGCTCGCGCATCCGGCGGTCCATTGCGGCTGGGCAGCTCGGGACGGCTCGGCGGCTGCTCGGCCGCGCGCCGGCGCTGTACGGCCGGGTCGTCCGCGGCGCCGGGCGCGGGCGCCGATTCGGCGTCCCGACGGCGAACGTGAGGCTTTCACCGCACGTGCTGCCGCCCACCGGCGTGTACGCGGTCCTCCTCCGCTGCGCCGGCCGCCCCGGCGCGTTTCGCGGCGTGATGAACCTCGGCACCCGCCCGACCTTCGGGGCAAGCCCGCTCGTCTGCGAAGTGCACCTCTTGGGGTTTTCCGGCGCGCTCACGGGCCGCTCCGTTTCGGTGTCGCTGCTGGCTCGCCTGCGCAGCGAGCGCTGTTTCCCCAGCCCCGAGGCGCTCTACCGGCAGGTCCGCCGGGACCTCATTCGCGCGCGCCGGCTGTTTTCGCGGCGCACCTAGTTCGTTTCCCCTTCAGCGCTCCTATCCGGGGCGTTTCCATCTCCGCTCATCCCAGGCGCTTAGCAAAGCATAATCCTGCGTAAAATTTGTCGTTTTTGCCTTGACAACCAGGGGGTGGGACGGGTATAGTTTGGTCACGTTGTGGCGCAAAGTGGAGCGAAGTGGATTACTTCTAACGCCTCAGGGTCTAGGCGATAGGATGGCCGATGTTTTACGGCGAGTACGCGCACACCATGGACCGCAAAGGCCGCCTGATCGTTCCCTCCAAACTCCGCCAGGCATTCAAACAGCACGACATCAAAACACTCTTCCTGACCCGGGGCCTCGACGTGTGCCTCTTCTTGTTTCCCGAATCGCAGTGGCGCACCGACGAGAGCCGCTTCAAGCAGCTCTCCTTCACCAAGGCCGAGGGCCGGAAGTTCAATCGGCTCCTATTCTCCGGCGCGTCGGAAGTGACGGTCGATCGCCTGGGGCGGCTCCTGATCCCGAAACATCTGAAAGATTTCGCAGAGATCAAGCAGGACGTGATGATCATCGGGGTGTCGACTCGCATAGAGATTTGGGCGAAAGAGAAGTGGCAGGCCTTCTACGAGTCGTCCCGCCAGAGCTTCGAAGAGATCGCCGAGCGCGTGATGCTGGAATAATGCATGCCGTCCTGATGAGCGAGGCGGCGGCTCTCCAATGGCACCAGCCGGTGATGGGCGCGGAGGTCCTTGAGGCGCTCAACCCCCGGCCGGGCGCGACCGTGGTGGATGGAACGGTGGGGACGGGAGGCCACAGCCTGATGATCCTGCCCCGCCTCCTGCCGGACGGCAGGCTGGTGGGGATTGAGCGTGACCAGGACGCGCTCGAGCTGGCCCGGAAGCGCCTGGCCGATTTTGAGCCGCAGGCGACCCTCCTCCACGGGAACTACCGCCGATTGCCCGCCATCCTTCAGGAGCTGGGAATCCCCCGCGCGGACGGCCTGTTGCTGGACCTCGGCATATCCAGCCTCCAGGTGGATCGGGCCGAGCGGGGCTTCAGCTTTTCCAGGGAAGGCCCGCTGGACATGCGGATGGACCGCGAGCAGGAGGAGACCGCCGAAGCGGTCGTCAACGAGCTGGCGGCCGACGAGCTGGCGCTGCTCCTGGAGACGCTGGGCGAAGAGCGGTTCGCCAGGCGGATCGCACGCGCCATCGTGCGGGCCAGGGAAGACGGCCGCCTGACCACGACCACCCAGCTGGCGCGTGTGGTGGCCGGGGCCGTGCCCCCCGCCGCGCGGCACGGCCGACTGCACCCGGCGACGCGCACCTTCCAGGCGCTGCGGATGGCGGTCAATGACGAGCTGGGCGCGCTGGAGACCCTCCTGGGGCACCTGGACGCGGTGTTGAGCCCCGGCGGGCGCGCCGTCATCATCACCTTCCATTCGCTTGAAGACCGGCTCGTCAAGCGCGCGTTCCTTTCGGGCGCGCGCGAGCGCCGCTGGACGGTGCTGACCAAGAAGCCGGCCCGCCCATCCGCCGAGGAGGTGGCGCGCAACCCCCGGGCGCGGTCCGCGAAGCTCCGCGCCATCGAGAAGCGCTGATGCGGCTGAGCCATTGGATCGCGCTGCTCGCCCTGACGGTCGGGATCGGCCTGCTGCGGGTCAGCCAGCGCAATGCGCTCATGCTGCAGGGATACGCCGTCGGGCAGCGGCTGCAGCGCGTCCATGCGAAAGAGACGGACGTGACGTGGCTGACCGCCCGAGTGGATGGGCTCGCCTCGCCGACGCATCTGGCGCAGGTAGCGGAGGAGCGGCGGCTCAAGCTGGTCGCCCGCTCGACGCTGGCCGCGTTCTCGGCGCGCGCCGAGCGGCCGATCCGGCTGGCGGCCGGCGACGAACTGTCCGATTGATGCGATGGCGCGCCCGACGAACGACCGGATCATCGGGGCCCTGCTGGTGGGGCTGGTCTGCCTCGGCGTCCTGTGGGCGCGCTGCGTGTGGCTCCAGGTCCTGGCCGGTCCCCGGTACGCCGCCTTCGCGCGCTCCCAGCACCAGGTCACCGAGACGCTCCGGGCGCGCCGCGGCGCCATCCTGGACCGGAGCGGGCGGGTGCTGGCCGTCAGCGCCTCAGTGCCATCCGTGTTCGCCAACGCGCGCCAGATCACGGCCAAAGGGGACTTGGCGAAGCGCCTGGCCAAGGTCGTGGACCGGGACGCCCGGATGATCCAGCGGCGGCTTGAGAAGGACAAAGGCTTCGTGTGGGTCGCCCGCCAGGTGGACCTGAGCATGGCCCCGCAGCTGCAGGCCCTCCGCAAGGAAGGCGTGGGCATCATGGAGGAATCCAAGCGGGTCTATCCGCAGGGGCGGTTGGCCAGCCACCTCATGGGCTTCGTGGACATCGATCAACGCGGCCTGGAGAGCCTGGAGCTGGCGTTCGATGGGATGCTGCAGGGGCAGAATGGCTGGCGCTCGACGCTGCGGGATGCGAGAGGCGAGCGGCTCATCGGGCCCTGGACGTCCCAGGCCGAGCCGGTGGACGGGAACGACCTGGTGCTGACCATCGACAGCGTCGTCCAGCAGGTCGCCGAGGAGACGCTGGCCTGGGGTGTTGCGCAGTACCATGCCAAGGGCGGCTCCATCATCGTGATGGAGCCCGCGACGGGGGCGATCCTCGCCATGGCCAATGCCCCGGCCTACGATGCCAACGCCCCGGCCGACTCCCCGCCTGAGCACCGCCGCAACCGCGCCGTGACGGACGTCTTTGAGCCGGGGA
The DNA here is from genome assembly GCA_016180575.1 of Candidatus Omnitrophota bacterium. Classification (GTDB taxonomy): domain Bacteria; phylum Omnitrophota; class Gorgyraeia; order Aquiviventales; family Aquiviventaceae; genus JACPAY01. The sequence continues at coordinate 30,987 of JACPAY010000006.1, read as the reverse complement.
GCATCTTCAAGATCGTCACCGCCTCGGCGCTGTTGGAGGAAGGGCGGATCACGCCCGATGATGAGATCTTCTGCGAGGACGGCGCCTGGCCCACGGTGGCCCGCCACGTGCTCCACGACCACCGGCCGCACGGGCTCCTGACATTCCACGACGTCATCAAGCTCTCGTCCAACATTGGGACCTCCAAGGCGGCCCAGCGCCTCTCGCCGGATGAGCTCTACCGCTACATCCGGGCCTTCGGGTTCGGCGAGCGGACCGGCATCGACTTTCCGGGGGAGGTCCGGGGCCTGCTGAGCCCGCCGGCGAAGTGGTCCAGGCTGTCCCCGTACATCATCCCCATCGGACAGGAGATTGCCGCCACGCCGATTCAGCTCGCCGTGATGATCGCGGTCGTCGCGAACGGCGGCCTGCGGGTCCGCCCCTACCTCGTGGACCGCATCCAGACGCCCGACGGCCTCCTCGTCCGATCGCACGGGGATCCGGAGCGCGTCCGGATCATCAGCCCGGAGACGGCGGGCACCCTCCAACGCTTTCTCGTGGCAGTCGTTGAGTCAGGCACCGGCCAGCTGGCGAAGGCCGATGGCCTCACGGTGGCCGGTAAAACCGGGACGGCTCAGAAGCTGGAGCCAACCGGCCGCTACTCCCACAGCCGTTTCGTCGCCTCATTCGTCGGCTTTGGGCCGGTGCCTGACTCACGGTTTGTCATCGTCGTGTCCATGGATGAGCCGCGGCCCTTGTACTTCGGCGGCGTCGTGGCCGCGCCGCTGTTCAAGCGCCTGGTCGAGCGGCTCACCGGCTATTGGGAGCTGGAGTCTGCCTATGAATCTGCGGGATCTGCTGCACGGCGTCACGGCTGACCCGGTGGCGGCCATCCCCATCGCGGGGATCGCCTGCCACTCGAAACAGGTCCGTCCGGGGGATCTCTTCGTCGCGATCGACGGCGAGACGACGGACGGCCACCGGTTCATCGAGGAGGCCGTGGCGCGGGGCGCGGCGGCCGTGATTGCCCAGCAGCGGCTCCCCATCCTCTCCCGTTCCGGGACCGGTGCCTCGGTGCTGCGGATCCACGGAGCGCCTGCGTCCTCATCGCGCCCATGCCCCTGCGTGCTCGTCCGGGACAGCCGGGAGGCGCTGGTGCAGATTGCGACCCGGTTCTACGGGCACCCCTCGCGGAAGCTGCGCCTGGTCGGCGTCACGGGCACGAACGGGAAGACCACGACGACCTATCTGCTCAAGGCGATCCTGGAGACGGCCGGATACCGCGCCGGCCTGCTGGGGACGATCGTCTACCAGATCGGCGACCGGCTGGTGCCGTCCACCAACACCACCCCCGGGCCGCTCGAGCTGCAGCGGCTCTTCGCCCAGATGGCGGGCGAGGGGCTGCAGTGGTGCGCGATGGAGGTCTCCTCCCACGCCCTGGCCCAGGGACGCGTGGCGGGCCTCGAGTTTGAGGCGGCGGTCTTCTCCAACCTCGGGTCGGACCACCTGGACTACCACCGGACGCGCGATGCCTATGCGGCCGCCAAGCGGCGCCTGTTCGAATTCCTCCGGCCGGACGGGGTCGCGGTCATCAACGCGGACGACGCCTACGGCCGCGTGCTCGCCGAGACCATCCCGCAGCAAACGGTCGTCACCTACGGCATGGAGCGTCCCGCCAAGGTCTCGGTGCAGCACGTCACCTGCACGTGGCAGGGAACCGCCCTCGTCCTCGACACGCCGTGGGGCGTCGTGCCGGTGACGACCCCGCTGGCGGGACGGCACAACGTCTGGAACATCGCCGCCGCCGCCACGACGCTGCTCGCCCTCGGCGTCCCCCCCGACGCGATCCAGCATGGCCTGGCGGCGCTTGAAGGGGTGCCGGGCCGGCTGGAGCGCATCCTCAGCGACGCCGACTTCAACATCGTGGTCGACTACGCCCACACCGCCGATGCCTTGCGCCTGGCGCTGCTCTCGCTGCGCGAGCTGACGCGGGGCCGGCTCATCGCGGTCTTCGGCTGCGGCGGAAACCGCGACCAGACCAAGCGTCCGGTCATGGGCAAGATGGCCAGCCTCCTCGCCGACCACGTCGTGCTGACCTCCGACAACCCGCGGCGGGAGGATCCCATGGAGATCATCCGCCAGATCCAAGCGGGCTTCCCGCCAGGCTTCCAGCAGTTCGAGGTGGCGCCTGACCGGGAGCAGGCCATTGTGTCGGCGCTGTCGGCGGCGCGGCGCGACGACACGGTGCTGATTGCCGGCAAGGGCCACGAGGCCTACCAGCAGTTCGACCACATCACCATCCCTTTTTCGGACCGGGACATCGTGGAGCGATGGCTCAGCACGCGTCACAGCGTGGCGATGTCGTGACCACCCCGCATGATTCGATGAGCCTGTGGAGCGTGCGCCACATCGTGGAGGCGACGGGCGGCCGGCTCGTGCGGGGAAGCCCCGAGACGGCGATCAGCGGCATCGCCATCGATTCGCGCCACCTGGAGGCGGGCGAGGCGTTCGTGGCGATCCAGGGCAGGCGCTGGGACGGCCACCGCTTCATCGAGGACGCCGCCCGCCACGGCGCCTCCTGCCTCGTCCTGTCGCAGATCCCCGCCTCCGCCAACGGATCCGCCGCGCTGCCCCTGGTGCTGGTCCGGGACACCGCGCAGGCGCTGGGCGACCTCGCCCGGTTCCACCGGCGGCGGCTGGATCCATCCGTCATCGCCGTCACCGGGTCCTGCGGCAAGACGACGACCAAGGAGCTGATCGCCCATCTCCTGGGCGAGCCCGCCGCCGTGCTCAAGACCTTCGGGACCCAGAACAACCACATCGGCGTCCCGCTCACCCTGCTGCGCCTGACGCCGCGCCAGCGGCTCGCGGTGGTGGAGCTGGGCTCGAACCATCCGGGCGAGATCGCCTACCTGGCCTCCATCGCGGAGCCCGATGCGGCCGTCCTGACCAACATCGGGCCGGTGCACCTTGAGTTCTTCGGTTCGCTGATGGGGGTCCTCAAGGAGAAGATCTCCCTCCTGGATGCCGTGTCGCCGGAGGGCTGCGTCGTGCTGCCCGGCGACCAGCTCGACGTCTGCCTGGAGGCCCCGCGGCATCTCCTGCCCACGACCCGGGTCGTGACGTTCGGGACATCGGACCGCTGCGATCTTCAGGCGCTTGACATCCAGCGCGCGCCGGACGGCATGCTCATGCGCCTGCGCGACCGCCTCAGCCAGTGGCTGGTCCCGCTGATCGGCTATCACAACGTCGAGAACGCGCTGGCCGCCGTGGCCTGCGCGTGGGCGATGGGGGTCCCGCTCTCTGTCGCCCAGGAGCGGCTCCTGTCGTTCGAGGCGGTCCCGCTGCGCTCACAGGTGGTCCGGTGCAACGGACTGACGATCCTGAACGACTGCTACAACGCCAACCCGCTCTCCTTCGCCCGGGCGCTGGAAACGCTGCGCGATCTGCAGGTGCGCCGCAAGCTCGCCATTGTGGGCGACATGCTGGAGCTGGGGGAGTACGCCCCCTCGGCCCATCAGGCGATCGGGCGGATGGCGACGCAGATGGGCATCGACGCGGTGCTCGCGGTCGGCGAGTACGCCGGCGCGGTCGCCGAGGGAGTCCGCGAGGCGGACGGCGGCGAGGTGACGGTCTACCAGTCGGTCCGGGAGCTGATCGAACAGCTCCCCTCGGTGCTGCAGCACGGCGACGGCCTGCTGGTGAAGGGATCCAGGCGGCTCAACCTCGAACAGGTCACCGATTTCCTCTTGCGTCAGTACGGATCCGGGAAGCCCTCGTGAACTCGGTGGGTGAGTCGGCGCTGGTCTTCGCGGCCAGCGCCGGGGTGTGTCTCGTGGCGGGCCGTTTCGCGATCCGAGCGTTGGGCCGCGCCCAGTTTGTCGCTCCGGTTCGCTACAAGGACTGCCCGCCGCTCCTGGCCTACCAGGAGACGAAGCGCGCGACGCCCACGATGGGGGGGCTCTTTGTCCTCGCCACGGGCGTCCTGATGGCCGTGGCCGCCGGCGGGCTCAGCCGGCGGGAGGGGTGGCTCGTCCTGGGGGCCGTGGTGGGCCTGGCGGCGATCGGGCTGTGCGACGATTATCTGAAATTCCGCGGTCCGAACGCCGCGGGCGTCCGGGGGTGGCCGAAGCTCCTCACCGCCTTGGCGGTCGGCGCCATGGTGGGGATCGGCGCGCTCGGCGCCAACAGCTTCAGCACGCTGGAGCTGCCATGGCTGCACCGGACGGTCGAGCTCGGCTGGGCATGGGTGCCGTTCTCGATGCTGGTGGTCGCCGGATGCGCGCACGCGGTCAACCTGGCCGACGGGATGGACGGCCTGGCGGCCGGCTGCGTGACCATCGCGCTGACGGCGATCGGCTTCCTGGCGCTGGAAGGCGACCCGAGGAGCCGCGCGCTGGTTCCTTGGTGCGCCAGCCTCTCCGGCGCGTGCGTGGGGTTCCTCTGGTTCAACGCGTATCCGGCCTCCATCGTGCTGGGGGACGTCGGGGCGCTGGGCCTCGGCGGCGCGCTGGGGGCGCTGAGCCTGCTGACCCACACGTCGCTCTGGTTGCCGGTCATCGGGGCCGTGTTCGTGGCGGAGGCGCTCTCGGTCATGCTGCAGGTGGCCTCCTACAAGTGGCGGGGGAAGCGGCGGGTTTTCCGCGTGGCGCCCATCCACCACCATTTCCATCTGGGAGGCGTGAGCGAGCCGAAGCTGATCATCCGGTTCTGGATCGTCGGGCTGCTGCTGGCGATGCTGGGCCTCACCACGTTGGGACTGCCATGAGCGACGTGTTCGGCCGTTCCTGGTCCGGCCGCCGCGTCGGGGTGGTGGGCCTCGGCCGCAGCGGTCTGGCCGCCGCGCGCCTGCTCTGCCGCGTCGGCGCGCGGGTGCAGGCGACCGATGCCCGCGAGAGCGATGACCTCCGGGCCGCGCAGGCCGCGCTGCTTGGGCTGGGCGCCGAGCGGGTCGAGCTCGGCGCACATTCGCGTGAGGCGCTGGAAGGCGCGGACCTGCTGGTCGCCAGCCCCGGCGTCCCGGAGACGGCGTCCCCGCTCCGATGGGCCCAGGAGCGCGGCGTCCCCGTCATCAGCGAGATCGAGCTCGCCTTCCATTTTTGCCGGTCGCCGATCGTCGCCGTGACCGGCACCAACGGCAAGAGCACCACGGTGTCGCTCATCGCGGAGGTGCTGCGCGCCGCCGGCCGGCCGGCCGTCGCCTGCGGCAACATCGGCACGCCGTTTGCCTCCGTCCTCGACCGCTTGGCGTCCGATGCGGTGGCCGTCGTCGAGGTCAGCTCCTTCCAGCTCCTGGGCTGCGAGCGGTTCCGGCCGAGGGTCGGCGTCCTCCTGAACATCGGGATGAACCACCTGGACCGCCATCCCGACCCCTCCGCCTACCTGGCGGCGAAGGCGCGGCTCTTCACGCGCCAGACCCCGGCGGACTGGGCGGTGCTCAATGGCTCCGACCCCCGCATCGCGGCGCTCGGCGAGCGGCTGCACGCCCAACGCATCTGGTTCGGCGACGGCGGGTCGAACCCCCCGGCGTTTCGCCTCGCGCCGGAAACGCGGCGGGCGCTGACCGACAACGCCCAGGCGGTCTTGCAGGTCGCGCGGCTCTCGGGGATTGCCGACCCGCTGGCGTGGCAGGTGCTCCGGGCCTTCCCCGGCCTCGAGCACCGGCTGGAGCGCGTGGCCACCCTTCGGGGGCTCCACTTCATCAACGACTCCAAATCCACGACGCCCGAGAGCACCCTCTACGCGCTGTCGCAGACCCCCGGCCAGATCGTGGTGATCGTCGGGGGGCGCGACAAGGGACTGGACTTCTCCGGGCTGGCGGCGCGGCTCCATGAGGAGCGCGTGAAAGGCATCGTGCTCATCGGGGAGGTGCGGGCGCGGCTGCGCCCGCTGCTGAACGGCTCCACCATCGTGAGGGAGCGCGGCACGCTCGAGGAGGCGGTCCGGACGGCGGCGGAGCTCGCCGCCCCCGGCACGACCATCCTCTTCTCGCCCGCCTGCGCCAGCTTCGACATGTTCCGCGACTTCGAGGAGAGGGGAAGGGCCTTCAAGGCCATCGTGAGGACCATGACCGCTCCATGATCGGCATCGCGCTCCCCTACCTCATCTTCATTCCGATATGAGCCCGAGGACCTTGCGGCGGTGCCTGCTGGTCGTCATCCTGACGCTGCTCGGCTTGGGGCTGGTGGCCGTCTACTCGGCGAGCGCGATGGCCGCCGCGGCGACCTACGGCGCGAGCCTCAGGTTCCTGCTGCACCACCTGATCGCGATCGCCTGCGGGGCGGCGCTGGCGCTGGGGTGCCTCGCCATTCCGTACCCGCAGCTCCGCCGGGCCGGGCGGTGGCTGTTCGTCTTCAGCGTCATCTCGCTGGTCCTGGTGTTCCTGCTCGGCCCGGAGGTCAGCGGCGCCAGGCGGTGGTTCCGGATCGGGCGGTGGAGCCTCCAGCCGTCGGAGCTGGCGCAGCTCTCCCTCGTCCTGTATCTCGCGGACCTGCTCGCCCGCCGGACCGGCGAGCTGCAGCACTTCTGGCGCGGCCTGCTGCCGCCCCTGCTCGCGACCGGCCTGATGGCGGGTCTGGTCCTGATTCAGCCGGACCTGGGGACAACCATCGCGATGGGGGCGGTCTCGATGCTGCTCCTCTACGTCGCGAAGGCCCGCTGGCAGCACCTGGCAGCGGTCGCGGCCGTGGCCCTCGCGGTGCTCATGGTCCTGATCGCGGGCGCGGAATACCGCCGGCGGCGGATCCTCGCCTTCCTCGACCCATGGGCGGACCCGCTCGGCAGCGGCTATCAGATCCTCCAGTCGTATTTCGCCCTGGCCAGCGGCGGGCTGCTCGGCGTGGGTATCGGGGGGTCGCTGCAGCGACTGTTCTTTTTGCCGGGCGCCCACACCGACTTCCTCTTCGCCATCGTCGGGGAAGAGCTGGGGCTCCTCGGGACCACCGCCGTCCTCCTCCTGCTGGCGCTCTTCCTGCTGTTCGGATTCCGGATCGCCGTGGCGGCCCAGGACCTCTTCAGCAAGTACCTCGTGTGCGGCCTCGTGGGGATGATCGGGCTGGAGGCGATCATCAACATCGCGGTCGTCACGGGCCTCTTGCCCACGAAGGGGCTGCCGCTGCCGCTCATGTCGTACGGGGGCACGTCCATGGCGATCAACCTGATCGCCTGCGCGTTGATCTTTCAGGGGAGCCGGCATGGAGAACGGGCATCCGTTGAGCGTGCTCTTGATCGCTGACGGCAGCGGAGGCCACCTGATCCCCGCGCTGGAAGCCGCCACGGCCCTCGCCAGGCGGGGGGCGCGCGCCACGGTCTGGTACGCGCAGCGCCGGCAGGCGGCGCCGCTCGCCCGAACCCTGATCGAGGAAGCGCGGCGCGCCGACGTGAGCGTCGACCCCATCCCGGTCGCGTCAACGGCCTTCCCCTTGGGGCGGCTGCGGCAGTGCGGCCGGATCTGGCGCCTCGCGCAGCGGGGCTTCGATGCCTTCACGCCTGACGTGGTGGTCGGGTTCGGGGGATGGGTGTCCATCCCGGTGATCCTGGCGGCCCGGATGCGCCGCATCAGCTGCATGCTCCATGAGCAAAACGTCATGCTGGGGCGGGCGAACCGCTGGCTCACGCGGTGGGCGGACCGCGTCGCCGTGTCCTTCCCTGAGACCCAGCGCGCGCTGGACGGGGCGCCGGCGGTGGTCACGGGCCTGCCGGTGCGCAACCGCATCGGCCGTGTCTCGCGGGCGGACGGAGCGGCGCGGTTCGGCCTGGAGCCGGCGCGGCCGACGGCGCTGGTGCTCGGCGGCAGCCAGGGCGCGCGGACGCTCAATCGGCTCATGATGGCTGTCGCGGCCGGGCTTTCACCCGACGAGCGGCGGACCTGGCAGGTCATCCATCTGACAGGGGCCACCGATGAGGAGGCGGTCGCCGACGCCTACGCAGCAGCCGGCGTGGCCGCCTGGGTGGCGCCTTCGCTTGTGGAGATGGAAGCGGCCTACGCCCAGGCGGATCTGGTCATCGCCCGGGCGGGCGCCTCGACGGTCGCGGAGCTGGCCCGGTGCGGGAAGCCCGCGGTCCTCATCCCCTATCCGTTTGCGGGCGGCCACCAGCGGGCCAATGCGCGGCTCGTGGAGGCGATCGGCGGCGGGGTGGTGCTCGAAGAGCCGGAGGCGACCCCGGAACGGCTGCTGTCCGTGATGCGGTCCATCCTGGCGGACGGGCGGCTGCGGAGCATGATGGGCGCCCAGGTTCAGGGGCTGCAGTGCGCTGACGCCACGGAGCGGCTCACCGAAATGATCCTCGACGTCGGGCGGGGAACGGAAGGTCCCGCATGAGCCTCCCGCGCATCACCCCAGGCATGCGCCTCCACTTCCTCGGCATCGGCGGGATCGGGATGAGCGGCCTTGCCGCGATCTGCCTCGAGCGCGGCTGCGCGGTGTCGGGATGCGATGCGAAGCGAAACGGCGCGATCGAGCGGCTCCAGCGGAGCGGCGCGACCGTCTTGGCGGGCCACGCGGTCGAGCACGTGGGCGGAGGGTTCGACCTCGTCGTCCACAGCTCCGCCATATCGGGGCAGGAGCCTGAGCTGCTCGAGGCGCGCGCGGCGGGGCTTTGCACCATCACGCGCGGCGAGCTGCTGGCGGCGCTTGCCGCCGAGCGGCGCCTGGTGGCGGTGGCCGGCGCCCACGGGAAGACGACCACCTCCGGCATGGCCTCCCAGCTGCTGATCCAGGCCGGGTGGGATCCCACCGTCGTCGTCGGCGGGATCGTGCTCTCGCTCGGCACCAATGCCCGCTCGGGCGCCGGCGCGTACCTCGTCGCGGAAAGCGATGAATCGGACGGGTCGTTCCTGCACCTCGCCCCCGACATCGCGATCGTCACGAACATCGACCGCGAGCACCTGAACTACTATGGGACGTTCGCGCGGCTGGTCGAGGCGTTTGAGCAGTTCGTCGGCCGCCTGCAGCCGGGCGGGACGCTGATCCGCTGCGCCGATGACCCGGTCGTCCGGGAGCGGCTCTCCCATCCCTCGCAGGTGAGCTATGGCTTCGGGCCGGGCGCCGAGGTGACGGCGACTCATGTCGAGCTGCACGGGTTCGGCAGCCGGTTCCGGGCGGCGTTCCGCGGCCGATCGCTGGGGACGTTCGCCCTCCAGGTGCCGGGGCGGCACAACGTGCTCAACGCGCTGGCCGTCATCAGCCTGGGGCTCACCCTGGAGCTGCCGCTCGTCACCATCCGGGAATCGCTGCGGCGGTTCCAGGGCACGGGGCGCCGCTTCCAGGTCGTGCGGCTGCCGGGCGACATCTGGTTCGTGGAGGACTACGCGCACCACCCCTCCGAGATCCAGGCGACGCTCGCCGCAGACGCGCTGCCGGAGCGCCATCGCGTGGTGGTGTTTCAGCCGCACCGGTTTTCCCGCACGCAGTCGCTCGAGCGGGAGCTCACCGCGTGCTTCGACCGGGCCGACGGGGTCATCGTGACGGACATCTACCCGGCGTTCGAATCCCCCATCCCGGGGATTTCCGGCGAGCGGCTGGCCGGCCTCATCAAGGCCCACGGCCACCCGTGCGTCCGCTACGTCTCGAAGCAGGAGCTGCCCGTGTTCGTCACGCGGATCGCCCGTTCCGGCGACACGATCTTCTTCCTCGGAGCGGGAGACATTGGAGAGCTGTGCCATGACGTGGCCGCACGCTTGCGTACGCCGGCACGAATCGCTGGCTGACCACACGAGCTTCCGCATCGGGGGCCCGGCGGAGTGGTTCGCCGAGCCCGCGACGGTGGAGGAGCTGGTCGAGGTGCTCCGGGAGGCCTCAGTCCGGGGCCTGCCGGTGTCCGTGGTGGGGGGCGGGACCAACACCCTCGCCGCGGACCGCGGCATCCGCGGCCTCGTCGTCCACCTGGGCCGCGGGTTCCGCACGGTGCAGGATGTGAGCCACCCCGACTCCCCGACGGCCACGCTCGTCTGCGGCGCCTCGCTCTTGACGCAGCGGCTCGTGTATCTCGCCGCGCGGCACGGCTGGGGCGACCTGGAGACGCTCGCGGGGCTGCCCGGCCACCTCGGCGGGGCGGTGGCCATGAACGCGCAGGGGATCGGACGGTTCATCCGGCAGCTCAGCCTGGTCGCCCCCGACGGGACGGTGCGGCAGGTCCCCCGGGAGCGGCTGCGGTTCAGCTACCGGTACACGGCGCTTGCGCCCGGCATCATCACGGAGGTGGTGCTGCAGTTCCCGAAGGTGCCGCCGGCCGAGGCCTACGAGCGCATCCGCCAGACGCTGACCTACCGGAACAGCACGCAGGAGGTCCGGCTGCCGTCGGCGGGCTGCGCCTTCAAGAACCCGCCCGGCACAGGCGCAGGGCGCCTCATCGACCAGGCCGGCCTGAAGGGCGCGCGCATCGGGGATGCGCAGGTGTCCTCGCGGCACGCCAACTTCATCGTGAACCTCGGCCGGGCGACCTGCGATGACGTCCTCTCGCTCATGGAGCACATCCAGCGGCGCGTCCGGCAGGTCTTCCACGTCACCCTGGAGCCGGAGGTCCGGATGATCGGCGAGCGGCTCGGCTGATGCGCGGTTCGCTGAAGGTCGCGGTGCTGATGGGCGGACCCTCGGGCGAGCACGAGGTGTCGCTGAAGAGCGGCCAGGGCGTCGTCGAGGCGCTGACGCGCCGCGGCTGGCCGGTCGAGCCGATCGTGATCCCCAAGGCGTCCACCGCCGACGAGGCCTGCGAGGCGGCCCGGCACGCGCTGCGGGCCTGCGGCGCCGAGGTGGCGTTCCTCGCCCTGCACGGGCCGTTCGGAGAGGACGGGACCATCCAGTCGCTCTGCGAGGAGCTCCGCGTCCCCTACACCGGTTCGACCGCCCGCGCCAGCCGCCTGGGGATCGACAAGGTGGCCTCGCGGAAACGGTTCGCCGCGGCGGGCCTGGCGGTCCCGCGCTGGGAACTCCTCGACGGCTCAGCGCAGCCGGTCCGCCTGATTCGATGCGCCTACCCCCTTGTCGTGAAGCCGGTCAGCCAAGGGTCGAGCCTCGGGGTGTCCATCGTCGGCAGGGAAGAGCAGCTGCCGGCCGCGCTCGCCGAGGCGGGCCGGTATGGGCCGGCGATCCTGGTGGAGGAATTCGTGGCGGGGCGCGAGGTCACCGTAGGCGTGCTCGGCGAGGATCCGCTGCCCGTCATCGAGGTCCGTCCCACCCACCCCTTCTTCGACTACACCGCCAAGTACACCCCCGGCGCGACCGAGTATCTTGTGCCGGCGCCGCTTCCGCCGGAGGCCGCCGCGTCGGTCCAGGCGGCGGGCCTTGCGGCCCATCGGGCGCTGGGCTGCCGGCACCTCTCGCGCACAGACTTCATCCTGCGCCCCGACGGCGTCCCCGTCGTCCTCGAGGTCAACACGATTCCGGGGCTGACCCCGACCAGCCTCCTGCCGAAGGCGGCGGCCTGCGTCAAGCTTTTCTACGATGAGCTGTGCGAGCAGCTCGTCCTGATGGCGGCGCGCGGGGTCCCCCACGCGGCCGCTTCGCGGTAGGGGCATGGCGAAACGACGGCGCAGGCGGCGGATCATCGGGCTCTTCCCGAGCGCGGGCCGCGCGGTCTGGACGGCGGCGCGCTGGGCGCTGACGCATCCGGGGCCGTTCCTCGCGGTCAGCGGGCTGGCAGCCGGCCTGTGGGGGATGAGCCAGTACGCGCAGCGCGCCGACATCTTCCGCGTCGCGCACGTGGAGCTTCCCGCGGACTCCTCCCTCCGGGTGACGGAGTCGCTCATGGGGAAGAACCTGCTCACGCTGGATCTGCGCCTCCTCGCTGATGAGGTCACGCGGCAGCAGCCGGGCATGAAGCAGGTCCGCGTGGTGCGGCGGCTGCCCGACACGCTTCGGTTGGAGCTTGTGCCGCGCCTGCCGGTCGCGCAGGTGCGCCTGGACCTGCCTGCCGCGTCCGCGGCGCAGGCAGGCCGCTGGTATCCCGTGGACCGCGACGGGTTCATCCTCCCGGATGGCCGCGCCGAGCCCGCCGACAGCCTCCTCCGCGTGGTCGGATTCGGGGCCGGGACCGCCGCGCTGCGGGCGGGACGGGAGAACGCCGATGAGCGGCTCAAGCTCGCCCTGCGCGTCGCGGTGTCGCTGCGCCGCGAAGCGCCGGCGATCGCGCGGCGCCTCAAGGAGCTGAACGTGTCGGACCCGCAGCAGATCCGGTTCCTCCTCGATGGGGACACCGAGGTGCGCTGCGGCTCGGAGGCCGAACTGAGCGCCCACCTTTCGCGGCTGCAGGCGGCGTTGAGGGTGATCGCCCGGCATCCCGTTGACGTCGGCTACATCGACGTGCGGTTTCAGGAGCCGGTGATCCACCCCCGCACCTGATGACCGCCCGCCCGCTCATCGCCTTGGACATCGGCTCCACGAAAGTCGCCTGCGCGATCGGCCTGCCGCATGAGCACGCCGCGGGCTTCGAGCTCCTGGGCACGAGCCTCGTCCCGTACCCCGCGCTCTCCGAGGTCTGGCTCGGCGACCCGCTGCTCGTCAGCCGGACGATCGAGCAGGCCCTGGAGGCGACCGCGGTGCAGGCGGAGATGGACCGCGCGCTCGTCACCGCGAGCCACCCGGCGCTGGCGAGCGAGCGGGCGCGCGTGGCGGTGGCGCTGGGCGATGAGCCGGTCCCCGTGCGGGCGCAGGATCTCGAGCGCCTGCATGCGAGCGCCCTCCATCAGGTGCTGGGAGTCGACCGGGACCCGCTCCTCATCGAGCGGCTCGGCTGCGACGGGAACGGCTTCACCGGGGTGCGCGACCCGCGGGGCCTGTCCGCGACCCGGCTGCTCGGCACGGTCCACGTGATCACCATCCCGATGGCGGCCCGCCGCACGCTGATTCAGGCGGTGGAGTCCGCGGGCCTCGAGGTGTCCCGAATCACCTACACGCTCCCCGCGGCGCTGGCCGGCCTGGCGGACGAGGAGCTCCGACACCAGCGCGTCGTCGTGATGGACGTCGGCGGTCTGACGACCGACCTTGGGCTCTTCGTCGAAGGCGCGCTGCACGCGGCCCACGTCCTCCCCTGGGGCGGCCTCAAGCTCGCGTCCGCCATCGCGAATGAGCTGAAGGCGACGATGGAGCAGGCGCTGGCCTGGAGCCTGGAGGGCGCCGCCTGCCGCAAGCCGGCGGTGCGCACCCTCGTCGAGCAGCACTGGGGCCTGCTCAAGCCGGCGCTTGAGCAGCTCCTCCAGGAGGGCCCGCGGCCGGACGCGGTCCTCGTGACCGGACGGGGCGCCTTGCTTGACGGCTTCGCCGAGTGGGTGGAGCGGGCCGTCGGCATCCCCACGTCGGTGGGGCGCAGCGCGCGCATGAGCCAAGCGGCGGACCTCGGCCGCCAGGTGGGCCTGAGCGCCGCCATCGGCCTCCTGGAGCTGGCGACCCGGGGCGATGGGCGCACAGCACTTCGCTCCGCGCATCTCTTCAACCGGTTGATCGACCGCACCCGCACCATCCTCACCGAGTATTTCTAAAAGTACCGGGTACTTCCCAAAGCGGAAAAAGTACCCGGTACTTTTTGAGGTGATGGTCGAGGAAAGAGCCAGCGTTGTGGGGGGATCAGCTTCTCGCGGTACAACTTCCGTAGCCACGCCCGCGCCTTCTCCTCCTCGGTTACAAGCTGCTCGACAAAGCTTCGGTATCGCTCAATCTGTTCGGCAAACGTAGTGCCGAACAACTCCAAAATTCGTTGAGGGCTCACGAGGTCCAGCAGATCACGCTCCAGCCCAAGGTAGGTGCGATAGCTGCTCCAGAGGTACTCGGCAGGTCGGCGCACAAGGCTTGCTCGAAATGGATTGAGGTGGACGTAACGGGTGACCTCGAGCAGATAAGATTCTCGATTGACCAGGTTGCTGTAGAAGCGGCCCTGATACAAATGGCCGACGCGATCGTGCTGTCCGTTGAAGTAGCGCGTGTAGCTCTTACCCACCTGATGCATGACGTCAGAGAGGCAGGCATCCGGCAAGGCCTCCATGACCAGGTGCACGTGATTCGGCATCAACGCGAACGCCAAAAGTCGGTAGGGGTATTCGTCCCGACTGCGACGAAGTTCCAGGAGGTATTGCTGGTAGTCGATGTCGTCGAGGAAAATAGCTTGACGATTATTCCCTCGCACAGTGATATGGTAGATGCCTCCTGGAAGCCAGTCTCGATGGCGCCGTGGCATTCCAACCCCCCCTTTCATCAACCCAAAAATACCGGCTACTTTGGGCAGCAGCGACAACGGAGGGTCTGATGGGAGCGTGGTACGGAAGGGAGACCCGAAACCAACTTATTGTATAATACCAGACCCGACTCCCGCACCAGAAAAAGTACGCGGTACTTTTTCTGCTTTGAGAAGTACCCGGTACTTTTCCCAGTCGTTGACCCTCGCAAGTCGCTGTGTTAGAGTACCCGGCGTGTCTTCCCCCGACGGACTGCGAGACCGGTTGGACCTCGTGCGGCAGCGGATGCAGGCGGCGGCACGGCGCTCGGGCCGCCCCGAGACGGCGGTGACGCTGGTCGGGGTCGCGAAGGGGATCAGTGCTGAGGCGGTCCGGGAGGCGGTGCGGCTCGGCCTCGCCGACGTGGGGGAAAACCGCGTCCAGGAGGCCCGCGTGAAGCGCGCGGCGCTCGGCGACCGGCAGGCAGCGCGCTGGCATCTCATCGGCCACCTGCAGCGCAACAAGGCCAAGCTGGCCCTGGAGCTCTTTGATGTCATCCATTCGGTGGATTCGTGGGCGCTGGTCGAGACGCTCAACCGGTTGAGCCAGGCGCGCCCCAAACCGCTTGACGTGCTCATCCAGGTGAACGTCTCGGGCGAGCCCGCCAAGTTCGGCTGCCGTCCGGAGGACGCCGCGGGACTGGCCCGCGCGGTCCAGCGGTCCACGGCATTGACGCTGCGAGGCTTCATGACGATCGCCCCGTTCGTCGACAACCCTGAAGACGTCCGGCCGCACTTCCGCCGGCTGCGCCAGCTCCGCGATGAGGTGCTGGCCGCCTGCGGCCTGCCGCCCGCCGCGGGGCAGCTCTCCATGGGGATGTCCCAGGATTTCGAGGTCGCCATCGAGGAGGGGGCGGACCTCGTGCGAGTGGGAACGGCCATTTTTGGGACAGGAGACAAGGGACAGGGGACATGGGCGTCCTGCGCGGGTTGACGATTGGGATCATCGGCGCCGGGACGATGGGACAGGCGCTGCTCAGGGGACTGCTCGCCCAGGGCATCCCGCGGCGCGCGCTGCGGGTGGCCGACGCGAATCCCCAGACGCGGCGCCTGGTTGAGCGCCGCTTCCGCCTGCCGGTGGAGGCGGATGGCCGTGAGGTCGCGCGCCGGTCGGACCTTGTCATCCTCGCGGTGAAGCCGCAGCAGTTTCCTGAGGCGGTGCCGCCGCTTGCGCGGCACCTCACCCGCCCCGCCACCACACGTGGTGGCGGGGCAAGCCGGCCGCTAGTCGTCACCATCGCCGCCGGCATCACGCTGCGCTGGCTGCAGGTCCGGCTGCCGGGCGTGCCGCTCGTCCGCGTCATGCCCAACCTGCCGGCGACGGTCGGCTGCGGGTTCGCGGCGCTGGCGGCGGGTCGGACCGCGACGCGGCGCCACCGGGCGATGGCCCGCGCGCTGTTCGGCGCGGTGGGGACGGTCGTGGAGCTGCCGGAGCGGCAGCTGGACGCGGTCACGGCGGTGAGCGGCTCGGGCCCCGCCTACGTGTTTTATCTCGCCCGCATCTGGGAAGAGGCGGCAAGGAAGCTTGGGCTGCCGCGGGCCGCGGCGTCCGAGGCGGTCCGGCGGACGCTGGAGGGCAGCGTGCGGCTGCTGCTGGCATCCGGCGAGCCGGCCGAGGCGCTCATCGCCAAGGTCGCGTCCAAGGGCGGCACGACGGAGGCGGCGCTCAAGGTGCTGGCGAGACGGCGCATGCCGGCGCAGTTCGCCGAGGCGCTCCGGGCCGCCGCCCGCCGCTCGAGAGAATTGAGCAGTCGGTATCAGATACCAATCGGGTAACGGTATCTGATACCGGAAGGAGGACGCCATGTTCATCCTCGGAAACTTCCTGCAGGCGGTCGCGCTGATCCTCGACCGGCTCCTGCAGATCTACAGCTTCGTCGTCCTGGTCGCGGTGCTCATCTCCTGGGTCAACCCGGATCCCTACAACCCGATCATCCGGTTCCTGCGCTCGGCGACCGAGCCGGTCTTCGCATGGGTGCGGCGCCGCCTGCCGTTCACCATGGTCGGGATGATGGACCTCTCGCCCATCCTCGTCTTCTTCGCCATCTGGTTCATGCGGCTCTTCCTCGTCAACTCGCTCATCGACATCGCCGCCCGGATCCGCTGAAGTTCCCGCATGGATTATAAAGCGACGCTCAACCTCCCGAAGACCAGCTTCCCCATGAAGGCGGAGCTGCCCAAGCGGGAGCCTGAGGCGCTCGCGCGGTGGCAGGCGATGGACCTCTACGCCGAGATCCGCAAGGCGCGCAATGGGGCCTCGCGGTTCATCCTCCACGACGGGCCGCCCTACGCCAACGGCGACATCCACATCGGCCACGCGCTCAACAAGATCCTCAAGGACCTCATCGTCCGCTACAAGACGATGCGGGGCTTCGACGCCCCCTACGTGCCGGGCTGGGACTGCCACGGGATGCCCATCGAGCACCAGCTCTTCAAGGAGCTGGGCAAGACGAAGCACGAGATCCAGCAGGGCGAGTTCCGGCAGAAGGCCCGGGCGTACGCGCAGCGCTATGTCGACATCCAGCGGGAGCAGTTCAAGCGGCTCGGCGTGCTGGGCGACTGGGGCCACCCCTACCTGACGATGGCGCCGGACTATGAGCTGACCATCCTCCGCGTCTTCCGGGAGCTGGTGCAGGCCGGCTACATCTATCGAGGCAAGAAGCCGGTCTACTGGTGCGCCGCCTGCGAGACCGCGCTCGCCGAGGCCGAGGTCGAGTACGCCGACCGCCAGGACACCTCGATTTACCTGGAGTTTCCCATCATGCGAGGGGAGTGGAATGGGGCAAGCGTGGTGGCATGGACGACGACGCCCTGGACGCTGCCGGCCAACGTCGCGCTGTGTTTCCATCCGGAGGCCAGCTACTCACTGGTCCTCGCGAAGACGACGCGCGGCGAAGCGAAGCGCCTTGTCCTTGCGGCTGATCTCGCTGAGGCCGTGCTGGCAAAGATGGGGCTCGAGCTCATCAAGACGGTCCAGTCGGTCGAGGGGAAGACGCTGCGAGGCCTCGTCTGCCAGCGGCCCTTTGGGAGCGAGTCGGTGGGCGTGACCGATGCAGGGGTGAGCCTGACCGAGGGCACCGGGATCGTCCACATCGCGCCGGGGCACGGCCATGAGGACTACGTCATCGGCCAGCGCGAGAAACTCGAGACGCTCTCTCCCGTCGATCATCAGGGAAAGTTCACCGACGACATCCCGCAGTTCAAGGGACAGCGGGTGTTCGACGCCAATCCGAAGATCGTGGAGGACCTGCGCCGGCGGAGCCTGCTGCTCGCCGAGGAGCCGATCACCCACTCCTACCCGCACTGCTGGCGGTGCAAGGAGCCGGTCATCTTCCGCGCGACGCCGCAGTGGTTCCTCAGCGTCGAGCAACAGGGGCTGCGCCGGCGGCTGCTCGAGGCCGCGCGCGGCGTGACGTGGATCCCCCCGGCCGGCGCAAACCGGATGGCCGGGATGCTGGAGAGCCGTCCGGACTGGTGCCTCTCCCGCCAGCGCTACTGGGGGACACCGATCCCGGTGCTGCACTGCCAGGCGTGCGAGACACCACTTGACGATCCCGCCGTCATCCAACGCATCGAGCAGTTCCTGGCGTCACACGGCATCGAAAGCTGGTTCACCGCCTCGCCCGAGGAGCTGGCGCCCGGCGCGCGCTGCCCGAAGTGCGGGGGAGGGAAGCTGCGCAAGGACCCCGATATCCTCGATGTGTGGTTCGACTCCGGCGTCAGCCACGAGGCGGTCCTCAAGACGCGCAAGGACCTCGCCTGGCCGGCCCAGCTCTACCTGGAAGGCTCGGACCAGCACCGCGGATGGTTTCAGGTCTCGCTCATCCCCTCGGTCGCGCTGCATGGACAGCCGCCGTATGAGCAGGTGCTCACCCACGGCTTCGTCGTGGACGGAGAAGGGCGCAAGATGGCCAAGAGCCTGGGCAACGTCGTCGCGCCCCAGGAGGTCATGGAGCGCTACGGGGCTGACATCCTGCGCCTCTGGGTGGCGTCCTGCGACTACCGGGAGGATGTGCGGCTCTCCGAGGCGATCCTCGTCCAGGTGGCCGAGTCGTACCGCAAGCTCCGGAACACCTTTCGCTACCTGCTGGCGAACCTCTACGACTTCAACCCGCGCACGGACCGGGCGGACCCATCGCAGGCCACGGAGCTGGACCGATGGGCGCTCCATCGGGCCTGGGAGGTCTGGGAGGCGGCCACCACCGCCTATGAAACCTCCCAGTTCCATGAGCTGGTGCGGGTCATCTACCAGTATTGCGTGCTCGATCTCTCCGCGTTCTACCTCGACGCCTTGAAGGACCGGCTCTACACCGAGGCGACGGCCCTCGCCAAGCGCCGCTGTGCGCAGACGGTCTTGTATGATATACTGAGCGCCCTCGTGAGGGCGCTGGCGCCGGTGTTGGTCGCGACGACCGACGAGGTGTGGCAGCTCATGCGGGGCGCCGGCTGGGTCCAGGAACCGTCGGTGCACCTGGCGACATGGGACGCGGGGCTCCAGCGCCGGCTGGATGGCGACGGCGAGCGCCGATGGGCGGCGGTCCTCTCGATGCGGGAGGCCGTCATGAAGGCGCTGGAGGAACAGCGGGGCCGCGGCGTCATCGGCAGCCCCCTGGAGGCGCGGGTCACCCTGGCGGTGGGCGAGCCGGACTTCCGGCAATGGTGCGAGGCGCACCGCGAGACGCTGGCCGAGGCGTTCGTCGTTTCCGGGGTGGAGATCCAGCGGGACGGCGCCCCATCGGGTGAAGGCTCGCCGGTCCGGGTGACGGTCGAGCGCGCGCCAGGGAAGAAGTGCGAGCGATGCTGGAAGCACCTGGGCAGCGTGGGGTCGCAGGCGGCGCATCCGGGGCTGTGCGAGCGATGCGCGCGCGTCGTGATGGAGCGCACGAAGTGAAGGGGAACGTATGGCCTTGACCAAGGAGCAGATCAAGCAGTTCCGGCAACTCCTCATCACCGAGCGGGCGAAGCTGGCGGATGAGATCAAGTCTATCGCGCGCGACGCGTCCACCAGCCCCCGCGAGGCCTCGGGGGATCTCTCCGCCTACACGGTCCACATGGCGGACATGGCGGCCGACACCTACGAGCGCGAGCTCTCGATGGACCTCGTCTCCAGCGAGCAGCGGATCCTCTACCAGATCGACGATGCGCTCAAGCGGCTCGACGACGGCTCGTACGGGATCTGCCAGCAGTGCAACACCCCGATCACCATGAGCCGCCTCAAGGCGGTGCCCTACGCGTCGCTGTGCATCACCTGCCAGCGCGCCAAAGAGCAGAAGAGCAAGCGCTGAAATAGGGGGACACTATACCTATTTCTCGCACACGACTGGCAGGAAATAGGTATAGTGTCCCTTCTTTTCTATGCGGCCGTGGCTGATCGCGGGGCTCATCCTAGCGGTTGACCAGCTCACCAAGTTCGTCGTGGCCGCCGCATTCCATCCCGGAGAGAGCCTGCCGCTCGTGCCTGGCGCCCTCCATCTCACGTACGTCCAGAACACCGGCGCGGCGTTCGGCCTCCTCAAGGGCGCGCAGGTCCTCTTCATCGTCCTGTCGCTCGCCGTCATCGCCTGGATTGCCCGACAGTTCCTCGCCGAGCGCCCCCTGACCGCGACGGCCCTGTGGGCCTACGCCCTCGTGCTCGGCGGGGCGGCCGGCAACCTCATTGACCGGCTGCGATTCGGCTACGTGGTCGATTTCATCGACGTGCGGGTCTGGCCCGTCTTCAACCTCGGCGATTCGGCGATCACCATCGGCGTCGCCCTCCTCATCTGGCGCGCCCTCGCAACGAAACGTTGAATTAAAAAAAGGTACCGGTACCTTTTTTCATGCACCCGATCCTTTTCCAAGTGGGGCCGCTGACGCTCTATTCCTACGGGGCCATGCTGGTCCTGGCGTTCGTGACGGCAACGTGGCTGGCCGCACGAGCGGCTCGCCAGCTGCCCCCCACGTTGCGGGCGATTGGAGCCGACCAGCTCCTGGATTTCGCCAGCCTGTCGCTGGTGGGCGGCCTCGTGGGGGCGCGGGCGCTCTTCGTGGCGCTGCACTGGGACGACTTTTCGAGCGATCCGCTGGAGATCCTGGCCGTGTGGCACGGCGGCCTCGTGTGGTATGGCGGGTTCCTGGGCGGCTTGATTGGCGGCGCGCTCTACGTGCGGGCGCAGCGGTTGGAGTTCCTGCGGGTGCTTGACCAGTTCATCCCGTTCGGGGCGCTGGGCCACGCCATCGGGCGGGCCGGCTGCCTGTTGAACGGCTGCTGCTACGGGAAACCGACGGACGCCTGGTGCGGCCTCACGTTCCCCGGCCAGAGTCGTGCGGTGTTTCCCACCCAGCTCCTCGAATCCCTTGGGCTCCTGCTGCTGTATTGCATCCTCCGGGCGCTGCAGCGGCCCAGTCTGCTACAATATCCCGGACGGGTGTTCGGGGCCTACCTGGCGGGGTACGCGGTCCTGCGGTTTGCCCTCGAGTTCACGCGGGGAGACCAGTCACCCTGGTGGATGGGGCTGACGCTCCAGCAAGTGATCAGCATCGCGGTGTTCGTCTTTGGCGGCTGGCTGCTGCTGCGGACGCCGCGCAGGTGAGATGCGCATGTACCAATTTTCCGTCGGGACGGCTGAGACCGGGTTGCGCCTGGATCGGTATCTGGCGCGCCACCTGCCCGCGGCCGTCTCGCGCGCCATGATCCAGCGGAGCATCCGCGCCGGCCGGGTGACCGTGGGCGAGCGTCCCGCCAAGCCGAACCAGCGGCTGCGGCTTGGCAGCGTCGTCGTGGCCCGGTTCGACCTGCCTGCGCCGCCGGCGCGGCAGGCAGGCCAGCTCGGCGCCCGCGCGCGCGACCGGGAGATGACGCCGCAGCCGATCCCGCTCGACATCGTGTACGAGGATGCCGCGCTGCTCGTTGTGAACAAGCCGGCCGGGCTCGTCACCCATCCCGCGTCAGGGCACTGGGACGGCACCTTGGTGAACGCCGTTTTATGGCATCTGGGACAGGAGACAGGAGACAGGAGACATGTCCCATGTCCCATGTCCCGAGAGCAGGGATTGTGCATCGGCTCGATAAAGATACCTCGGGGCTGCTGCTGGTCGCGAAGACCGAGGCGGCGCACGCCGCGCTCTCGAGGCAGATGAAGGCCCGCACGATCCGGCGGCGCTACCTGGCGCTCGCCGAGGGCGATCTCCCGCTCGATGCCGGCACGGTCGATGTCCCCATCGGGCGCCATGCCACGCACCGGAAGACGATGGCGGTCCGCCACCTGGGAGGCCGCGCCGCAGTGACGCACTATCGCGTATTGAAACGATTGGGCGCCATGGGTCACATGTCACATGTCACATGTCACATGTCCGTGGTCGAGCTGTCGCTGGAGACGGGCCGGACGCACCAGATCCGCGTCCACCTCGCGCACCTGGGCCATCCAGTCGTGGGCGACACGACCTACGGCAAGCACCCGGCGTCATTTTGGCGGCAGGCAGGGGTGGACCGGCAGCTGCTCCACGCCTATCAGTTGAGCTTCACCCATCCACGGACCGGCCGGCCGATGACGCTGACCGCCCCTACCCCCGACGACATCGGAAGATGGATAGGCGATATCTGATACCGGGACTACTGGTGATGGCGTGGCTGGCGGCGGCGCCCGCGTTTGCCGCGAAACAGCGCCGCCAGGAACCGCCACCGCCCGTCACGGCGGGGGTCTTTGACTGGCTGGAGCGGGAGCACGGCTTCCTCCGGCGCTACCTCGCGGTGGTCCGCCAGGCGGGGCATGACTACCGGTACAACTACCAGACGCCGGTCCTCCTGATGCCGGTCGCGCTCGATCTCTTCACGGGCTTCGTGGCGCACCACCATCTGATGGAAGAGCGGGCGCTGTACCCGGTCCTCCGCTCGCACATGACGGCCGAACAACTGAACATCCTCACGCTGATTGAGCACGACCAGCAGACCGAGCGCGAAACCATCATGCGGTGGCAGCGGGAGCTGGCCAGGCTCCAGCCCGGCGCGAAGCTGGACGCGGTAGTGGACCAGATCGATTACCTCGGCCAAATGATCAACCGGCATCTGGTGCTGCAGGAAGAGCGCGTCTATCCGGTGCTGGAGACGCTGGCGCTGAAGGAGCAGGCGGCGATTCTCGACGCGGTCACCGCCGCCGAGCGTGAGGACTTCGGCGCGGAGGGCCGCCAGCGGTACGAACAACTCCTGGCGTACATCGAAGGGGAGATCAAGCGTCTCGCCGGCCGGGTCTGGTGACGCAGTTCCGGTATGAAAAAGGAGGCGAATCGGATGACACAGGTGTTTGGACGCTGGCAGGCACGAACGGGCGCGCTCCTGGCGGTCGCCCTGTCCCTCGGCATCGCGACGGCCTGGGCGGGTGTGCCGCGGACCATCGCCTATCAGGGCAAGCTGACCGAGTCGAACGGGGCGCCCTTGACGGGCGAGCATGCCCTGACGCTTCGGCTCTACGACGCGGCGGCCGCCGGCGCCAAGCTGTGGGAGGAGCAGCACACCATCACCCTCACGGCGCTCGATAACGGCGTCTTCTCGCTAGTGCTGGGCGCCCAGACGCCGTTCGGGGAGGCCATCACCTTCAACGAGCCGCTCTGGCTGACGATCGAGGTGGACGGCGGAGGCGAGTTCTCGCCGCGCCAGCCGCTCTCGTCGGTGGGCTACGCGCTCAACGCGGACACGCTGGACGGCCTCGATTCCACCGCGCTGCTGACGGCCGCCGCAGGGCAGGGGGACATCACCGCGGTCACCCCCGGGACGGGCCTGACCGGCGGCGGAGACAGCGGCGCCGTCAGCCTGAGCGTCGACGTCGGCACAGCCGCCGGCCAGATCGTCCAGCTCGATGAGAACGGGGCGCTGCCGGCGGTGAGCGGGGCGAACCTGACCGGCATCACCGCCGTGGTGGACGGAGCGAGCCTCGCGAACCTCAACGCCTCGGCCCTCACGAGCGGGACGGTGCCGGATGAGCGGTTGTCCGCCAACGTGTCGCTCCTGGGCCCGTCGATCGGCGCCGCCGAGCTGGAAGCGGGGGCGGGCGTCCACTCCCTGGCCGCCTTGGGGCAATCCCAGCTCACAGGCGACGTGACGCTATCAGCCGGCTCCAACATCACGCTCGCCCAGGCCGGCAACGCCATCACGATCGCCGCAAGCGGCGCAGGAGCCCAGGGCAGCCGGGTGACGACCTTCGCCTCCAACTCGGTGGCGATCAGCTCCTCCGGCGACACGAGCCTCACCTCGGTGACCATCACGAAGTCGCAGGCGGCTTCCGTCCTCCTCGTCATCGCCACGGTCCAGCTCAACCACTCAAGCGGCGGGAACAAGACGGTGGACCTCAAGCTGTTCCGGGATGCGGCCCAGCTGGACGCGTCCTACCGGGCCCGGATCGGGACCGGAGGCGGCCAGGTCGAGGAGCTGCCGGCGACCGTCCATGCGTGGGACGCCTCCGGGGCCGGCACCTACACGTTCACGCTGAAGGGCAGGGCCAGCGGGAACGGGGCGACCGCCACGGTGCGCCGGATCACCGTGGTCGAGCTCTTGTAGAACGTCCATGGTTGCTCTGTCGAATACCTCGCCGGGCCGCGGGTCCTGCCGCGCCGCCACCCCGTCGGCTGTCCTCGGCCTCGTCGGCCTGCGGGCAGGCGGCGGGGTCCCCGGCTCCGCGTCACCCGCGGCCACACGGGGATTTTCGACAGAGCAGTCTATGGTATAATGCCACACGTTTGGCGCAGAGAGGCAGCCTTGAGAAAGGACGGGACATGAACAAAACGCTTCCGTTGGTGGTGGTCGTGGGCCTGGTGGGGGTGGGGACCGGGTTCCTCCTGCGGGGTTCGCAGCCGCGGGGTGGAGCGGCGCCCACGGAGCAGGCCAAGTCGCAGCTCATCCAGGCGTCGATGACGCCCGCGGCAGGGGAGAAGATCATCCACACGTTTCCCACCCAGGAAGCCCTGCAGGCATTCGTCAACTTCTGGCAGCAGCGCCAGGAGCGGCTGCTGCGGATGGGCATGCTGGAGGGCTACTGGAACAACGACCAGGGCACGCTGAACCAGCTCAACAGCCAGCTCACCACCCAGTACCAACTCGACCTGGCCAAGCGCCATGTCCTGGATACCGAGAAGCGCGTGCTCTTGGAGCACGAGACGCCGGCCGCCGAGCCAGCCGCTGCGGAGCCGGAAACCCAGCCCGCGTCAGAGGAAGCCGACGAAGGGAAGGTCATCCACACCTTCGCGGATGAGGACGCCATGAAGGCCTTCGCGGAGCTGTGGCAGCAGCGCCAGAGTGTCATCGTGCGCATGGCGGTGCTCAAGGCCTATTGGGATTCCGAGAACAGCCTCGTCGCGCAGCTAAACAAGCAGCTCGCCGACGACTACCAGGTGGATGTCGCGAAGCTCTACGCGCTCGATGAGCAGCGCCGAGTCCTGATCGAGCGTCCCGCTCCCGCGGCGCCAGAGCCCGCCGCCGAAGCCCAACCAGCCGCCGAACCTCAACCTGCAGCTTCCGCTCCGGATCAGCCCGTCGAAGCCGAGCCCACCCCATCTTCCACACCCTCCCCGGTGGGCGCCACGCCCTCGCAGACCGGCCAGTAGCCCGACCTCAGAAGTACCGGGTACTTTTCCCGCTTTGCGAAGTACCCGGTACTTTTTGCCTTCCCCTTGACGTTTTTGCATCTCATCAGGCATACTTCTAGCGACAACCGGTAAGGCCCTACTGATAACGCCACACCTCGCGTAAGCGGGGGCCGGAAAGCCTCAGGTCTTCCGGTATCAGATACCCGCGGGTATCTGATACCGGAGAGATAGCTGGGCTGCCAAAGGGGGATACGGTGAACAAGCTTCGGAACCTGACTTCGCACGCGGGAGTCGGGTTTTTTCTTTGCCTCGCGTGTGCCCTTTTTGAGTCCAAGCCTTCCAACGGAGGGCACAGCCATGCTTGAAGCGTTCGTGTCCTCCCGCATCCGCCGCGCCCTCTTTGAGCACATCCTGGCCCACCCGGCGGAGCGCTTCTACCTGCGGGGACTGGCCAAGCAGCTCGGCCTCTCCGTCAGCCCGCTGCGGCGGGAGCTGAAGCGGCTGGAGCACTCCGGCATGCTCAAAGGGGTGCAGGAAGGCAACATGCTCTTCTATCTTGTGGATCAGGCCTCCTCAGATTTCCTCCAGCTCAAGCAGGTCGGCCAACAGACTGAAGCGCCCTCAGAAGCGCGGCTCGAGGCGGGCTCAGCCCCGCCTGTCCTCATCCCTATCCGGCGTCCCGTGCTCCGCAGCCCGGCGCTCATCGGGGCGGCGGGGGCGGGCCTGGCGCTCCTCCTCATCATGGCCGGTCTCCTCTATGTGACCGTGACGCAGCAGCGGCTCGCGTCGCAGGCGTCCCGCGCACTGGCCACGCGCCGGGCTGAGGTGACGGTGGTGGTTCCTCCGACCCCCTCCTCGTCCGGCGCGATGCGCGGTTCCCGCTGGCAGATTGTGCCCGGCGGGTTCGGCGGCTTCAGCTCAGGAGCAAGCGATGCCAGCTATTAAAAGTACCGGGTACTTTTCCCGCTTTGGGAAGTACGCGGTACTTTTTTATGTTCTCTTGGCGGCACAGGTTGTATGGGCCGCCGTGCCCTGGATGATCAACTACCAGGGCCGCCTGACGGACTCATCGGGCAAGGCGGTGAGCGGGACCTACTCCTTCAAGTTCCGGCTCTACGACGCCTCCACGAGCGGCACCGAGCAATGGTCGGAAACGCAGTCCGTCACCCTGGCCGAGGCGGATAACGGCGTCTTCAGCGTCGTCCTGGGCTCCTCGACCGTCCTGACCGCCGTCGACTTCAACACCCCGCTGTGGCTGTGCTGTCCGTCCAAGTGGACAGCGACAGCGAGATGACCCCCCGCCAGCGGCTCACGGCGACCGGCTACGCGATGAACGCCGACCAGCTCGACAGCCTGGATTCCAGCAAGTTCGTGCGCACCGACATCGACAGCTCAAGCTCCGGCAAGCTCACCATCACGCGCGCCGGGACGGCAATCGTCATCACCCCATCCTCAGCCCCCGACGCGAACACGAAGATGCTCGACATCCAGAACACCTCCGGCACGACCAGGTTCAGCGTGGACTATGAGGGCGACGTGACGGTGGCCGGCGACTTGGCGGTCAGCGGGACGATGAGCGGCGCATCCAGCGTGACCGGCACGACCGCCTCCACGTGGACGATTGACAGCGACAACACAAGCGGAACCGAGCCGGCCAGCGGAGCCGGCCTCACCATTGAAGGGGGCAGCGGGGACGCCTCGCTCTTGTGGGATGCCACCAATGACGAGCTGGACCTGAATCAGTCGCTCAATGTCACCGGCAACGCCATCCTGAGCGCGCAGGGCGACCTCCGCCTGGCAGACGCCGACTCCAGCAACTATGTGGCGCTGCAGGGCCCCTCAACGGTCTCTTCCAATGTGACATGGACGATGCCGAGCGCCGATGGGTCGGCCAACCAGGTGCTGACCACGGATGGCAGCGGCACACTCGCGTGGGCGACGGCAGGCAGCATCAGCGGCGTGGGCGACATCACGGCGATCGGCGATATCACGAGCGGAGCGGCCTTCACGGCGACCAGCGGGGCCGATGGCACGACGCTCTATTTCGAGGGCAGCACAAGCGATGGCAACGAGATTGCCCTGACGAGCGCCAACCCGGGCAGCGACATCACGGTGACCATCCCGGCCACGACCGGGACGCTCATCACCACCGGCGATACCGACAGCGTCACCTCCACCATGATCCTGGACAGCACGATTGCCGCTGCTGATCTGGCGGCCAACTCCGTGGACAGCTCGGAACTCGTCGCCACGGCGGTCACCGCCGCCAGCTACGGCAGCGCCACCCAGGTGCCGACCTTCACCGTGGACGCTGACGGCCGCCTCACCGCGGCGAGCAACACCACCATTAGCATCACCTCCTCCAACGTCACCCACGGCCTCGACGACGCCTACGACGACTCCGGCGCGGACCCGGCCGTGACGGTGGACACGGGAAGCGGGGCGGCCGGGCTTGAGTTCCAGCTCACCGGGAAGGATTTCCTGATTGACGGCCTCGACTCAAGCGACGTCGTCACCTTCGAGTCCGAGACGAACAACGACACGGCGTCGATGTACGTCAACGATACCGCGACGGCCAGCCAGGCTGACTTCCGCATTAGCCCCTCGGATGGCGGGGTCGTCATCGACACGCCGGGGGCCGATGAGCTCAGTTCCGTGACGACGACGGACGCGCGTGAGGCGCTCGCGGTTGCCACCGACCCGGACGAGGCGAGCGGGGACGTGGACGGCGTCATCAAGCTGGGGAAGCAGGATGGCGCGTGGGAGTACCTCCACTACGATGCCTCGCTTGGCAGCGCCGGGAAGTTCGTGTTCAGCGCGCCGCTCCAGGTCGCCGGCAGCAGCCCGGCCTCCATCACGTTCGACGATGGTTCCGGGACGACGAAGACCTTGACGTATGACTCCACGGCGGCTGAGCCCTTCGTCTTCAACGATGAGGTCAGCGTGGTGGACCTCACCATCGCGGGATCCAGCCCCGCCGGCATCTCCTTCGGTTCCGGCGCCAACACGCAGACCTTCAGCTTCGACCCGAACGCGGGCGGCGAGTTCACCTTCAGCGGCGGGACCTTCGCCCAGCAGTTCCAGAACTTCGTGCGGAACGGCTCCTTTGAGGCGTTCAGCGCCCTGGAGACGTTTAACGCTGTCACGGACACCGCCGGCTCGGGGACCGGTTCAGGCGGTGCCGGCAGCAACTTCTGGGGCGGGTGGAGCAACTTTGCGCCGGATGAGTGGGTGTGGAAAGCCGGCAAGGTCTACCAGCGCTCGCCGTTCATCTTCACCCCGGGGGGGACGGTCACCGCCACCACCCTCCAGCGGGACTATTACCATGGCAAGAGCGCGGTGACCCTCGAAGACACCAATCTCGCCACGACCAACACCTACAACGACACCCTCACGAGCTTTGGGACGGTGGATGCCAACATCGAGCAGGCCCTGAAAGACCTCAAGCCGAACACCGTCTACAGCGTCGGCGTCTTCATGCTCGTGCGGAAAAACGACGGCACGGCCGCGCAAGCCTCGACCGAGGCGATTGTGGACGTGGTCGGAGAAGAGATCGCGCTGAACACCACCTTGAGGACCGCGCTCACCTCAAGCGCCACGACGGTTGAGACCGCCAATGCCACCGACATCTCCAGCTTCCCGGACAGCGGGGTGCTGTTGGTCGGCAGCGAGCGCATCTCCTACGCCGGCAAGGACAACACCAACAAGAAGTTCACGCTCTGCATCCGCGCCTTTGAGGGGACGACCGCCGCCTCGCACGCCAACGGCGCGACCGTGACGATCGCCCCGTTCAAGCACCTGACGACCTTCGCCAGCATGACCGCCGGCCAGTTCACCCTCTACAAGGGCCAGTTCGCCACGACCAACACCGCCGGCGAGGTGAAGGTCAACGTGATTTGCAAGAGCGCCACGGCAGGCGATGAGTGCCGCTTCGATGCGCTCCAGGTCGTGGAGGGCCGTTCGGTCCCTGAGTTCCAGCCCTCGGCGATCGTGGACACCGGCGACCAGACGCTCTACGGCTCGCTGCGCATGGGCCGCACCTCGGATGAGCGAGGCGGCATCCTCTCCGTGGACAAGGCCCTCCGCACCCGGGCGATCGAGTTTTTCGAGAAGGATCCGGGGATGTCGGGCACTGCGGGTGGGATGGGCGGCATCGGCCAGCCGGTCCGGATGTCCGGCACCGGCAGCGTCAACCCGACCACGAGCGGGACCTTCTACAACATGATGCCCCGCGAGTTCCGGATCACCGGCACCGGCAGCACCACCTTCCAGGTCGAGTCCCGGGACTGCCTCACGATGCCCTGCAGCACCGCCTTCACCGTGCTGAACAGCAGCCTGACCATCGTCAACAACGGCGACTACCACACCACCGCCACCGTCATCCCGGGCAGCGCCGGCGTCCAGCTGAAGTTCAGCGCCTCAAGCGGCCTGGCGACCACCGACCAGTGGATCTTCATGGCCTCCGGGATGCACATGGCCGCCCAGTACAACAGCTACAGCGGCACGGCGAGCTACCAGCCGGGCAGCACGAAGATCTACAAAGACCCCTTCAGCCAGAAACTGACCTTCCAGGACGGCACCATCGTCGTGACCCTTGACCAGATTGCAAACTCCGGGATCGGCCAGCCCGCGCGCGTGGACTGGCCCTTATTTTTCCCAAGCTCAAGCGGCTCCGGATCCATGTCCCTTAACACCACGCAGGCCTATACCGACAACGGCCTTGGCCAAACGACGTTTGACGTGGAGATCTGCTCCAACGGAACCGGGTCCACCCGGGACGGGTTCCAGTGGCGGGACAACCGGCAGAACGGCGGCCAGGGCAGCTCTGATGGGTGGGACAGCAGCTGCATCCAGATTCCCTCGGGCGGAGGCCCGTACGGACCGTTCGTCGTCCCGGGAAGCGGCGGGGCGCAAAACTACGGGTTCACCATCACTTTCGCCTCGCCGGCTGGGACATGGCAGGATGGCCAGACCGGCGACCGGTGGCAGTTTATCGCCTACCCGGCCACCGGCTCGACCGCCCTCAAGACGCTGACCCAGGGCCAGGGGATGTCCGTCACGGGCACCGGCGACAGCCGGACGATCGCGGTGAAGGACTGCGCGGCCAATGAGGTGCTGAAGCGCAACGCCGGCGACACCGACTGGGTCTGCGCGGCGGATGCGACGGTCGGCGGCGGCGGCGAGGCGCCGACGAACGCCACCTATATCGTCCAAAGCGGCGATGCCACCTTGACCGCCGAGCAGATCCTGACCGCCGGCAGCGGGATCACGTTGACGCTTGACACGACCCCAAGCCCGGACACCCTGACGGTCGCCGTGGACTCCGGCACGAGCGCCAACAAGATCGTCAAACTCGATGCCAATGCCAAGCTCCCCGCCGTGGACGGCTCGGCGCTGACGAACATTTCCGGGACCGACTCGACCAAGGTCGCCAAGGCCGGCGACACGATGACCGGCGACCTCACGCTCCAGAAGACCGATGGGGCGCTCCTCCTCGATGCCTCCACCGCGAGCGACACCGACTTCTGGATCGCCAACAACAACGATGCCGGCGGGGATGACGACGACCTCTTCCAGATCGGGGACGGCCTCACGGTCGGCACCAACCCCTTCCTCACGATCAACACGTCGGGCCAGGTCGGGATCGGGACGACGGCGCCTGGAGCCGCTCTGGAGGTAGATGACGCGTCCAATGGCGGCACTATCAAACTTTCACGAGCTGGAACGACTAATCTGACCCTTATAGGAAATACTGGCAATCAAAGCATTACCGGCGCTGGCCCGTTGACGGTCAAGGCTGGGACAAATTCATCCATGATTCTCTATGCTCCTGATTCGAACATTTACTTAGGTCAAAAGACCAGCGGCTCTGCGACGTCGTTCGCTCAAACCATCAACGGCGCAGGTGGCAGTGGCACCGATGTCGCCGGAGCGAACATCACCGTTGCCGGCGGCAAGGGCACAGGAAACGCAGCCGGGGGGGATATCATTTTTCAAACCGCTGATGCCGGCGCTTCAGGCACCACGTTACAGTCTCTGACAACTAAAATGGCCATTACGACAAGTGGTCTGGTCGGGGTCGGGACGAGCGCTCCCGGCGCCCGCCTCGATGTCGATACCCCCAACGTGACCAGCGGGGACGGCACCGAGGTCATTCAGCTCCGCTCAGGCGCCCAGACGATCGGCCTGGCGGATGGGACGACCCGGGCCAACCAACGCCAGAACCAGTTCATCGCCCCGACCTTGAACGGG
>JACPAY010000005.1 GCA_016180575.1 Candidatus Omnitrophota bacterium | reverse complement strand
CATCGAATTGAACCACATGTTCCACCGCTTGTGCTGGCCCCCGTCAATTCCTTTGAGTTTCAACCTTGCGGCCGTACTCCTCAGGTGGGACACTTAGCGCGTTGGCTGCGGCACCGACCCCTTGACGGAGCCGACACCTAGTGTCCATCGTTTACGGCTAGGACTACCAGGGTATCTAATCCTGTTTGCTCCCCTAGCTTTCGCCCGCCTACGTGCCCTTTACACCCAGTAAATCCGAGCAACGCTTGCCACCTCCGTATTACCGCGGCTGCTGGCACGGAGTTAGCCGTGGCTTTCTCTCGAGGTACCGTCACGCCTGCGCCATTGTTCACAGCGCAGGTTTTCGTTCCTCGTAACAGCGGTTTACGACCCGAAGGCCTTCATCCCGCACGCGGCGTCGCATGGTCAGGCTTTCGCCCATTGCCAAATATTCTCGACTGCAGCCTCCCGTAGGAGTCTGGGCAGTGTCTCAGTCCCAGTGTGGCTAACCGCCCTCTAAGGCTAGCTACCCGTCAAATGCCTTGGTAGGCCGTGACCCTACCAACTAGCTGATGGGACGCAGGTCCCTCCTAAAGTGATAGCAACCTTGCGGTCGAGGCCATCTTTCCTCGCGGGATCATGCGACCCCGCGAGCACATGTGGTATTAGCCCGTCTTTCGTCGGGTTATCCCACGCTTCAGGGTAGGTTACCTACGCGTTACGCACCCGTTTGCCGCTATCTCCTTGCGGAGATCGCTCGACTTGCATGCCTTATCCACGCCGCCAGCGTTCGCTCTGAGCCAGGATCAAACTCTCCGTCAACATTCTTGCGTGTTGATGGTGAATCGATCCGGTGAAACCCCAGTGTTGACTGGGGGTAGGCAGCATCTCTGAATTGTCAAAGAGCGACGAAAAAAGATACAAGAAGAGCGCCGTCTTTCGAAGGCGCTCTGCAAACCCTCAAAAGAAGTTCTGTGGTCGTCCCTGACTTATCAAACTGGGCTGTTCACGCCTGATCCGTCCTTTCACAGGCAAAGCCATCTTAGCCCCGGCCAGAGCGCTTGTCAAGCGCAATCAGATGCCGGTGCTGTCTGGCGGGTGACGCGGAGCCGGGGACCCCGCCGCCCGCCCGCAGCGCAGCGAGGACGGCCGGTGGGGTGGCGGCGCGGCAGGACCCGCCAAATTGAGACACGACTCAGATGCCGACCAGCAGGACGAAAATCGCCGTGAGGACGATGACCAGGCCGGCCAGCGCGTGCGCGTAGCGCTCAAGCCACGGGGCGTTGATGAGCCGCACCCCGGCATAGCTGAGCAGGCTCTGCCCCACCACCATCCCCACCGTGACGACCGAAAAGACCAGGCTGATGGCCCAGACGGTCGCCATCCCCGCCTGGGAGGCCACGAACATCAGGGGGATGAGCGGCTCGCAGGGGCCGAACACCATGATCGCCACGAGCATCCAGACCCGCCGCGTGGCGTAGGCCCGCGCCACCTCCTGGACGGAGACATGCGGGTGGTGGTGCTGCGCGTGCTTGAGCCCCCACAGCGCATAGGAGACGCCGAAGCCGATGAGGAGCCAGACCCCGATGCTGCCGCGCCAGGCCTCGGCGCCCTGGAGGTGGTGGATGGCCAGCCCCGCCCAGAGGCCGAGCAGGCCGAGGAGGAGCGAGGAGGCGACATGGGCGAGCCCGGCCAGCGTCGCAATCCAGGCCAGCTTCCGCACGCTCCACCGCGAGGACTTCGCGAGCGCCACGAACGGCACCCAGTGGTCGGGCGCGAGCGCGTGGAAGAACGCCACGGATACCGCAGAAATAAGTAGAGGTCCCATCAGCCGGTGTGCCGCATGCCGGCCGCGATGCCGTTGATGGCGAGCGCGAGCGCGCGGCTGACCTGCCGGCGGGCGCGCGGCTCCCGCGCCTGCCGCCGCTGCCGGAGGAAGCGCGCCTGGAGCAGGCTAATCGGATCCACGTAGGGGTTGCGCAGCCGGATCGCGTTCTGCAGGACGTAGTTGGCGTCCAGCAGCTCGCGCTGCCCCGTGATGGCCAGGACCGCCCTGCGCGAGCGCGCGTACTCCGCCTCGATCTCGGCGAAGATCCGCCGGCCGAGGGCGCGCGGGCGGACGAGCGACGCGTACTGCCCGGCGATCCGCATGTCCGCCATCCCCAGGCTCATCTGGATGAAGTCCAGCATGACGTGGAACCAGGCGAACTCCCCGTACATCCGCCGGAGCGTGCCGAGGCCTTCCGGGCGACTCTCGAGGAACTGCTCGATCGCCGAGCCGAACGGAAACCAGCCCGGCAACAGATGCCGGCTCTGGACCCAGCTGAACACCCAGGGGATCGCCCGGAGATCCTCGATCCGGCGGCCCGGCCGTCCCTCGACTCCGCTCGGGACTCCCCGCCTTCCGGGACGGGTGGCGGGTCGCGAGCCGATGCGGAACTCGCTGATGGCGTCGATCGGGGTCGCCTGCTCGAAGTACCGCACGAACGCCGCATCGTCGTAGACGACCCTCCGGTAGCGCCACCAGGCGGCCTGGGAGATCGCCTCCATCGCCTCCTCCCATGCCGCCAGCTGGGGGAGCGGCTGGGATTCGAGGAGCGTCGCTTCCAGCACCGCGGAGAGGGCGAGCTCCAGGTTGCGCACCGCCATCAGCGGGTTGGCGTACTTCGCGGCGATCACCTCGCCCTGCTCGGTGATCTTGATCCGCCCCTCGAGCGTGCCCCGCGGCTGGGCGAGGATCGCCTGGTGCAGCGGCCCCCCGCCCCGCCCGATGGCGCCGCCGCGCCCATGGAAGAGCTGGAGCCGGATCCGGTGCGCCTTCGCCACCGCGTGGAGCCGGCGCTGGGCCTGGTAGAGCTCCCAGTTCGCGGTGAAGAAGCCGCCGTCCTTGTTCGAGTCGGAATAGCCGAGCTGGACCTGCTGGAAATTGCCGCGGGCCCTGAGGTAGTGCCGGTAGACCGGGTGCCGGTAGAGCGCGCGCATCGTCTCGTGGGCGCGCCGCAGGTCGTCGATGCCCTCGAAGAGCGGCACGAGGTTCACCCCGCACCACCAGCCCCGGGTCGTGCGCCGGAAGAGGTCGGTCTGCTGGAAGAGCCAGAGGACCGTGAGGACGTCGCTCGGCTCGTGCGTCATGCTGATGATGTAGCTGTCGATGGCGTCGGCGTCGACGTGCTCGAGGCGCTCGGTCATGACCTGGAAGGTCCGGATGACCTCGCGCGACGCGGGGGTGACGTGCCGGAGCAGCTCCACGTAGCGCGGCTGACTCATCAGCCGGTCCAGGAGCGCGCGGCGCTCCGATTCGCTCATGGTCAGCGGGTCGGCGGGCGAGAGCTCGTGCGCGCGGGCGAGCTCCGCGAACGTCTCCAGGTGCCGCCGGCTGTGGTCCCGCACATCGAGCCGCGCGAACGAGAACCCGAACAGCGACACCTGGAGGATGAGCTTGGCCACCTCGCGCTGCGCGACGGGCTCGGCCCGGTGGCGCAGGAGGCTGCGCTGGATGAGCTGGAGGTCCCGCTGGAAGGCCTCCGCGTTGTCGTAGCCGCCCTCCGCGGGCTCCGAGGCGTACCGGAACATCTGCCGCACGCGGTGCATCATGATGGCGAGCTTCTGGCGGTAGGGCTGGTGCGGGAACTTCGCGTCCAGCGACTCCACGAGCGCCGGGAAGCTGCGCCGGTCCAGCGCCAGGGAGCGCAGGAACGCCGGGAGCATCCGGCACAGCTGCCCCGACTGGGTGAGCTGGTCCTGGAGCCGCTCCAGCGACGTGAGGTAGTTGGCGAGGATCGCCTGCCGGTAGCGCCCGAGCGCCCACCGCAGCGACTCATGCGTCACGTTGGGGTTGCCGTCCTTGTCGCCGCCGATCCAGCTGCCGAACCGCACCAGGGGGGCGAGCGGCATCGACCGGCCGTAGACCCGCTCCACCTCGCTGCGGAAGGCCATGACGACGTCGGCCAGCGCGTCGTACAGGACCGAGGAGAGGTAGTAGAGCCCCTGCTCCACTTCATCCTGGATGGTGGGGCGGTCCGGCCGCAGCTCGTCCGTCTGCCACAGGCTCATGATCTGCTCCAGCAGCTCCCAGGTGAGAGCCCGCTCGTCCTTCGGGGCGTGGTGGAGGAGCTGGCGCTTCATGAGCAGGTCCCAGATGGCGCGGTGCTTCGTCAGGATGGCCGGCGGCAGCGCCTGCGTCGGATGGGCGGTCAGCACGAGCACGATGGAGAGGTCCGCCGAGCGCCGGGCGAGCGTGTCGAAGGGCACCTTTGCGGCATGGAGCCGGCGGACGACGTCCTCGATGGAGCCGCGCTGCGGATGGAACCCCGGCAGGCTCTCATAGTGGCGCTTGCGGCGCAGCCGGTGGTGCTCCTCGGCGATGTTGACGAGCTGGAAGTAGACCGAGAAGGCGCGGATGATCTTCTCCGCCGCCGCCGGCGGCAACTCGTCAAGCCGCCTGCGCAGCGCGGCATCGTCGCGCCGCCGGTTCGCGCGGCGGAACCGGATGGCCAGGCGCCGGATGCGCTCCTCGGCGTCGAAGAAACCACGGCCCTCCTGGTGGATCAGCACCTGCCCCAGGAGCTCCCCGAGGAAATGGACGTCGCGGCGCAGCGGCGCCAGCTTCTCCTGCTGGGATTCGACAGCCGGCGGCATCAGGCGCGCTCAAGCTGCGCGAGGATGGCGGAGTAGTCGAGGTCGCTCTTGCCTGCGTCCGCCGCCTGCGCGAACAGCGCTTCGATCGCGCGGGTGATGGGCAGCAACGCGCCGGCCTCTTCAGCCAGCTCGCCCATGAGCCGCAGGTCCTTGCGCATGTGCTTCAGCGCGAAGTGCGCCGCGAAGTCCCGCTTCGCCATCGTCCCGCCCTTGCTCCGGTACCAGGGCGAGCGGAAGGTGCTCGCCTCCAGCACCTCGAAGTACCGCTGGGGGTCGAGGCCCGCGCGCTCGACGAGCAGCAGCCCTTCCGCGAAGCCCGCCGCAAGGTGCGCCAGCATCAGGTTGGTCGCGAGCTTCAGGCTCGTCCCCGCCCCCACCCCGCCCGCGTGGATGATGGTCTTCCCCATCGCCGCGAGAATCGGCCGGCACCGCTCCAAGGTCATCGGGAGCCCGCCGACGAGGATGACCAGCGTCCCCTCGGTGGCCGGTCCCCTCGAGCCCACGACCGGCGCGTCGAGGAATTCCGCCTGCTCGGCCGCCACCGCGCCGGCCAGTTTCCGCGAGGTGATTGGTGAGACGGTGCTCATGTCGATGAGCACCGAGCCGGGGCGCAGGCCCGCGAGGGCGCCGTCCGGGCCGAGCACCACTTGTTCCACATCCTTCGGCTGCGAGACCATCGTGATGACGACCTCCGCCTCAGCCGCCGCCTGCGCCGGGCCCTTCCCCGCCTTGGCGCCGAGGCGCAGGAGCGGTTCCATCTTCGAGGCGGTGCGGTTCCAGACGACGAGGGGGAAGCCCGCCTTGGCGAGGTTCGTCGCCATCGGCGTCCCCATCGTCCCAAGACCGAGAAACCCGATTCGAGGCCGCGCCGCGCTCATGGCGACGCTAGCATAGCGATTCCGCGAGGAGATTGCAACGGCGGGGCGCTAGCGGTGCTGTCTCAATTTGACGGGTGACGCGGAGCCGGGGCCCCCGCCGCCCGCCCGCAGCGCAGCGAGGACGGCCGGTGGGGTGGCGGCGCGGCAGGCCCCGCCAAATTGAGACACGACCGCGCTAGCGTCGGAAGCGAACGCAGAGGTAGGCGACGGCGAGCGCGGCGTAGGCGAGGCCGGCCACGACCAGGCCGGCCAGCGCCCATCGCTGGGGGCAGAATCGAGGATCGAGCCGCCGCGGCAGCCAGCGGTGGTTCAGGAGGAAGAGGAAGGCCGCGAAGGAGACGGTGCCGAGGAACCCGATGAGCGCCGAGAGCAGGATGAGCGGCCCCGGCTCGGCGAACTGCATGGTGATCATCGTCACGACGGTGCCGGCCGCAAGGAACGCCAGGTACCACCGCTTCACCGGCCAGCGGCGCGCTGAGGGAAAGAAACTGAGCAGGCAGTCGGTGTGGACGCGGGCGACCGCGTCGGCGGTCGCCATCCACGTGTCGCACAGGAACGCCGCCGCGACCGCGAGGAACAGCATCCGGCCCGCCGCTCCCCAGCTCACCTCGAAGAAGCGGCTCTGCACCACGGCGATCTCGTACTTGTCCGGCAAGAGGCCCTGCGGGTGGAGCACCGCATAGGCGAGCAGGCAGGTCATGAGCGTCGTGAGCAGATTGCCCACGATCCCCACCGAGCTGTCCACGGCGAGGAACCGCCGCCACCGGGCCACCTGCCGCGGCTCGGCGTCCTGCGGGATGATGCCGGCGCCGAACGCCACCTCATGGCGCCCCCTCAGCCCCTCGACGCGGCCCATGTGGGCGGCCATGCCCGCCCCCTTCTCCCGGAGCCAGTACGAGTAGAACAGCGTCCAGAACCCGCCGAGGCCGGCGAAGGTGATGGCGGTGAGGAGCTTCGTCGCGTCCGCCGGGTCCCAGGGTCTTGGCGCGGGCTGGGGGATGAGGAGTCCGCGGAGGAACGCCGGCGCCGCCGCAAGGACCGTGGGATGGGCGCAGGCCGCGGCCAGCCCGACGAAGGTCACGACCGCGACGACCCACATGACCCGCTCGACGACGGTGTAGATGACTCGGCTGGCGACGAGGGCGATGAAGAACACCGCAATGGACGCGTGGCCCCAGAAGATGGTCTGGCCCCGCTCATCCCAGCCGGACGGGAACCGGGTCAACGCGGCGAGGGCGGTCCCGCCGGCCGAGGCGAACGCGCCAAACCAGAGGAACGAGACCGCCAGGAGCATCCAGAGGATGAACGCCGCCGGGCGGTTGAGCCGGATGAACCCCTGGAAGATGGTCTCGCCGGTCAGCACGGTGTAGCTGCCGATGGCGTAGTTGACGGGAAACTGCAGCAGGCACGCCGGGATGAGCAGGCAGAGGAAGGCGAGTCCGTACTTGGCCACGATGTACGGCCACCAGATGAGCTCGCCGGAGCCTTGCGCGAGCGCCATCCAGACGACGCCGGGCCCAAGCGCCCTCCACCAGCCGGGGAACGGCGGCAGGCTGCCGTGACGGTATGGCGGCAGTCGGCCCCAACTCATGGCGCCGCTCCTGCGTAATGTGGAATGCGTAATGCGTAACGGACTACCCGCGTGACATTGCACATTACGCCTTACGCATTACGCAGGACTGGCGTGGGCTTGCACGAGGGTGATGGTTGTGCCTTCCTTGATGTCGCGCAGGAGTGCGAGCGGGGCGTCCGTGCGGCCCACGATCGTGATGTCGCTGGCCGGCCGCGGCTCGTTGCCTTTTGACGCCGGGGTCTTCCCGAAGAAGAGGCACAGGCTCGGCCCCTCCGGCCAGTAGCCGATGTCGCCGACCTTCACCTCGCGCGTCGGTTTCGTGTTCGCCATCGCCACCGGCACGTCGAAGTAGATCTCCTCGCCCCACCGCATCACCGTCGAGCTGATCGGCAGCCGTTGCGCGATCGCCTGCGCGATCGGGCTGTCGTTCAGCGTCCCCTCAAACGTCCCCTTGGCTGTTTCAAACCGCACCTTCGTCATGTCTTATTGGTGAATGGAAAACAACCCGAGGGCTATCATCACGAAGATCCACAGGAGTCCCAGCGCCGGAACACCTCCCAGCAGGGTGCCGAGGAGCAGGGCCGTCGCCGGGAGGGGTCTGCCGCGCCAGAACGCCCGGCCTGTCCATCGCATCCCCGTCACCAGCAAGACCACGCTCAGCAACATGCCCAGATTCACCGGCATCCAGGACAGCAGCACGTTGTTGGTTGGGATGAGCCACTGGACAACCGGCAGGTACGCCGAGGCGCACAACGCGACGGGAAGCGGCGTCAACCACAGGAAGATTTTCTCTCGCTTCGTCATCGGCGGGGGCGGGCGGCGCGGAGGTAGTCGCGGTTGAGCTGGGCAAGGTCATCCATGGTGGCGCATCGATGAGAGCATCGAGGGGGCCTTCTCCAAGAGGTTGAAGACGAACGTGTTGATCAGGATGCTCAGGAGCGAGGCCGCCACCACGACGTGGTAGAAGTCCGCCGGGATCAGGCCAAGCGGTTTCGCAACCGTGCACAGGACGATCGAGAACTCGCCGA
The DNA here is from genome assembly GCA_016180575.1 of Candidatus Omnitrophota bacterium. Taxonomy (GTDB): domain Bacteria; phylum Omnitrophota; class Gorgyraeia; order Aquiviventales; family Aquiviventaceae; genus JACPAY01. The sequence goes on along the minus strand of JACPAY010000005.1, from coordinate 71,812 downwards.
TCTGCGAGAGCCCGACGCCCACCCGCCATGCCACATCCCATCGGGAGCGGAAGGCCAGGCACAGGCCGGTGGCGACGACCATCTTGAACCCCAGCACGATGCTGAGCAGCCCCGCCAGCAGCAGCCAGTGGGACGCCACCACGGAGGGGTTGAGCAAGACGCCCAGCGAGACGAAGAACGTCACCACGAAGAGGTCGCGCATCGGGAGCATCCGCCCCATCGTCTGGCTGGTCGTCTCGGAGCCGCTGAGGACCAGCCCGGCCACGAAGGCGCCGAGCTCAAGCGACAGGCCGCTCCACACGCCCAAGACGCCGATGCCCATCGCGAGCGCGAGGAGGACGAGGATGGACAGCTCCGGGTCGCGCGTCCGCCCCACCAAGGTCAGCAGGCGAGGCACGACGCGGAGGCCCAGGGTGAAAATGAGCGCGAGCAGCGCGACCGTCTTGACCGACACCCACACGACGGAGGCGAGCTGCCGCTGCGAGGGGTCGGCCATCATCGGGAGGAACAGGAGCAGCCCCATGATGAGGCAGTCTTCGATGATCGCGATGCCGAGCAGCGCCTCGCCGTAGGCCGCCTTGAGCTCGCCGCGCTCCATGAGCATCTTCGTGATGACCATCGTGCTGGAGATCGAGAGCGCGCATCCCACCACGACGCTTTGCGCCAGCGGCCAGCCGAGGACCCGCCGCCCCACCGCCACCCACAGCCCGGTGACCAGCAGCGGCAATAACGTGCCGATCGCCAGGCTGACCCGCCCCACCCTCCGGAGACCGACCGGCGCCAGCTCAAGGCCCAGGCTGAACATCAGCAGGACCACCCCGAAATCCGCAAGGTGCTGGACCGTCTCAGGGTGCTGGATCGCCGGCCCGGGGGTGAACGGGCTGATGAGGAGGCCTCCGAGCATATAGCCGAGCAGGAGCGGCTGCTTGGCGAGGTAGGCGATCAGCCCGCCGATGAGGCCGACCAGCCAGACGTAGAACAGGTCTTGGAAGATCAGCGGCGTCGGCATGCCTTGAGGTAGTCGCGGTTGAGCTGGGCGATGAACTTGACGTGGATGGACTTGGGGCAGGCGGCCATGCATTCGTAGTGGTTGGTACAGTTGCCGAACCCCTCCCGGTCCATCTGCTCCACCATGTTGAGCACACGGGGCTTCCGCTCGGCCTGTCCCTGCGGGAGCTTGGCGAGATGAGAGACCTTGGCCGCGACGAAGAGCATCGCGGAGGCGTTGGGGCAGGCGGCGACGCACGCCCCGCAGCCGATGCACGCGGCGGCGTCCATCGCCTCCTCGGCGTCAGGCTTCGGCACGGGGACTGAGTTGGCCTCCGGGGCGCTTCCGGTGTCGACGGAAACGTAGCCGCCGGCCTGGATGATGCGGTCGAAGGCACTGCGGTCCACGATGAGGTCCCTGATGATGGGAAAGGCCCTCGCGCGCCACGGCTCGATGGTGAGGGTCTCGCCGTCTTTGAAGTGCCGCAGGTAGAGCTGGCAGGCGGCGACGGCCGGCTGCGGGCCGTGCGCTTCGCCGTTGATCATCATCGCGCAGGAGCCGCAGATGCCCTCGCGGCAGTCGTGGTCGAAGGCGATGGGATCAAGGCCCCGCTGCTGGAGGCCGTCGTTGACCACGTCCAGCAGCTCCAGGAACGAGAGGTCCGGGCTGATGTCCTTCGCCTCGTACGTCTCGAAGCGCCCTGGCTCTTTGGCGCTCTTCTGCCGCCAGACCCGCAACGTGAGCCTCATCCGATACTCCTGTTCAATGCGTAACGCGTAAGGCGTAATGTGAAAGCGGCATCCGAGGATTTTCCATTACGCATTACGCGTTATGCATTACGCAAGACCTGCGTCCGGCTTACTTGTAGCTGCGCTCGCTTAAGGGGATGGCGTCGAAGGCGAGCGGCTCGCGGTGGAGGACGGGGGGCTGGCCGTCGCCCGCGAACTGCCAGGCCGCCACGTAGCAGAACCGCGCATCGTCCCGCTTGGCTTCGCCGTCCGCGGTCTGGTGCTCCACGCGGAAATGGCCCCCGCATGATTCCTCGCGATGGAGCGCATCCCGGCAGATGAGCTCCGCGAACTCCAGGAAGTCGGCGACCCGGCCGGCCCTCTCCAGCGCCTGGTTCAGCTCCTCCCCGCCGCCCAGGACCGTGACGTCCTTCCAGAACGCGTCCCGGATGCGCGGGATCTCCGCCAGGGCGCGGGTGAGGCCCGCAGCGCTTCGGCTCATCCCGCAGTCGTCCCACATGAGCTTGCCGAGATCCCGGTGGAACGCATCGACGGTCCGCTTGCCCCGCACGGCGAGCAGCCGCCGCGTGCGCTCCTCCACCTCGCGGCGCGCGGCCGCAAAGGCGGGATGGGCGGCGTCGCCGCGCTGCGGCTTGCGCCCGGAGAGATAGTCGGCCACGGTGAGCGGGGCGATGAAATAGCCGTCCGCGAGGCCCTGCATCAGGGCGCTCGCCCCGAGCCGGTTGGCGCCATGGTCGGAGAAGTTCGCCTCGCCGATGACGAACAACCCCGGGATCGTGCCCATCAGGTTATAGTCGACCCAGAGCCCGCCCATCGCATAGTGCGGCGCGGGGTAGATGCGCATCGGCGCCGCGTAGGCGTCCTCATCCGTGATCTCCCGGTACATATCGAAGAGGTTGCCGTAGCGCTCCTGGATCGTCTTGCGGCCCAGCTTCCGGACCGCGTCGGCGAAGTCGAGGTAGACCCCCTGCCCGCCCGGCCCGACCCCCCGGCCTTCATCGCAGACCGCCTTGGCCGCCCGCGAGGCGATGTCGCGTGGCGCGAGGTTGCCGTAGCTGGGATACCGGCGCTCCAGGTAGTAGTCCCGCTCGGCCTCGGGGATCTGCGACGGGGGGCGCGTGTCGCCCTTTTGCTTCGGCACCCAGATGCGGCCGTCGTTGCGCAACGACTCGGACATGAGCGTGAGCTTGGATTGGTAGCGGCCCGCCAGCGGGATGCAGGTCGGGTGGATCTGGGTGAAGCAGGGGTTGGCGAAGTGCGCCCCGCGCCGGTAGGCCCGGTAGGCCGCGGTGACGTTGCACCCCTTGGCGTTGGTCGAAAGGTGGTAGACGGTGCTGTAGCCGCCCGTGGCCAGCACCACCGCGTCGCCGGACAGGGCGTGGATCTCGCCCGTGACGAGGTCGCGGACCACGATGCCGCGTGTTTCGCCGTCCGCGACGACGAGGTCGAGCATCTCGGTCCGCGGATGCACCCGCACGCGGCCCGCCTTCACCTGGCGCATCATCGCCTGGTAGGCGCCGAGGAGGAGCTGCTGGCCGGTCTGCCCCCGCGCGTAGAAGGTGCGTCGGACCTTCACGCCGCCGAAGGAGCGGTTGGCGAGATGGCCGTCATACTCCCGGGCGAACGGCACGCCTTGGGCCGCGCACTGGTCGATGATGGCGTTGCTGATCTCGGCGAGGCGATAGACGTTGGCCTCCCGCGAGCGGAAATCGCCGCCCTTGATGGTGTCCTGGAAGAGCCGCTCGATGCTGTCGCCGTCCTTGGGGTAGTTCTTCGCCGCGTTGATGCCTCCCTGCGCGGCGATGCTGTGCGCCCGGCGGGCGCTGTCCTGGAAGCAGAGTGCCTCGACCTGGAATCCCCGCTCCGCCAGCGTGGCGGCGGCGGAGGCGCCCGCCAGGCCGGTGCCGACGACGAGGACCCGGCAGCGTTGCGCCACCGAGGGGTCGAGCGCCTTCAGCGCCTTGCGGTGGGCCTCCCACTTGTCGGGCAGCGGGCCCGGAGGAATCTTCGGGTCGAGGATCATCCGACGAGACCCAACAGGATGGAAAGCGGAATCGAGATGTAGCCGATGAAGAGCGCAAAGGAGAGCAGCCGGCCGGCCCGGGCCCACCACCGCAGGGTGCGCTCATCGGTCCATCCCAGCGTCTGCGCCGCGCTGCCGATGCCGTGGTTCAGATGGAGGCACACGGCGGCCATGCCGACGACGTAGGCGAACGCGATGGGCGGCTGCTGGAAGCTCAGGACCACCATCGCATAGACGTCGTGGCGGCCGAGCGCGTCGGTCGCGCGGGAGAGCTCAGGATGCGCCGCGCGGAAGGTGAAGTGGAGCAGGTGGTAGATGACGTAGGCCAGGACGAGGAGGCCGGAGGGGAGCATCGTCCGCGCGGCCAGCGTCGTCTCGGCCATCCGCTGCACCCGGTAGCGCTGCGGCCGCGCCCGCCGGTTCTCGATGGCGAGCTGCACCGACGTGGCGATGTGGACGGCGACCGCCGCCAGCAGGAACACCCGCGCGCTCCACAAAAGCGGCGGGACGTGGCGGAGCTTCTCCGCGTACGCGTTGAGCGCCGACGGCCCGCCATAGACGAGGAGGTTGCCCGCCAGGTGCGCGATGACGAAGCCGACCAGCACGAGGCCGCTGGCCGCCATGAGCGCCTTCTTGCCGATGGAGGACATGTTATCGGAAGGCGCGCCGGCGCTCGGCGCACTTGTTGCACCGGCCGCAGTGGCGGCGGCCCCGCGGCCGCAGGCAGGAGAAGGTCAGCGCCCAGGGGACGCCCGGTGTTGCGCGGATGAGCGCGGGCTTCGTCAGGCGGCGCAGGGGCGCCAGCACCCGGATCGGGCGGCGCAGCGCCAGGGAGAGGCAGGCGCTCATCCCGCGGAAGAAGCGCGGCGAACCGTCGCCGAAGGGATTGCCCGCGAGCGTGCCGATGGCGATCGTCGTGATGCCCCGCTGGGCGCAGCGGACGGCGGCGTGAGCGAGCAGGAGCACGTTGCGGCCGGGGAGGTAGACCGCCTCGTCCGCGCTGGAGGCCCCCGGGACGCGGCGCCCGGTCAAGCTCCAATGGGCGCCGTACGTGGAGCGCAGCGGGACATCCAGCACCTGAAGCGGCAGGAGGCGAGGCGACCGCACCGACCGGAGAAAGCGCCGGAGCCAGTGCAGCTCAGCCGCCTCCCAGACGAACCCGCACCGGAGGTAGAGCGGAGCGACCCGGCCGCCCGCCTTGAGGCATCGGATGAGGAGCGCTGCGCTGTCGAGCCCGCCGCTTGCGAGCACGCAGATGGGCGTCAAGAGTTTGGACATGCATCCAAAGTTGCACAGTAACAAACCGTCGTGGAAAAGTCAATCAGCACCGTGCTATACTGGCCGGCGCCATGCCCGGCCAGCCGCCGCATCCGCGCAAGCAGTACCTGTGGTCTGGAACAACCTCTACGCCCCGGACCGCGACGCGCGCATCCTGGTTGTCGCGCTCATCACGATCGCCGTCACCCTCCTCGTCGAGCTGCTCCTGGCGATCCCCCTGATCTTCATGTTGGGGATCCGGCAGAGCCACCGCGTCATCGGGCCCATGAACCGCCTGAAGCGGGCCCTGCAGGCCATCGGCCAGGGAGACTTCTCGCAGCGCGTCCAGCTGCGCCAGGGGGATGCGCTGGAGGATCTGGCCCGGTCGATCAACAAGATGGTCGAGCAGCTGCAGAAGCGGGCCGGTTGAGGCAGGGCCGGGATGACCCTTGACGGCCGCGTGGTGCTCGTGACGGGCGGCGCCCGTCGGCTGGGGCGCGCCATCGCCCTCGCCCTGGCCGAGCGCCGGGCCCGCGTCGCGTTCTCCTACCGGACCTCCGCGCGGGAGGCCCGCCAGACGCTGGCGGCGCTTGAGCGCCTCGGCGCCGAGGCGCTGGCGATCCGGGCGGACCTGTCGCGGGCCGATGAGGTGCGCCGGCTCATCGAGCGCGTCAGGCGGCGCTTCGGGCGGCTGGACGTGCTCATCAACAGCGCGGCCACGTTCGACCGGACGCCCTTCGGCGCGCTCACGGAGCGCGACTGGGACCGCGCGCTCGACGCCAACCTCAAGGGGCCGTTCCTGTGCGCCCTCTATGCGAGCCGGCTCATGCGGGCTCGCGGCGGCGGCAAGATCATCAACCTCGCGGACTGGGCCGCGGTGCGCCCCTATCGCGACTACCTGCCCTACTGCGTCTCCAAGGCGGGCGTCCTCGGGCTGACCCGGGCGCTTGCAAAGGAATTGGCCCCGGGCATCCAGGTGACCGCCATCGCGCCCGGACCGATCCTGCCGCCGGGCAGGATGAGCCAGGCGGCGCGCGAGCGGATCGCCCGGCGCGTCCCGCTCGGGCGGTGGGGCGACCCGCAGGACATCGTCAACACGGTGCTGTTCCTCATCGAGGGCACCGACTTCATGACCGGCTCCACCATATTCGTTGATGGCGGACAACTGATCGCCTAGAACCGGTTTCATAAATCCGCGCGAGCCGCGTTGCGAGCGCCTCGGCGTCGGCCCGCGGCGTTGCTCGTCGCTCGCGTACTCGTCTGCGAGTACGCCACGCTCCTCGCGCCTTGCGGGCCTCGCCGCTAGGCCCAGCGCGGCCGCGGGGATTTATGAAACCGGTTCTAACCCATTGTGGGTCACAACGTCACAGCGTCACACGTCACATGTGACCTTGTGACCTTGTGACCTTGTGACGCCATGTATGCAGTTACCAAAGTTATCGAGTTCTGCTACGGCCACCGGCTCCTGAACTATCAGGGCAAGTGCCGCTACCTGCACGGGCACAACGGGAAGGTCGAGATCGAGCTGAGCAGCCGGACGCTGGACCGCAGGGGGATGGTGCGGGATTTCGACGAGATCAAGCGGGTGGTGCAGGCGTGGATCGACCAGGAGCTGGACCACAAGATGCTGCTGCACCGCGACGATCCGGTGGCGCCGCTCCTGCGGGAGCGGCATGAGCCGGTCTTCCTGCTCGACGACAACCCGACCGCCGAGGCGATCGCCCGGCTGATCTTCGAGCACGCCGCCTCCCAGGGCTTTCCGGTCACCTGCGTCCGGGTGTGGGAGACGGAGCGCTCCGTCGCCGCCTACCGGCCCGATGCCGCGGTCCGGCGGCGTCCCCGCGCCGGACGGCGGGCCGCGCGGCGCCGGGCCGCGGCGCGCTCGATCTCCACCGCCGCGTAGCCGACCCCCGGAAGCGCCTGCTTCTTGACCCGCACCCGCACCCACGGGGTCCCGGCCTCTCCCAGCACGAGCGACGCGATCTCCTCGGCCAGCGTCTCCAGCAGGCGGTAGGGGCGGCTCTGCGCGAGGCGCCGCACCGACTCCACGAGGGCCGCGTAATCCACCGTCGCTTCCACGTCATCCGCGGCCGCCGCGGCGGCGGCATCAATCGCCAGCTCAAGATCCACCCATGCGGTCTGGGGCGTTTCTCGCTCCCACTCGTGGACCCCGAGCCGGCACTCGACGGTGATGTCTTGAAGGCTCAACGTATCAGCCATCTGCGGCGGGTGCGGGGGGCGCCAGGAACTCATCGAGGATCAGCGTGAGGTTCCGCTCAAGCCCCCCGCCGTAGCCTTCATGCGCATACGCCAGGTTCCCCGCCTGGTCCACGATGAAGAGCCGCGGGATGCCGCGCACGCGGTAGCGCGCGCCGACCGCCTGGTCCCGGTCCAGGAGGATAGGAGCCGTGAACCGCTTCTCCGCCCATTTCCGCGCCACTTCGGCCTCTTCCCCCTCATTGATCAAGAGGACGGTCATCCCTCGGTCGCGGTACCGCTTGTAGATGACCTCAAGCGATGGAAGTGAAAACCGGCAGGGGCCGCACCAGGTCGCCCAGAATTCCATGACGACGACGCGGCCCCGGTAGTCCGACAGCTTCACCGGCGGGCCGTCGAGCTGCGGCAGCTCGAAGTCGATCGCGGCGACGCCGGGCTCGATGCGTTTCCAATCGGCGCCGATCCCCTGCTGGCCGCAGCCGGCGAGAACAAGCAGCGAAAGCAAAATTGGGACCGGGTCCATTTTTTCTGATCGGCCAACGGTGGAAAAAAGGGACCCGGTCCCGTTTTTCATTCTTCCATCGTCGAGATGTCGCCGACGGGCTGGCCGAGGTCCCAGGCGCGCAGGACGCGGCGCATGATCTTCCCCGACCGGGTCTTGGGCACCTTGTCCACGAACGCGATCTCGCGCGGGGCGGCGTGGGCCGCAAGGTTGTTCTTCACGAAGTCGGCGATGTCCTGCTTGAGCTGCTCCGAGGGCTGGTGGCCCTTGCGCAGCGAGACGAAGGCCTTGATGATGTGCCCGCGCACCGGGTCGGGCTTGCCGATCACCCCCGCCTCGGCCACCGCCGGGTGCGCGACGAGGGCGCTTTCGACCTCGAACGGCCCCACGCGCTCGCCCGCCGTCTTGATGACGTCGTCCGCCCTTCCCTGGTACCAGAGGTAGCCCTGCTCGTCCCGGTACGCGCTGTCGCCGCTCACATACCAGCCGGGGATGCGGAAGTACTCCTGATACTTGACGGGGTTTCGCCAGATCTCCTTCATCATCGACGGCCAGCCCGGCTTGACGACGAGGTGGCCGAGCTCGCCCGGCGGCAGCTCCCTGCCCTGGTCGTTCACCACCGTCGCGTAGGTGCCCGGGAACGGCTTGCCCGTGCACCCGATGGGGAAATCTTTGCTCCGATAGTTGCAGATGAGCTGCATGCCGGTCTCGGTCATCCACCAGGTCTCATGGGGCGCCAGGCCCGTGATCTTCTTGACCCACTTCAGCGCCTCCGGATTGAGCGGCTCGCCGACGCTGCAGATGTGGCGCAGGCTCTTGAGGTCGTACTTCTTCGGGATGGCCTCGCCCGCGGACATGAGCATGCGGTAGGCGGTGGGCGCGCTGTACCACATCGTGACCTTGTAGCGCTGGATGGTCTCGTACCACCGGTCCGGGTCGAAGCGGCCGCCGATCACGACGCTCGAGATCCCCAGCGTCCAGGGACCGTAGATGCCGTAGGAGGTGCCGGTCACCCACCCAGGATCCGCCGTGCACCAGTACACGTCGTCATCCCGCAGGTCGAGCGCCCACTTGCTCGTCTGGTAGTGGCCGACCATCGCGTACTGGCGGTGGAGCGCCCCCTTGGACTTTCCCGTGGAGCCTGAGGTGTAGTGGATGACGAGGCCGTCGTCAACAGTGAGCCACTCCGGCTCCACCCAATCCGGGGCGTTGGCGGTGGCCTGCTCGTAGCTCGCCTCGTTGGGGGCGAGCGCGCCGGAGGCGCCGACGAGGATGAGCCGCTTGAGCTTCGGCAGCTTCTTGAGCGGGATGCGGCCCTTCAGGGCGGGCGAGGTGACGCAGGCGACCGCCTCGCTGTCCCCCAGCCGGTCCTCGACCGCCTGCTCCATGAACGCTTCGAAGAGCGGCACGGGGATGGCGCCGATGCGGTTGATGCTGAGGATCGCGATGTAGAGTTCGGGCGTGCGCGGCAGGAACGTCCCCACGCGGTCGCCCTTCTTCACGCCGAGCTGCCGCAGCGCGTGGGCGAAGCGGCTCGTGAGCCGCTTGAGGTCCTGGAAGGTGCAGCGCTCATCCCGGCCCGCGAAGTCGGTGAAGGCGAGCGCGAGCTTGTCCTTGCGCGGGGAGGCGGCGTGGCGGTCCACCGCCTCATGGACCACGTTCACCTTCCCCGTCTTCGACCAGTCGAACTCCCGCTCGACCGATTTCCAGTCGAAGCCCTTGTAGGCGGCGTCGTAGTCCTTGAGGTTGGCGTCGATCGTCTTCGGCTTGCGCTCCCACTCGATAGCGGCCGGCTCCGAGGCCGCGACGCGGGCTGGAGAGTCCCCAGGCTGCGATGTCATCGGCGCCTCCTTGTTTATTCGGCGAAGACGTACGTGCGGGACTGCAGCGGCGCGGGGTTGTTCGCGCGCACAAGGCCCCAGCCGCTGACGAGGAGCAGGAGCGCGCTCGCCGCGGTTCCGATGGGGAACGGCCACAAGACCCAGAGGCCGGCGGCGAGGATATTGATGAGCCCAAGCGGCAGGAAGAACTTCCACGCGAGGCCCATCAGCTGATCGATCCGCAGGCGCGGCAGCGTGCCGCGGAACCAGACGAGGACGAAGACGAGCGCGTACGTCTTGGCGAGGAACCAGATCCAGGAGGGGATCGGCTCAGCGCCCCACAGCACCCCCGCCCCCGCCATCGCCGCCGCCCCCAGGAGCCGCACCGGCCACATGAGCAGGCGGGCGGTCCCGACGAGCGCGGCCAAAAGCGCGGCCAGCGCCCAGAACGGCACCGGCGGCCCCTGCCACCCGCCGAGGAAGAACGTCACCGTCAGGGCGCAGACGGCGAACGACTCGAGGAACTCCGCCATGTACCACAGGGCGAACTTCATCCCGCTGTACTCGGTGTGGAAGCCCGCGACGAGCTCGGACTCCGCCTCCGGCATGTCGAAGGGCGTGCGGTTGACCTCGGCCACCCCGCTGAGGAAGAAGAGGAGGCAACCGACGAGCCCCCAGGGGGTGAAGACGAACCAGCGCTCGGCCTGCGATTCGACGATGCCCACCATGGACAGCGTGCCCGTGACCATGATGACCGCGACGACCGAGAGGACGCCCGGGACTTCGTAGGAGATGATCTGCGCGACCGAGCGCATCGCCCCGATGATGGAGAACTTGCTCCGGGAGGCCCAGCCGCCCATGAAGATCGCGTAGGAGCTGACGGAGGAGACCGCGAAGACGTAGAGGAGCCCGACGTTGAGGTCGGCCGCGATGAGGTTGCGCCCGAAGGGCAGCACCGCGAAGAGCAGGACCGCCGGGACCACCGCGAGGATCGGGGCCGCCAGGTGGAGCAACCGGTCCGCGCCCGTCGGGACGATGTCCTCCTTAATCAGCATCTTCAGCCCGTCGGCGAGCGGCTGCAGCAGCCCGTAGCGCCCCACGCGGGTCGGGCCAAACCGGTTCTGCATCCGGGCGATGAGCTTCCGCTCGATCCACGTGAGGTACATCATGATGAGCGGGGCGAGCGCCGCGATGACCCCGATCCGCACCAGGATCGAGACCCAGGGGCGCGCCCAGGCCGGCAGCGCGCCGAGGAGGGCGCCGTGGAGCTGCACGAAGAGCTGGTCGAGGGAAATGCTCATGCGGCGGGGGGCGGCGCGGCCGGCGGGGCTGGCGGCTGTGGGGCGGCAGGTGCGGCCTTCTTCGCCTTGGCGGCGAGGCGCGCGTCCACCTCGGCCGCCTCAGTGGGCTTGATCTGCTGGAAGTACTCGGCCGGCTTGAGCAATTTCTCCTTGTCGTAGACCATGGGATCCCAACGGTCCGAGGCGGAGAGCTCGTACTGGTTGTCCATCTCGATGGCGTCGAAGGGGCAGACATCCACGCAGATGCGGCAGGACATGCAGATGGACATATCGATGTCGAACGCGACCGGGTAGGTCCGGCCGTGCGCCTTGAGCGGACGGCCCTGCGCGTCCTTCGCCGGCCCCACGATGTGGATGCACTGCGGGGGGCACTCCTGCTCGCAGATCTTGCAGGCGACGCAGCGCAGGTCATCCGGCGTCCGGTCGTACACGAGGAACGGGAAGTAGCGGAACCGCTCCGAGTGCTGCTGCTTGACGTCGGGGTACTGGACCGTCACAAGGCCGTTCGTCGGCGGCATGCGCAGCGTCCGCAGCAGCCCCCGCCCCCAGGGGTAGGTCTCGAGGAACGTCTTGAGCGTCACCCCCATCCCCTTGAGCACCCCAACCCCAATCATTGCAGATACTCCTATGAAGTCACAAAGTCACAAGGTCACAAAGTCACAAGGTGGACTGGCCATGAAGCCATGTGACATTGTGACCGCGTGCAGCTTCTCCTCTGTGTGACTTTGTGACTCCGTCATCGGTCAACTTCACCCATCACGATGTCCACCGAGCCGAGGATGATGATGACGTCCGCCACCTTATGATTGAGGCACAGGTCCTCGAGCACCGTCAGGTTGATGAAGCTCGGCGCCCGGATGTGGTAGCGGTAGGGCTGCGGCGTGCCGTCGCTCACAAGGTAGAACCCCAGCTCCCCTTTCGGCGCCTCGATGCGGCCGTAGGCCTCGCCCTTCGGCGGGCGGAACGTCCGCGGCGCCTTCACGAGCGCCAGCCCCTTCGGGCTGATGGACGGGCTCGCGTCATTGATCTCCTTCAGCGCCTGCTCCAGGATCTTGACGCTCTCGCGCATCTCGAGGATGCGGACGTAGTAGCGGTCGTACACGTCGCCCACCGTGCCCAGCGGCACCTTGAACTTGAAGCGCGGGTAGAGGGAGTAGCCGTCCACCTTGCGGATATCGTAGTTGACCCCTGAGGCGCGCAGCATCGGGCCGGTGATGCTGGCGCTGACCGCCAGCTCCTTCGGCAGGACGCCGACCTGCTGCGCGCGCTGGCGGATGATCTCGTTTTCCGTCAGCAGCCGCTCGAACTCATCCAGGAACGCCGGATAGCCCCGCACGAGTTCCCGGGCGCGATCCAGCCACCCGGGCGGCACGTCCTGCCGCACCCCGCCTGGCCGGATGTAGTTGCACATCATCCGGGAGCCGGACGCCTCTTCGAATAGGTCGAGGATCTTCTCGCGCTCGCGGAAGGCATAGAGGAGCGGCGTGCCGAACGCGCCCATGTCGTTGAGGAGGAAGCCGGTGACGGCGGTGTGGTTCACCAGGCGGGTGAGCTCCGCCATGATGACGCGCAGGTACTCGCCCCGCTCCGAGACCGGGATGCCGCCCAGCTTCTCGATGGCGAGGGCAAGGCCCAGGTTGTTCGACATCGCGCAGAAGTAATCCAGCCGGTCGGTGAACGGGAAGCTCGCGATGTAGGTCGCGTGCTCGCCGATCTGCTCGTGGTTGCGGTGCAGGTAGCCCATCACCGGCTTGAGCTTCACGATGGTCTCGCCGTCGAGCGTCGCGTTCATGCGGAAGACGCCGTGGGTGGACGGATGTTGGGGGCCCAAGCTGACTTCCAGCAGCTCGGCGGAAATCGCGTGCGGTGTTATCATGGCTGCGGCCCGCCCGCCCCGGCTCTGATGACAGGCGGGCCGGGGAGGCTCACCTCGAGCAGCTCCGTCGCGCTAAGCATCCTGATCCTCCGGCACGTAGTCCTTGCGCATCGGGTGGCCCTGAAAGCCGTCCCACATGAGGATGCGGCGCAGATCCGGATGCCCCTCGAAGGTCACCCCGTAGAGGTCATAGACCTCGCGCTCCTGGAACTCGGCGCCCCGCCAGATCGGGGTCACCGATGCGACGACCGGATTCGCCCGCGGGAGCTTCACCTTGAGGATGACCGGGCCGTGCTTCTGCGCCATGGAATAGAGGTGGTAGACCACATCCATCCGCCCTGCCTGCGCCGCGCCACTCGTGCTCGCCTCCGGCGCGGCAGGCAGGTGCTCCGTCGGGTAGTCCACCGCCGTCAGGTTCGCGAGGTAGTCGAGCCCGAACCGCTCCTGCTCCTTCAGGCAGCGGCACACCGCGGCAAGGTCCTTCGGCCCCACGAACAGGACCGTTCCCTCCAGCGTCAGCGAGACGCCGGGCAGCAACTGCTCCAACGCGCGTTTCAGTTCATCAGGGGATGGCAGCATCGGAACAATGGGAACCGGTACCGTTTTTCACCAGGGCTTGCGGGGCTGGAAGACGCCGGGGGTATAGCGGGGCTCGAGGCCCGAGGCGCCGAAGGCGGGCACGGGATACGCCGCCTGCTTCGCCCCCACCTCCTGGCCCATCGAGCGGCTCTTGATCCGCTCCTGGAGCCGCATCAGCCCTTCGAGGAGCCCCTGGGGCGTCGGCGGGCAGCCTGGGATGTACACGTCCACGGGGATGTACCGGTCGATCCCCTTGAGCACGTTGTAGCCGGTGTGGAACGGGCCGCCCGAGGTGGCGCAGGCGCCCATCGAGATGACGTACTTGGGCTCCGCCATCTGGTTGTAGAGCCGCACGACCTGCGGCGCCATCTTCTTCGTCACCGTCCCCGCCACGATCATGAGGTCCGCCTGGCGGGGGCTGGCGCGGAAGATCTCGGAGCCGAAGCGGGCGATGTCATAGCGCGAGGCCGCGGTCGCGATCATCTCGATGGCGCAGCAGGCGAGGCCGAACTGGAGCGGCCAGATCGAGTTGCTCCGGCCCCAGTTGACGAGCTGGTCCCACGTCGTCACGTAGACGCCCTGCTTCTGCAGCTCGCTCTTCAGCCCCTCGTCTACTCCCATTCGAGCACGCCTTTCTTCCACGCGTACGCAAGCGCCACGCCGAGGATGGCGAGGAAGAGCGCCATCTCGGCGAGCACGACCGGCCCGAGGCCCTTCCAGACGAGCGCCCAGGGGTAGATGAAGACCACCTCGACGTCGAAGATGACGAAGAGCAGGGCGTAGAGGTAATACTGCACGCGGAACTGGACCCAGGGATCGCCCGCCGACTCGATCCCGCACTCGTAAGGGGCCTGCTTGGACGGCGCGGGCCTGCGCGGCGCGATGAACCGGGCCAGGATGAGGGGCGCCACGCCGAAGGCGACCGCGACGGCGGTCAGCACGCCGATAAAGAGATAGTGCTGGAAGTAGAGGTCCGACATGCGACGAGGGATGTCCTCACGTCCATTATAACCGACGCGAGGACCGCTCGCTAGAGCGGTTCGGCGGCCGCCGCGTCGAGGGCGCGCGCCAGCTGCTCCATCGCGCGGCCGAGGTCGCCGCGGAGGTGGAGGCGCAGGATGCGGCGGCCCCGCTGCCGCAGCGCCTCGAAATCGCCCACCGCCTGCGCCCGCTTGAGGACGCCGAAGGTGTGCGGCTCGCCGGGGATCGGCAGGTCCTCGGGCTCCTCGGCCGTCAGCAGGAGGAACAGCCCCCCGTCGGGCCCACCCTTGTAGAGCTGGCCGGTCGAATGGAGGTAGCGGGGACCGAACCCCAGCATCGTCGCGGCGCCGGAGCGCGCCGCAAGGCGCTCGCGCAGCGCCACGACGGCATGGTCGAGCGCGTCGGTCCGGGGCAGGAACGAGAGGAGCGCGACGTAATCGGTCGGGCGGCGGCGCCGGAAGAACGCCCCCAGACACTGCGCCAGCGAGGTGCCGGCCTCCGCTGTCCCGTAGACGTCCACTTGGGCGTCCGAGCACGCCGGCGCCTCCTCAGGGAACCGCTGCTCGCGCGCATACCGCTCCAGCAGCGCCTTGGTGCGGTCCTTGCTCTCCTGGACGTTGGGCTCATCGAAGGCGTTGATGCCTATGAGGTGGCCGATGAGCGCCGACGCCACGAACCATTTGGCCGCCTCGCCGCCGACATCGTAGGGATCCCTCCACCGGATCCTGACCACCGGGTGCCCGGCTGTGCCGAGCGCCTCGGCGGCCGCCTCAAGTCCCGTGTCGGGGCGCGCGGCAAGGTCCAGCACGACAAAGACGCGGTCGTCGGCATAGGAGGATGGCTCGCGCGCAGGCTCGCCGAGGATGGGCACGAGGCCCTTCCCCTGCTTGCCGAGGTTCTCCGCGATGAGCTGCTCTGCCCAGGCCCCGAACCCGGCCAGCTCCGGCGCGCAGAAGAGCGTGACTTTGTCCACGCCGGCCTGCACCAGCGCGCCGAGCCCCGCCCCCAGCTCGGCCGCCGGATTGCCCTCCGGCGGCGCCTCCGGGCCGCAGCGCGTGAACATGGCCTCGGCCCGCTGCAGCAACCGCGCCACGTCAACCCCGATGAGTGATGCGGGCGCCAGGCCGAAATACGTCAGGGCGGAGAACCGCCCGCCCACCTCCGCGCCGGTGCCGGGGCCGTGCGCAAAGACGCGCCGGAACCGGAGCGTCCTCGCCTGCCGCTCCAGCGGCGTCCCCGCATCGGTGATGGCCAGGCAGTGGGCGCCGGCGTCGAGGCCGCCCTGCTTGAACAGGTCATAGAAGTAGGCGGTGAGGGCGGCGGTCTCGCTCGTCGTGCCGGATTTGCTGGAGGCGATGACGAAGAGCTGCTTGAGCGGGTGCCGGCTGTGCGCGCGGATGGCGGCCGGGTCGCTGGTATCCAGGACGGTCAGGTCCGGATGGCCCGGGGCGACGCCGAATGTCTTGCGGCAGACCTCCGGGAACAGGGCGCTGCCGCCCATCCCAAGCAAGAGCGCGTGGGTGAAGCCGGCCTCGCGGAGCTCCTGCGCAAGCCCGCGCAGGGCGTCCACCTGCTTCGACATGACGCCGGCAATGGAGAGCCACCCGAGCCGGTTGCGGATCGCGGCCTGGACGGCCGGCTCATCGCTCCAGAGCGAACCGTCGCGCTCCCAGAGCCGCGGCAGGGCGCGCTGGGCGCTGAGGCGTTCGAGGGCCCCCCGCACGAGGCCGGCGTGGCGGCCCCACGAGGCCGTCTGGATGAGGGGGTTCGTCTCCGGCACCGGCTGGTCCTCCACGTCAGGGGCGGCGGGAGCGCGCGGCGCGCGGCCGGCGGCTGACGCGCAGCTCGTCAAAGTAGGCCAGGGCGTCCCCGCCGGTGTTGTCGGTGTCGCTCATGAGGCCGATGGCGAGGACCTCCGGGAGGCTCCCCTTGCCGAAACACCGCTCGTAATCCTCTTCGAGATTCCGCTCGACGGTTCGCCACTGGCCGAGCGACGCCGACCCGCTCTCCGCCACGATGATCTTGGAGGACGAGGAGTAGGCGCTGGTCAGGACGGTGCCCACCGGCAGCGAGGCCGACCAGACGTAGTCGAGGTTGCGCTTCTGCCACGGCAGCCCCTTCGATTCGAAGTAGACATAGACCCGGGCCGCGGCGTCCGAGCCCTCCTTGCGCTCCAGCGCCTCCCCCTCCACGAGCCGGTCCACGCGCCAGTCCCAGGACAGCCATTCGTAGGTCTCCGGGTCAAACCGCAGGGGGCTGAGGAGGATGGAGGCCGCCTGATGGCTCGAGGCCCGCAGGCAGGGGCGGCCCTCGAGCGGCACCGCTTCATACTGCGTGTGCCCATGGACTTCCACTTCGCGCCACCATTCCGGGTTGAGCGTGTCGAAGGGCTCCGACCAGAGCATGGGGGAGGAGGACGGCACGAACGGCGGGATGAGCGGGATGGTCACGCGGCGGCCCGTGCAGCCTGCGGCCGTCGCGACGGCGGCGATGGCCACCGCCGCTCGCGCCCATGACCGCCGCGCATTCCCGCTCGCACGGAGCATGACGCCCGCGCGGGGGTTACTTCAGGGGCTCAGCGGCGTTGAGCTCGTCGCCGGCGGCGGAGAGGTCGGCGTACGCCTTGAGCTTCGTCCAGGTCTGCTTCCCGACGACGCCGTCATCGACCAAGCCGTGCACGCGCTGAAATTCTTTGACCGCGTCCTTGGTCATCGGGCCGCTCTTGCCGTCCACGGTCCCCTGGTAAAAGCCGGCGTTCTTGAGCGCCTGCTGGATCTGGCGCGTCGTGGGCTTCGCCGCCGACGGCGTCCCGGCGCTCTTGCCGGCCGACGACTTCTTCGCCGGCGCCGCGCTCGTGACGGTCGTCCCCGCATCCGCGCCCGGCTCGATGAACGAGCCCGTCGTGAAGGCGCCGCCCACGCCCGAACGCTCAAGCTGCGTCATGCGCTCATCTAACAGTCCGACCTGCGATTGCAACCGCGCCAGCTCCTGGCTCGTCCGCGCCCCCGCGCACCCGCTCGCGAGCGCGGCCACGGCGACCAGCGCCAGCACACGACCACCCCACATCCCGCACCTCCCTGTCCGTTCCGCACCCAAAGTCGCGACCGAGTTCACATGTTCAGTTTAGCAGAGCCCCGCACGGCGTTCAACCCCGGTTTGGCCGCGGTCGTGTCTCAATTTGGCGGGTGACGCGGAGCCGAGGCCCCCGCCGCCTGCCCGCAGGCCAGGAGGCCGAGGACAGCCGGCGGGGTGGCGGCGCGGCAGGACCCGCCAAATTGAGACAGCACCTTGGCCGCTCACAACACCTGCTGCAGCCGCTCGAGGAATTCGTCGGGCGCCGCGAACCCCAGCAGCCGCAGGTCCTCCCGCTCATGACCGGTCCGGTCGAAGAACAGCATCGTCGGCGCGCCGTAAACGCGGTGGCGCGAAAGGAACCGCTCCGCCTCCTTCGACACCCCCCGCGTCGCGTCCACCCGCAGCGTCGCCACCGACTGCAGCGCCTGCGCGACGGTGGGATCCCGGAACGTGACGTGCTCCATCTCAACACAGGGGATGCACCAATCCGCGTAAATGTCGATGAGGATCGGCCGGCCGCTCCGCTGGGCCTCTTCCAGCGACGCCGCGGTGTAGGGGATCCAGGCGACCGGCGATGCCAGTCGGGGCCGCGGCACTGCCATCACGAGCGCCGCTGCGATGAGCAGCCCCCCGACCACCCGGCGCACGCGGGTGAAGGCCGCCCGCCGTCCGCGGCTGCGCTCAAGCCACCCGAGGTACATCCCGCCGCCCGCCAGCAACGCGGCCCCCAAGAGCCGCGGCGCCTGTCCGGGCAGCAGCGGCTTGAGGAAGAAGAGCGCAAGGCCGAGCAGGAGCAGGCCGAGCGCCTTCTTGCTCCAGACGAGCCACGCGCCCGCCTTGGGCAGCTGCCCGACCCGGTCCGCCGCGACCCCGAGCGCGACGTACGGCGCGCCCATCCCCAACCCCATGACGAGAAAGAGGAGGAACCCGGCGAACGGATCGCCCAATTGGCTCACCAACAGGAGGAG
Source organism: Candidatus Omnitrophota bacterium (assembly GCA_016180575.1). Taxonomy (GTDB): domain Bacteria; phylum Omnitrophota; class Gorgyraeia; order Aquiviventales; family Aquiviventaceae; genus JACPAY01. The sequence goes on along the minus strand of JACPAY010000005.1, from coordinate 53,476 downwards.
GCTCAAGACGACCGGCCCGATGCACGGCGCGGCCACGAGGCCGACCACCGCGCCCATGAGAAAGGCGCCCCAGGCCCCGGCCGAGGCCGTGCCGAGCCGGCGGATCAATGCGCGCGGGGGCCGCAGCTCATACAGGCCGAACATGCTGAGGGCGAGCGCGACGATGACGGCGGCAAGGGCCGCCAGCACGGCGGGGTGCTGCAGCCAGGATCCGAAGAGCGCGCCGGTTTTTGCCGCAGCAAGCCCGAGCGCCGCGTACATCAGCGCGACCCCCAGGACGTAGCAGCCCGCGAGCCGCGCGGCTCGCCCCAGCGAGCCTGCGGCCTGGCTGCTGAAGAAGGCGAAGGTCACCGGGATCATGGGGTAGACGCATGGCGTGAGGTTGAGGGAGAGCCCCACGAGGAAGACGGCGGGCAGCCCCCACCAGAGGCCGTGCTGGCTCAGCACGCCGTTCAGCCAATCGGCCATCGCGTCAGAAGGTGTAGCGCAGGAGCGGCTCTTCGAGCGGCTCGTGTTTCGGCCCGCCCGGCTGCTCCTCCGGCGCCTCCTGCGGCGGCGGGAAGAAGACTGCGGCCGTCCGTTCGAACGACTTGATGGACCCCTCGAGCAATCCAAACCAGAAGCCGCTCACCGGGTCGAACCGGCGCGTTTCCTTGACCACGTGCTTGATCGGCTCGGTCCATGCGAACGCGAGCGTCCACATGTCCTGCGTCAGCTCTTCGACAGGCTTGTCGCGCGCCTCCGCCCCGGCCGGCCAGCCGACCGCCAGCACCAAGGCGAACCCGGCCATCACGTATCGCATGAGCGCCTCCCGTTCCGGTATCAGATACCGGCCTACTAACCCGTTTATTTTACCGGTATCTGATACCGGAAGGAAGCAACTTAAACCACGCAAGCGCCCGCCGGATGGCTTCCTCAAGCGGCGTCTGGGGCAGCGCGAGCTCCCGCAGCGCCTTCGTCCCATCCAGCAGCTGTCCCATCCGCAGCGAGTGGACAGCACCCCGCGGCAGCAACGGCTCGGTGCGCGCCAGCCAGGCGGCGGCCTCCGTCGAGACGGCCGCGGCCCACACGAGGCCGTACGGGACGCGCCACCGCGGCGGGCACACGTCGGCCGCCCGGGCGACGAGCGTTGCGAACTCCCGCAGGGTCACGTTGCGGCCGACGAGGAGATAGCGCTCGCCGAGACGCCCCCGCTCGGCCGCGCGGAGGTGCCCAATGGCGACGTCGCCGGTGTAGACCGCGTTGAAGGTGTGCCGCACGTAGACCGGGATGCCGGGCCGGGCGAATGCCAGGACGGCCCGGCCGGAGAAGGGCCGCGCGTCGTACTCCCCGACGCAGAGGCTGGGGTTCACCACGACGGCGGGCAGCCCGCCCCGGCAGGCCTCCAGCACCTCGTGCTCCATCGCGAGTTTGACCGTCGCGTAGAGCGGCCGCCACTCGGCCGGCGGCCAGGGCTCGGCGTCCGCTTCGGTCGCCGGCCGCCCGGGCACGCGCCGGATGGTGGCTGCGCTGCTCGTGAAGACGATGCGCGCGGGGCCCATCCGCCGGAGCTGCTCGAGGAGACGGCGCGTGGACCGGAGGCCCCGCTCGATGGCCTCCTTGCGCCGCTCTCGAAACCGGGGATAGTAGCCAGCGGCATGGAACACCCAGGGGCAGCCCGATATGCCCGGTCGCCCCCAGCACCAACGCCCGCATCAACAATCGGGGACAGCCACTAATTTAAGCCTGGACACAATTGTTCCCATTCGCAAATTAGTGGCTGTCCCCGATTTCCATGTCCCCGATTTCCACGCGGTTGGCGCGGCAGATCTCCGCGTACCGGCGGCCGCTGTCTCGGATGGTCCGCCGCTGGGTCGCGTAGTCCACCTCCGCCAGGCCGAAGCGCGGGCCGAACCCATCCGCCCACTCAAAGTTGTCGAGGAGCGACCAGTAGCAGTAGCCGATGATCCGCGCGCCCTGCTGGAACGCGCGCGCCATCGCCTGCACGTGGCGCAGGATGAAGTCCCAGCGCCTGGCGTCGTCCTGCATGTAGGTGCCGTTTTCCGTCACGAGGATCGGCCGCCCCATCCGCCCGATGCGCGAGAGGACCTGCACGAAGGAGGCCGGGTGCACATCCCAGCCGTACGAGGTGCGCTCGGTGACCTCCCGCGGATGGTGTCCCAGGTCGCAGCTCGCGCCGGGCCACGCGCCCGCCGCGGGGGCCCACTGGATGAACTGCCGCCCGTAGAAGTTCACGCCGACATAGTCGAGCGTCGCTGCGGCCTCCGGGATGCGCCACTTCCCCACTCCGGGCACGACCCACCGGCCCTCGGTCAGCGCCTCGAGGAGCGCCCAGTTGAACACGCGGTCGGTCCGCGCGGCCATCCAGCGGTCCGGCGGCCACCACCGCCGGCACGGCCCGAAGGCGGGGGCGTGATGGGCGACGCTGACCTGCGGGGCCGGGCCTGGCCCGCGGCGCGCGCCGTGCAGCACGCGGTAGGCGGCCGCGTGGGCGCGGATGAGATGCTCGATGACGCGGAGCGCCTGCGGGAGGTCGCGGGCGCCGGGCGGGCCCAATCCCTGAATGTAATGCATCCGGACATAGACCATCGGCTCGTTGATGGTGACCCAGTACCGGACCGAATCGCCCAGCGCCGCGGCGACCCGGCGGACATACCGCGCGAAGGCCTCCACCGAGTCCGGCCGCACCCATCCGCCCCGCAAGGCGAACCATTGGGGGGTGGTGAAGTGGTGGAGCGTCACGATCGGCTCCAGGCGCCGCGCGCGGAGCGCGCGCACCACCTCGACGTAGTGCGCAAGCGCCGCCTCGTCCCACCGGCCCTCCGCGGGCTCGAGGCGGCTCCACTCAACCGAGAAGCGGTGCGCGTTGTGTCCCAGCTCCGCTGCGAGGTCGAAATCCTGCGCGAAGCGCCGGTAGTGGTCGCAGGCGAGCCCGGAGGGCTCCTTCACGCGGCCGGCCTGCTCCCACGCCCACCAGTCGCTGTGGACGTTGTCCCCCTCGACCTGGTGGGCGGAGGTGGCGCTGCCCCAGAGGAAGCCGTCCGGGAAGGCGAACTCAGGCATGCCTGAGCGTGCTGGCGATGAGGCGGGCAAGGGGTGGCGAGGCGAAGATGGAGTCCGGCCCGGTCCAGGAAGGGCGGCCGCGGCAGTCGGTCAGCGCGCGGCCCGTCGCCCGGGCCAGCGCGGCCAGCGGCACCAGGTCCCAGACCTTGACCCCGTAATCGAGCACCGCGTCCGCGCCGCCGCGCAGCGCCCACAGGTACCCATAGCAGTCCCCGTAGGCGCGCTCGAGGAAGCAGGCGCGCGCGACCCGGACAAACCCGGCGGCATACCGCGTGGATTGCCACCAGTGCGCACCGCCGTGGAAAATCACCGCCTCCCGCAGCGACCGCACGGCCCTCGGGCGAGGCAGCCGGCTCGTCCCGCCCCTGCCCCGCTCATACGCCGCCACCCCCGGCGCCACGCCGATGGTCACCCCGACGGCGGGAAAGTCGATGAGGCCCAAGGCGGGCCGCCCGCGCTCCACCCGGCCGACCATGATGCCCCAGGACGGCAGGCCGCGGGAGAACGCCCGGGTCCCGTCGATGGGGTCGAGCGTCCAGAAGGTGGCGCGATCGCGCCCTGTGCGCCCGAACTCCTCCCCGACGATGCTCTCCCCCGGACAGGCCCGCGCGAGCGCCCGCCGCAGCCGCGCTTCGATGGCCCGGTCCGCGGCGGTCACGGGCGACCGGTCGCTCTTGCGCTCGACGCGGAGCGCCCGGGAGCGGAAGTGCCGCAGGGCGATCGGCCGGCAGGCGAGGACCTGGCGCTCGACCCAGCCCAGCAACGCCCGTTGGCTGCCCATGCCGCTATTGTACTGAAAAACGGTACCGGTTCCTATTTTTTCTGGGCGCCTTGACGAATTAGTTTGTATAAGCTAATATTTAGCTAATATGCGCCTGACACGGAAAGACGTCAGCCTGGGGGTCGCCCGGCTGATGCCCCACATCCTGCGGGGCATTCAGCTGGAGTTTTTCGTCCGGCGGGGCGTGACCCAGACGCAGTTCCTCGTGATGGGGGCCATCCGGGCCTACACCCGGTGCCCCATGGGGACGCTCGCCCGGAACCTCCATGTCACCATGCCGACGGCGAGCGGGATCGTCGAGCGCCTCGTCCGGTCGGGCTTCGTCCGGCGCGTCCCGCAGGCCGACGACCGGCGGCAGGTCCTCGTCGAGCTGACGCCCAAGGGGCGGGCGTTCTTCCAGGACTTTGAACAGGTTGTCCGCCGCCGGTGGGAGGAGGCGCTCGTCTCGCTCGAGCCGCACGAGCTGGCGGCGTTCCACGAGGTCGTCACCAAGCTCCGGGGCCAGCTGCAAGCGGCGGGCCGATGACATGGCGCCCTTACGCCTTCCGCTGCTCCTGCTCTGCTTCACGATCGCCCTCGCCACCCCGGCCGCCGCTCAGGAGATCCTCGTCCCCATCCCCCCGCAGCAGGAACAGCCCGACTCGGCGGCAGCCGGCCGGCTGTTGACCCTCGCCGACTGCTTCGCCCTCGCCCTCAAGCGCAGCGAGGAGATCGCCATCAGCGGGGAGCGGCTCGAGGAGACCCGCGGCCGCTTCCTCCAGGCGCTCGGCAGCGCCCTGCCGGACGTCTCGTTTGTCTCCACAGACAAGCGGCAGGATGGGACCGGCGCGACCGCCTTCACCCTCAAGCACATCCCGGAGCGGCGGTTCACGTTCACCCAGCCGCTCTTCACCGGATTCAAGGAGTTCGCCGCCGTGGCCGGGGCGCGCGCCGAGCGGCAGGGGCGGCTGCACGAGAAGGCCCGGGCCGAGCAGCTGCTGTTCGTGGATGTCGCCGACGCTTTCTACCTCCTGACGGAGCAGCGGCGCGACCTCTTCGCCCTGGAGACGATCCGCGCCACGCTGCTCGCCCGCATCGAGGAGCTGGAGGACCGCAGGCGCCTGGGCCGATCGCGCGCGAGCGAGGTCGCCAGCGTCGAGGCGCAGCTGCGCCGCGTCGAGGCCGAGATGGAGCAGGCGCGGAGCGCGGAGACGACGGCCCGGCAGCTCCTCGAGTTCCTGACCGGACTGCCCCGCCTGGAGGGCGTCGCCGATCAGGAGATCCCGCTCGGCGAGCTGGCGCCGGAGGGCGCGTACGTGGGCAAGGCGGCAGCTCGTCCGGATGTCCGGGCCGCGGAAGAGGCCTGGCGCCTCGCGCAGCATGAGACCGCGGTCGCGCGCGCCGACTACTGGCCGGAGGTGGACCTTGAGGGGAACTACTACACGGAGCGGGTCGGCAACGCGAAGGATGTCGAGTGGGACGTCCTGCTCACGGTGGACGTCCCCATCTTCCAGGGCGGCAGCGCCAAGGGCGCCGTGCGCTCCGCGGCCTCGCGCGCCCGGCAGGCCCAGCTCCGGTTCGAGCAGACCCGGCGGCAGGCCGAGCTGGACATCCGCGACCGCTACGCGCTGCTGCAGGCCGCCGTCGCGCGCGCCCGGGCGCTGGACCAGGCCTGGCAGGCGGCGGAGGAGAACTACCGGCTCCAGCTGGAGGACTACCGGCTGAGCCTCGTGAACACCCTCGACGTCCTCGAGACGCTCCAGGACCTCGAGGACGCCCGGCGCGAGGTCATCCGCGCCGACTACGAGCTGAAGCGCCTCTACTGGCAGCTGCTCGTCGCCACAGGCGAGCTTCCCCATGACGCTCTCTGATTTCTCCATCAAGAACCCGGTCTTCGCCTGGATGCTGATGGCCGCCCTGATTCTGTTCGGCGGCATCGGCTATTCGCGGATGGGGGTCAGCCAGATGCCGGACGTCGAGTTCCCCGTCCTCAACGTCAGCCTGGACTGGGAGGGCGCGGCGCCGGGGGTCATGGAGACCGACGTCGTGGACGTCGTGGAAGATGTCGTCATGAGCATCCAGGGCATCCGGGACATCTCCTCCACCACGCGCCAGGGGAGCGCCAACATCACCATCGAGTTCGACCTGGACCGCGACATCGACGTCGCGCTCCAGGAGGTGCAGACCAAGCTCGCCCAGGCCCAGCTGCGCCTGCCGGATGACCTCGATCCCCCCATCGTCACCAAGCAGAACCCGCAGGACAACCCCATCATGTGGCTCGGCGTTTCGGGGGACGTCCCCAAGCGCGACCTCATGGAGTACGTCCAGGACCACCTCAAGGACCGGTTCCAGACGATCAACGGGGTGGGCGAGATCTTCCTCGGCGGCTGGGTCGAGCGCAACCTGCGCGTCTGGATCGATGCGGACAAGCTCGCCGCCTACCAGCTCACCGTCGCCGATGTCATCGACGCCATCCAGCGCGAGCACGTCGAGATGCCGGGCGGCCGCATCGAGACCGGCACGCAGGAGCTCAACGTGCGCGCGCTCGGCGAGGCGGCCAGCGTGGAGGAGTTCGGGAAGATCCTGATCACCCGCCGCGCGGGGCAGCCGATCTACGCCCCCATCTACCTCAAGGATGTCGCAATCGTGGAGGACGGGCTGGCGGACGTGCGGCGCATCTCCCGGATCATGGGCGAGACGGCGGTGGGCCTCGGCATCAAGAAGCAGCGCGGGGCCAACGAGGTTGCGGTGGCGCGCCGCGTCAAGGAGCGCATGGCCGAGGTGCAGCGAGAGCTGCCGCCGGGCATCTCGCTCGGCATCAACTTCGACCGCACCCGGTTCGTCGAGGAGTCCATCCTCGCTCGCCATCGGCATCGTCGTGGACGACGCCATCATGGTGCTCGAGCACATCGTCCGCCAGCGCGAGCACGGCCTCGGGCGGGTGGAGGCGGCCCGGATGGGCGCGCGGCAGATCACCGGCGCGGCGCTTGCGGCCACCCTGGCGATCATCGCCATCTTCCTGCCCGTGGCGTTCATGACCGGCATCATCGGTAAGTTCTTCTTCGAGTTCGGCGTGACCATCTCGGTCGCGGTGGCGCTCTCCCTGCTCGAGGCGCTGACCCTCGCCCCCATGCGCTGCTCGCAGTTCCTCCGGGTCGGCGCGCGCAGCGGCCGTCTCGGCCGGGCGGTGGAGCGGGGCTTCCGGGGCCTTGAGGCAGGCTACCGCCGGGTGCTGCCCGGCGTGCTCAACCACCGATGGGCCGTGCTCGGCGCGTCGCTGGTCGTCTTCCTCGTCTCCTCGCTGGGCGTCTTCCCGTTCCTGCGCAAGGAGTTCGTGCCGAGCCAGGACCAGAGCATGTTCCTCATCCGGCTGCAGACGCCGGTGGGCTCATCCATCGAATTCACGGATGAGAAGTTCAAGGCGGCCGAGGCCCTCGCGATGAGCCGGCCCGAGATGCGGCGCTACTTCGGCGCGATCGGCGGGTTCGGCGGCGGCGAGGTCAACACCGGGGTCCTGTTTGTCACCCTCGTGCCGCCCAACAAGCGCGACCTCTCCCAGCAGGCGCTCATGGACCTGTTCCGGAAGGAGATGAGCGCGATTCCGGACGTCAAGGCGCGGATCCAGGACCTCTCGATGTCCGGCTTCTCGGCCCAGCGCGGCTTCCCGATCGAGCTCTCCATCCGCGGCCCGGATTGGGACGTCCTGGCCAACACCGCCCTCGACTTGGAGCGCCGGATGGGCGAGAGCCCGCGCATGGTGGACGTGGACACCGACTACCTGACGGGGATCCCCGAGGTCCGCGTGCGGCCGGACCGCAAGCAGGCGGCCGAGCGCGGGGTCAGCATGCAGACGATCGCCCAGACGGTCAACGCCCTGATCGGCGGCCAGCGGGTGGGCAAGTACACGCGCGGCGGCCGGCGCTACGACATCCGGGTCCGCCTGGTCCCCTCCCAGCGGACGCAGGCCGAGGACATCGAGCGGCTGTGGCTGTGGAACACGCACGGCGAGCTGGTCCAGCTCAAGGACGTGGTCGCCCTGACGGAGAAGCCGACGCTGCTCACCATCACCCGCAAGAACCGCGAGCGCGCCATCAACGTCTTCGCCAACATCGCGCCCGGCCAATCGCAGGCCGCGGCCATGGCCGACGTGCAGCAGCTCGCGCGCGAGGTCGTGCCGGAGGGCTACCGGGTGGTGTTCGGGGGCAGCAGCGAGACGTTCAAGGAATCGTTCCAGAGCCTGCTCTTCGCGCTCCTCCTGGGGATCATCGTGTCGTACATGGTGCTCGGCTCGCAGTACAACAGCTACCTCCATCCGGTGAGCGTCCTGCTGGCGCTGCCCTTCAGCATCTCGGGCGCGTTCCTCGGCCTGTGGCTCCTCAACCAGTCGCTCAACATCTATAGCTTCATCGGCCTCATCCTGCTCATGGGGATCGTGAAGAAGAACTCGATCCTGCTCGTGGACTTCACGAACCAGCGGCGGGAGCACGGCATGGCGGTCCAGCCGGCGCTCCTGGAGGCCTGCCCGTCGCGCCTTCGGGCCATCCTGATGACCTCCATCTCGACGATCGCCGCCGCGGTGCCGCCGGCGCTCGCCCTTGGCCCAGGCGCCGAAACCCGCCGGCCCATGGCGATCGCCGTCATCGGCGGGGTGGTCTTTTCAACGCTGCTGACGCTCTTCGTCGTCCCATGCGCCTACAGCCTCTTCAGCAGGCTTGAGCGCAAACAGTACGGACTCACCCCTCGCGGCGCCGAGACCGCGGTGGCTGATGGACGGCGGGTGGCCCCAACAGGGTAATGGGGGAGAGCGCTGTGGAGATTACCGCATGCCGCAGTAGCGGCGCGTTTCCGCCAGGACGACCGGGGAGAGGATCAGGAGGGCGACGAGGTTGGGCAAGGCCATCAGGCCGTTGAGGATGTCCGCCAACGACCAGACCGCTTCGAGCTTGCTGACGGCGCCGACGAACACCGCCCCGCAGAACAGCCACCGGTAGGGCGCCACGGCCCGGATCCCGCCGAGATACTCCACCGCCTTCTCGCCATAGTAGCTCCATCCCAGGACGGTCGAGTAGGCGAACAGCACGAGGCTCGCCGGCACAAGCCACGCTCCCGCGACGCCCAGGGTGTCGTGGAACGCGCGGATGGTCAGCTCGGCCCCGCTCGCCCCTGACCGCCATGCCCCGGATGCGACGATGACCAGGCCCGTGAAGGAGCAGACGACGAGCGTGTCGAGAAACGTCTGGCTCATGGAGACCAGCCCCTGCCGCACCGGGTCGCGCGTCTGGGCGGCCGCGGCGGCGATCGGCGAGGAGCCGAGGCCCGACTCGTTGGAGAAGATCCCGCGCGCGATGCCGATGCGCAGCGTCTGGGCGAACGCCGCGCCGGCGAACCCGCCGACCGCCGCCGGCGGATTGAACGCCCCGCGCAGGATCTCGACCAGGGCCTGCCCCAGCAGCTCACGATGGACGATGAGCGCCGCAGCGCCCCCCGCGACGTAGACGAGGATCATGACCGGCGCGACGATGCTGGCGGCCCGGCCGATCGACTTGACCCCCCCGACGAGCACCAGGGCGGTCCCCACCGTCATCACCGCGCCGGAAGCCGCCGGCGGGATGCCCAGCGTGGTCCGCAGCCCGTCCGCCACCGAATGGGCCTGGACCATGTTCCCGATCCCGAAGGCGGCCGCGGCGGCGCACACGGCGAAGACGACCGCCAGCCACCGACAGCGCAGGCCCTGCTCGATGTAGTGCATCGGGCCGCCGGACATCTCCCCCCGCGGGTTGACGATCCGGTACCGCACCGCCAGCACCGCCTCGGCGTACTTCGACGCCATCCCGACGAGGCCGGTCAGCCACATCCACGCCATCGCCCCCGGGCCGCCGATCGCGATGGCGGTCGCCACCCCCGCGATGTTGCCGACGCCGACGGTCGCCGAGAGCGCCGTCATCAGCGCCTGGAAGTGCGAGATGTCTCCCGGGCTGTCGGGGTCCCTGCGGCGGATGAAGGCGAGGTGGAGCGCCTCCGGCAGCCGGCGGAATGGGATGCCGCGCAGGAGGATGCTGAGGTACGCGCCGGTGCCGACGAGGAGGATGATGAGGGGAAGGCCCCACACCCACGCGCTGACGCGGCTGAGGAGGGCCGTGAGCGAATCGGTCAGCGGAGGCTCAATCGGCCGCGGCCTGCCACTTGAGCGCCTCGGCCGATTCCTGCTTGCTGCGGTAGATGACCACGCCGAGCACGACGAGGCCTGCCAGCACGACGAGCCAGATGACGGGGTTGCCCTTCTCGTAGCGCACGATGAACGGCAGCGCGAGCAGCGCCACCATGTTCATCACCTTGATGAGCGGGTTGAGGGCGGGGCCCGCAGTGTCCTTCAGCGGGTCGCCCACCGTGTCCCCCGTGATGGAGGCCTTGTGCGCCTCGGAGCCCTTGCCGCCGTAGTGGCCGTCCTCGACGAACTTCTTCGCGTTGTCCCACGCCCCGCCGGCGTTGGCCATGAAGACCGCCAGGAGCTGGCCTGACAGGATGATGCCGGGCGTCTTCGTCCCCTCCCAGATCGCCTTGTCCTTGAACTGGGCGCGGACCTCCTGGACGATGAGGAACGCCGCGCGGCCCACCGCCCGGATGGTCATCGAGCTGAAGAGGAATGGCACAGCACCCCCGATCAGGAAGCCGATGAAGACCAGCGGCTCGGAGATCGACAGGAGCGGCACGATCGCTTCGTACGTCTGGCCGGTGAACTTGGCGATGTCGGTGATGAACGCGTTGAAGAGCGACACCGCCGCGATGACCGCCGAGCCGATGGCGATGCCCTTGGTGATCGCCTTCGTCGTGTTGCCGCAGGCATCCAGGTCGGCCAGCGTCTGCCGGGCCCGCTTGTCCAGGCGCACCATCTCGCCGATCCCGTTGGCGTTGTCGGACACCGGGCCGAAGACATCCATCGAGATGTTGTTCCCGGTCAGGGTCAGCATGCCGATGCCGCACATCGCGACCCCGTAGGCGATGTAGGTGGGGTTCGTCCCCTGGTAGATCAGGAAGGAGCCGAACACCGCCAGGGCGATGACGAGGATCGCCCACACGCTGCTCTCGAGGCCCACGGCGAGGCCGTTGATGATGGTCGTCGCGTGGCCGGTCTGCGTGGCGCGGGCGACGAACTGGACCGGCGGCTTCTCGGGCGCTGTGAAGTAGTCGGTGAGGTAGTTGATGGCCACCGCGAGCCCGATGCCCACCATCGTGGTCCACACCGGCCGCATGTCGAGGCCGGAGATGCCCAGGCTCACCCACGCCGGCAGCGCGGCCGCATCCGGGAACCGCAAGTAGAAGTATCCGATGACGCAGAAGCCGACGATGGAGACGAGCGCCGAGACGGTGAAGCCCAGATGAATGGCTTTCATGGCCGCGCGGGCCTCTTCCGAGGTCTTCACGAGGTAGGTGCCGACGATGGAGCTCAAGACCCCGACGGCCCGCACGAGGAGCGGGAAGATGACCCCCTTGTGGCCGAACGAGGCCCAGCCGAGGATCATGGCGGAGACGATGGTCACCTCGTACGACTCGAAGATGTCGGCCGCCATGCCGGCGCAGTCGCCGACGTTGTCGCCGACGTTGTCCGCGATCGTCGCGGCGTTGCGCGGGTCATCCTCCGGGATGTTCTTCTCGAACTTCCCGACGAGGTCCGCCCCGACGTCGGCCGCCTTGGTGTAGATGCCGCCGCCGACGCGCATGAAGAGCGCAAGCAGGGTGCCCCCGAAGCCGAAGCCGAGCAGCACTTCGTAGGCCTGCTCGCCGTAGACCATGAAGATGAGGGTGCCCCCCAGCAGGCCCAACCCGTCGGTCAGCATCCCCGTGATGGTCCCGGTGCGGTAGGCGATCTTCAGCGCCTCGGCAAAGCTGGTCCGCGAGGCGGCGGCGACGCGGACGTTGCCCTGCACCGCCAGGTTCATCCCGACGAACCCGACGGAGGCGGAGAAGATGGAGCCCATCAGGAAGGCGCAGGCGCGCCCGATCGCGATGTGCTGCTCGCCGGCGGTGAAGTACAGGAGCCCCGCCAGCACAAGGATGAGCAGCGCGATCGCGCGGAACTGCCGGTTGAGGTAGGCGTTGGCCCCGACGCGGATGGCGCGGCTCACCCGGCGCATCGCCTCGGTCCCCTGGTCCTTGCCGAGGACCTCCACGGACAGGAAGACCGCGTAGAGCAGCCCCAGGACGGCGATCCCCAGCACGCTCCAGAGCGCCGTGCGCTCCCAGATGCTGAAGCTCGGGTCCGCCATGACGGTGAACATGCTAGCCCTCGATGGTCCCGGGTCCGGTTCCCGGACTCCTCATTTGATGGCTTGCAGGGGCGAGGCCACCACGCCCCCGGAGACGATCAACTTGACGGCCTCCTCCACCGAGAGCTGGAGGGGGATGACGTCCGCCTCCGGCGAGAAGATGATGGGCCCGGTGAACGGCGAGGGGGGGTTGGGGATGAGCAGGGTGAGCAGCGTCTCCGGCTTGCCGGTCGCCGAGGTTTTCGCTTCGTTGGTGACGAACGCGATGGAGTAGAGCCCGGGCCGCGGGTACTGCACCAGCACCACCCGCCGGAACGCGGCGTTGCGGCTTTCCTCGTTGAAGAGGAACTGGGCCAGCTGCTTGACCGCCGGGTAGATCTTCCGCACAATCGGCAGCCGGGCAAACCCCAGCTCAATCGTCCGGAACGCCACCCGCCCGAAGAAGTGGATGGACAAGACGCCGACGGCGAGAATGACTAGCAGCGTCACCACGAGTCCCAGGCCCGGGAGCTGGAAGCCGAGCGCCCGGCCGAGGAAGCCGTCCGCAAACTGGAACACCTTGACGACCAGCCAGATGGTGACGGCGACCGGGACGAGCGCCGCCAGCCCCGTCACGAAGTACCGCCGGAGCGCCTGGCCGACGCGGACCGACATCGGGAGGCGGTCGGACTCCCGTTTGCTGCTGGGGCGGGGACTCATGAGGGCCTCACAATGCTACCGTGGCGTCGGTGTCTCGTCAACTGCGAGGGGAGGACAGCAGGTTGAGGGCGGCCCCGGCCTTGAACCAGCGGATCTGCTCCTCGGTGAGCGAATGGAGGAGCGGGAACGACTCGGCGGGGCCGTCCGCGTGGTGGAGCGAGGCGGAGAGCTTCGAGCCGGGCGCAAGCGCCCTCAGGCCCGCGACGCTGATACGGTCCCCGCTCTTCACCCGGTCGGCATCCGCCGGGTCCGCGAACGTGCAGGGCAGGATGCCCTGCTTCTTCAAGTTCGTCAGATGCAGCCGGGCGAAGCCCTTCGCGATGACGAGCCTGCAGCCCAGGTAGCGCGGCGACATCGCCGCGTGCTCGCGGCTGGAACCCTCCCCGTAGTTCTCGTCGCCCACGACCGCCCATCCCAGGCCTTCCGCCTTGTAGTGGCGGGCGACCTGGGGGATTGGCTTCGTCTGGCCATCCAGCAGGTCCACGGCGGTGCCAGCCCCGCCCGTGAAGACGTTCACCGCGGCGGTGAACATGTTGTCGCTGATCCGGTCGAGGTGGCCGCGGAACCGCAGCCACTTCCCCGCCGGCGAGATGTGGTCGGTGGTGCACGGCCCGCTGACCTTGATGAGGATGGGCAGCCGCTCGAACTCGTTCCCGTCCCATGCGGGAAACGGCGCCAGGCGCTGGAGCCGCTCGCTCGCGGCCGGGAGGACGACCTCGATGCCCCGGCGCTCGGCCAGCGGCGCGGCCGGCAGGTAGCCGCTCGCGCCCTGGGCGAAGCCCTTGGGGGGCAGCTCGGGAGCGGCCGGAGGCTCAAGGTGCACCTTCCGGCCGTCCGGCGCGGTCACGGGATCCGTGAGCGGGTTGAAGCGCAGGTCGCCGACGAGCGCCATGGCGGTCACGAGCTCGGGGCTGCCCATGAACGCCAGCGTCTCGGCGGTGCCGTCATTGCGCCCGGGGAAGTTGCGGTTGAACGAGGTCAGGATGGAATTCACCTCGCCCGGCGTGATGTCGTCGCGCTTCCACTGGCCGATGCACGGACCGCAGGCGTTGGCCAGCACCGTGCCCCCGATGGCCTCCAGCGCCGCCAGCTGGCCGTCGCGCCGGATGGTGTTGTGGATCTGGTCCGACCCCGGCGTGATGAGGAAGTAGACCTGCGCCTTCAGGCCAGCCTGCTTGGCCTGCCGGGCGATGGCGGCCGCGCGTTCGATATCCTCGTACGAGGAATTCGTGCAGCTGCCGATGAGCGCGGCCTTGATCTGTGGGGGGAAGCCGCCCGCCTCGACGTCCTTGGCCAGCCGCGAGATGGGCCGGGCAAGGTCCGGCCGGCGCGGGCCGACGACGTGCGGCTCAAGCGCGGAGAGGTCGATCTCGACCAGCTCATCGAAACAGCGCTTCGGGTCGCGCTCCACCTCGGGATCGGCGGTGAGGTCCTTTGCGTGCTGCTCGGCGAGCGCAGCCGCCTCGGCGCGGCCGGTCGCCTTGAGGTAGCGGACCATCCGCTCATCGAACGGGAACACCGACGTGGTCGCCCCGACCTCCGCGCCCATGTTGGTGATGGTGGCCTTCCCGGTGCAGCTGATGGACTGGGTTCCCGGGCCGAAGAACTCGATGATCTTGTCCGTGCCCCCCTTCGTCGTGAGGAGGCCGCAGAGCTTGAGGATGACGTCCTTGGGCGAGGCCCAGCCGCTGAGCGCGCCGGTCAGGCGTACGCCGATGAGCTTCGGGCACTTGAGCTCCCAGGCGAGGCCGGCCATCACGTCGGCCGCGTCCGCCCCGCCGACGCCGATGGCGAGCATCCCCAGGCCGCCGCCGTTGGGGGTGTGCGAGTCGGTCCCGATGACGAGGCCGCCTGGAAAGGCGTACTGCTCGAGGAAGACCTGGTGGATGATGCCGGCCCCGGGCTCCCAGAACCCCATCCCGTAGCGCGCCGAGGCGCTGCGCAGGAAGTCGTACACCTCGCGGTTGGCCGCAAGCGCCGCCTTCATGTCCTCCGAGACGCCCACGCGGGCCTGGATGAGGTGGTCGCAGTGCACCGTCGTCGGCACCGCCACCGTGTCGCGCGCGGCCTGCATGAACTGCAGGATCGCCATCTGCGCCGTCGCGTCCTGCATCACGACCCGGTCGGGCTGCAGGGCGAGGTAGCTCTCCCCGCGGACGAAGGGCTGCGCGGCGGGATCCTTGACGTGGGTGAGCAGGATCTTCTCCGCCAGTGTGAGCGGGCGCTTCCACCGCGCGCGGGCGGCCTGGTGGACGGCGCTCATCCGCCCGTACAGGCGCTTGATCATGTCGAGCTCTTCGGGCTGCAACATCGAATTTTCATTATAGCGTATAATGGGCGTACATGCGCCTGCGCCGCCACACGCTCATCACGCGGTTCGTCATCCCCTGATGCCTCTCATCCGGCCGGCGGCGGTGGGGCGGTGGATCGAGGGGCGGCGGGCGGCGCACGCCGCGCGCGGCCGGGCGATCCTCCTCTACGACGGCCGCTGCGGACTCTGCCTGGAGAGCGTCCGGCGGCTGCGGGCCCTGGACCTGTTCGGCTGGCTGGACCCGCTGGACTTCCACGCGCAGCCGGACCTCACGCGGCTCAGCCCCGTCCTCACGCCGGAGCGGTGCCGCAGCGAGATGATCCTGCTGGAGCCCAACGGCCGGCTCACTGGGGGGTTTGAGGCGTTTGCGCGGATGACGAGGCGGCTGCCGCTCTTATGGTGGCTCGCCCCCTTGGCGCATCTGCCGGGGGCGCGCTGGGTTGGAACACGGCTCTACCGCTGGGTGGCATCTCACCGCTACCTCCTGCACCGCAACCCCGCCTGCGCCGCCAACCAGTGCGCCGCGCCTGGGCCGCGCGGGGGCCCCAAGTCGGCCTCCACGCTCAATTAGCGCTATCTCATTGTCCCTGAGTAGGCTGCGTATATCCGAGGCGCAGGGGACCAATTTTTGAGTTGACAGACCGCCGTTTTTTGGGTATGCTAGCAAGCGTTCAGAGTGCATGTGCACGACAAGCTGTTGTACGCAGATAGGCAAGACAAGCACGATCTTCAGTGGTGGAAAGCCGCAAGGCAACCGCTAAGGTTGTCGGGCGGCGTTTTTGTTAGTGTGGTTAGCTTGGAAGGGGGGTGTCAGTTGTAATGGCAAGAGGAACCGTGAAGTGGTTTAGCGACCAGAAGGGGTATGGTTTTATCACCCCGGACGATGGGTCGAAGGACGTGTTCGTCCACTACTCCGCAATCACCGGTGACGGCTTCAAGTCGCTCAAGGAAGGCCAGGCGGTGGAGTTTGAAATCACCCAAGGCCCCAAGGGACCGCAAGCCTCAAACGTCGCCAAGCCGGCCTAAGGCCTGGTGATACACGTTCCCGCTTCAGGCGGGGACGGGTGATCGAGAGTCCACGACGCCCCTCAGCGCAGGCTGGGGGGCGTCGTGTGTGTTAGCGGGAGTTCGACCGCAGCCCGAGCACGCGCAGCGGGTCGGTCAAGGAGAGCCGGATCTCCAGCCGGTCGGCGAACCGAAGCGGGATTTTCACATGCGGCCCGTCCAGGAACGCGCTGCCCCGCCGCATCAGCCAGGTCACCCGGAGCTCGGCGCGCGGCGGCAGCACCCCGCCCCGCAACCGGCAGCGGGAGAGCCGCCCACGGTAGATCTCGCGCGGGCGGTACTGGAACCGCTTCGCCCCCCACGGCAGGCGGACACCGCCGGCCGCCAGGACGGCGCTGCTGGAGCCGGCCGCGGTGGAGACCCAGAGGCCTGAGCTTTTCTGGGTTTCTTCCCGGGCGCCAATCCGCAGGCGGTAGCGGCTCATCGTCGCCGGGTCGTCGTGGACCACGAGCACGTCGTTGAGCGCGCGCAGGGCGAGCGGCCGCCCGTTGAGCCG
This sequence comes from Candidatus Omnitrophota bacterium, assembly GCA_016180575.1. Lineage (GTDB taxonomy): Bacteria > Omnitrophota > Gorgyraeia > Aquiviventales > Aquiviventaceae > JACPAY01. The sequence continues at coordinate 36,818 of JACPAY010000005.1, read as the reverse complement.
CACCTGAAGCCGGTGGAGGCGCAGCGCGGGCAGCCGCCCCTGGAGCGCCAAGCGCATCAGGCGGGGGAAGGTCCGGCGCGTGGCGGCGCAGAAGACCGCCTCGCTGCGCAGCGGATCCGAGTTCACCCCCAGGATCGGGGTCCGCATGACGCTGCGGGCCGCCTGGAGGAATGTGCCGTCCCCGCCAACCGACACCACCAGCCGGTAGCGCCTCGTGATCTTCAAATCCGCCCGGTAGGCCAGGTCGAACTCGACCGGGAGCTGCCGCAGGGCATGCACGATCGCGTTCAGCGCCTCCTCATGCGCCGCATGGGCGCGCTCCATGTCCTGCGCGTCGGCGTGGGCCCGGCGGAGCAGACGCAGCAGATGGGGATCGCGCTGTTCCTGGATGTACTGCTGGTAGGCGTCTTTTTTATAGACGACCAGCACCCTGGGTCTCATATAGTCCCGGGACCACGTCCCGGTTTCGCTCCCCTCATCCGATGGCGAAAGCGGGACGCGGTCTCCTCATTCGATGGCCACGCGCGTCATGGGGATGTTGTCGAGCGGACGGTCCTGGGCGTCGCGCCCGGCGGCGGCGATCTGCTCGACGGCTTCCTGTCCCTCGACCACGCGGCCGAAGATCGCGTGCTTCCCGTCCAGCCACGGGGCGGCGGCGAGGGTGATGAAGAACTGGCTCCCGTTGGTGTTGGGGCCCGCGTTCGCCATGGACACCACGCCGGGGCCGTCGTGGCGCAGGCCGGGAGCGAACTCGTCCTCAAAGGTGTAGCCCGGACCGCCCATGCCCGCGCCGGTGGGGTCTCCGGTCTGGATCATGAAGCCGGGGATCACGCGGTGGAAGATGATCCCGTTGTAAAACCCCTCCTTGGCGAGCTTCACGAAGTTGGCCACCGTCTTCGGCGCCTCCTCCGCGTAGAGCTCGATGACGATGCGCCCTTTGGCGGTTTCGATCACCGCCCGGGGACGGTCAGACTGCGCGTGCGCTGATCCCATCAGGAGCCCTCCCCCAACCACCACGCCAACGATACCCCACCACCTCATCTCCAGCCTCCTTTTGAAAAATAGAACCGGTCCCATTGTTCAGTCGAGCGAAGGAGGGCGGCGCAGCGCTTTCTTTTCCGCCCGGAGCCGCTTGGCGGCCAGCACCTTCTCCTTCGCCCGCTTGGACCGCTTGCGCTTCTGCCGGCGCAGCTTGGCGACGGCCTGGGCCTCGGCGCTCTCCCGTCCCAGCCGCTCGGCCTCCAGGCGGCCCAGCAGCAGCCGCCGCGCGAGAAACCGATTCAGCGCCTGGGAGCGCTCCTGCTGGCAGCGCACCTCAAGGCCGCTGGGGCGATGCCGCAGGACGACGCAGGTCGAGACCTTGTTCACATTCTGCCCGCCCGGGCCGCGCGAGCGGATGAACCGCTCTTCCAGGTCGCGCTCATCGACGCCCAGCCGGCGCATTGCGGCCTCGAGGGCGAGCTGCTTCTTGGCCGACACGGGAAAGGACGGCATCCGCAACCCCTAGAACCGCACCTGGACCCCGCCGACGAGGGAGCGCTCGCGCTCGTCCCGCCGCAGCCGGACGAAGAGGCTCGCGTCCGGGACCAGGTCGCGGGTGAACGTGACGGTCAGGCCAAGCGGCTCGCCGCCGGGCCCCCACAGCGCGACCGCGACCCGATCCTGGGGCGTGAGGGCGTACGTCCCCTCGAAGCGGAGGCTGCGGACGCGGCCCCCCGCGTACGGCACCTCGAACGACACCGAGAGGTCGCGGTTGAGCTTCCAGGCGCCGAAGAGCGCGACGCGCTGCTGCCGCGTCCTTCCCCGGGAGAGGCCGATGCCGACCTGGTAGACGAGCCGGCCCTCGCGGGCGCTCAGGCCCGGCCGCTGGAGGCTCGCCCGGAACTCGAAGGCCGAGTCCGCCGAGCCCTCCAGGCGGTAGAGGAGCCGGCCGGCCGCCGCGACCTCCCACGCGCCGGCAAACGCCAGCACGTGCTCTTCCCGGCCGCGGAGCGCGCGGCGCCGGTAGCGATACTGCAGCTCGTGATCCGGCCCGACCTCCCACCCGCCGCCAAGCGTCAGCCGCTCCTCCGACCCATCCCCCTTCCCCACCAGAAAGGTGAGCCGGTTGCGCGCATCCGCCTGCCACCGGCCGGAGAGCGTCAGGGTCTGGGAGGCATCGGCGCGGCCGTCCTGCCGGCGCAGGGCGAAGACCAGCGCGTGCGCCTCGGCCTTGGCGAGGGCGCCTTTGAGGTAGAGCGTCTGCCGGTCCCTGGCGACGGTCTCATGCAGCGTGAGCGCGAGGTCATGGGCGGGCGTCAGCGCCCAGGTGCCGTCAAGGGCGATCGCGCGGGGACCGGACCGGGAGATCCCGGTTGGCATCTGCGCCCTGTAGACCAGCCGGTTGCCGCCGTCGGCCGAGACGGTCCCTTCGAGAATCCGGACCGGCTGCGCCCGCTCGGCGAGGGGACGGCGCTCCCGGATCACCAGGCGGTTCTCGTCGTCAAACGCGTAGCGCAGCCGCGCTCGGGCGCGAGGGCGGCGCATAGCCCCGCCGATCACTCTTCCCCGCTCGGCACGACCTCAACGGCTCCCAACCCCCGCTCAATGACATAGACATCCGACGAGAGCAATTGGAGCGCGTTCCGGGCCCGCGCCGCGGCGCCACGTGGGCCGATGAGGACGACGCGGACGGTCCCCTGGCCGTCCTCGAAATACAGGTGGTGGATCTCCGAGCTCTCCACGATGGCCGCCAGGCGCCCGTAGCCCTTCGGCACGCTGAACGCGGCGCGCCCGATGGTCTCCATGGGGGCCTCGGTCAGCGGGGCGGCCTCTTCCTGGCCCTGAGCCGCCGAGGCCAGCGCGACGCCGCAGATGATGCCGAGCACCCATCGTTTCATCTTCGCCTCCGCCGGTGATGTGGCCGCATGGACAGGATGATCTCTAGTGTACTACGGCGGGTCTCTGATATCACCTTGGACCTGGCTCGGCCAGGACTAGAGCTTGCTGCGGATGGCGGTGGGGTAGTCGGGGAAGTACCGGACGATCGCCGGCAGGTCGAACTGGCGCAGGATCTGGTGCTTCGGCCCCCGCTCGAGGAGGAATTCGAAGGACTTTCGCACCAGCTCCTCCGGCGTGGTCTGCTTGCCTTCGGTGAGCTGCGCGAAGTCCCGCTGGCTGAGGGTGACGCTGTGCCGCGTCTGCCCGTTCGCCTCCGCCACCTGCACGCCGAAGGTCCAGCCGTCGTTCGTGGCGGCGGTGGTCACGCTGATGTCCGGCATGGCTACTCCGTCAGGATCTCGATGGCGCTGTCGAGGTTCACGATGGCGATCTCCAGGGCTTCGGCTTCAGGGCCGCGCGCGGCGCGCTCATCCTTCGCCAGCGCCCTGAGCCGCGCGAGGATCTGTTTCAGTTCCTCGCCGATGTCGCGGGCGGCGCGGTTGCGCATGGATACAGTACGGATTCAGGCGTGCGATGCAGGAAGGCAAAAGCTCCGTGTAGTGAGCGTATTATAGCAAACAATCGCCAACAATTGGGGAAACAATCGGGAAACAATCGGGGACAGCCACTAATTTCCCTTCGGCCACCACTAGGAAATTAGTGGCTGTCCCCGATTAACTTACCGCGCCGCCGCGTGACGGATCGCGCGATGGCGGATCGGATGCCGGCCGTTCCGGACCGGGAAGCGCTCCGTCATCCATCCGGCGGCCGCCTCGCGGACGTGCTCGGCCTTCGTCGCCAGCGCCCGCTGGGCGCGGCCGAGACGCCGGACCGCGGTGCGCTGCAGCCCGCGGGCCTTCATCGCCAGCCGTCTCCTGGCGACCTGCCCGGATGTGGGGGCGTAGAGCAGCGCCACGATGGCCCCCGTCACCGCCCCCAGCACAAATGAAGCCGTCGCCTGCAGCAACCCTGTCTTCCCTCGACGAGTCCGCTTCATCCCCGTTCCCCTCCTCTGGTTGACCTGCCATGCCGGCGAGGCTCCGCCCTCGCCCCGTTTCCCGATCGGCCTGTGAACACCTGCTCCGCCCGCGCCTTCCAGCGGGAGAGCCCCTCGAGCGTCGCGGAGGCGGCATCGCAGGCCGAGCCGACCACCGCCTCGACGCGCCGCGTCATCGCGTTCCATCTGGCCAGCAGCTCCCGTGTTTCGCCAAGCGTCGCGCGGAACTCACGCATGGTGGAGAGAGTGGCAAGGGTGGTCGCGAGGAGGCACACGCCGATGATGCTTGCAGCAATCACGAGCAGAAGCGCGTCAGTCATCCTCTTTCGGTAGCCCGGCTATCCTTCCGGTGCCAGGCACTTCGCTTCGCGAAGAGCCAGGCACCAGGACCCGCGGCTTTGCGTCCCTCCCTTGCGGGAAGTTTGCCGTTTCGAGAGTATTGAATGAAGTCTACCTGAGCGCGGAGACGAGCGTCAAGGCGCGCGGGAAAAAAGCGAGGGGACTGGCGGGGTTACTGCTTGCGCAAGACCTCTCCGAGCAGGTCGATCGCTCTGGTGGCGATGATCCTCGAGGCCACGTACTGGAGGTCCGGCACCACCGCCAGGCGCTGCGCCTGGCCCTGGACGGTCAAGGGAATCTCCAGCTCCCCCGTGTCGTTCGCCAGCCCTTGCAGCTCATTGACGCTGCGGACCAGGGCGGCGGAAAGGGCGGGGTCGACGCGCAGGGTGGAGCGGACATCCACCGTGCCATCAAAGCCGACGCTCCCGCTCCCGTCCAGGCCGAACGTGTCGCTCTGCACCGTGAGGCCCGTGAACCGGAGGACGCCGGCCTCGAGGAGCATCGAGAGCTCGATCGGCTTCAGGACGGTGTCCTTGGCGTTGAGCTTGGCGCGCTCGGATTCCGGCAGGCGCGCCTCCAGCGTCTCGACAAGGCCCGGGATCATTGCGAACTTCTCAAGCACCGCCCGCAGGACATTCAGGTTCGCCACCACCGGCTCGTCCAGCTTGGCCGTGCCGCGTCCCGACAGGCCGCGGACGACCTGCGGATCGAGGGTGAGCGCATCCAATTCCAGCGACAGGGTCAGCGTGCCGCGCAGCTGCGGCGCGTCGGCGGCCGCGCGGAACGCGGATTCCAGCGGCAGGCGCTCGACGGTGAACCGCACCTGCTCTGCGGAACCGGATGACGCGACGGCCGGCCCGCCGGCCAGGGTTGGCAGCGTGAGGCGCCCGCGCAGCTGCACGTTGGGCGTCTGGCTGGCCAGCGCGCCGCGCAGCTCGACATCCATCGGCTGGCCCGGCGCGATGTTCGTCACCGCCAGGTCGACCTGGGTGAGCGAGAGCTCCATGGGCGGCTGGGCCATCGCGTCGGTCCAGCGCAGGGTGCCGTCCGCCACACGGAACGAATCGACGCGGAACGAGATGGCAGGCTGCCCTGCTCCCGGCGCGGGACGGGCCGCCCCGGCCGCTCCCGCTGGGGCGGCGGCCGCGGCCAGCCCCACGAGGTTGACGCGTCCCTGGGCATCCCGCGACGCATGGACGCGGGGCCGCAGCAGGACCACCGACGACACCCGCAGCTCCCTGCGCAGGAGCGGCCACAATGGCACCAAGGCGCTCGCCACATCGACCTCGATGACAGGCCGGTTGCCGGCGGCGACGCCTTCAAAGACCGTGAACCCCTTCAGCTGCAGCGCGATCCCCTGCCGCCAGCCGAGCGAGATGCGCTCCAGCGCCACCGGCCGGCCGATCGCCCGTTCCAGCTCGCGCACGATCAGCGGCCGGTACCGGTCCACATCAAACGTGGCCAGGAAGACGCCCGCGACGACCAGGCCAGCCAGGATGAGCACGCCCAGGATGATGAGGAACTTCTTCATCGGCGAGAATTATTATACGCCTGTCACGACCAGCGCGCATCATCGGCCGCGGAGACGGCGGCGCAGCGCCAGTCCCAGCCCGCCGAGGCCTACGAGGACGAGCGAGGACGGCTCCGGCAGGACGGGCCCGCCTGTGGCGTCCGTATGGAGGGGAGGGGGCGGCAGGTGAGGGGTGGGCTCGAGGCGGGCGCGGCCATCCACCGTTGTGCCGGGAGAAAAGGGGAGGCCGTTGAGTCCCTGATGCAGCGTCCAGGGGCCGGCCCCGTCAGGGGAGCGCGTGAGCGAGCTGTTCCGTCCACCCTCGCTCCCATAGGTGACCGCATCCACCAGGAGAGTGCCAGCGTCCCGCAAGGTCACCGTGTCGCCGGCGTTATTGAGCCCCAGGCTTCCACTCGACGCAATGCTCGCATTGGCGAACCCCTGCGGCGCGCCGCCGCCGAACACCACGAAGAAGCCGAAGCCGGGGATGACCTGCGGAGCGGCGAACCGGTGGCGCACCTGCACGAGATCGGAGAGGCTCCACTGCTCCAGGAAGACCGGCTCCGCCGCCGTGTTGACCAGCTCGATGAACTCATCCTGCGTCGTGTGGGTCGTCCCGTCTCGATTCGCATCCGCGGACGGATCGGCCAGCACTTCATTGATCCGGACAGCCGCCTGCGCGTCCGGGCGTCCGGCACCCCAGACGAGCATTCCCGCCATCATCCAGCGCGCCCACCCCATGCTCCCCTCCTCTCAAGCAAAACACGCAGGAGAGCGTCTCTCTCCTGCGTGTTAGGTTGTCGTTACTGGAGGTGGAGCACGTCACATGCCAGGGCCGCTTTCGTTACACAATGGGGAAGCCGCCCGGCCCCGCGCCGCGGCGCCGCTGTCGCGCCCGCGCATCATCGTCGCCAACAGCCTGATGCGATGAAAAATGGAACCGGTCCCGATTTTGCGCACCGGGCCGAGCAGCTCCTCGCGCGGGACCGGGCCGAAGGCACGGGAGTCCAGGCTGTCCTCCGCGCGGTCGCCGAGGAGGAAGAACTGCCCCTCCTCAAGCCGCCACTCCCGCTCGCCGACCCGCACCCGCTCATGCGGGAGGCCGGCGACGCGCTTGACGCACGCCCGGCCGCCCAGCGCCGCGGGGCGCGCCGCCACCACGTCGCCCCGCCGGGGTGCGGCGGAGGCGTACGCGCCCTCCTCGACCACGACGAGCTCGCCGGCCTTTAGGACCGGCGCCATGCTGTGCCCGTCGATGCGGAGCAATCTTGCCCTACTTTTTCTTGGCAGCTTCCGCCTTCTTGAAGAGCTCGCTGATCTTGCCCACCGCATCCATGAGCTCCTGGGACTTCGCCAGATCCACGTGCTGCTTATTGTAGGAGCACAGCTTCGCGGCCTTCCAGAACGTCTCATGGAGGTCCGGGAACATCGCCAGGTGCTCCGGCTTGAAGTAGTCGGTCCAGAGGATGAGCAGCTCCTGCTTGCACAGCTGCGCGTGGGCCTCTTTGGTCTGGACCATGCGCACGACGGTGTTGCGGTACTCAAGGGCGTCCTGCGGCGGCGCGCCCGCCCCCGGGTCCTTCAGGTCCGTCACCTTCTTCACCATCGTGTAGACGGTCTTGGCTGAAACGGAGGCCAGGTGCGGGTCGTAGATGCCGCAGGGGACGTCGCAGTGGGCGTACAGCGGCTCGATCCGCAACAGGCGGTCCATCGCCCGGGTCACGGTCTGCATCCAGGACATCACAGCCTCCTTCTGGTTGGCACACGCGGCGTTGAGCGTCTCAAACCTCATTATACACCTGGCCGGGGAGTCACGTCCGAGCCAGCCAGGCGCGGTACTGTCTCAATTTGGCGGGGCCTGCCGCTGTGCCACCCCGCCGGCCGTCCTCGCTGCGCTGCGGGCGGGCGGCGGGGCCCCCGGCTCCGCGTCACCCGCCAAATTGAGACCATGCGCGCCGCAGCGCCGCCAGCGCGGCCGCCGCGGTCGCCTGGGGCGCGCGGTTGTCGGAGAGCCGGGTCCAGTCCCGGCGCGGCCAGCCCCGCCGAGGGCGGGGCTCAAAGCCGGCCCGCAGCCGGTCGTAGTGCTCCGGCCGCGCCTCCGAAAGATCCGCGCGCGCGGCGTAGCGCCTGGCCACCCGGCGCAGGGCCACCGCGCGGGGGACCACGCACTCGAAGAAGTGAAACGAACCACCGTGCCGCCTGGCGATCTCGCGCAGCGCCGCCCTCCCCGCGGCCTTCGAAAACGTCCCGTCGCAGATGACCGAGCCCCCCTCGCGCACCAGGGTCTCGGCCCGCCGGAGCAGCCGCCGGTACACCAGCTCCGAGATGTGCGGGGCGTAGAGGCCTTGGGCGAAGCCCTGCCCGCGCCGCTTGGCGCGCGCGAACTCGCGCAGCCGGATCTCGTCGGTGCGCAGCCAGGAGGCCCCCAGCGCCTGGGCCAGCGCGCGGGCGAGCGTGCTCTTGCCGGTGCCGATCAGCCCGCCGACCGCCACGAGCCGCGGCGGGGCGAAGGCTCGTGCATAGCGCGCCGCAAGCTGGAAGTGGCGGCGGGAGAGCGCGCGCACGCGCCGGCCCCGCGCCGTGCGCGGGTGCTGGGACCACGCCAGGGCCCGCACCTTGCCGCGCACGAGGCTGCGGTGGCACTTGTAGAACGGGAGGACCTGCGCGAGGGTCGCATCGCCCAGGCGGCGCCGGTACCCGGCGACCAGGGCGTCGGCCAGGTCGGCTCGTCCGCGGAATTCCAGGTCCATGACGAGGAAGCTGAAATCGTTGGCCATGTCCCCGCACCGGAACGCCGGCTGAAACTCCACGCAGTCGAAGATGACCGGACTGGTCAGGCCTGCCTGCGCCGCGCCACGCTTCATTCCTCGTTTCGGCGCGGCAGGCAGGCAGATGTTCTCGCACCGCAGGTCGCCGTGGCCATCGATGATCCGGCCCTCGCGCGCGCGCCGCGCCAGCAGCGGCTCGTGGAGCGCCAGGTACTGGCGGTAGGCCGCCTTGAGGAACAGGTGGTCGGACTCCGAGAAGAGTCGGCCGACGAACGGCCGGCACTCGTCCAGGTTGCCCAGGACCAGCGCGGCCACCTGGTCCGGGGCGCCGTAGCGGGCGATGGCGGGGCCCCGCGCGGCGCGCCGGAAGAACCGGCTGAGCCGGTCCGCGATGCGGAGCATGTCGCCCCTGGTCAGCTGCCGGCGGGCGACCACCTGGTCCAGCATCCGCTCCTCCGGCAGGCGGCGCATCTTCACCACCCACTCGATGATCCGTTCGTGCCCGCGGAGCCCCGCCCCGTCGCGTCCGGGCGACGTCCCGAGCGAGGCCGAAGGCCGAGTCGAGGGACCGAGGCGCAGCCCCGCCGGCGTCTCCACAATCGGCACCATGCCCAGGTAGACCGCCGGCGCCAGGCGGCGGTTGAGCGAGAGCTCCAGCCCGCAGAACCGCCGGCGCCTGGCCAGCGTGGAGGCATCGAGGAACGGAAACTTCACCGGCTTCTTGAGCTTATAGGCGAACGGGCCGGCCAGGAAAACGTGCGAGACGTGCGTCTCCCGCCGCGCCACGGCGGGCGCGCGATGCGGATAGGCGGAGGGCTTGGAGAGAAAGCGAACGACGCGCTGCTCGTGCCGGTCCATGGGCGCCTATTGTATCAGATACCAAACGGGGCTTGGTATCTGATACGCCCTTATGCTAGAGTGTGGGCAACCCGGAGGTGCTCCATGAAGCCGCTTGCCGCGATGGAGGGATGGCTCGCAGCGCTCATCCTGCTGGCCGGCGCGCCTCAAGTCTCCGCCGATCCGATGGAGGCCGGAGGGGCGGTCGCCAAGCTGACCCGGGGCGCGGTCAACACCGTCACCGGCTGGGTCGAAGTGCCCAAGCGGATGCACGAGACGACCCAGCTCGACGGCGCGATGGCCGGCTTCACCTGGGGGCTGCTGCGAGGGCTCGGCTACGGCTTCATCCGCACCGCCGCCGGCCTCTATGAGCTGGTCACTTTCCCGTTCCCGGCGCCGCCGGGCTACCAGCCGGTCATCCAGCCCGAGTACGTCTTCACGGAGGAGCCGGACGGGCCAGCCCAAGAGTATGAGTAGCAGGCTTTAAAAATAATGCTTGCAAAGCGCGGATCGTTTGCCTAGACTATTGGCGGTCTGACAACCCAGAAGGAGGTGATAACGAGATGGAGACCGGTCGGGATCTCGTTCAGCAACTCGTGATCACGCCTCTGCAGACGGCCATCAATCAGCTCGCCTCGTTCGTCCCCAGCATCTTCCCCGCCCTCGCTATTCTCCTTGTCGGTTGGCTGATCGCCAAAGGCATCGAGCAGGTGATCAACAGAGCGCTCAAGGTGGTGACCCTCGACAAGTTCGCGGATCAGATCGGGTTCGCCACGCTCCTCTCCAAGGGAGGGATCCGGCGGAAGACCTCGGAGCTGATTGGGGCCATCATTTACTGGATCGTCATGTTGGCGGTCGTGATGACGTCGCTCAACGCCTTGAACCTGACGGTGGCTGCGGAGCTCTTCCAGCAGATCGTCGGGTTCTTGCCCAACGTCGTCGCCGCGGTGTTCATCCTGATCGTCGGCGCGTTCGCCTCGGCGTTCCTTTCGGCGACCGTGCGGACGGCGACCAGCAACGCCGGCATCGTGCAGGCGCACGTCCTTGGCCAAGCGGTGCAGGCGGTGGTGATCATCTTCGCCGTCGTGGCTGCCCTCCAGCAGCTTCAGGTCCCGTTCTTCGGCGACGTGTTCCTGATCATCTTGGCGGGCATCAGCTTGGGCGTGGGCCTTGCGTTCGGCTTGGGGTGCAAGGACATCGCCGGACGCTGGGTGTCCGACCTCATCGAGCAACTCCAGTCACGCAAGCGGTAGCGGTGTCTGGACGATTTACCCCGCCCCCTGGAGGGGCGGGGTCCACCTCAACCAGGCGGCGGCTCGCCATCGCGGCGGCTGCCGCCTGGTTGTTGTGTCCCCTCCCCGCCTCGGCGGTGGACGTCGGGCGGCTGTCGCCGGATGATGCCGCGGCACTCCACGCCATCCTCCAGGCGCTTGAGCCCTCCCTCACCGCCAAGCAGCGCGGGGGCACGGCGGCCCTCCTGACGTGGGAGGAGCTCTATGAGCCGCTCTCGCCCCCGCAGCGGGCGTTCCTGGACGCGTTCCGCGCCCTGAAAGCCGCTTCGCTTGGCGCGACCGCCCACTTCTTCGGCGAGCCGTCCGCCCCGCCGGATCTCGTTCCGGTCGGGCCCCAGGAGATCGTGAAGGAAGGCGTCGCGAAGCCGCTCGATCCCCAGTACCTGCCGCGCGAGGCCCTGTCGGCCTACCAGCGGATGATGGATGCCATGGAAGCCGACCTTGGCACGCGGCTGCGGGTGGAGTCCGGCTACCGCTCCCCGGCCTACCAGCTCTACCTCTTCCTCTTCTACCTGCCCAAGCACGGCGACTCCATCACCGAGACGAACCGGTTCGTGGCGCTCCCCGGGCACAGCGAGCACGGCTACCCCCCGCGGCAGGCCGTTGACTTCATCAACGAGGCGGGCATCAACGGCGAGGACCACCCCGAGGAGTTCGAGGCGCTGCCCGAGTACCGCTGGCTCGAGGAGCACGCGGCCCGGTTCGGCTTCGCCCTCTCCTACCCGCGCGGCAACCCTCACGGGACGGCGTTTGAGCCCTGGCATTGGCACTTCGAGGGAGAGAAAGAGTGATGGTGTCACAGAGTCACATGTCACAAGGTCGCATGTGACGTGTGACCCTGTGACGTTGTGGCCCCGGATGAACAAACCTGCGTTAGTTCGGTCGCTCGGGCTGTTCGACGCCTCGATGCTCGTGGTGGGCTGCATCGTGGGGGTGGGGATCTTCCGGACCGCCAGCGCCATCGCCGGCCACGTCCCTTCCCCCGCCCTCTTCCTCTTGCTGTGGCTCGTGGGGGGCGTCGTGTCGCTGTGCGGCGCGCTCTGCTACGCGGAGCTCGCCGCCATGTTCCCGGCCAGCGGCGGCGACTACGTCTACATCCGCGAAGTCTACGGCAGGTTCTGGGGGTTCCTGTTCGGCTGGACGAAGCTGTTCATCGAGCGCACCGGCACCATCGCGATCCTCGGGTTCGTCTTCGCCGAGTACGGCGGCCGCCTCCTCCCCTACGGGAACGGGGCGCTGCGATGGGTGGCGGCAGGGGCCATCCTGCTGCTCACCGCGGTGAACGTCGTCGGGGTCCGGTGGGGCAAGTACGTGCAGAACGTCTTCACCGTCCTGAAGATCGGCGCGCTCGTTTCGCTGGTCGCGGCGGGCCTCACCATTCTGGCCTCGCGGCAGGCGGTGGCGCTGGACTGGACCATGCCGCGGCTTGACGTGCCGGTGCTCCAGTCGCTCGGCGTGGCATTCGTCTTCGTGCTGTGGACCTACGGCGGGTGGACGGAGGCGGCCTACGTCGCCGAGGAGGTGAGGCAGCCCACCCGCAACGTGCCGCGGGCCATCATCCTGGGGGTCGCGGGCGTCACCGTGCTCTACCTGCTGGTGAACGCGAGCTACCTCCTCGCCATCCCGATGGACGAGCTGGTGCGCACGCCGCTGGTCGCCGCCAGCGTGATGGAGCGGCTGTGGGGCGGGGCGGGGGCGGCGTTCATCGCCGGCATGATCGCCTGCTCCGCGTTCGGGGCGCTCAACGGCTACATCCTCACCGGCGGCCGCATCCTCTACGCCCTGGGCAAGGACCACGCGCTCTTCGGGCGCCTCGGCACCGTGCACCCCGGCTTTCACACGCCGGCGACGGCGCTGTGGGCGAACGCGGCCATCGCGGTGGGCCTGGTCTTCACCAAGACGTTCGAGCAGATCATGACCTACTCCACCGTCGTCATCTCGGTCTTCTTCATCCTGGCGGTCTTCGGCGTCGTGCGCCTGCGGCGCCTGCGGCCGAAAGCGCCCCGGCCATACCGCGCCTGGGGCTACCCCTGGACGCCGCTGGTGTTCTGCCTCGTCATCGCCGGGTTCATCGCGGATGTCTGCATCAAGCAGCCTGCCGACGCCGCGTTCGGGTTCGTGCTGCTCGCCGTCGGCCTGCCGCTCTATTGGCTCTCGGAGCGCGAGGGCCGCCCCCGATGAGCTTGTTCGCGGTCGCGGCCGCCGCGTGCGCGCTGTTCCTGGCGGCCTACGCCGTTTACGGCCGGCTGCTCGCGCGCTGGCTCGACCTCGCCCCCGATCGGGCGACCCCGGCCTGCACGCTCAACGACGGCGTGGACTACGTCCCGGCCAAGGCGCCGTTCCTCCTCGGCCAGCACTTCTCCGCCATCGCGGCCGCCGGCCCCATCGTCGGGCCGGTCCTCGGGGCGCTGTGGTTCGGCTGGCTGCCCGCCTTGCTGTGGATCGTCTTCGGCGCCATCTTCTTCGGCGCGGTGCACGATTTCGCCAGCCTCGTCAGCTCGGTGCGGCACGGCGCGCGCTCGATCGTCGAGCTCGTCCACGAGCACCTCGGGCCCAGGGCGCACCTGCTCTTCATGGGGTTCGTGTGGCTGTCGCTCATCTACGTCATCATCGCCTTCACGGACCTCACGAGCCACTCGTTCGTCGAGCCGGCCTACGGCGGCGGCATCGCCGCTTCCTCCACGCTCTACCTGTTCGCCGCCGGCGCGATGGGGCTGTGCCTGTACCGCTGGCGCATGCCGCTCGGACTGGCGACGGCCATCTTCCTGCCGCTCGTGGGCCTGATCGTCTGGGTCGGCCAATCGATCCCGCTCGCCATCCCGAGTACCTGGGCGGTCCGTCCGCAGCTTGTCTGGAACGGCGTGATCCTCGCCTACTGCTTCATCGCCTCGATCATCCCGCTGTGGCTCCTGCTGCAGCCGCGCGGGTACCTGGGCGGGTTCTTCCTCTACCTCACGCTCGCGGCCGGCGTCGTCGGGGTCCTGGTGGGAGGCGACCGCATCCAGTACCCGGCGTTCCTCGGCTGGACGAGCCAGCGGGGCTTCCCGCTCTTCCCGCTCCTCTTCGTGACGGTGGCCTGCGGGGCCTGCTCGGGGTTCCATGGGATCGTCAGCTCCGGCACGACGTCCAAGCAGATCGCGCGGGAGCCGGACTGCCGCCTGGTGGGCTACGGGGGAATGCTGCTGGAGGGGCTGGTGGCGGTGGTGGCCTTATCCACCGTCATGCTGCTCATGCCGAATGATGTCGCGACCCAGCAGTCGCCCGACCGGATCTACGCGAGCGGCCTGAGCCACTTCGTGGAGCAGTTCGGCATCAACCGGGAGTTCGCGCGCGGGTTCGCCCTGCTCGCCTTCGCCACGTTCATCTACGACACGCTGGACGTGGCGACGCGCCTGGGGCGCTACGTCTTCCAGGAGCTGACCGGCTGGAAGGGGCGCTGGGGCGGCATCGGCGCGACGCTCGCGACCCTGGCGCTGCCGGCGCTGAGCGTGAGCTGGACGGTGCGGGACCCGATGGGGAACATCGTGCCGGCCTGGAAGGTGTTCTGGACGCTGTTCGGGACGTCAAACCAACTGTTGGCGGCGCTGACCCTGGTGACGATCACGGTGTGGCTGAAGCGCACGCGCCGGCCCTGGCTGGTGAGCGCGCTGCCGGCGGCGTTCATGCTGACGATGACGTTCTGGTCGCTCGCCCTGACCATCCGGCCGTGGGCGGCGGGCCTGCTCAGCGGCCGGCCGGCGCTGGATGGGATCGCCCTCGTCGCGTGCCTCCTGCTCGTGCTGGCGGTGCTCGTCCTCGTCGAGGGGCTCAAGGCCTTCGCACGACGTCTTCAATGATGCGCTCGACGTCCCCGGGCGCCACGCCGTGGTACCACACGTAATCCGGAAAGACCATCACGTTCGGCCCCTTGGCGCACAGGTCCTGGCAGCCGGACTTGCTCACGCGGATGGCGCGCGAGAGCCCCAGCGCCTTCACCCGCGCCTTCAGCGCCGCCGCGATGGCCTCGCTCTCCCGGTGCGCGCAGCACGTCTCGTGCGGCTCGCGCCGGTTGACGCACACGAAGACGATCTTCTGATACGGGACACTGGTCCGCTCGGCCGTCATAGGGCGAGCCCGATGGCCAGGAAATCTTCGGCCAGCTGCTTGCCGTTCTGGAAGCGGACCGCGGTGAGGCCGACGGCCCGCCCCGCCTCCACCATCTCCGGACGGTCGTCGACGTACACCGCCTCGGACGGCCGGACCCCGGCCCGCTCGAGCGCCAGCCGGTAGAACTGCGGGTCCGGCTTGCGCAGCCCGACGTCGCAGGACGCCACCCATGCCTCCAGGACGGCCAGCGAGGGGAACGACGCCTTGATATAGTCCAGGTGCAGGGTGTTGGTGTTGGTGAGCGCCATCAGCCGGTGGCGCTTGCGCAGCTGCTGCATGAGGGCGGTCACGTCGGTGTTCTCCGTGAAGATGCCGGTCCAGGCTCGGGCGAACTGCTCGTACGTCCAGCGCAGCGCAAGGCGCTTCTTGAGCCCCTCGTAGTACGCCGTCGCGGTGATCCGCCCCAGCTCGAAGGGAAGCAACAGCTCCGGATGGTACACCGCCTCCTGGACCTCCTCAAACGGGCGGCCGAGCCCCTGAGCCACCTGATGGACGAGCCGATCCGACTCCACTTCGAACACGACCCCGCCCAGATCGAAGAGCACGAGCTGATGCATCATGGGCGCTCAGCTGCCGTCGAGGAAGATCGTCTCATCCGCGTACTGCGTGGTGAGGCACGTCAGGAGGTAGTCCACGAGGTGGCGGGTGAGCAGGAAGTTCTCCCGGACGTGCTCCCGGCCGTTCTCGCCGAGCCGCTGCGCGTACGCCGGGTTGCCCAGCAGCTGCCGGATGGCGTAGGCGGCCCCTTCGACGCTGTGCACGAGGAGGCCGCTGTGATGGTGCTTCACCTGCAGGGGGATGCCGCCCACCGCCGAGGCGACGACCGGGCGGCCCTTCCAGAGCGCCTCCGACACGGTGAGGCCGAACCCCTCGCGCAGCGACTTCTGCACGACGACCGCGGAGGCGCGCTGGAGCGCGTTGATCTCGATGTTGCTGTCCGGCGGCAGCATCAGGAGGTGGATCTCCGGGTTGCCCTTCGCCTGCTCCCGCACGAGCCCCAGCACCTCCTCGGCCTCCGGGTCGTCGGTGGCTGGCCCCCCGGCGAGCACCAGGCGGCACTTGACCGAGCGGCGGACGCGCTTGAAGGCCTCGATGACGCCCACCGGATCCTTCAGGCGGTCGAACCGCGAGACCTGCGTGACGATCGGCCGGTCCCGCGGGATCTCGAGGCGCCGCATGACCGCGTCGATCTCCTCCTGCGGCAGGTCCCGGTTCTTGTCGCTCAGCGGATCGATGGAGGGGGGGATGAGCACCTGCCGCATCTTGAGCGGCTGGGCGAACGCGGGGGTGGAATAGATCGCCGCGTCGAACTGCAGGATGAAGGGCTGGAGGAACCGCCACACCGCCTGGTTGGGGCGGGAGACGTCGATGTGGCACCGCCACACCCAGCGGGAGGAGGGGTGCCGCTTCCGCATCTCCACCAGCGGCAGGGGCTGGGGGTCGTGGATGAACACGAAATCGGCCTCCAGCGGGATCCGCTTGGCGTTGGCTCGTCCGACCTCCAGGAAGAGGTCGAACATCTCCTGGGTGAAGAGCTCCGCGGCCCCGTGGAGCGCGTTGTGGAACTTCTTGGTCACCTTGTAGTACGGCTCTGACCCCTCGACCACCTCCCAGCGGACCTCCAGCCCCAGCTCGGCCAGCAGGGGGACCATGCGGATGAGGATCTCCGCCACCCCGCCTCCTTTCCGGGTCGAGTTGACCATGAGGATCCGCTTGCCGGCGAGCCGGCCGGCGAGCTGGCGCAGCTCGTCGACGACGCTCTTGCCGGCGATGGGCTCGTAGGCGGCCAGGGTCGCCGTGGCGTTCTCAGGCATGAGCAGCCGCCTCGCGGATGAGGGAGAGCAGGATGGTGCGGAGCGTCTGCAGCGTGTGCGCGTAGGGGTTCAGGCCGGCGACGCTTTCGCCGAGCGCCTTCAGCCCCAGCTGTTCCGTGAGCCACAGCGAGAAGTCGTTCGTCGGGCGCCCCAGGCGCAGCCGGGCGTCGAAGATGTGGAAGTAGAGCGAGTGGAGGGAGACCTGCTCCAGGGCCTGGGCGAACTCCGCCAGGGTGGACACGGTGTAGGGGGTCGGCATGATGACGTGCACCGACTTGATGAAGAAGAACTCCCGGCCCGACGGCGCGAATTTGATCCGGGTCGCCGGGTGCTCCTTGATGTACCGCTCGATCGTGCCGGCCAGCACCTCGCGGAGGCCCTGGAGGGCGGTGTACTCCATGATGTCGACGCTGGCCAACAGCTCCCCCAGCGTCTCGTCCCCGAAGATCTCCCCCACCCAGTAGGCGAAGTCGTTGGTCGGCTCAGGCGTCAGGTAATGGTGCTCCAGCACGAAGTGGTGGGTGTGGTAGTAGACGCAGGAGTCCGGCACCTTGCGGAGGAGCTTGGCCAGGGTGACCAGCGTCGATGCCCGCAGCCCGGTGGACTCCTGGAGCACGAGCGCCGTCCGGAACTGAAACGGCTTCGGCACCGCCGCCGCCGGCGTTCCCGTCACCGCGCTCGCCTGTTCGCCCATCGCCCCTCCGCCATGCGCCTGAAGAGCTCGCCCGCTTCCTGCGTGCCGCGCAGCCACCAGCCGGCCGCGGTGCCGCGCCGGGGCCGCCCGACGAACACCGCGATGCCGGATCGGCGGTTGACCGCGCGGAAGGCGTCCTCATCCGTCCGGTCATCGCCAAGATACAGGAGGCGCCCGTCCCGGCACCGGTGCCGCTTCGCCAGCCAGTCCACGACCGCCCCCTTATCCCAGCTCACCGGGGGACGGACCTCGACGACCCGCTTGCCCCGCGTCACGCGCACCGCCCGCCGCGCCGCCCACGGCGCCAGGACCGCCCCCACGCGCCGGTGGAACGCCGCGGCGTGAGCCGCCGGGACCCGGCGCCAGTGGATGCTCAGCGAGAGCCGCTTGGATTCCACCAGCGCCCCGGGGATGCCCGCAAGCGCCCGGCTCAACTGCCTCGCAATCCGCCTCAGCAGCGGGATAGACCGCCTGGCGCCTGGATGGACGAACCGCAGCCCGGGGCCCTGCAGCTCCAGGCCGTGGTTGCCCGCGTACACCACGCCCCGTAGCCCGACCAGCCGCCGCACCGCCTCAAGGGATCGGCCGCTCACGATGCCGACGGTGATGCCGCGCGCCCGGCTCAAGGCGCTTACCGCCTCGCGCATCCCGGCGCCGAGGCGCGCCTCCGCGGGCGTGGGCCGGATGGGTGTGAGCGTCCCGTCGTAGTCCATGAGCACCAGCCACGCGCCGCCGCCCATCCTGCCGCGCAGCCGACGCCAGTCGCGCAGCGCATGAGGCCGTCTCATGCCTCCTGGAACTCGAACTTGAACAGCGTCGAGAGGACCTTCCCCGCCCACCGGTAGATGTTCTGCTCGTGGACCTGCGCCCTGAGCTTCTGCATCTTCCGCTGCTGCTCCTCGAGCGGCATCACCGCCGCCCGGTGGAACGCCTCGGCCATCTCATCCACGGCGTAGGGGTTGACGAGCTCAGCGTCCACCAGCTCGCGCGCGGCGCCCGTGAAGTGGCTCAGGATCAGCACGCCGTCCTCGCGGGCGCGCGAGGCGACGAACTCCTTCGCCACGAGGTTCATCCCGTCGTGGAGCGAGCTGACCGCGCAGAAGTTGGCGAGCTGGTACCAGGCGTAGAGGGTGATAGGCGAGGCGTGGGCCTTCAGGAAGAGGATGGGCTTCCAGTTGTCCCGCTGGTACTTCCAGTTGATGGACTCGACGAGCTGGTCGATCTCGTCGTTGATCCGCTGATACGCCTCGATGTGGACGCGGCTGGGGACCCCCACCTGGACGAAGACGAACTTCTCCTGGAACTCGGGATGGCGCTCCAGGAACCGGTCGACCGCCCGGAGCCGCTCCGGGATCCCCTTGGTGTAATCGAGCCGGTCCACCCCGAGGCCCACCAGCATCTTCCGGAGCCCGTGGCGCCGCGCAAGGCGCTTGGCTTCCTCCGCGATGGGGGGGCTGGCCGCCCGCTCCACAATCGCATCATAATCGACGCTGATGGGGAATGGGCGCACCATCGTCGTGCAGCCCCCGCGGGTGATCTCAAACCGCTCGTAGTCCATCTTCGCCTCGATCGTCCGGTCGACGGTGTCCATGAAGTTCTGGCAGTGATTCTGGAGGTGGAAGCCCAGGAGGTCGTTGCCGAGGAGGCCGTCCAGGATCTCCTCGCTCCAGGGGCAGATGCGGAACGCCTCGGGGTTCGGCCAGGGGATGTGCCAGAACTGCGCCGTGCGGATGTTGACCCGCTTGAGCAGCCGCGAGAGCGTCGCGAAGTGGTAATCCTGGATGAAGACGAAGGCGCGGCGGTCGCCGATCTCCTCCAGCACCGCGTCGGCGAACTTCCGGTTCACCGCCTGGTACGTCTCCCACTCGTCCAGGTTGAAGGAGGGCCGGGTGTAGGCGATGTGGCAGAGCGGCCACAGCGCCTGGTTGGCGAAGCCGTAGTAGTAGCGCTGCTCTTCCTCTTTGGTGAGCCACACCCGCCGCAGGGTGTAGGCCGGCGACTCCGGGGGCACCTGGACGTGGGCGGAACCGTCCACGACCTGATGGTCGGCCTCGCCGCTTCCGTGCGCCACCCAGAGGCCGCCGCAGGCGCGCATGACCGGGTCCAGGGCGATCGTCAGGCCGCTCGGCGGGACCTCGCAGACGATCTCCTCCCCCTCGAAGCGGTGGATGTACGGCTCGCGGTTGGAGACGACGACGAACAGCTCATCGCCCAGCCGCTGGCGGATCATGTCCCGCAGGTTTGCGTTCGTCCAGACCATGATGATCCAGTATAAGCCATCGTCGGGGACGGCTCAACTGCGCAGGCGGGCGAGGAGTGGCCGGTTGGCCGGCGGGAAGCGATAGCGGGCGAGCCGGCGAACCGGCACCCACCGGAGGGTTGTGGCGGCGAGCGGCCGCGGCCTGCCGCGGGCGATGGCGCAGCGGTAGACTTTGCAGATGACGGGGCTGGGGCCCTGCAGATGTCGAAGCGTCATGAGCGGCCGCACCGCTTTGACCGTGACCCCCAGCTCCTCGCGCAGCTCGCGCCGCAGGCAGGCGGCCCAGCGCTCGCCCGGCCTGCGCTTGCCCCCGGGGAACTCCCAATAGCCTCCCAGGAAGCCGCCGGGGCGCCGCCGGCAGATGAGGAGGCGCCCCCGGCGCTCAATCAGGGCGATGGCTGAGTGAGCGGGCCTAGGGCGCCTTCGCAGCATGAGCGATTGGACCGCGGGTCCTGCCGCGCCGCCACCCCGTCGGCTGTCCTCGGCCTTCGCCTGCGGGCAGGCGACGGGGTCCCCGGCTCTGCGTCACCCGCGGTCCTATGAATGGATAGCTGCGGCAGCTTCGGCGCAGGACGCAGGAACCACAGCGCGGGGCGCGCGCGGTGCAGACGACCGCCCCGAAGTCCATGAGCGCCTGGTTGATCAGATAGCCCTTCCCGGGCGGGATCACCGCCTCCGCCAGGCGCCAGAGGCGGTGCTGGGCAGCCGCCCGGCCCTCTCGCCTCGGCCGCCCGAAGTACCGCGAGAGCAATCGGGCGACGTTCGTGTCCACAATGGGCGCGTCGCGCTTGAACGCGAAGCTCAGCACAGCGCCCGCGGTGTAGCGGCCGATCCCGTCCATCGCCAGCAGCCCGTCGTACGAATCCGGGATGCGGCCGTCGTGCTCCCGCAGCGCGCGCTGCGCGATCCGGCGCAGGCGCAGCGGGCGGACATTGTAGCCGAGCGGATACCAGACCCTCCGCAGCTCCGCGACCCGGGCCCGGGCCAGCGACGCGAGGGTCGGGTAGCGCCGGAGGAACTCGCGGTACTTGGGCACGACCCGCTCCACCTGCGTCTGCTGGAGCATCACCTCGGAGACGAGGATCCGGTACGGGTCGCGCGTCTTGCGCCAGGGGAGGTCGCGCTGGTGGCGCTGGTACCAGCGCAGGAGCCGCCGCTGGAAGACGCGCAGCCGTTCAGCGCGGGTCATGGTCAAAAAGTACCGGGTACTTCTCAAAGCGGAGAAAGTACCTGGTACTTTTTCGGCGCTTCCTGATACAATACCGCCGACGATGCCAGCCACCCTCTACCGCGCGACCGTTGAGCGGGTCGATGTCCTCTCGTACAACGTCAGGGGCTTCCGCCTGAAGCTCCTCGAGCCGCCGGCGATGGAGTTCAAGGCGGGGCAGTTCGTCATCCTGAACGTCCCGCAGGGCGGGAAGGTCGTCAAGCGGGCCTACTCGATCGCCTCCCCGCCCCACGAGCCCCAGA
Organism: Candidatus Omnitrophota bacterium; assembly: GCA_016180575.1. GTDB lineage: Bacteria > Omnitrophota > Gorgyraeia > Aquiviventales > Aquiviventaceae > JACPAY01. The sequence goes on along the minus strand of JACPAY010000005.1, from coordinate 15,772 downwards.
CGGTCGAGCTGTGCATCCAGCACGTGGAGGGGGGCGCCGCCTCGACCTACTGCTGGAAGCTCAAGGCCGGCGATCCGGTCTCGATCTCCGGTCCGCACGGCAACTTCCTCCTCAAGGAGCCGCTCGACTACGAGCCGGTCTTCATGGCCACCGGCACCGGCGTCGCCCCCTTCCGGTCGATGGTCAAGCACCTCCTGCACCGCAACGTCACCCGGAACATCTGGCTGCTGTTCGGCACGCGGTACGAGCACTCGCTGCTCTACGAGTCGGAGTTCCGCTCCCTGGCGGGGATCCGCCACAACTTCCGCTACATCCCGACGGTGAGCCGGCCGAAGGAGTGGCACGGCGAGGTCGGGCACATCCAGCAGACGTTCCAGAAGCACATCACCGACGTCTCCGACAAGGAGATCTATCTCTGCGGGTGGCTCGAGGTCGTCAAGGCGGTCCACAAGGACCTGCAGGGCCTCGGCGTCCCGAACGAGAGGATCCATTACGAGGAATGGTGATCCGGACCGCCGAGCGCGCCCTGACCGTCGGCCACACGCCGGACATGGACGACGCCTTCATGTTCTACGCGATCGCCTCCGGCGCGATCCCGATGGACGGCCTCCGGTTCGAGCACGTCATCGCCGACATCGACGCGCTCAACCACCGCGCGCAGGAGGCCGAGCTGGACCTGACGGCGGTCTCCGCCGCCAGCTATCCGGCCCTCGCCAAAGACTACTGGATCGTCGCGGTGGGCTCCAGCGTCGGGCAGGGCTACGGCCCGGTGGTGATCTCGAAGGCGCCGCGCAGCCCCCAGGAGCTGGAGGGCCGCCGCATCGCGGTGCCAGGCCTCCAGACGACCGCGTGCCTCGTCCTGCGCCTCGCCCTGCCCGGCTGCGTGCCGGTCGCCATGCGGTTCGAGCAGGTGCCGGAGGCGGTGCTGCGGGGCGAGGTCGACGCGGGCCTCGTGATCCACGAGTGGCAGCTCACCTACCGGGACGCGGGGCTTCTGCCGGTGCTCGACCTCGGGATCTGGTGGCAGCAGCGGACCAGGCTGCCGCTGCCGCTCGGGCTCAACGTCGTGAAGAAAGCGCTCGGGCGCCGGACCGCGTCCCGCGCGGCCACCGTCCTGCGGGACAGCATCCTCTACGCCTTCGCGCATCAGGAGGAGGCGCTGGCCTACGCCATGCGCTACGGCCGGGGGACCGACGCCGCCCGCGCCCGCCAGTTCATCAGCATGTACGTCAACGAGGAGTCGCTGGGCCTCTCCAAACCCTGCCGCGAGGCGCTGCGCACCCTCTTCGACCAGGCCCACCGCGCCGGGCTGATCCCCGCAGCGCCCCGCCTCTCCGTCATCGAGCCGCTCAAGAACTAATCTCATCCACCAGCCGGTCGCAGGGTCACACACTGGAGACTACCACGCGGTCACAAGGTCACACGTGTGACTTTGTGACCTTGTGACTTTGTGACTCACACGCCTTCTTCACAGGTAGGTTTTCCGCTTGAAGACATCGGTGGCGAGGTTGGCGACGCGGTCCAGGAACAGCGTCCCGTCGAGATGGTCCACCTCGTGCTGCGCGATGACCGCCTCGAACCCCTCCAGCTCAAGCTCCATCGCGGAGCCCGCCCGGTCCCAGGTTGCCAGGCGCACGCGCGACGCGCGCGGGACGTTGCCGGTGAAGTCCGGGACGGAGAGACACCCTTCCCGCTGCAGCAGGCTGCCCTCGCGCTCCAGGATCTGCGGGTTGACGAGGACGAGCAGGCCGAGGCTCGCCGCGGCCTTGGGGTGCCGGGAGGCGTCCATCACCGCGATGCGCAGGCCGCGGCCGACCTGGGGGGCTGCCAGGCCCACGCAGCGGGGGTGATGGCGCATCGTCCGCACCATCGCGTCGATCAGCGCCCGGATGCGGTCGTCCACGCGGTCCACGCGGCGCGTCGGCTGCTTGAGGAGGGGGTCCGGAAACCGCCGGATGGAAAAATCGGGGACAGCCACTGATTTCCTTGAGTCTGCCATAGGGAAATTAGTGGCTGTCCCCGATTAGAGGACGGCGGCGTCTGCGGGGCGGAAGCTGACTTCAACACGCAGCGTCGTGGCCAGGGTGTGCAGGCGCCGCTCAAGCCTGGCGGCGCTGACCCGCGGCGGGGTCTCCACTTCCAGCAGGAGCAGGTAGAGCGGCGCCCCGTCCCCGGCGGTGCGGTGCGTGTGCAGGTCGGTGATGTTGACCCCGGCGCGCGCCAGCGAGTCCGTGATGCGGAACACGATGCCGGGATGGTCCGCCCCGTAGACCGAGATCACGTAGGCCCGCCCCCGCTTTCGGGGCGAAGCGATCTCCGCTTTCGTCAGCGGCTTCAGATGGACCGTCAGCGACAGCCCCCGCTCCAGCGGCGCGAACGCCTTCCGCAGGGCGGCCTCGGCCGCCTTGGCCGGCGCCGAGAAGATGAGCATGATGGCGAACTCCCCGGCCAGGCGCGTCATCGCCGAGTCCTCGAGGTTGCAGCCAAGCCGGTAGAGGATCTTCGTGACCCCCGCGACGATCCCCGGGCGGTCCTTCCCCAGCGTCGTCACGACCCATCGCCTCGTCATCCGCCCCTCCCCGCCGGTTCGACTTCGAAGCCAAGATCCTCGATCATCCGCCGCGCCTCCTCGCCCTGCTGGCCCGGCGTCGTCAGGTAGCCCTCCACGAAGATGGAATTCGCGGCGTAGAGCGCCAGCGGCTGCAGCGAGCGGAGGTTCACCTCCCGCCCCCCGGCCGCCCGGATCTCGCTCGACGGGTTCAGGAGGCGGAAGAGGCAGAGCACCTTCAGGCACTTCATCGGCGTCAGGAACTGATGGGCCTCCATTGGGGTGCCCGGGATGGGATGGAGGAAGTTGACCGGGATCGAATCCATGCCGAGCTCGCGGCAGGCGAAGGCGAGGTCCAGGATGTCCTCGTCCGTCTCGCCCATCCCGACGATGCCGCCGCTGCAGGTCATGAGACCGGCCTTGCGGACATTGCGGACCGTCTCGACGCGGTCCTGATAGGTGTGGGTGGTGCAGAATTCGGAGTAGAACCGCTCGCTTGAATTGAGGTTGTGGTTCACCCAGCCCACCCCCGCCGCCTTCAAGCGCCTTGCCTGCTCCTCGGAGAGCAGCCCGAGACACACGCAGATCTCAAGGTCCGGCAGCTCCTGCTTGATGGCGCGCGTCACCCCGCAGAAGTGCTCGATCTCCTCATCGGCCGGGCCCCGCCCGCTCGTCACCATGCAGTAGCGCCTCGCCCCGCCCGCGGCCGCCCGCCGCGCCCCGTCCACCAGCTGCTCCGCGGACATCAGCGGGTACTTGTCGATCTTCGCCTCCGACACCGACGACTGCGAGCAGTAGTGGCAGTCCTCGGGGCAGAGCCCGCTGCGGGCGTTCTGGAGGATGCACACCTTGACGCGCTTGCCGAAGTGCGCCTTCCGGACGGCGAACGCGGCCGCCAGGAGCAGCGGGATCTCGTCGTCGGGCAGCGCGAGGATCGCCCGCGCCTCCTCGCGCGTGAAGCCCTGCCCGCCCAGCGAGCGCGCCACGATGGCGGACCAGTCCAGCTCAATGCCGATCATCCGCTCACCGGCGCCGCGGCCGGCTCGAACGTGCGGAGGACCTCGTAGAGGGTGGTGCGCTGGGCCGGGATGAAGCCGGATTCCCGGATGAGCGTCACGATCTCCTCCACAGCGGTCTTGTTGACGAAGCCGGTCGCCGCGTGGACGTTCTCCTCGAACAGCGTGCCGCCGAAGTCGTCGGCCCCGAAGTGGAGGGCGATCTGGCCGGTCTTCTTGCCCTCGGAGAACCAGGTGGCCTGGACGTGGGGGACGTTGTCGAGGTAGAGCCGCGAGAAGGCGACCATGCGCAGGTACCGCGTGGGGCCCGCGTGCTGCGCGATGCGCTGCTCAAGCGGGGTGTTGCCCGGCTTGAACGTCCAGGGCACGAACGCCGTGAAGCCGCCCGTCTCATCCTGCAGCGCTCGGACGTGCTCGAGGTGCTCCAGGATGTCCTCGTCCTCCTCGATGTGGCCGAACATCATCGTGGCGGTCGACTTGAAGCCAAGGCGATGCGCCTCGTGATGGACCGAGAGCCACGCCTCCGCCCCGCCCTTCTTCGGGCTCAACCGCCGGCGGATGCGGTCCGAGAGGATCTCGGCGCCCCCGCCGGGCAGCGTGAACTGCCCCGCCTCCTTCAGGCGCTCGAGCACCTCGCGGACCGAGAGGCCCGCCACCTGCGCCATCGTGGTGACCTCCGACGCGGTGAAGAAGTGCGGGGTGATGCGGGGGAACCGCCTGCGGGTCTCGCGCACGAGGTCGAGGTAGTAGTCGAGGGGGATCTGGGGGTTGTGGCCGCCCTGGAGCAGCACCGTCGTCGCGCCCTGGTCCGCCGCCCGTTGGACCTTCTCCATCACCTGCTCCACCGTCAGGGTATAGCCGTCGCGGCTGCCGGGCTTGCGGTAGAAGGCGCAGAAAACGCAGTCGGTGACGCAGACGTTGGTGTAGTTGGGGTTGGAGTCGATGACGAACGTCACCACAGGCTCCGGGTGCAGCCGGCGGCGCACCTGGTTGGCGAGGTGACCCAGCTCCAGGAGGTCGCCCCGCTGCCAGAGCCACAGCCCCTCCTCCCGCGAGAGGCGGGTCCCGGTGAGCACCTTTTCCTCGAGCGCCTCAGAGCAGATGATGCTCATGGACCAGCCTCTTGAACTGCGCGATCCCGTCCTCCTCGGGCTGCCCGAACCGGTACGTGAACTGCGAGAGGTAGCTGTGCAGCGCCTCGGCCGGGACGCCGAGCCCTGGGGAGGCGTCCTGGGCCAGCCGCTCAAGCTGCCGCAGGTTGATCCCCAGCGACTTGGACAATGCCAGCTCAAGCTCTTTCTTCTCCTCGGCGCCGGCGTCCTTCCGGATGGCCCAGACCGCGAAGACGCAGGGCAGGTGCTGCCAGAGCCACCACTCAAACGCCAGGTCCGTCTCAAAGGGATACTGGTCGTTGCGCTGCTGGAACTTGAGCGCCGCGTCCCCGATGAGGAGGAGCGCCTCGGCGTCCGGGCGCTCGCCGCGCTCATAGGCGGCGGGGCTGATGTGGTAGCGCTGCTCGAGCAAGAGGCGCAGCAGGACAGCCGTCGTGGACGTCTCCTCCGTCACGGCGATGACGGCGCCGTCAAGCTGCCGGAGCGGCTTGCGTGAAAAGAGCAGGACGCTGCGCACGCGCCCCCGGACCGCGATGCCGAAGCGCCCCACCCGCTCAAAGGTCTCTTCCAGGCGGAGGTAGTCCGCCAGCGGCATCAGGCCGGCCAGCAGCGAGCCTTCCGCCGCCTGCGCCCCGAGCGCCCGCGGGGCGCAGTCCGTCAGCTCATACCGCTCCCCCAGCGCCAGCCCCTGGAAGAAGGGGGCGCTATTGAGATACGGTATTCTCGCAATGCGCGTGGTCGTCATACACGTGGATGGTGCGATAGAGGGCATCGCGCTCCACCGGCACGCAGCCGGATTCCCGGATCAGCTCCACCAGGCGTCCCCGCGTCAGGCTCACGGGCGAGGCGGCATCGGCCGCGTGCATGATGCGCTCCTCCCCGATCGTGCCGTCGATGTCGTCCGCCCCGAACTGCAGCGCCACCGAGGCGCTCTCCTCGCCCATCGTCACCCAGTACGCCTTGATGTGCGGGACGTTGTCGAGCAGCAGGCGCGCGATCGCGACCGTCTTGAGGTCCTCGAGGGCGGAGGCCTGGCGGGCCACCACCCGGGTCTTGCCGGGCTGATAGGCGAGCGGGATGAAGCTCATGAAGCCGCCCGTCTCATCCTGCAGGGCGCGCAGCCTGAGCATGTGGTCCACGCGCTCCTCGTGCGTCTCCATGTGGCCGTAGAGCAGCGTCGCGTTGGTCGGGATGCCGAGGCGGTGCGCGATGCGGTGGATCTCAAGCCACCGGGGCGCCCCGATCTTGAAGGGGAAGAGTGATCTGCGCACCCGCTCCGAGAACACCTCCGCCCCTCCGCCCGGCAGCGCGGCGAGGCCCGCGTCCTTGAGCTGCCGCAGGACCTCCTCGACGCTGAGGCGGAACTTCTTCGAGAAGTAGTCAATCTCAACCGCCGTCCAGGCCTTGATCTGGATTTGCGGGAAGGCCGTTCTTATGGCGCGGAACATCTCAAGGTAAAAACCCCAGGGCCAGTCGGGATGCAGGCCGCCGACGATGTGGACCTCGCGCAGCTCCGGGCTGCACCGCTCCAGGATCTCCTGGATGGTCATCTCGTACGCGTTGGGCCGCCCCCGCTTGGTCGCGAAGTCGCAGAACCGGCAGGAGAGGACGCACACGTTGGAGGGATTGATCTGCCGGTTGATGACGAAGTGGGCGCGCTCGCCGAAGCGCGCGCGCTTGGCCGCCCCGGCGAGGCGGCCGAGGGCGACGACGTCGCGCGTCCCAAAGAGCGCCAGGGCCTCCTCGCGCGCGAGCCGCTCGCCCTGCTGGAGCTTCTGCGCTAGGCGGTCCAGTACCGCTGCCATCGCGCGCTGACGCGCCTGACGATCTGCGGGTCCATCATGAGAGGTTCGGGGTATCCTGATTTGAACGTCGCGTCGATGCCCAGGCGCCCGCGCGAGACCGGCCACGCCCCCCGCAGCTCCGTGGACGTGAACACCACGTCGCGCGCCGGGTCGAACCGGCTGAAGATCCCCCACAGGAGGCTCTCGCGGTCTGCCAGGTCGACGTCGGGGCTGACGGCGGCAATGAGCTTCACGGCGGCGAGCGGTGTTGCCTGGACGAGTGTTTCCACGACCTCGCGGCCCGTCCCCTCGACCTGGACGGCGAGCAGCGCGTTCTCGAGGAACCGCGCGCGCCGGATGCGGGGGTGCAGCGCCCTGATCTGGGCCTCGTCGAGCGGTCGCGGGCGGCTCGCTGGCGCGGTACCGTTTGGCGTGGCATCCAGCACCATCTTGCTGCCCAGGTTCAGGGTGAAGCTGGTGAAATCCAGCGTATCAAAAGGCACGCCGGGAAGCAAGAGGAAGTCCTCGGCCGGGTCGAAGTGGTCCCGGATGGCGCCAAGGACCGCTCCCGCGTCCCTCGCGTCGACCTCCGCGCCGACCAGGATGAGGCACTTCGTCAGCGCCATCTGCCCGGTGCCCAGGAGCCCCAGCGCCGTCTTCATCCCCTCCTTGCCGAACCGTTCGAAGACCGACGCCGCCGCCAGGCTGTGGAAGCCCGCCTCGTAGTAGGCCCAGAGGTCCCGCAGCTCCGGATGGATGAGCCGGATCATCGGCAGGAGCATCTCCTGGACCGCCTCGCCGATGTACCGGTCCTCCTGCGGCGGCTTGCCGACGACGGCGGAGAGGTAGATGGCGTTGGGGCGGCGGGTCATCGCCTGCACCCAGAGGACGGGGCACGGCTTCGGGTGCGAGTAGTGGCCGAAGTGGTCCCCGAAGGGGCCTTCTGGCAACCGCTCATCGGGCGGCACGATCCCCTCCAGCACGATCTCGGCCTCCGCCGGGACCGCGGTGACCTTGGTGCGCCCGAGTGCCAGCGGGACGCGCGCGCCGCCGAGGAACCCGGCGAAGGCCATCTCGTCGATCCCCTCCGGCAGCGGCGCCACCGACGCGAGGTACAGGATGGGACCGCCGCCAATGACCACCGCGACGGCGAGCGCCTTGTCCTGCTGCTCGGCCTTCCAGTAGTGGAACCCGCCGCCCTTCTGGATCTGCCAGTGCATCAGCACCTGGTCGGGCCCCACCACCTGCATCCGGTAGATGCCGAGGTTGCGCGTATCGGTCTCGGGGTCGTGGGTGAGCACCATGCCGCAGGTGATGAAGCGCCCGGCGTCCTTGGGCCAGCACTTCATGATGGGCAGGCGCGAGAGGTCCGGCGGCTCCTCGATGGCCTGGCAGGCCGCGCGCCGCACGCGCTTGGGGGGCGATGCGAGGACGCGGCCGACGGTGCGCCACTCATCGAGCAGCCGCTTCGGGCGCGGCGGCATCGCCGCCTCCATCAGGCGCGAAAGCTCCCGGCCGACCTGCTGCGGGTGCCGGCCAAGCGCCAGCTCGATGCGCCTCGCGCTGCCCAGGATGTTGATGGCCAGAGGGAAATCGGAGCCGCGCACGCGCTCGAAGAGGAGCGCCGGCCCCTGCTCCTTCACGACGCGCGTGGCGATCTCGGTGATCTCAAGCTCGGGGTCCACCTCGATGCGCACCTGCGCCAGCTGGCCTTCCCGCTCAAGCAGCGCCAGAAAACTGTGCAAATCGCTCATCGAGGAAAAATGGGACCGGTTCCTATTATTCCAGGGCTTCGGGCTTCCAGGCGAGGGCGGTCTCGAACCCGAGGAGGCTGAGGACCTTGGCGTTGAACTGCTCCACCAGCTCATCGATGGTCTGCGGCCGGTGGTAGAACGGCGGCGCGATCGGCATCACGATCGCCCCGGCCTGCGACAGCTTGGCCGCCTGCTCCAGGTGGATCGTGGAGAGCGGCGTCTCCCGCAGGCCGATGATGAGCCGGCGCCGCTCCTTGAGCGCGACCGCCGCGGCGCGCGTCAGCAGCGTGTCGGCCAGGCCGCAGGCGATCTTCGCCATCGTCGAGACCGAGCAGGGCAGGATGACCAGCGCATCGAACGGCGTCGAGCCGGACGAGAAGGGTGCGGCGAGGTCCTCATCGGAGAAGCTCTTCTTCACGTGCTCGGCCAGGTGGTGCTCGGTGAGCCCGGTTTCCTCCTTGAGGACGTACCGGCCCCACTTCGTCAGGATGAGGTACTTCTCCTCCGCCGGGCAGCGCCGGAGGAAGTCCACCCCGAAGACCGCGCCCGAGGCGCCGGTGATCCCGATGACCACGCGCATGGGAACCTCCTGGAATTAGCGAAGACCGAAGAGGACGAACCCGAAGACGAGGAAGCCGATGACCCCGTTCAGTTGAAAGAACGCGAACGCAGGCTTGCGCGCGGCGACGGCGTGCTGCCAGATGAACAGGGCGCCGATCGCGAGCAGCCACACGAGCGACGCGCGGGAGTAGAACTCCGTCAGCCAGAGCATATAGAGCGACAGGAACGCCATCGCGTGCAGGTTGGCGGCGACCTGGAGCGCCTTCCGGCTGCCCAGCTCGACCGGCAGCGAGTGGAGCCCCGCCTGGCGGTCGAACGGTTCGTCCATCGTCGCGTAGATGACGTCGAACCCGGTCACCCAGAGCCAGGCGAACAGCCACAGCCAGCCCACCTCGCTGATCCACTCAAGCGATCCTGAGGCCGCCAGCCAGCCGGCCGCCGGCGCCACCGACCAGGCCAGACCCAGGCCCAGGTGCGAGAGCGCGGTGAAGCGCTTCAGGTAGGGGTAGATGACGAACAGCGCGACCGGGATCGGCGCAAGCCGCAGGCAGATGGGCGCGATGGCGGCGGCGCTCGCCGCGTAGAGCAGGCCGGCCAGTCCCACGATGACCCACGCCTCGCCCCGCCGCATGGCGCCGCGGGCCAGCTCCCGCTGCTGCGTGCGGGGGTTGCGCGCGTCGATCTCGGCGTCGATGAGCCGGTTGAGCCCCATCGCCACCACGCGGCCGCCGGCCGCCGCCAGCAGGATGAGGGCCGCCAGGCGCGCGCTGAGCCCCTCGTGGTGCAACAGCGCGCCCGCGTAGATGAGCGGGAGCGAAAAGAGCGTATGCTCCAGCTTGACGAAGCTGGCGTAGGTTTTTAACCGCCTTCCGGTATCAGATACCATGTTGCCTCGCATCGTCAAATTAGGTATCTGATACCGGTCCTCAGAAGACAAATGGCAGGACGTACGGCGCCACCATCTTCGCGAGCGACACGCCCGCCCCGGTCACCTCGAGCGCCCCGCCGAGCACCATCCCTGTCCCGCTGACTAGGCCGTTGACGGCGCCCATGGCGGTGCCAAGCAGGGGCGGTCCGGTGAAGGTCCCCACGAGCGTCGAGAGCGGCAGCTGAAAGATCCCGCCGACGATTTTCTGGATGCCGCTGATGAGCCCCGCCTCAGCCGGGGATGCCAGGCCCAGCGTCAGGGCGAGGAACGCGGCTCCCGCCAGGCACCGGGCGGACCAGCCGGGACGCGGTGCGATCATTCCCGCGGCTCACCCGCCATAATGCCAGCCGGTATCCATCAGCGTCAGTGCCGGCTCATCCTTCGGTGCGCCGGCTTCGACCACCTCGCCGATCACCACCGCATGGTCGCCGTGCTCGTTGGCGATCTCGCGCACCTCGCACTCGAAGTAGGCGATGGCCTCCTCCAGCACCGGCGCGCCGGTCTTGCCCGGCCGATGAGGAACGTCCTTGAGCTTCTCGCCGACGACGCTGGCGGGCTTGACGAAGTGCTCCGCGAGCGGCTTCTGGCTTTTGCCGAGCAGATTCACGGAGAAGACCCGGTCGCTGCGGATCATCTCGAGCGAGTGCGAGTCCTTCTTGATGCCCAGGGCGACGAGCGGCGGGGTGAACGAGACCTGGGTGAGCCACGTCGCGGTGAACGCGTTGAGCTGCGTTCCCTGCTTCACCCCGACGACGTAGACGCCATGCGGGATCTTCCTCAGCGCGGTCTTCTTCGCCTGCAGGTCCATGGTCACCTCACAGATGCTGCCGCAGAAACGCCAGGGTGCGGTCCCAGGCAAGCCGGGCGTCCTGGGCGCGGTAGGCCTCCGGCCGCGTGTCGTTGAAGAAGGCGTGGTCCGCGTCCGGATAGATGTGCAGCGTCCCGGGCTTCCCATAGCGCTCCAGCCCCTGCTGGAACCGCTCCGCCTCCTGCCGCGTCACCCAGCCGTCCTTGCCCGCGTGGTGGAACAGCACCGGGCAGAGCAGATAGCGAAACGTCTCGATGGGCGGGACCTTGCCGTAGAACACCACCGCGGCCTTCAGGTCCGAGTTGTGCGCGGCCTGGGTCAGCGCGAAGGTGCCGCCCATGCTGAAGCCGATGACGCCCACGCGCAGCGCATCGACGAAGGGCTGCGCCTTCAGGTGCTTCGTCGCCGCGTTGAGGTCGCGGAGGACCGCCTGGGAGGAAACCGCGTTCATGAGCGCGGCGGCCTCCTGGGGTGTGGCCGCCACCTTGGAGCCCTGGCGGGCGTAGAGGTCCGGCGCAAGCGCCGCGTAGCCTGCCTCGGCCAGCCACCTGGCGATCCCCTTGGTGTGGTCGGTGAGCCCCCACCACTCGTGCAGGAGCAGGATGGCGGGTGCCGGACGCGCAGCGTCGGTCGGACGGGCGAGGAACGCGGGGATGGCAAAGCCGTCGCTTGCGAACTGGGCCGTCTCACTCGCGATGCCGCCGGCGGCCGAGGCGAGCGCCGCCATCAGCCGCCGATCTCCTTGAGGATCTCGGTCATCGGCTTGGCGACGCAGGTGAAGATGGGCGTGTCGCGCAGCGTGTAGGGCCTGGCCTTGCTCTCGCGCATCTCCTGCACGAGGTCGAGGAAGTCCCGCGGCTCGTCCGTCTCGAAGGCGAGGACGAACTCCTGGTCGTCGAGGCCGAAGGAGTACGTCGTGTGGATGCGCACCGACTTGTACTTGTTGCCGAGCACGATGTGCTCGTCCATCATCGCCTGGCGCTGGTCGAAGGGGAGCTGGTACCACTCCGTCGTCTTGACGAAGGGGTAGACGAAGAGGTAGCGGCTGTGGAAGGGCGTGATACACCTGCGCTTGTCCGGATGGTCCGGGTCCAGCTTGTCCACGTACATCGAGCGCTTCGTCATGGAGAGGTACGAATACGGCATCGTGAGGTAGCCGGCCATCGTCGTCTGCCGCACCGCCCCGGACATTTCCTGCAGCTCCTCCAGGCGCGTGCCCACGCGCCAGATGAGGAAGTCCACGTCGGCCTTGAGCCCGACGAGCGAGTAGGTCAGCACCATCAGCTTCTTGCTGAACGCGTTGACGGCGCCGAGCAGCTCCCCGCCCTGCTTGCGCTTCTCCGCGGCGGAAAGCCGCCGCCACGCCGGATCCACGCGGTAGAAGCAGAAGCTCACCACCTGCCTCGCCTCCGCCGTCGGTGCGGTTCCCTGCCGCTGTGTTTCCGTTCGCAAAAAGGGACCGGCTCCCATTTTTTTTAAATCAGTCGTCGATAGTTTTCGACAGGTTGCTTCCACACCGCCACCCCGCAGAATCGGTCGCCCTCCGGGCAGACCGGGCGCACGCGCGCCTGCGCCCTCGGCCAGCAGGGCGCCTGCAGGTAGCGGCCGATGAGCGGGAAGCGCGCCGTCACCTGCAGCACCTCGTCGCGGCAGGCGTTCCAGATCTCCTCCTGCGCGGTGTAGCAGAGCCGCTGGACCCACTTGTGGTGGAAGTGCAGCAGGTCGCCGGACTCCTCGAACCGGATGGGGAACGCGTTGGGCAAAAGATACAGGGCGTGCTCCTGCGGCACGCCGAGGTTCAGGAGCCGGTCGATCGCCGTCCAGGTGCGCGCCATCGCCTCCCGATAGGCCGCCTCCGCCTCTGCTCGTGCGGCGATGAGCGGCGGGAGGATGTAGTCGGGCTTCCCGCTGACGAAGTGGCACGCCAGGATCGGCCGCGAGGCCGGCACCATCCGGTGGCGCTGGTCCTGCGAGTCCGCGGTGTGCGAGAGCTTCTTCTTGAAGGTGAAGTGCGGGTGGACCATCGCCCGCGAGAGCTTGCTCACCGTTGTGAGCGTCAGCGACTCGGCGAGGTACGAGTTCTTGGCCGGGTCCAGCACAAGCGCGATCGCCTCCTCATCCGAAACCTGATCGCGGGTCAGCCCGAGGACCGAGCGCACCGCCTGGGCAAGCGACCCTTCGGCGTGGACCTTGTAGTCCACGAGCTTCGAGGTCGAGCCGGCCAGCTCCGCGTCGAACTCATCCAGGAACCGCTGGGTCGTCCCGTTGCGCGATGAGCCGTGGAACTGCTGGAACGCCTCGTACTCGACCGTCCGCTCCAGCGGAATCGGGTCCTCCGCCAGCGCCATGAACTGCGGGTCGATCCTCGCCACCTCCTCCACCATCCGCTGGACGACGAGCCGCTGCTCAAGCGGCGCGTCGAACTGCTGGCACAGCCGCCAGTAGCGGTGGAGCGTGAGGCCGCTCACGGTGTGGTAGAGATGGGCGTGCGTCGCGACGGGCAGGACGTACCGGGCGACCTCCTGGCACCGCTTCTTGATGGCGCTGGCCCAGCGCTTTTCCTCGACGCTGCGCGACGGGAAGATGCGCCGGTACTCGCGCACGACGATGGGCTCCACCAGCTCGATGAGCCGGTGGTAGGCGTCCATCTGGCCGTGGACCGCGTCGAGGTAGACCCCGCGCGCCGGCCCCTCGAGCGGCGGGACGGTGAAGTGGTCCGGCTTCACCTCCACGTACCGCTGGCTCACCTGCTCGCTATTGTAAAAGGGATGAGCGTGCAAGAACGACCAGAGGAACTGACGGGACACGCGCTCGAGCACGAACTGAAAGGTGGGGTGCTGGATCGTCGTGTGGTGCCCGGCCTTGTAGATGCTCTCCGCGATGCGGTCGCGCTGCTCGCGGGACTTGTCGTCCCGGCCCACGTCCTCCGACGTGATGACTTTGGAGGAGTAGCAGGTCCGGGCCGTGGCGATGGCCAGGTTGTACGGCTCCTGGAAGTAGTTCTCGAGCCGGACGACCGGTTCCGGAGTGATCGTGGCGTGCGCGGACGTGCTGGGCATTGCACCTTGGCAGGTTGGGGCTATCTTATCGTGTCCGGGGTCAGACCTCAAGGACCTTCGGGGCCTGGGTCAGGACGCGGCAGCCGTCCTTCGTGACGACGACCATGTCCTCGATGCGCATCCCGCCCGCGTCGAGGTAGTAGAGCCCCGGCTCCACCGTGACGACCATGCCGGCCTTGAGCGTGTCCGGCTTGACGCTCACGCGCGGCGGCTCGTGGATCTCAAGGCCCACCCCGTGGCCGGTCCCGTGGAAGAACCCCTGCATGCGGCCGCCCTGCTCCCCGGTCTTGAACCCCTGCCGCTCGAAGGATTCCAGGATGGCCTTGTGGACCGCCGAGCCGTCCACCCCGTCTTTGATCATCCCATAAGCGAGCTCTTGAGCAGCCTTCACCGCCTCGAACATCCGCCGGACCTTCTCCGACGCCTTCCCCTTGACGACGGTGCGGGTGATGTCGGCGAAGTAGCGGCTCGTTGCATGCTGGGGGAAGACGTCCATGACGATGGGCTGGTTCGCCGAAAGCACCCCGGATCCCTCGTTGTGCGGGTCCACCGCCTGGACGCCGCAGGCCACGATGGTGTGCTGGGCGACGCAGCCGCGCTCCATCATCGTCAGGTGCATCGCCGTGCGCAGGAGCTCCGCGGTGAGCGGCTTGCCCCCGATCCAGAGCGTCCCGTCCGGCTTCGCCTCGGAGTTGCGGATGAGCTCGATGGCGGACTCAAGCGCGTCCTCGGTGATGCGCAGCGACTCGGTGAGGCGCGCGATCTCCTCCTCCGACTTGACCATCCGCTCCGGGAAGAAGGGGTCCGGACGGGGCTCCACCGCGTAGCCGTGCTTGCGCAGCGCGTCGGCGTACGCCACCCCGAAGTCGAGCGGGACCTCGATCCGCTTCACGGCATGGGGCTTGAGGAGCTCGTCCACGACGTCCGTCATCTTCGGCTCGGCGACCCCCCGCTGCTTCGCCGCCTTGGAGAGCGCCGCGTACGAGAGGACCTCGTCGACCTTGGCCTGTAATTTGGCGCGGTCCAGCTCCAGATCGCTCATCACCATGACCCGGCGGCCATCCACCTGGGCGAAGATGAAGGGGTCCGGCGCCAGGAACCGCGTGGCGTAGTAGAGGTTGGCGTTCTTCTCGCTGTCCGCGATGATGAGACGGGCCGTGCTCATAGGGTCACCAGGATACCATAAAAAAGTACCGGGTACTTTTCCCGCTTTGCGAAGTACCCGGTACTTTTTATGGACAGCGCCAGCGACGGCTCCTATAATAGCTCCAAGTTTGTGATTCTTTTCACAGACTCCCCGCGCCACGACCCAAACGATGACGGAAGCGGTCTTTTTTTATCTCTTCACCGCCGCCATGATGCTGGCCGCCTGCCTTGTGGTCCTCAGCCGCCAGCCCATCTACAGCGTCCTCTCCCTGCTCGTCGTGATGTTCTGCCTCGCCTCCCTCTTCGTCATGCTGGGCGCCTACTTCGTGGCAGCGCTCCAGGTCCTGCTCTACGCGGGCGCCGTGCTGGTCCTGTTCCTGTTCGTCATCATGCTCCTCAACCTGGAGCCGGAAGCGCTTGCCCGCATGCGGATCTTCACGCTGCGCGGCGCAGGCACCATCGCGGCCGTCCTCCTCTTCCTCTCGCTCGCGAGGCTCCTGGCCCCGTCCGGCCGGGGCGCGCTGCCGTCCGCCCCCGAAGGGACGGTGGAGGCCATCGGGCGGCAGCTCTTCACGACGTACCTGCTGCCCTTCGAGCTGACCTCCTTCATCATCCTGGCGGCCATCATCGGGGCGGTCACCCTCGCCAAGCGCTCATCGCAATGACACCAAGAGTCAGTCACAAAGTCACAGGGTCACAAAGTCACACGTGTGACCTTGTGACATGTGACGTGTGACCTCGGGGTGATACTGATGATCACTATCACTCACTACTTGACGGCCAGCGCCCTGCTCTTCGCCATCGGCCTCGTCGGCATCATGACGCGCCGCAACGTCCTGATGATCCTGCTCTCCATCGAGGTGATGTTCAACGCGGCGAACCTCGCGTTCGTGGCCTACGCCCGGGCGTGGGGCGACCTCGGCGGCCAGCTCATCGTCTTCTTCGTCATCGTCGTCGCGGCCGCGGAGGTCACGGTGGGGTTGGCCATCGCCATCCTGCTCGCGCGCCAGCTCAAGACGCTGAATGCCGATGAGGTCAGCCTCCTGAAATGGTAGG
>JACPAY010000020.1 GCA_016180575.1 Candidatus Omnitrophota bacterium | reverse complement strand
CAGCACGAGGCCGCTGAGGCGCGGCTTCGTCAGCTCCAGGCAATCCGCGAGCCGCGCCGTGAGACGGCGACGCCAATTGCGGCGAGCCGCGGCCCTCTCGGGGGGCGCGCGCCGCGCCGCCTCCCAGGCCGTCAACACGGCCTGCGCGAGGACGAGCGCCCCGAACGCCACGTGAGCGGTCCGCAGCGCGACCGAGCGGCGATGCGTGAACGTGGCTGCGCCCAACACAATCTGCAGCAGCACGAGCACGGCCAACCGCCAGGCGTCACGCCACAGCGGCGGCGCCGCGCGCCGCTCGCCGCTCGCCCTCGCGGCCAGCCAGGCCGCAGCCGCTCCCAAGGCGGCCGCGCCCGCGATGTGCGCGATGACCGCGTGGCCGGTGTGGCGGATGACCGCGCCGAGCGCCAGTTGGACGGCGGCCAGCAGCGCTGCGGCCAGGGCCAGCGCGGACACCGTGGGGCTCCGCTGGTCCTCCACGACGGCAGGACGCGGGGGCCACCCCGGCGCGGTGGCCCGCGCCAGGCACACGAGGAGGCAGAACACCGTCTGCCCCAGGCACGCATGCGCGATGGACACCGGCGGCGGCAGCAAGAGGAGCACCGTCAATCCGCCGAGCAGCGCCTGGACGACGACCGCGCCCAGCGCGGTGTAGCCGATCCGGCGCGCCCAGCGGCGGGGCTCGGCCCGGCCGAGCCAGGCCGCCAGCGCGAGGATCAGCAGCCCGACGGCGGCGGCGATCACCCGGTGGCTGTGCTCAAAGCGGATGCCGCCCACCATCGGCGGGAACCACGTCCCGTAGGAGAGCGGCCAGTCCGGCACCGAGAGGCCGGCGTCATTGGAGGTCACCAACCCGCCGGCGATGAGCAGGCAGAAAGTGGCGACGGCTGTCAGGAGGGCGTAGCGGTGGAGCATGTCTGCGACTGTCCCGGGTCCGGTTCCCGGTTTCCCAGAGTTCTCCGATGGGAAACCGGGAACCGGACTCCTCATTTGATGTGCTGAGGCAAAAAGTCGTCCTCGCGGCCCGGGACGCTGTACTCATACGGGCCGTGGTACACCGTCGGGGTCGCGGCGAAATTGCCGTGCGGGGGCGGCGAGGAGGTGGCCCATTCGAGCGTGTTGGCGCGCCACGGGTTGTCGCCCGCCCGCCGGCCGCGGAAGAGGCTCCAGAAGAAGTTGGCGATGAACAGGAGCTGGGCCAGGCCCAGGCAGAACGCGGCGACGCTCATCATCCGGTTCAGGCCGCCGACCTGCGCGAGGTGAGCGTACTGCGTGTAGTCATAGATGCGCCGCGGCATGCCGGCGACGCCGAGGATGAACATCGGGAACATCACCGCGTTGAAGAAGACGAACGTCAGCGCGAAGTGGAGCTTGCCCAGCGGCTCGCTCAGCATCCGCCCGAACATCTTGGGGAACCAGAACGTGATGCCGGCGAAGATGCCGAAGAGGCTGCCGCCGAAGAGCACGTAGTGGAGGTGGCCGACGATGAAGTACGTGTCGTGGAGGTAGAGGTCCACCGGGGTCGAGGCCGCGAAGATCCCCGTGAGCCCCCCGATGACGAACATCGAGACGAAGGCCAGGGCGTGGAGCATCGGCGTCGTCAGGCGGATCGAGCCGCGCCAGAGGGTCCCGAGCCAGTTGAATGTCTTGATCGCCGAGGGCACCGCGATGACCATCGTCGAGACCATGAAGCTCGTCCCCAGGGCCGGGTTCATCCCGCTGGCGAACATGTGGTGCGCCCAGACCATGAAGCCAAGCCCCGCGATCGCCATGATGGCGTAGACCATGGAGTGGTAGCCGAAGAGCGGCTTGCGGGAAAAGACCGGGAGGATCTCCGAGGCGATCCCCATCGCGGGCAGGATCATGATGTAGACCGCCGGGTGCGAATAGAACCAGAAGAGGTGCTGCCAGAGCAGCGGCTGGCCGCCGCTGTTGGGCTGGAGCACGCCGTCGATGATGAGCCCGGCCGGCAGGAAGAAGCTCGTGCCCGCGGTCGAGTCGAACAGGAGGAGGATCAGCACGGAGGCGAGCACCGGGGTCGCCAGCAGGACGATGATCGCGGTGATGAAGAGCGCCCAGATGGCCAGCGGCAGCCGGAAGAAGGACATGCCGGGCGCGCGCAGGTTGATGACCGTCGTGACGTAGTTCACCGCCCCGAGGATGGAGGAGGTGCCCAGGACGATCACCCCGACGATCCAGCACACCTGGCCTGGTCCCAGCGTCGTGCTCAGGGGCGCGTACGCCGTCCAGCCGGAGGCGGCGGCCCCGCCCTCCAGAAAGAATCCCGCGCAGACGATGAGGATGGCGGGCGGCAGGAGCCAAAAGGAGATCATGTTGAGGCGCGGGAACGCCATGTCGCCCGCCCCGATCTTGAGCGGGATGAGGTAGTTGCCGAACACCCCGACGAGCAGCGGGATGATGGCGAAGAAGATCATGACGGAGCCGTGCATCGTGAACAGCATGTTGAAATATTCCGGGACCATCACCCCGCCCGGCATCCCGTCGGGCGCGAGCTTCTCCATGAAGGGGAGCGGCTGGCCCGGCCAGCCGAGCTGCCAGCGGATGAGCATGGCCAGCAGCCCGCCGAAGAGCAGCATGACGAGGCTCGTGAAGAGGAACTGGATCCCGATGGTCTTATGGTCGGTGGAAAAGACATGCCGGCGCCAAAAGCCCGCCGGCCCGTGGGAGGCGTCGCTGCTCATGAGGACTGCTCCGATGGTTCCGCCTGGGGCGCCTGTGAGGCGAGCCACTGCTGGAACGCCTCGGCTGGCTCAAGGGTGAGGAAGCCGCGCATCCGGTAGTGGCCCAGGCCGCACAGCTCGGCGCAGGCGATCTCGAACTGGCCGGCCTGCGTCGCCTCGATCCAGAGGCGGGTGGTGAGCCCGGGCACCGCGTCCTGCTTCACGCGGAACTGCGGCACGAAGAAGCTGTGGATGACGTCCTTGGATTTCAGGTGGATGAGCACCGTCTGGCCGACGGGCAGGTGGAGCTGGTTGATCGTGAGGAGGTCGTCCGCCGAGCCGAGCGCCCCGTCGGGGCCGGCGTAGCGGATGTTCCAGGCGAACTGCTCCGCGGTGATCTCCACCTCAAGGTCGGGAGGCGGCGGCGCGCCGCGGACCTTCGCCCACACATGCTGGCTGTGGACGGCGAGGTAGACCAGGATGAGCGCCGGGATCACCGTCCAGACGATCTCAACGGTCAGGTTGCCGTGGGTGTAGCCGGCCCGCCGCCCGGGCCGCCCGCGGTAGCGGACGACGAAGGCGATCAGCGTGAGCTGGACAAGGAGGAAGACGGCCCCGGTGATGCCGAGGAGGATGTAGAAGAGCCGGTCGATCTCCGGGGCGGTGGTCGTGACCGCCTCCGGCAGCCACACGCGCATTCACTTGGCCTTGAACGTGAAGTCGACGCTCTTGGTCTCGCCGTCGGCGACGGTGACCGTCTGGGTCTTGGTCCCGTACTTCTCGTGCCAGGCCTCCACCGTGTAGGTCCCGGCCGGCAGCCCCTTGATGGTGAACGCGCCGTCCGGCCCCGTCACGCCGAAGAAGGGATGCTCCAGCACGTGGCCGTACGCCTGCATCCAGGGATGCACGTTGCACTTGAAGCTGACCGCCGCCTCCGGTTTCGTGAACTTCTTCGTCGTCTTCATGCCCTTGACCGGCTGGGCGACGTTGAACGGCTGGTTCTTGGTCGGTTTTGAGTTGACGTTGTGGAGGGTGGGGTCGCTGTTGACGATCTCCAGCGGCTGGTTGACCTGGATCCCGAAGACGTGCGGCTTGTACCAGCATCCGCTCTGGTCCAGCGTCACGGGCGTCGTCGGCGCCTGGAACGGCCCCTGGGCGCCCTCCTTCACGTAGACGAACACGTTCTTGAGCGTCCCGTTTTCATTGACGGCCACGGCTTCCGAGAAGACCGGCTCGGGGTGCTGCTGCTGGCAGACCGGGTCGGCGGCCATCTGGACCTGTTCAGGCTTTGGCGCTTCCCCTTCGAACCGAACCGACCCCTGCACCGAGGCGGAGCCCCCGCCTGCCGCCGGAGCCCCCTCCGGCGCCTGGGCGAGCGCTCCCGGCGCACCTGCCTGCCGCGCCGACTCTGGTGTCGACTGGCGCGGCGCAGGCAGGTCGGCGGCGGTCTCGGTCTTGGCGGACGCATCCTGCGGCTTGCCGCCGCAGCCAATGGCGACCAGGACCGCAATCAACACAGGCGAACACCGCTTCAACTGGTTCATCTCGAAGCTCCTATTGTTCTTGGCGCAGCGCGAGGTCCGTCCACGGCGACACCGCCCGCGCCCCGGGGTTGCCTCCGTCCCATACCGCGAATGCGACCGCCGTGAAGCCGTTCGGCTCGATCGCCGCCGCCCCTGCGGGAGTCGCCGGGTGGAGGCTGCGGCGGAGCAGCGCGCGCCACCGGCCGTCTTCGTACGACGCGAGGCTCTCCAGCATCGTCCGAGGCGTCGAGCGCGCGCGGACCGGCTCAAAGCTCGCCGCCACCGCCTCAAACGCCTTGCCGGTATCGGCGGCCCAATAGCAGATGTCGAGCGGAGGGGCGTCCTCGTAGGGCCAGACCTGCAGCGTCACGACGTCGCCCGCGCTGCCGGCCGGCTTGAGGATCACGGCGACGCCGTCCGGCGGCGCGCCGCCATCCTGCGTCGGATCATCCCACGCCAACCGGAAGGCGAGGCCCTCGGCATTGGCGACCGCCTGGAACGAAATCGCCTTCACCGTCGGAGGGTTGGCCCACTCGCCGGCGGGGGTGACCACGTTGCGCAGCCGCACGTCGGTCCGCTCCGCCCGATCCCACCGGGGATCATCGAGCGTGGCCGGCAGCGCGCCCTCCACGGCCAGCGGATGCGCGATCATGTTCCAGTGGGGAGGCTCCTGGAGCGAGGCGACGTAGTGGGCCAGCGGCCAGGCGTCCTCGGGAGGGAGCGCCTCCGCGTAGGACGGCATCCCGGTGCCGTCGATGCCCGATAGGATCCGCGTCAGCACCGCCTGCGGGTCGCTGCCCCCCCGGTAGCTCCACCCCTGCGTGAGGTTGGCCGGACGGATCGGCATGCCCCAGTCGTCGACGAACCCGCCCGCCGAGGTGCCGTTGGCGCGGCCCGCGCCGCCATGACAGGCGGCGCACCCCAGCCGCTCATAGACCGCGCGGCCCCGCTTCAGGTCCGCCTGACCGCGCCCCGGACCGGGGGGCACCGTGATCGGCTGCGGGGTCGCCTCATCAAAGAGCGGCGCCAGGCGCTTCAGGTACTCGACCAGCTGCCAGCGCGCCGCCTCATCCAGATGCGCCCAGTCCGGCATGTTGGTGCCGGGCAGCCCCTGCGTGATGGTCCGGAAGAGGTCGTCGTCCGTGGGAGGCGTGCCGCTCACCGTGCTGCGGAACTTGTACACCCCCATCGTCAGGTCCCGCGGCCGCGGGTAGAACCGCTTGGCATCCAGCCCGTCCCCTTTGCCGGATGCGCCGTGGCACCGCGCGCAGTGCTGGAGATAGGCGGCCTGCCCCGCCTCAAGGTCAGGGGCGGGACGCTCCGCCGGCTCGCAGACGGCAGGCGCACCCCACACGAGCCAGGCCGCTGCGAACGCGACGGGAAGCCGCAGGTACCAGCGAGGAGATTGAGAGACGGACATTCACCACGACCCTGATTCTAACGGATGAGGCGGGCTCCGTCAACGTGTTGAGACGGCGGGTGCTGTCTCAATGTGGCGGGTGACGCGAAGCCGGGGCCCCCGTCGCCTGCCCGCAGGCGAAGGCCGAGGACAGCCGACGGGGTGGCGGCGCGGCAGGACCCGCCAAATTGAGACACGACCGGACGGCGACGTGTTGGCGGGGATTACTGGGGAGCGGAGGCGGTGCGGACAGCGCCTGGGCGCAGGATGTCGTAGAGGATGAGCGACCGCATGAACGGGTTCCAGGCGGCCAGCCCCAGGGTGAGCGCTTCGGCATAGGCGCGCTCGGGGGTCCACCCCTGCTGCGCAATCCGGTAGGCGGCCACGAGCGAACCGGTGCGGTCTTCGCCCTTCTGGCAATGGATGAACACCGGCTGGCGGGAGGAGTCGGCGACCAGCTCAAGAAAGGCCTGGACCTGCGTGTCATTCGGCCGCCAGTAGGAGCGCATCGGCAGCGACACCCACCGCATGCCAAGCGATTCCACGAGCTTGCGCTCTTCCGCGCGGCGCATCTTCCCCTGGGCCCGCAGGTTCACAATGGTCTTGACCCCCATGTCCGCCAGGCGACGAAACCCTTCCGGGGTCGGCTGGGCCCCCCGATAGAGGTGGGGGTCAACCTGGTAGAAGTGGTTCAGGGGGATGGCACTGGCAGAGCTGGCAGGGTGGTTCTTATGGTTCGACGAGGCGCACCCGGCCGCGACTACCGAGAGCAGTCCCGTCACGGCGATCGCGCTAAGCTTTTTCATGCGGTTCATACTAATCTATGAGAGCACGTTCCGTGCCAACCTGTCACCAGTTAATGGGTCATAACGTCTTACAAACTGGATTGAAACTGCAACATCCTGTTGCCACACTTATAGGCTGCCAAGAATCGCCGCGCCGAATGCCGCCGCCACCACGCCCCAGAGGCGCAAGCCACCCGACGGGAGCCGGTGCCACCAGGAGACAAACTGCATGAGCGGCTCGCGCGGGGCGATCAGCAGCACGATCCCCTTGAGGACACCCAGCCAGCCGAGCGTCCGGATGAAGGTCGGCACGCGGCTCGCCGGCGCGGCCCAGAGCACCAGGAGGCCTACCGCAAGCGGGAGGAGCGCCCATCGACGGCTCAGCTTGTCCTTGAGCCACCAGTCGGCCAGCCGCTTCCCCATCGGCGGCTTGGCGCACAGCAACGCGCCCACCACAACCAGGTACCAGCCGAAGACGGCTAACACGATTCCCATTGTTGGCCCCTTCCCTGCGTGGGCAACGTACATTTATTGTAACAAGCGAGTCGCTAGAAGTCACGCACAATCGCCTCGGCGCACCAAAACAACAAGGGCTGAGACTTCCGTCTCAGCCCTTCGTTGTAACTTATTGTGATACAGTAAGTAGCGGGGCCAGGATTTGAACCTGGGACCTTCGGGTTATGAGCCCGACGAGCTACCTGACTGCTCCACCCCGCAGCGAAGCGTCGATGTCAGTGGAGGCATTATACGCGGCGCACCCGGCTGCGTCAACGACCCTTCTCGTCCTCAAGCGGGATGACGAGCTCGCCCTTCTCCGCGACCTTGAAGGTGGAGCGGATGAGCCCTTCGACGTACGACGGGTCCGACTCAAGCCGCTGCCGCTCCAGCGTGAGCGCCTCGTGCCGCTTGTTCAGCTCCGCCAACTGGCGATCGAGCTGCCACTGCCTGAAGGAGAGGCGGCTCCACTCATAGAGGCCGGGGCCGAACAGGGCAGCGCCAATGAGCCCGAGCCACAGCGCCCACCGTCGGCGGCGCGAATCACGGGTCCCGGAGGGCGGAGCCGCGCCGGCGGTTTTCGCCTCCGCAGGGAGCCTGGGGATCATCCCGACGCTCTCGTCTTCTTTCGACCCGTCACTTGTAACGTGTCACCTGTCACCCCGCTCGCTTTCCGTCCATACAGCGGCCAGCGGGCGCCGGCGTACACCGCGCGCCTGCCCAGCGCCTCTTCGATGCGCAGCAGCTCGTTGTACTTCGCGACGCGCTCGCTGCGCGAGAGCGAGCCGGTCTTGATCTGCCCGGCGCCCGAGGCCACGGCAAGATGCGCGATCGTCACGTCCTCCGTCTCGCCGGAGCGGTGGGAGATGACCGTGCCGTAGCGCGAGCGCTGCGCCAGGCGGATCGTCTCGAGCGTCTCCGTCAGCGTGCCGATCTGGTTGACCTTGATCAGGATGGCGTTGGCGGCGCCCTGCGCGATCCCGCGGCGCAGCCGCTCGGGATCGGTGACGAAGAGGTCATCGCCCACGACCTGCAGCCGTTCCCCCAGCCGCCGGGTCAGCGCGCCCCAGCCCGCCCAGTCGTCCTCGCCCAGGCCGTCCTCAATGGAGACGATGGGATAGCGCGACGCCCAGCGCGCGTATTGGTCGATCAGCGCCTCGGCCGAGACCCGACGGTCCGGAGCGCTTTTGGCCAACCGGTAGGCGCCCTCGTCGCTCCATTCATTCGCGGCGCAGTCGAGCGCAAGCCAAACCTGGCGTCCGGGGCGGTAGCCCGCCGCCTCGATGGCCTGCAGGACCACCTCGATGGCGTCCTCGTTGGAGGGCAGGCTGGGCGCAAAGCCTCCTTCGTCCCCAACGGCGGTGGTCTGGCGGCGGCCCTTCAGCAGCTTCTTCAGCGCCGCGAACACCTCAGCACCCATCCGCAGCGCCTCAGCGAACGTCGTCGCCCCGATGGGCATGACCATGAACTCTTGGACGTCGAGGGTGTTGTCGGCGTGGGCGCCGCCATTGACGATATTCATCTGCGGGATCGGCAGGACCCGCGCGCCCGACCCGCCGAGGGAGCGGTAGAGCGGCAGGCCGCGGCTCGCCGCCACCGCGTGGGCGGCGGCCAAGGATGCCCCGAGCAGGGCGTTGGCGCCGAGGCGGGATTTGTTCGGGGTGCCGTCGAGGGCGCAGAGCCGCGCATCCAGCGCGGCCTGCTCCGACGCGTCGGCCCCGCGGAGGGCGCGGGCGATGGGCCCTGCGACGTTGGCCACGGCGCGGCGGACCCCCTTGCCTCCGTAGCGCGCAGCGTCGCCATCGCGCAGCTCCAGCGCCTCATGGCTGCCGGTGGAAGCCCCCGAGGGGACCGCCGCCCGCCCCCGGGAGCCGTCGGCGAGGAGCACGTCCACCTCCACTGTCGGCTGCCCGCGGGAATCGAGTATTTCCCGCGCCTTCAGAGCGCGTATGCGCCTCGACATGGGGCTGATTATACACCAAAGCCGGTTCATTGACACCCGTCGGTTCCCCATGCTATAGTTAAGCTTGCCATGAAGCGTCGTCGGAGCCTCAGCGAATCGATTCAGCTCTTCTTCGAGCTCCACTGGATCAAGATCTCGGTGGGGCTGGTGCTCCTCTTGTCGCTCCTCTGGCCGATCCTCGCGCTGTCCGGCATCGACTCCTACCAGCGGAGCTACATCCTCGCGTTCTTCTCCCTGACCCCGCTCCAGTCGGTCCTCTACGCGGGCATCTTCGTCGCCATGCTCTACTGGCTCCACTACGGCGGCGGCAGCTTCAGCAAGCTCTCCAAGGGCAAGGTCAAGGGCGACCAGGTCAGCGTGAAGTGGGACGACGTCATCGGCATGGAGGAGGCCAAGCGCGAGGCGTGGGAGGTCGTGGAGCTGCTCAAGGACCACGCCAAGGTGACGCAGATCGGCGGCAAGGTCCTGCGCGGCGTGCTCCTCTCCGGCCCGCCGGGCTGCGGGAAGACGTACCTCGCCAAGGCCATCGCCACCGAATCCGGGCTGCCCTTCCTCTCGATCTCCGGCTCGGAGTTCATCGAGATCTTCGTCGGCACCGGGCCGGCCCGCGTGCGGAAGATCTTCAAGAAGGCCCAGCAGCACGCGCGGCTCTCGGGCGGCTGCATCATCTTCATCGATGAGCTCGACGCGGTCGGGACCTCCCGTGGCGCGGACCTCGGCTTCGGCGCGCAGACCGAGCGCAACAACACGGTGAACGAGCTCCTCGTCCAGATGGATGGCCTCGAGAGCCAGCGGTACAACGTCGTCGTCATCGGCGCGACGAACGCGAACGAGTCGGTGCTGGACCAGGCGCTGCTCCGCCCGGGGCGGTTGGACCGGAAGATCTACGTGGACCGGCCGGGGCTCGAGGACCGGGAGAAGCTCTATCAGTTCTACCTCACCAAGGTGAAGGCGGAACCGTCGGTCGACGTGGCGCGCCTGGCGCGCCGCTCCGTCTGGAAGTCGCCCGCGGACATCGAGAACATCATCAAGGAAGGCGCGCTGATCGCCGCGCGGAACAAGCGCGACACCATCACGTTCAGGGACCTCTCGGAGGCGCTGGAGCGGATTGAGCTCGGCTTCAAGCGCCGCCGGAAGATGAACGAGGAGGAGCGGCGGCGCATCGCCTACCACGAGGCGGGCCACGTCGTCGTCACGTACCTCCTCCACCCGACGGACGACGTGTTCAAGGCGTCGATCATCTCCCGCCGCGACGCGCTGGGCGTGGTGTACCACCAGCCGCGCGAGGAGCTCTTCACCTCGAGCCGCAGCCGCATCCTCGCGAACATCAAGGCCGCCCTGGCCGGCTACGCCGCGGAGCGGCTGAAGTTCGAGTCCACCTCCGACGGGGTGGCCGCCGACTTCCGCAACGCCATGACGCAGGCCCACACCATGGTGTGGCGCCTCGGCATGGGCACCAACGGCTTCATCGGCGACTACGAGGTGCTCCTCAGCTCCTGGGCGTTCCGCGAGGCGGGGTCCGGCGACCGGATCTCGGACCGGATGAAGGACCGGCTCAACGAGGAGACCCACAAGATCCTGGCGGAGTGCCTGAAGGATGTGGACGACCTCCTGCGCAAGGAGGACGTCCTGCTGGACCGCTTCGCGAGCGAGCTCCTGAAGAAAGACGAGCTGGAATACGACGACGTCGAGGCGATCTTCGTCGAGTACGGAAGACAGCGCGTCCTGCCTTCCCCGAGCCCCTGACGGGGTCCCATGACCCCATGACCCTCCGCGCCGGCTTCCTCGGATTGCTCTCGGGCCTCCTGCTGGCGCTGGCCGCCGGCTGCGGCACGCGCCCGTCCTACCCGAAGGCGCATCTGGCCGAGTCGCTTCAGGAGATCCTGCGCGGCGAGCAGCTGGACGCCTCCGTCCGCTTCGTCGATCACACCCTCGGCGTGCAGGCATCCGCCCCCAGCGCCCTGGCGCAGCTTGAGGGGCAGATCACGCTCGGGCCAACCTTCGATGAGCTGACCCGCAAGGTCCTCACCGCCGTCCACCGGGTGCTCCTGAGCTCCGATGCCGACGTGCGCTTCTACGTGCTGCTGCTGTCGGACCCGCAGATCCCCGGCGCCTACCTGACGATCGTGCGGTACATGGACGACATCCGGCGGGCCAACGCCAACATGCTCGACGTGCCGGAGATGTTCGCCCGCACCATCTACGATCTCAACTACGGGGGGGCGGCGCCGCTCACGCTGGACCAGTACCTCCCGCGGGACATCCAGCTGGAGGAGTTCCTGAGCTGGCAGCTCGCCCGCCGGATTCAGACCGCGCTGACGGGGGAGCTGCGCGCGTCGGGCGATACGGAGGTGGGACGGTGCACCGGCCGGTTCCAGGAGGGGGAGTTTGTCTTCATGCTGGACGTCCACCGGGCCGGCGCGGAGGGCCCGCTTGACGACGCGACGCTGCAGCAGGCGTTCCGGACGTCCACCGACGTGATCGCGAAGGTGCTCTCAAGCTACCGGTTCGAGTCGTTCGACTCGGTCCGGCTCATCCACCCGCTGACCGGGCGGCACCTCGTGCTGCCCAAGGCCCGCCTCGA
>JACPAY010000004.1 GCA_016180575.1 Candidatus Omnitrophota bacterium | reverse complement strand
ACCGTATCGAGGAAATTGTTGCAGTGGAACTGAATGTGAAAGCCGAGCAGATCCGCCCCCAACATCCCGTCGAGCAGATCGCGCGCCCAGGGACAGATGGCAAAGGCTTCCGGGTTGGGCCATGGGATGTGCCAAAAGAGCGCGACCTTGATGTCCGGGCGTTTGGCTTTGATGAGCCGTGGCAAGAGGGCGAAGTGATAATCCTGGATGAGGACGCAAGGGCTGTCGGTGTCCTTGAGTTCATCCAGCACCGCCTCTGCAAACTTGGCGTTGACCCGCTGGTACTGCGTCCAATCCTCCGCGCGAAAGATCGGCCGCGTGTGCGCAATGTGACAGAGCGGCCAGAGCCCCTCGTTGGCAAACCCATAGTAATAGCCGTCCTCTTCTTCTTTCGTCAGCCAGATCCGCTTGAGGGTATAGGCCGGCGTCTCCGGAGGGACCTTGAGCTTGCCCTGGGCATCGGCGGTCTCGCGATCCGCATCTCCTGCGCCGTGTGCGACCCATGTCCCGCCGCAGGCCCGCAGGATCGGTTCGACCGCCGTCACCAACCCGCTGGCCGGCATCACCCAGCGAATCTGCCGGCCCTCGCGGACGTGCATATACGGTTCACGATTCGCCACGACGACCAGCATGCGGCCCTGCAGGACCGACTTGACGTGTTCTTTCAGCCGCTCAGCCGTCCAGCGCGCCTCCCCGGCATGACGCAGCTTCGCTTCCTCCTCAGCGGCTGCCCTCGCGGCCACCAGGCTCTTGGCCATATGCGTGACTTCTCGGGCGAGCGGACCGAAGAAATCCTCCACTGCACGATCAGCAGCGTCACCAGCGCGATGAACATGACATGAAAGAAGAGGCGGATGAAACTCTGGCGCCAGAGCTGGGTGGCATGGGTCTCGATGTAGCTGGCATCGTGGATCAGGACCAGCGCCCCAAGGAGGCTGGCCTCGCGGCGCATGGGCAGCGCGAACACATGCCAGCGCTTCTGCCCGACCTCAAGCAGGCCGTTCCGGGCATCATCCGCCTGGATGGCCTCCTCCGCCAGCGGCGGCAACGTCCGGAATGGCTGTGGGAGGCTCTGCGTGAAGGCGAGCGGTTGTCCATCTGTGGCGTACAGCGCGATGCCGGCCAGCCGCTCCCGATTGCCGAACCGATCGACGAGCCGCTGCAGGTCTCCCAACCGCTCATCGCCCTCGAGTAGGGGTTCGGCGAGCTCCTGCAATGTATCGGCCAGGACCGCCGCCCGTCGCTCGAGCTCCCCTTGCAGACGCACCCGTTCCTGCCGGGCCTGGTAGCCTGCGGAGATGAAGACCACCGCGGAGGAGGTGACGATCAGCGAAAGGATGAGTCGAAGCGTAATCCGCATCAATCAGGCAGGCATCAATGGGAGCTGCTTACTCCAGCCAGCCCCGCTTCGCCAAGATCAGGTCACCGATCATGGCTGTCTTGCTGGTTCTTCCGCTCTCCCTGGCGGCTCTTGATGACCACGCAGGCGAAGAATGACAGCACGCCGCCCACGAGGATGAGCACGACCCAATCTGCCGGGTCACGCATCCGTTCAATTACCGGGAGCCGGAAGAGGCGGGGGCCGCGAGCAGGTAGCGGAGCAGCTCCGACTCGGAGGAGAGGATGATCTGACCCTCCTGCGGCAGCACCGCTTCGTAGGCCTCCAGGCTGCGGGTGAACCGGTAGAACTCCGCGTCTTGTCCGAAGGCCTCGGCGGTGATGCGGGTCGCCTGTGCATCGCCGGCCCCCCGGAGTTTCTGGCTCTCCTCGTAGGCCTTGGCGAGGATGATCGTGCGCTGCTTGTCGGTCTCGGCGCGGATCTTCGCCGCCTCCTCTTCCCCCTCCGAGCGGTAGCGCTTGGCAATGCGCTCGCGCTCGGCCACCATGCGGGCAAAGACGCTCTGCTGAACCTCCGGCGGAAGGTCCGCGCGCTTGATCCGCACGTCGACCACCTCGATGCCGAACTGCTTGGCTTGGGCGGCCGCGCTCTTGGCGACCGCTTCCATCACCGGCTCGCGTTTCGAGGAAATGAGATTGGCGAATTCCCGCTCGGCGATGGCCCGGCGCAGCTCGGAGAAGACGACGTCATCCAGCCGCGCCCTCGCGCCGTAGAGGTCGCGCACCGTCTTGAAGAACATCAACGGATCCGTGATCCGCCAGCGGGTGACGTGGTCGACCACCATCCGTTTCTTATCCACGGTGAGGTATTCCGCGGGGGTGGCGTCGCTCGAGAGGATCCGCCGCTCAAAGCGGTGCACGGTCTGGATGACCGGCTGCTTGAAGTACAGCCCGGGCTGCTGGACCGTCCGCTTGTACTCGCCGAACTGCGTGATGATGACGTGGTCGGTTTCATTGACGAGGAAGCACACCTGCGGCACCAGCAGAATCGCCAGCACCAGCAGGGTGGGAAGCAGGGCCCGCAGCCATCGCATCGTGGATCTCCTCCCGTCGGTTACTTGATCTCGCCGATCTGCAGGGGCGCAAGCGGCAGCAGCGGCGCGATCCCGCCCGTCGCTCGCGGATCGATGATGATTTTCTTGATCGGCCGCAGGGTCCGCTCCAGGGCCTCGAGGTAGAGGCGCGTGCGCGTGACCTCCTTGGCCTTGCGGTACTCCTCGAGGAGCGCCACGAAGCGCGCCGCATCGCCCTGGGCGCGCAGGACGCGCTCCTCCTGGAACGCTTCGGCCTCGCGGATCATCTGCTGCGCGCGGCCGCGGGCCTTGGGAATGATGTCCTCTTGATAGCCTTGGGCCTGGTTGATGAGCTTCTCGCGGTCCTCCCGCGCCCGCACCACTTCGTGGAACGCATCCTTGACCTGGTCGGGCGGATCGACCACCTGCAGGCGCACCTCGGTCACCCGCAGCCCGGTGCTGTAGACGTCGAGCAGCCGCTGGAGGAAGTCGCGCGTCTCCACCTGCACCTTCTCCCGCCCGACGGTCAGGAGGTCGTCGATCGTGGCGTTGCCCACCATGCTGCGCAGGGCGACTTCGGTGGAGGTGCGCAGCACCTCATCGGGATTGTGCACGCGAAACAGGTAGAGCGAGGGGTCCTTCACCTGGTACTGGACGATGAGCTGCGCCTCGACGATGTTCTCGTCGCCGGTGAGCATGAGCGCCTCCTGGGAGACGCGCCGCGGCCCCGACCGGCCAACCTGATCCTCCGTCCGGAATCCGACCTCCGCGCGCCGGATGCGCTCGACGTTGACGATGTTGACCCGCTCGATGGGCAGCGGCAGGCGGTAGCGCAGCCCCGGCTCGGTGCGCCGCACCTCCTTGCCGAACTGACGGACCACGCCGACCTCGCCGGGGCCGACCATGTAGAACCCGGTCGCCAGCCACAGGCCCGCCGCCACCACGGCCGCCGGGATGATCATCTTCGGCAGCCAGCGCATCAGTTGGCTGCCCTGGCGGAGGATGTCCTCCGGGGACTCAAACGCCATGCCGCACCTCCTTGAAAGAACAACCGCCATCTAGCAGCACTGCTAGATGGCGGCCCGACCACTAGGAAAACCCTCCGGGCGGAACGCCCGGACCCTTCGATGGCACAATGAATTGTCACGTCATTCTACCGGGAACGCTATGGGAGGGTCAAGCGCAAGTTCACAAACGCATTCCCACGCGCACAGCGACACCGATGTGGTCCGTCTCGTTGGTTAATCCGACGGGAAGGCCCAACCCAACCCACACATCCCGCCTTCCAGGGTCCGTAGTCCAGATGACCCCTGGCGTCGCGGTGAGCTGACTCTGATGGATCCGACGGTTCAAGCGGATGGTGTCAGCGATGCGGCCAGCCAGCTCTAGATTGACCTGCCAGCGTGCACTGGCGGGATACGCCATCCCAATGCCGTATGTCAGCGCCCGCAGGTCGTGCCCTTTGCTGTATGGCGTGGCACTGAAAATTGGATCAGCTGGCTGGTCATGGTTGTCGAATGTCACCGAAAACCCGGCCATGGCTCCCGCCCGCACTTCCCCGAGGCGCTTGCCCAATGCGGCAAGCGCCTCGAGGCCGAGCTCCTGCCCGATCCCTTCATTCTCCGCGCGATTCGGAAACCGCACCCCGCCGCGAAGCCGCACGGCCGGCCGCGTGGCCGATTCCCGTAACGCCTGATACGACAGCCCCGCGAAGTACCGCTCGAAATCCCCGTCGTCATTGCGGTCATGCTCGTCGCCATCGCTGTGCGTATGCTGACGGTAGGCCTGATACATGATCTCCGCGCCTGCCTCGAGACGCTCCCTTAGGCCATAGCGCAGCCGCCATTCAGCGAGGTGCGTCTTGCGGCGGTGGCGCCGTGTGCCGATCAGGCTCTGGTCCGCGTTGAACACCTGATCGTACCGGTTCCCGCGCAGGAAAGTATAGTTCCAATCCAGGCGCATTCGTCCGAGGGCCTGCACTTGGCTCTCTTGGAGGGCAAACCACACAACCTCTCGCTCCGCCGTCGACCCGTCGCCAGCCGTGGCCAGACACGGCCACGCGAAGCTCAAGGTTGCCGCCAGCAACCAGCAAGGACTGCGCAAAATGGAAACATGCGATGGAGGCGAGTCCTGATGAGGCCCGGTTCCCATCAGCAGCTATTTGACCGTATCATTTACAGTGGGTCCATCGCTCCTCGCGTCGCCGTCTTCACTCGCCTGGCAAGTATGGGGCCAGCTTCGCCCACGTCCGCTTGCCGACAATCCCATCCGCCTGCAGCCCGTTGGCGCTCTGGAAGTCCCGGATGGACCGGCGGGTTCGAGGCCCGAGCTTACCATCAACGGGGCCTGGGTCGAAGCCGGCGTTCTTCAGGGCTCGCTGAACATGTCTCGTGGAGGGTTGGGCCAACCCCGTTGAAGCTCTGGCCGGCGTTCGACCTGTTGGGTCTGACGGCTGCCTCCACGACTCGCCTGACCAGCTTTGCGGCGTGCGAAGGCCGGCCTGCTCTAGCTGATTCACTCGCTGGTCGAGGAGCCCCACATCGGACTTGAGCCGCGCGACCTCCCGCGCA
Source organism: Candidatus Omnitrophota bacterium (assembly GCA_016180575.1). Lineage (GTDB taxonomy): Bacteria > Omnitrophota > Gorgyraeia > Aquiviventales > Aquiviventaceae > JACPAY01. Next base: position 118,777 of record JACPAY010000004.1, on the reverse strand, counting down.
TAGCGGGAACCCGCGCATCCGCTGAGGAGGGCCGACCCGATTGCCAACGTCAGGAGGCCGTCGATCCGCATCGTCTTCTTCTCCAGAGGCGTTCACTCAGCTGACAAATACTGCGCAAGCTGTGTCCAGGTCTTCGACCCGACTTTCCCATCGACGGCGAGCCTGTGCGTACGCTGGAACTCTTTGATGGCTTGCTTGGTCTGTGGACCCACCTTCCCGTCTACGTTCCCCGTGTAGTACCCGGCGTTCTTCAATGCCGTCTGGATCCGCCTGGGCGTCGGCTTCGTGGTTGTGGCGCTGGCCGAAGCGCCAAAGTTCGACTGCATGCCTTCCACCCGGCCCCGGAGGTAGGAGACGTCCTCCCGCTGGTTCCAGGCCTTGTCCTCGATGAGCCCCAGGTGGTTCTCCAGTATGCTGACGCGGCCATCGAGCTGGGCCATCTGCATATGCAGATTCTGCGTCTGTGCTGCCCGCTGGCTCGCGCATCCGGCGAGCATCACCGCCATCAGACCCAGCAACCCCACGCGCTGTCCGTTCATCTCCTCTCACCTCCTTCGCGGTTCACTTCAGCCACCCGTAGTCATCTCGGCTGTTGACAGGACGTCCTTGGAGCGCCGCCATCGCTGGCATCGGCTCCGCCCTCGCAGGCATCGGGGGGCGATCCAGGAAGAGCCGCACGCTGTAGGCCATGCCGTCCCAGACCGGCAGCACGCATTCCCGCAGGAGCTCGGCCTCGTGCCTCGGCGGCAGTTTCGTCATCGTATTGAGTAGGATGGTCACCTCATTGCGGCGTTCGAGATCGCGCTGCCAGCGCACAACCTGAGTGGGGGGGTCGATGATCGAGCAGCTCAGCGCGGCTTCCTGCTTGACCTGTCTGGGATAGCGCCGCCGGATCGTGTATCCCAAGTGGCGGACGGTGCATGCGAGTACGTAATCGATGGGTCCGGCGCTCGTGTCTGATGTGACGGCGCGAACGCCTTTCGACCGGAGCTGATGAACCAGGAACTGGGTCCATTCTTCCGAGCTTAGGTGGCTGGGCTGGCCGATCGGGAGATCCGCCATCACGGGCTTGACCAAGACGGTCGGGGCCGCTTCACCAGAAAAGGGTGCTGGGCCTGATCGCCTCGTGCCCGCGCTGGTGCTGCACCCGACAATCCCCGCAAGGCCGACAACCAAGGACCACCTCAACGGGCTCATCAGATTCTTCGTCTATCGCCTCGCCTTCTTGGTGGAGGTCGTCTTAGGCTTGGCCGCGGGCTTGCTGGCCCGAGGCACCTCCACCGTCACCAGTTTGGCGATGTTCTGTTTCCCTTTCGCTTCATACTCAACATTGATCCGGTTACCGACTTTGATATCCCTGCTCATGATCGCTGGCTTCGTGCCTTTTTTGACGCTGGTCTTGCGGCCGAGCTGGAATATCAGGTCTCTGCCCTGGTCGGTTCTCACGGTCATCGCCATGTTCGCCCCGTCTTTGACCTTTGCAGCCGTCACCTTGCCGCTTGCCTTGAGGGTCACCAGCGGGTGCTTGCCCATCGTTAAAGCCAGTCCAGTCAAGCTCAAGGCGCCGGCAACCAGGATCCCGATCACCACCATAAACCGTCTCTGCATCACTCCTCCGCTTTAATCTCTGCCTGCCAGCGTGCCAATTCGACCTTGTTCTGTCACCGATGTCAGTACATCGCTGAGCGCGGCCCACGTTTTCACTCCGACGATCCCGTCCGGTTCCAGGCCGGTGGCTCGCTGAAACGATCGCAATGCCTGGTCGGTCCGGGGACCGAGCTCGCCGTCAATCGGCCCGGGGTCGAAGCCAGCCTGTTTCAGGGCGAACTGGACTTTCTTGATCCGTTCCGGTGAGCGCAGGCGGGATTCGAGGATCGCGGAACGCACCTCCTGCTTCTGACCCGCTGAAGGGAGCGCCTCATCCGACTCAGCCGCTTTGGTGATTTCAGCAGCCTCGGATTCCCGCTCCTGACGGACCTGGAGGACATCCCATGTTTGGGCGTTGACCTCGCCCGTCGGCTTTAGATCCTTGGCGGACTGGAACGCCTGGAGCGCGCTTCGCGTCCGGCGCCCCGTCCGGCCATCAACTAGCCCTGGATCAAATCCGGCTGCTTGTAACGCACGCTGGACGTCGGCCACCGGTGGAGGGAACGACGGCTTCGATGCCGGTCGTTCTGGTGAAGCGTTCATGGTCTGTTGAACGAACTGGCCGATGCCTTCGTGAAGCGGTCCCACCAGCCACAGGACCACGGCCCCGATGCCGAGCATGATCAGCAGCCGCTTCATCATTGACGACTACGCGCCTTGCCGGCGGAACGCGAGCAGGGCGTTGGCAAGGCGCCGCGCAATCTCCTCACGCGCCGCAGAGTCGTTGAGCAGCAACTCATCCCTCGAGTTGGTCAAAAAGCCGGTCTCCACCAGGACCGCTGGGATGAGCGTATGCTTCAACACATGAAACCGCGCCTGTTTGATGCCACGATCCTGGAGCGGCCAGTCCCGCCGAAACTCGCGCTGGATGAGCCGTGCCAGCCGATAGCTCGCATCGGGCAGTGAGCGGGTGCTGGCGTATGCGACGCCTCGGCCATACTGCGCGGCATCAGGCAGGTAGTACACTTCAAAACCTGAGGCAGCGGCGTTCTTTGCGGCGTTGGCGTGGATGCTCAGGAAGGCCCACGCGCCTGAGCGTTTTCCGATCTCGCTTCGCTGAGCCAGCGGGACGGTCTGATCTCCGGTTCGTGTCAGCATCACGCGCAAGCCCGCTTGCTCTAAGTACCGTTTGAGGCGGTGGGCGATATCCAGCGTGACCGATTTCTCCGCGGTGCCGCGCCTGCCCCGTGCGCCGAACTGCTGGCCGCCATGGCCAGGGTCAAGAACCACATCCCAGCCGGCGGGCCTGGCCGGTACACGCGCAGGCGGCATGCGAGGCGGCGCATAGACCTCCGGTGTGGCGCAGCCGGCAACGACCAACACGAGGGCCAGAGCGCCCCATTGCACGTTCCTCATCACACCGATCGGTTGGATGGCATGCTCCCGTTCAAGATAAACCGCATAAACTGTGCCAATGCCCCCCAGGAATAAAAAAATCTCGTAACGCACGTTACGAGGCCATGTTACGGGCAGCACCCCACAGGAGATGCTTAGCTCATGAGTGATCTTGAGTGGTTAACGGCTTGCCGGTGAGGAAAGCGCGTTGCCCTCGTCCTCCGGCTGATCGAGCTGCACGCGGCGCTGGATCCGGTACTTGGAGATTTTCCCGCGGAGCGTCGGCCGGGTGATGCCCAGCAGCTTCGCCGCCTGGGCGAGATTCCCCTGGGTCTGCGTGAGCGCTTCGAGGATCAGCTGCGCCTCGACCTGCTCGATGAGTTGCTGGTGGGCGCTGCCCGGCGCCTGCTCGAGATGCTGACGCGCCAACTCGCGCAGGGCACTCAAGCCCTCCGGAGCCGATCGAACCTGAACCGCCGAGCCCTGCCCAAGACGCAGGTGCTCCGGCATCAGCACATCGCCCTGGCTCAGCACCATCGCCTGCTTGACGCAGTTCTCCAGCTCGCGGACATTGCCCGGCCACCCGTAGGCGCTCAACTGCTCCAGCGCCTCCGAGGACAACCGCATGCCGCCTTTCTGCAGCTCCCGGCTGTACCGCCTCAGGAAGTACGCGGCCAGCAGTGGGATATCCTCTTTGCGCTCCCGCAGCGGCGGCACGGTGATCGTCACGACATTGAGCCGATAGTAGAGGTCCTCTCGAAACTGCCGATTGCGGATCAGGGCTTCCAGGTCCTGATTGGTGGCTGCCAGCAGCCGCACATCCACCCGGATCATCTCCTGGCCTCCAAGGCGCTCGCAGGCACCCTCTTGGAGCACTCGCAAGACCTTGGCCTGGGTGGAGGGGCTCATGTCCCCCACTTCATCCAAGAGAATCGTGCCGCCGCTGGCCTGCTCAAACTTGCCCGGCTTGCGGGCCGCTGCCCCTGTGAAGGCGCCTTTCTCATACCCGAACAGCTCGCTCTCCAGCAGCGTCTCGGGGATGGCCGCGCAGTTGACCGCGATGAACGGCCGATCCGCCCTCTGGCCGTGGTGGTAGATGGCTCTGGCCACCAGCTCCTTGCCGGTGCCGCTCTCCCCTCGGATCAGCACGGTGACGTTGGAGGGCGCCACCTGTCCGATGAGCTTGTACACGTCGATCATCTTGGGGGACGTCCCGATGATCCGCTGCGCGCGAGCATCCGTGTCAGAGGCGCCGAAGGTGATGGGCGTGCGCATGAGCCGCCCCATGGTCAGCGCCCGCTCAATCAGCGCCGTCAGCTTGGGGATATCGAAGGGCTTCAGGGTGTACTCAAACGCCCCGAGCTTCATCGCCTCGATGGCGGTGTCGGTTGTGCCATAGGCGGTCATCATGATCACGGGGACCTTCGGGACGATGGCCTTCGCTTGCCGGAAGGTGTCCAGGCCGGAGAGCCCGGCCATGCGGATATCCATGAGGATGAGATCAGGCGACAGCGATCCCAGCAAGGAGAGCGCCTGCTCCCCGCTCTTGGCGGTGAGGACCTCATGCCCCCGCTTGCCGAGCAGATGCTGGAACGAGGTCAGGACGTTGCGCTCATCATCCACGACAAGGATGCGGCTCATGCGAGCGCTCTAACAGGCTGAAGCGCCGGCAGCCGAATCGCCACCGTCGTGCCCGCTCCGGGACGATCCTTCAGCGCAATGCTGCCTCGATGCTGCTCCACCACCTTCTTGGCCAGCGAGAGCCCAAGCCCGATGCCGTTGGCCTTCGTTGTGAAGAAGGGCTCGAAGAGATTCGCCCGCGACGCCTTCGGGACACCGGGGCCGGTGTCGCTCACGGACACTTCGAGCAGCCCCTCCGCCCAAGAAGTCCCAATATCGATCACCCCACCCTCCGGCATGGCCTGCACGGCGTTGAGGAGGAGATTCAGCAGCACCTGCTCCAGCTGCTCGGCGTCGCCTTGCACGAATGGCAGACCCTCAGGCACGTGAGTGACTACTTGAATCGATTGATGGTCCAGCGTAGGTTTCAGGACCCCAACCGCCCGCGTGATGACGTCGCTGACGGCAAGCGGCCTGAGGCACGGCTCCGGCAGCCGCGCGAGGTCCAGGAAGTTCTGAACCATGCGCTCGAGCCGCTCGATTTCCTGCCGGATGACGGCCACATGATCCTGGCTGGTCTCTGACGCGTCGAGCTCGTCCTGCAACGCATGGATGCGCATTTTGATGGCGGTCAGAGGATTGCGCACCTCATGGGCGACCAGGCCTGCCATGTGCCCCAGCGAGGCCAGCTTTTCAGACTGCACCAGGCGCCGCGTCATGCTCCGGGCGACCAGCCAGCCGCCCAGCAACCCCAGGAGAATCGCGGTGGCGATGCCGCCCCACAGGATGGCATGGAACCAAGCGAATTTGCGCCGGCTGGCCTGCTGCGACTCGGCGATCAGTTGCTCGTTGAAGAAGAGCAATTCCTCGCAGGCCTCGTAGAGCCCATCCGCCAGCTCGCGGCCGCGTTGGAACAGGAGCTGCTCGGCCGCATGCAGTTGGCCGTTCTGAGCGAGCCGAATCACCTGATACCGCAGGCGGTCGTACTCCTGATAGAGCGCGCGGATCCGATCCAGGATCCGCTGCTCGTGCTCCGTCAAGGCGGCCTGTTTCGCACGGGTGAACCACTCCTCGAATTTCGCCCGCTTCTCTTCCAGGAGCTGCAGCCATTGCGCGTCGCCGTTCACCAGATAGCTGCTGACGAGGCCCTTCTGGTCCAACAGCGCGATCTCAAGTTCTTCTGCCGCTTTGAGGCTCGAGACATTCTCGGTGAGGATTGCCTGGGAGGATCGGGCCACCGCGTGGCTCATCTGCACCGCCAGCAGACCAATTGCCACGATGAGCAGCCCGAGGCCGATGGCCCCGGCCAGCACTTTCGCCTTGAGCGATAACGTCGGGGACTTCACGATGTTATTATAGCCCGAAAGCCGCCATGGCGGACAGCTGGGATTTCGAAGCGAGGAACTGGCTGCGCGGAGCCGTGACCCCGCTAGGAGCCTTTCCGCCAAACAGCCCTACTGCTGAGGCTGTATTGTACCGCAAACGGGGCGACGTTGGGGTGCCGGCTAGCATCCGGCCAGCAGTATCTGCTGTGGATGGCTAGCGCAAGAACTGGAACGTGCCGTATAGGCCAGCAGCCAGAAGCGCGCCGAGGGGCAACGTCACCATCCACGAGAGCACGATGGTTCGAATGACGCCCCATTGGGCCGATTGGTTCACCGTGCCCAAGCCGAAGAGGCTGCCGCAGGACACATGCGTCGTCGACACCGGCAGCCCCCACCGCGAGGCGAACATGACCAGCACCGCGGTCACCAGATTCGCCGTGAAACCTTGGCCGTGGTTCATCGTGGTGATGCGCTCGCTCATGGTCATCGCCACCTTGCGAGCGTTCAGGAGCCCTCCGATCGCCATGCCTGCGCCCACCATGGCCAGGCCGGCTGAGAGGGAGAGTCCCAACCCCCTCGCGGCCACCAGCAAGGCGACGATCTTGGGGGTGTCGTTCAAGCCTCGCGCGAAGCTGACGGCCCCAGCGGAGATGTAGTGCAGCCGGTCAAGCATCCACTGGCAATCGATGCCGAAGACTCGACCGTGATACCGTTGAACGCACTGGCTCAGTTGGCCCACCGTCAGGACCGTGCCGGTGGCGCGCAGCACCGCGGAGCCGTTAGGCTGCAGCGCAACGGGCTGTACGGCGCCTCCGTCCACACAGAGGCACATCTCCCGTTCTACGCCGAGGCGAACGCGGAGCCCCCGGAGGGTGGGGTACAGGAGGGCGGTGAGAGCGAAGCTCACAAAGGGACTGATGGCGAGCGGGAGGAAGACCATCTGACCCAACCGGGTGTAATGCACAGTGCCCGCTGACACAAGCCCCGCGCCCACCAGCGCCCCGGTCATGGCGTGAGTGGTGGAGATGGGCAATCCCGTCGCGGTCGCCATGAGCACGGTCGACGCAGCGCCCAGCCCCACGGCGAGCAGAAAAGCTGGCTGCGTTGTGAGGACATCCGGCACCAGCCCCTTGCCGCTGAACGTGCGCACGAGGCCACCCGAAAGGAGCGCGGCCGCCCAGGAGCCCGCGAGTGTCGTCCCCGTCGCCCACCAGAGGGCTTTTCGATAGTCGGCCGTGCGGCTGCCAAAGAGGGTCGCGACGCCTTTGAAGTTGTCGTTGGCCCCGTTGGCGTAGGCGAGAAACGCCACCACCACTAACAGCCACCAGCTCATCGCGATCCCTTCGTCGCCCACCCGCTACAGCACAACCAGCTGATAGCCTTCATCCGCCCACTTGGCGATGCTGGGATGGCCGGCGTACTCGGCCGTCATCGGGACCTGGCGTTGCGCCAGGCGCTCTTTGACCGCAAACGCCCCGGCGCAGAAATCGCAGACGATCTCGACAATGCCCGCCTGTTTGAGTTGGTCATACATGGGCTTCAACTGAGATTGGCTCTCCGGGTTGCTGAGCTCCTCCGCCCACTCGGTGCCGGCGCCGTCGAAGATCAACACGACCTTATGGCCGTGTTCCTTGAGTTCTTTGGCGTACAGGAATGCGTGAACCGCCCGCGCCATCCCTTCATGGCTTTCCTTGCCGGCCTGCAGGATGATCGCGTACTTGCCTGCCTGCGCCGCGCCGGGCGCGGCAGGCAGGCCCGCTGCCTGGACGGAAGGAATCGGAATGCCCATCTGCACTCCCATCAGGATCACCCCGCCGAGCAGTGCCTTGCGGACCACATCTCGCATGTTCCCCTCCTTGTACTCCAGCCCATCATGTCATTCAGCCATGCCGTTTAGTGTCACGAGCTGGCCGGTCTTTGCAACAGTGGCAAGGTAGCGTGCGCTGGGGCGCATGTGCCGTTGCTGCGTTGCGTAGTCCACCTCCACTAAGCCAAACCGCGGAGCAAATCCCTCATGCCACTCGTAGTTGTCCAGCAACGACCAATGCAGGTAGCCCAGCACCGACATGCCTTCGTCCATTGCCCGGGTGATCTGGGCAAGATGGTCATGGATGAACTGGGCACGCTGCCCATCATCGTTCGTGCAGATGCCGTTTTCCGTCACGAGAACGGGAAGCCCGGCGCGCCCCAGCTGCCTGAGGCACTGGTAGATGCCCTCGGGGTAAATCTCCCATCCGAGGGCGTTCCGGACACCGGCATCCGGATGGTGCGTGAGCGAGCACACCTCGCCGAAGAGCTTGCCCCACGTCCAGCCCTCGAAATGGACGAAGTCCCGCGTGTAGTAGTTCAGCCCGATGAAGTCCAGATACCGACGGTGGATGCTGCGCTGGATGAGGTGCCGGAGCCGGGGCAGCAGATGCCCGCGTCCGAACGACTCCGCAATCGCGCCGTTGAAATAGCTCTGTCGCACCCAGGTCGCCAGGCGGTCTTTGCGTGAGCGGGGATTGCATGGGGTGAACACCACCATGTGCTTGGCAAAGCCGACCAATGGTCGAGATCCCTGGCCATCCAGGCGAGCGTGAATGAGGTGGTACGCCACCGTATGGGCGTGCAGGAGCCGCTCCAGCACGCGGAAGGCCGCCGGCCACGAGCGCTGGCCAGGGGGCCAGGCGCCGGCGACGTAGCCCTGATAGACATAGATGGCCGGCTCGTTGAACGTGATCCAATACCGCACGGACGGCCCGATAGCCTCTACCACCCGCTCGACATACCGCCCAAACCGCTCAATCGCCTGGGGATGTCTCCAGCCGCCCTGCTGGCTGAACCACTCGGGGCTTGTGAAGTGGAAGAGCGTCACGATGGGTTCAAGGTGACGCTCGCGTAATGCCGCGATCACCTCTTGGTAATGCGCAAGCGCTTCCTCGTTCCATCGGCCAGGCTCCGGCTCAATGCGGCTCCACTCAACGGAGAGGCGGTGCGCATTGTGGTGGAGCTGTTTGGCCAGGTCAAAATCCTCCCGAAACCTCCGGTAGTGGTCGCAGGCGAGTCTCGACGGGTCCTTCACATGCCCAGCCTGTTCCCACGCCCACCAGTCGCTGTGGACGTTTTCGCCCTCGACCTGGTGAGCCGATGTCGCCGCTCCCCAAAGAAATGTCGGGGGAAAGCGCGCCGCCCGCCCGGATTCCATCCGTTCACTTGCGTTGGGCATTGAGCGACCAATCGTAGTCCAGAAATTCGATGGCCAGTTGTCGCGATCTGATGGCCTGAGCGATGTCTCGATCCAGGTAGGGTTCGATGCGTGGCAACAGTTTTTCCGGCGTCAGCCGGCGAAAGAGGCCCAGCGTATGCTTCATTGATCAACGGCGGACAGCTAGAGGATGCGCAGACCACGGCGAAGTGGATGCGCCAATCACCGAGCGCTCGGCCTTCGCCTTCGATCTCGTTGAGTGTTCGCTCACGGCCAGCGACCCGGTAGCGGATGCGGTCGAAGAAGCCCTTGACCTCCTTGACCGACGTAACCGGAGCGTGATCCAGCACGCCCTTCACGACGCTGGCGTTGTACGCGTTGACCCAGAACGCGAGCTTCGCCTCCTTCGATGGCAGCGTGTCCACATCGACGATTGCCAATTGTTCGAGATACTGGTCCATGAGTTTCCGCTCAGCTTGCACGCTTGTGTAGTCCACCAGTCCCTGGCGCACATGCCGTTTGAGTAGTTGATCCCACATCGAGTGATCGACGGCGCTGGCTGACGAGGCCGCAGGCGCAAGCCCACCCGCTATGACCATTGCCAGTGCGACGGCGCAGACACGGCGGTGAGGCATCATGTCACCTCTCCTAGCGCCTGCTCCACCCGAGCCAGCGGCTCGTGAGGTCCTTCACTCGGGAAGAGAGTTTGGTCTGTAGATGCTGGCTGGCGATTTGCCGGATGGCTTCTGATTGCGTCGGGTAGGGATAGATCGCGCCGGCCAGCGATGAGAGCCCCTTGCGCTGCGCCATGGCTAGGGTGAAGTAGGTCAGTAGGTCCCCGGCATGCGCCGCCACGATGGTCGCGCCGAGGATCCGGTCAGTGCCGCGCTTGAGATGCACCCGGATGAAACCCTCGTCTTCTCCATCGACCACCGCCCGATCGTTCTCCTCAAGCGGCAGCGTGAGCGTCTGGACCTCATGGCCCCGCTCCTTGGCCTGGGCCTCATAGAGGCCGACGTGCGCGATCTCCGGGTCGGTATACGTGCACCATGGGATGATCAGCCGGCTCGTGCGCTGGATGGGAACAAACAGCGCATTGATCAGGGCGAGCCGGCCCTGCGCGTTCGCCACGTGCGTGAACTTATAGGGCGAGGCGACGTCACCGGCGGCATAGATGCGCGGATTGCTCGTTTGGAGAAAGTCATTGACCGTGACCCCCTGCTTCTCATAGCGCACGCCAGCTGCCTCAAGATTCAGTCCTTCGATGTTCGGCGCGCGACCTACGCCGACTAGGAGCGCGTCGCAGACGATCTCGGCTGAGCGGCCCCGCTGCTCAATCGTCACGATGGTTTCGCTGCTTCGTCGCGCGACACGCGACACCTTAGCTCCCAGCACGAGCTGCACCCCGTCCCGCTGCAGCGCGCGTTGGATGATCTCTGCGGCGTCCGGATCTTCGCGGTTCAAGACGTGAGCTGCCACATCGATCAACGTGACATGAGCCCCCAATCGTTGGAACGTCTGCGCCATTTCGCAGCCGATGGGCCCGGCGCCGATCATGGCGAACCGCTTCGGGATGTCGCTCAGCTCAAAGAGCGTCTCGTTGGTTAAGAAATCGGCTTCTTGCAGGCCGGGAACCGGCGGCGACACCGGCCGTCCGCCCGTGGCGATGACCGCCCGGGCAAACTCCAACCGTGCTCCTCCAACGTCCACGGCGTTCGGCGAAACAAACTTCGCCTCGCCGAGATAGACGTCCACGCCCATCTCCTTCAGCCGCTGGACCGAGTCATGCGGGCTGATCTTCGCCCGGAGCCGGCGCATCCGCTCCATCACGGCCGCGCCATCGATCTGAACGCCATCAGGAATACGAATGCCATGCCGTGCAGCCTGACGGATCGTCGCCGCAACACGGGCGGAGCTGATGATCGCTTTCGACGGCACGCAGCCGGTAATGAGGCAATCGCCGCCGGTCAGGTGGCGCTCAATCAACGCGACGCGGCCGCCCAGCGCGGCACAGCCGCCGGCTGCGGTCAGTCCCGCCGTGCCCGAGCCGATGACCACGAGGTTGTACCGGCCGCGCGGCGTCGGGTTGACCCACCCCGCAGGATGGGTCTGTCGGACCAGCTCCTGATTGTGTGGGTCATCCGGCAAGATGAGCGGCTTGGCATGTTGCGCGTCGGCACTTCGTGTCGTGGTCATCAGGCTCGGCCTCCATGGACTGGTGCTTGGCGCCGCCTACTCCAAGCGCGCTGGGCGAGCATCAGCCCAATGATCAAGAGGATCGCCAGTCCCAACTTCCAGAGCTGCTTGGGATCGGTCAGCGAATAGCCGAGATACACGTAGGCGAAGCTGCCTGGGATCATGCCGAGCACCGTCGCCGGGGCGTACGCGCTGAAGCGCACGCGCGAAAACCCCAGCCCGTAGTTCTGCATGTCGAAGGGCAGGTTTGGCACCAGCCGGATCAGCAGGACGGCGGTAAACCCGTTGGCGGCGAGTTTGGCATCCCACGCCGCCAGCTTGCCGCGCAGCAGCCGTTCGACCGCTTGCCTTCCCAACAGCCGCGCGATCAGGAATTCGCCGCACGCCCGAATGGTGGCCCCCGTCAAGGCGGCCCACGTGCCCCACCAGGGCCCGAAGGCCAGGCCGCCGGTAATCGTCATGACACTCGCCGGGAGCGGGACGATGGGTTGGCCATAGGTGGCGAGATAGACGATGGGCGCCCACACGCCGAACGACAGCACGAGCGCCCGGATCTTGTCCGGCGTCACGTCGGCCGGCCGTATGCCGAATGCCTGGAGCCCAAAGAACAGGCTGGCCAGGCACACCGCAAGGATGCCGAGCTTGATCCAGGTACGACGTGCCATCAGCAACAGCCTCCGGAACTCCCTCCCAGGCAACAGGCGGAGGCAACGACGTCTTGCCGCTCTCCCGACGGCTCGATGATCACAAACTGCCCCGCGTAGGGCGCATGGGAGAGTTTCGCCGCCGTATCGGTGCATACTTCGACCTCGACGTCGCGGGGAAACAGGTGTCCCTCCTCATCTAACGCCGCCTTGAACGGGCCCTGGTAGATGGCGCGCTGGCCAATGAACTGGCAGCCCGCGGTCTTCTCGAACTTGAACCCTTGGACGGTGACGGAGTAGAACTTGAAGCCTTCGATTTCTTTCCAGAAGGTCTTCTTGAGGACCGACAGACCGTAGAAGCCCGCCTGCTCCAGCATCGCCAGGAACTGCTCCTCGGTGAGCGCCCCGACGATGCACTCGCCCCAGAGTTGTTCGTTCACCTTGAGGCGCGGCGGCACCTCGCGGTCGGACACGATGTCGGCGATGACCGCCCGGCCGTGATCCTTCAGGACGCGCCACAACTCCGCGAGCACCTTTGGCTTATCCGGCGAGAGATTCACGACGCAGTTCGAAGTGACGACATCCGCTATCTTGTCCTCGATCGGGATCTGTTCCAGGTAGCCCTTGCGAAACTCCACGACATCGTAGCCCAGGGCTGCGACGACCTTAGCACCGCTGTCATTGGCCACGGCGAGCATCTGCTCGGTCATATCCACGCCGATGACGCTGCCGGTCGGCCCGACGTGCTTGGCCGCAATGAAGCAATCGATGCCGGCGCCCGAGCCGAGGTCCACGTAGGTTTCGCCTGGTTGGGGGCTCGCTGCCGTCACCGGCGAGCCGCAGCCGTAGAACCGGTCTAGCACTTCTTGCGGGATGTGGCCGACTTCTGCCGGGTCGTACTTCGTCGGACAGCACAGCTCAGCCTGCGGCTGCTCCGCGGCTTGGCCGTAGAACTGCTGGACGATCTTGCGCGGCTTCTCGACGTCGAACGACAGGACGCAGTTGGAGTGCAGGAAGGCGACCTCCGTGTCGTTGTCGCCCAGCTCAGTCGTCCCACAGACGACCGCCCCGTCTCCCATCGCGTGGAAGATGCGCGGCGCGTCGTAGCCTGAGCGCTTGTTGACGAGCGCCGCCTTCCGGGCCGTCAGGACGTCCATCGCATCCAGCAGCAGCGTGTGATAGAGCGGGTAGTACGGATCATCGCCCGCGAAGTCGCCGGAGAAGAAGTAGCTGTGCTCGACGTCCCCGCCACCGGTGAGGTAGCGCAGGGGGTCGCGTGAGGCCTGGCGCTTGCGGGTCACACTGGCTTCACGAATCTGCTGCAGCACCGGGCTGTTGCGCCAGATCTGCTCGAGCGTCATCCCGTTGGTGGCATCGCCGCACCAGAGCGGCTTGTGGTTGGCGAAGGCTGCCGAAGGATAGACCTGTCCATCCGCGTACACGCAGAGGCTCTGCCAGCCCGCATTGCCCAGGTCGAACTTCACGCCTGCCGGGGCATTCGCGCGCAGCTCAAAGGAGGCCGCGTTGTCTAGGACGATGCCCTGGCGGTCGGCTTCCTGCTTGACCGTGCGGACCGCATCAATCAACTGCTCCGTCGAGGGAAACCAGCCGTTCTGTTCTTCGATGACACGCCCGCGCCGGTGCATCCACATGAGGTGCTGTGCGCGCACACCGGAGGACGCGGCCAGGCGCACAAGGTTGGGCAGATCGGACAGATTCGTGCCGGTCGCGACGGTCGTGAGCGTCACGTCAAATCCGCGTCCGGTCACCTCTCGCAGGCCGGCGACGGCCGCGGCAAAGCTGCCTCTGCCACGGATGGCGTCATTGATCTCTGCGGTCGAGCCGTCCAAACTCATCTGAAATTTCACCTTCGCGCGATCGAGGCCCTCGAGCAGCGCCTTACGCGGACCGGCGAAGAGCGTGGCGTTGGTCAGGATGATCAGTTCGACCCCGTGCGTCTGTGTGACCAGCCGGATCAACTCCGGCAGATCCGGACGGACGAACGGCTCCCCTCCCGTGATGTAGCAGCGGTCGATCCCCAGGGCGACGACTTCTTCGATGAGCCGCCGCCATGTCGCGGTCGGCAATCCTGGTTCGCCTTTCGGCGATGAGCTGACGAGGCAGTGGCTGCAGGCGAGATTGCAGGAGTTGTTCGTGTGCAACCAGGCCTCGCGCAGCCTCACGAGGCGCAGGTGGGCCGCTCGGCCCTGATACGGCGGGCGTTCCACGGGGGTGAGACTCAGGACGCCATGGCGCACCGCCTCGCTGACGAACGCGTGAACGTGCACCCACGCCTTGCCGCTGTCCAATTGGAACCGGCCGCCGTAGCGCGACACCAATTCGGAAAACCGGACCGGACGCTCGGCAGCCATGCGCAGCAGCCAGGCACCGCGCTCATCCGCGCTCACCCAGTTGGGGGCTTCTCCATCGAGAAAAACAGTCCAGTCCCCTCGACGATATTCCGTCAGGGGCGGACTGTAGATGATGCTCAGCTGATTCAGCTCGGGCATATGCTCCTCCTCTGGGTTGTGATAAGCGGCTGGCGCGGACTGGAGATTGACGCCTCGGGTCGCCTGTCGGCCATCCAACGTTCCACATCGTTCCATTGATCCACGTCGTATCCCATCCGGATGGCGCCGACTCGCAGTCCCAGCGTTTGAGCTCTTGCGAGGGTGCTGGCATAGACGTCCGGCGTGCTCCACGGAATGCCGTCGAACACCTCCGGCAGAGGCTTCGCCAGACCCAAGAGGTAATAGCCGCCGTCTTCCGAAGGTCCGATGACGACGTCCACATCCTTCATGGCCGCGAACGCGCGCTCGATATCGGCGGCGCTCAACCAGGGCGAGTCGGTGCCGATGACCACAACGTGGGTGGCCCCCGCGCTGAACGCTTCGCTGAACGCCGAGCTCAGGCGCCGTCCAAGCGTCGCGCCGTGCTGTGAACGGAGAGTCCATGCGGGGCCCACCCACTCACGGATCCGCCCGATGGCATCCGGCGGATCCACGTACACCGTCGTTTCCGGAACAAGCGGTTCGAGCCGGCGCAGCGTCTCCTCGGCGCACGCCCGGTACAACGCGGCGGCATCCTGATGGCCGATCGTCGCTGCCAACCGCGTCTTCACCCGTCCGGGAACGGGCTCTTTGAGAAACACCAAGACACGGCGCTTCGATGAGGCGTCGGCTTGAACGCCGTTGAGCTGGCCGAACGGCGGCCGTGGTCCCTTGCTCCTGTTCATGAGATGCCGTCCAACGACACGGCAAAACCACATCGGGTCGCGCCACCGCCGCATCTGACTGGCTTGACCGGCATAGATGCTCCTCACCGGCACCGAGAGGATCCGCGTGCCGCCCGCGGCTGCGGCCAAGAGCAACTCGGTCTCCAAGTCATAGCGGCAGGCCTGAAGAGGCGTGTGTTCTAGGACATCGCGCGGGATGACCCGGAACCCGCTTTGCGAGTCCCGGATCCGCTGCCCGCTCACCGCCGATACGACGGCGGATGCCATGAGGTTCGCCCACCATCGGTCCACCGGCATCCGCCCCGGCGCGTGCATCCGGTCGCCGATAATGATCGCATCAGGGCGTTTCGCGGCGGTCTCCAGCAGCGCCGGCACGTCACGGGGATCATGTTGCCCGTCCGCATCCATCGTCAGCACCCCATCAAAGCCTTCCCGGACGGCATGGGCAAAGCCCGTGCGCAGGGCGCATCCTTTGCCGGTGTTGCGCGCGTGACGCAAGACGACGGCGCCATGGGAGGCCGCTTGCGCTGCCGTGCGATCACACGACCCATCGTCGATCACGGCGACGGCCAACCCGAGGCTGCGCACAGCGCGCACGAGCATGCCGATCGTCGCTTCCGCCTGGTAGGCCGGAATGAGGGCGCAATAGTGAGTCATGGTTTACCTCTGGGCAGCTGGCACAGCCGGCTGAAGCGCCACTCGGATGATCGTCGAAAGAATCGCGATGCCGGCCTGCACCGTCCCCTGCAACGTGCCCGAGATCTTGGAGCGGCCGATGCGTGGGCGGTAGCGCACTGGAATCTCAGCGATCTTCAGGCCTCGTGCGGCGGCCTTGGCCTGCATTTCGACGGTCCACCCGTACGTCCGATCCTGCATGTCGAGAGACTCCAATGCTCGCCGCCGGATCGCGCGAAACGGCCCAAGATCGGTGTACCGGACGCCAAAGCATCGCTGTATGAGCCAACAGGCCAGCCGGTTGCCCAGCCGCTGCTGCAGCATCAGGCTCCCGGGCTCAGCACGGCTGACCCGTGATCCAATGACCACGTCGGCCTCGCCGCGAGCGATCGGCGCCAAGAGCATCGGCAGCTCCGCCACATCGTCGGAGTGGTCCCCGTCCAGAAAGACCACCACGTCCACCGAGGGACTCAGCGCGGACAGTCCCGCCAGGCACGCGCGCCCATAGCCGGGAATCGGCTCGGTGACAACTCGCGCACCACCCTGCCGCGCCACTGCGGCCGTCCCGTCGGTTGAGCCGTTATCCACGACGATGGTCTCGCGCACAAGCGCCCGCGGGATCTCGGCTAGGACGCGACCGAGTGCCGAGGCTTCATTGCGAGCCGGGATGATAATCCCCACCTGCATCGCCAGACCTCCCACAGACCCAGCACACCGACTGGGGCGTATTCCAGCACATGCGCCCACATTGGAATTTCCCACACACCTGTCGCCAGCCGTGCCGGCCAGACGGCATACGACAATACGGCGGTGGCGGTCAGCGCCACCACCGGCCAGGGCTGCCAGAAGCACAGCGCCGGAATCAGCCAGAGGAGATACCACGGATGGAGCACGGGGCTGAGAATCGCCCCGGCCGCCATGACGCCTAAGAGGTACCGCACCACATCCGCTTCACGGCGCGCCCACCACCACGCAAATGCGACCCATGCCCCTGCGCAGATCACGCGGGCGAGGAGGGGACTGCCAAGGACGAGGGCCAACAGCGGATTGACCGATCCATTGGAACTGAACCGGCCCGACATCGCTCCGAGACTGCCCGCGATGGCGGTGAGGATAGTCGGGTGGGCGACCAGCGGGATGATTGCAAGCGCGAGAAAGAAACCGAGCGGGCTTCGTCCGACACGCCGCAGCCACCACCACGGAACCAGGACGACGGCGGCGTACTTCGAGAGAAATGCGAGCGCCCAGCTGAACGCCGCGATGCCGTAGCGCCGGAGCTCCCAGGCAGCGATGCCGACCCACAGCATCGCGACACCCAGCGCATCGTTGTGCCCGGAGCCGGCGATTTCAAGGATCGGCAGGGGGTGCCAGACGTACGCCGCGATCCACAACAGGCTGCGACGTCGGATGGCCAGCACCGCCAGCACGGCAGCCACGAGCAGGATCTCCGCCAGGAGGAACGGCAGCTTCTGGGCAGTCACGGAAGGGTTGATGGCGGCGGCCCCGAAGAACGCCAGCTCGGTCAGCGGAGGATAGACCGTTCGGAGATGCGGAAAATTGATCAGCTGATCCTGCCCGTCGCGCAGCCCATCCAATGCCGGATGGTTGGGTGGATACAGGTAAGGATCGATGCCCGCCCGTTGCACGAGACCATCCCACCGGTAGCGGTAGATGTCATCGGAGAGTGCGGGCGTCGTTCCGACGAGCAGGAGGCGCGAGGCCGCGCCGACGAGGATAATGAACCCCGCCACCAGTGCCATGTGGCGGGAAGCGGGCGTGCCCTGCTCAGCTTTCCGTATCCACCAGAGCGCCGCAAGATACAGCGCGAAGGCGACGCCAAACCAGCCATAGAATGTTCCGAGGTGATGGCGCACATCGCCCATCGACCGGATTGCCCACCAGCATCCGATCGTCAGAGCCCCTAGGATAGCGAATCCCATGAGGAGTGCCAGGTGGTTGAAGCGATTGTTGGGGGAGGCACCAACAGTCAAGAGTATGGCCATCGCCCAGTTCCTCCTCTGCCTATTACGATGCACGGAGGCTGTCGAAGGATTCAGGCAAACCGCAATGCGCGGGTGGTGGAGTGGATTAGCGGCCCGTCAGGCCTGATCGCAGCCGCTGCCACCAGCTCGGCTGACGCGATGACAGCTTGGTCTTGATGAAACTGCGCAGCTTCTGCTGGAGCTCGAGAGGCATGTCGGTGGGCTGAAGACCACTGGAGAGACGAATCGTCTGCTTGTACGTGTTGATGAAGGCTACGCACCCGGCGCAGTCGGCCAGATGCGCTTCTAGCGCCTGCTGGGTGGAGGGCTCAAGCAGTTGCTCTACGTACTCGTATAACAGCTGTCCAACGTCACGGCACTTGAGCATCATCGGGTGACCACCACGTAGTCCGCGAGCTGCTTGCGCAGGAACAGCCGCGCCCGGTGCAGCCGGCTCTTGAGGGCAGCCACCGAAATCTCCAAGACTTGGCTGGCCTCCTCGGCGGGCAGTCCTTCAATGTCACGCAGCACAAACACCGCCCGATACTCCGGCGGCAGTAACTCGACAGCCTGCGCCAAGCGGGCTGTCAGCTCCTTGCGCTCCAACTCGTCGCTCGGCAACCGGCTCCAGTCCACCACCGGCTCGGCGATCATCCCCTCCTCGGTCATGGCCGGCCCCAGTTCTTCTTCGAGGGGAAGCGCCTTGATCTTCGGCCGCTTGCGCAGCTTCATGAGAGCGGCGTTGGCCGTGATCCGATACACCCAGCTGGACAGCTTCGCGTCGCCGCGGAAACCATCAATCTTCTCAAAGACCGCCAGGAACACATCCTGGCAGACCTCCTCGGCGTCGTGGTGATTGCTGGTCAGCCGCAACGAAAGGCCGTAGACTTTTCCGCCGTACGCCGCCATGAGCAGGTCTAATGCCGACTCGTCTTTGGCTTTGAGCCGGCCGATGAGCTGCTGCTCATCGGTCTGTCCGGAAGGCATGGTGCCATCGTAACATGGGGCATTCGCCTGGACAACCGCTCTCCTGGTCCTGTTGTTACGATGCGGATTTTTGCCAAACGATTCTGGGTAAGGCGCAGAGGGGCTAGCGGGAGACATCAAGTAGTGCGGTGAGCTTAGCCACGTCCGTCGTGGGCAGGTTGCAGACATAGTTCTTGCACACATACGCGGTCGCCTTGCCTTGCAGCGGCCGCTGCTCCTTGATGAACGGGATGAGCGCTTCGACCGCCCCGGAGGCGTCGTTGGCCGGCTGGACGGCCAGCACCGCTCGAGGCAGAAAGCGGCCGTAGACCGCGCGCAGCATCTGCTGGGTATCCGCCGAGGCCGGATCGCCTGCGATCACGATCTCCTGTGAGGGCCCCAGCCAGACGTCGAGCGCGATCAGAAATTGCGGGAAAGCAGAGGGAGCCTGATTGGCCTGGCCGGAGAAGGTCCGAACCAGCCGTTCGGCATGGTCTTGGAGTTCTTTGTCCATCGTGAGTTGGCCCAAGCGCACGAGATCGAGCGCCGCGACCGAGTTGCCGGAGGGGAGCGCCCCATCATAGAGTTCCTTGGTCTGCGCGATTAACCGCTCGTTCTGATCCCCGCTGAAGAAGAACCCGCCGGCCTTGTCATCCCAGAAGAGCCGCACCATCTCCTGGGTCAGTCGTTTGGCTTCCGCCAACCACCGCGCCTCGCCGGTCGCTTCATAGAGGTCTGTCAGCCCCCAGGCGAGGAACGCGTAATCGTCCAGGAAGGCCGGGATGGACGCCTCGCCCTCGCGGTAGCGGTGCAGCAAGCGCCCGTTGCGTTGCAGACGTTCCAGGAGGAAAGTCGCCGCCTCGCGAGCCGCTTGGGCATAACGCGGTTCATTCAGCGCTCGGGCGCCGTAGGCCAGCGAGCCGATCAGCAGGCCGTTCCAGTCCGTGAGAACCTTGTCGTCCCGATGAGGACGTGTCCTCTGACTGCGGACCGCCAGCAGCTTGGCCCGCGCAGCCTCAAGTTGGCGGCGCACCTCGTCAACCGGGCGTTGCTGCTGGGTCGCGAAGGCGTCCAGCGGGGTTGAAATGGAGAGAATCGTTGTTCCGTTCTCAAAGTTGCCGCCCGGCGTGACGCCGTAGAAGCGCTTGACGAGCGCGGCTTCCTCAGGACTCAGGGCGGTGTCGATCTCCTGCGGCGTCCAGACGTAGTACTCGCCCTCCTTGCCGACTTCGCCCGCGTCCTCCGCGGAATGGAAGGCGCCCGTCGCATCGCGCATGTCGCGCAGGACGTACGTGAAGATATCCCGCGCCACTTCGGCGTACCGGGCCTCGCCCGTGACCTGATGCGCCTCCAGGTACGTGCGGGCGAGCAGCGCCTGGTCGTAGAGCATCTTCTCGAAGTGGGGCACCAGCCACGTCCGGTCGGTGGAGTAGCGGTGGAAGCCCCCACCGACATGATCGTGCATCCCGCCCCGCGCCATGGCATCGAGAGTCGTCTCCACCATCGCCAGGGTCTGGGGATCTTTCGTGCGGGTCCATGCCCGCAGCAGGAACGAGGAGGTATGACTGCGCGGGAACTTCGGCGCTGAGCCGAACCCCCCATAGGTGGCGTCAAACTGCTGGGCAAGCTGTCCGGTCGCTTGTTCTAAGACGCCGGTCGTCAGCTGG
The DNA here is from genome assembly GCA_016180575.1 of Candidatus Omnitrophota bacterium. Taxonomy (GTDB): domain Bacteria; phylum Omnitrophota; class Gorgyraeia; order Aquiviventales; family Aquiviventaceae; genus JACPAY01. Next base: position 98,298 of record JACPAY010000004.1, on the reverse strand, counting down.
GTGGATGATCCGGTGCGGGCACTCTCCTGAATCGCCCGTGTCAGTTGCTGGCTGGAACTGAGGATGTCGGCTCGCTTGGTCCGCCAGGCTTCGCTGATCGAGCGCAGGATGCTCTTCAAGCCGGGTCGCCCCCACCGATCTTCGGCCGGGAAATAGGTCCCGCCCCAGAACGGCTTGCCGTCATGGGTCAGGAACACGGTCATGGGCCAGCCGCCGGAGCCGGTCATCGCCATGACCGCGTTCATGTAGATCGCGTCAAGATCCGGCCGCTCCTCCCGGTCCACTTTGATCGCCACCACGGTGTCATTCATGAGCTGGGCCACCTCGGGCTTGTCGAACGATTCCTGCTCCATGACGTGACACCAGTAGCAGGTGGAGTAGCCCACGGAGAGGAAGACCGGCTTGTCCTCGCGCTTGGCCTTGGCGAAGGCCTCCGATCCCCAGGGATACCAGTTCACCGGATTGTAGGCATGCTGGAGCAGATAGGGACTTTTCTCATGGAGGAGCCGGTTGGGCTTACGGCCTTGCGCGTCAGGCGGCAGTGACGTCAGGGGTGGTGCGGGAGCTACCGAGCTCGCTTGGGGCCCCGAGATCGCAGGCGAAGCGCTCTGACGATCGGTACGCAGCCAGCGCCCAGGCATCTGCTGATTCCTCCGGGAGTCGACAATTCCCGCCACCACAAGCAACGCGGCAATTCCTCCGAGCACAAGCCATACCCGCTTCATCGTCTGGCCAGCAGCTCCTCGATTAGCGACGTCAACGTAGCCATGTCGTCATCAGTGTAGGATCCGCCGGGATGGACGTAGCGGATGATCCCCCTCTGATCCAAAAGGAAGCTCACCGAGGTCCACGCCTGGTCATGCCCGTCAAGCCACCAGCGTTTGAGCGTTTGCCACTCCGGGTCGATCGCGACCGGAAACTGAAATCGGTACCGCTTCACCAGTTGCTCCACGTGCCGGCGCGTCAGGGGCGTCGGTGACTTGTGGTGGTAGAATCCAATCACCATGAGATCCCTCGTGTGGTATGTCTCGTACAGGGCGTTGAGGTTCGGCGCAGAGGCTGCGCAGTACGGGCACTCCGGGCCGGTCCACCACCGCACCAAGACCACTTGGCCCCGCAGTTGCTCCAGCGACAGGGGTTGGCTATTCAGCCACTCAGAAACATCCCAATTCTGGGCTTTCGTACCGATCAACTCCACCCCTTCGTTGGGGGCCGCAGCGCACAGAGCGGTTGTTCCCCACCACACGACAGCCACGCCCACGATCCAAATGGCCTCACGCCTCATCTGCTCAACACACCACCCCTCCAGCTAGTAGGCCCGTTCTTGTCCTGACGTTGACGCGCTGCCCGTTGAACTTACCGGAATGCGGTTGTCATGCTCGTCATACGTGTAGCGCGCCTGACCCGCGACCTTGTGGAGGCGCGTGTCCACCACGTGCAGGTGCCCATCCGCCGCATCGACGTCGAAGTCCAGATCGAGCAATTCTCCTGTGGCCGTATCCCGCATGTCCGTGCAGGAGTAGTACAGGTCGCCGGTCTTGCCCACGCGGTCATGGACCCGCACGAACGTCAGCTTCCGGGTGGCTCCGGTCAGCTCGTCCTCAATCTCCAAGGCCCCATCCCTCGCCTCGATGCCTTTCACGTGGGACTCGATCGCCTGCCGGATCTGTGCCGCCGACGGCTCGGCCTTGACCGCCTGGCCGCCGTGCTCCTGGGCTTGCGGTGCCGCCGTGCCGCTGCCTGCTCTTGGCGCGGTCGTTGTCCCGCCGTGTTCCTGGCCTCCATGTTCGGCTGCGCCCGCACCTCCTGCCATACTCACGAGTCCAGTGACTCCCATCACCATCAACCCGTTCACGATCCACCGCTTCATGTCCGTCTCCCTTGTTGGAGGTCCGTAAACCGGACCTCGACGCTCGCGTCTGGAAATACCTGCCCATCCACCTCGACGTACGGAGCAAAGAAGATATTCACCGGCTCGCCCTGCTGTTGTGGCACCAACTGGATATCCCGGCCGGTACTGATGAGCAATCGGTTTGGATCACGCGCCCCGAAATAGTAGTCCGCCAGCTCCGGGTGCTTCCGGGCCTCTGAAGCATCTACCGGCACCCACCCCTGACCCTTCTCATAGAACTCCGCCCAGCAGTGGTAGCCAGGAATCGTGCCAGAGGCTGCTTGCGGGATCACGACCCCGATCTTGAACCGGGCGGGGATCCACTGCGCCCGCGCCATCGAAATAAACAGGGAATGGAAATCGGTGCAGTTGCCCTTGCCCAACAGGCAGGCCCGGCGCGTATCCCCTCGACCCCACCCGGGCACCGTCTTATCGTAGGCCATGGCCTGCCTGACCTGATCGTAAATCCCCCGCGCTTGCGCCGCCCGCGTGAGCCGTCCAGCCGTCGCCTGCCTGGCTCTGGTGCGTACCGCATCGTCAATGATGACCAGTCCGCTGGGCTGAAGACTGCGATGGAGTTCCTTCATGCTTGGTCTGGAATCTGCGAGCGCGACATCATCACCCACCAGCTGGGCGTGGTAGTCAACCGTAATCACCAGATGCTCAGGGATGGGAGGCTCCAGCGTCGCATGCAGGATGTCATTGCCGTAGTCGGGGTCCTCTGCAATGGTGTACGGGACCGGCGCGTGTACGTCACGACGCAGGATGCGCTGCTCCCGCCCGGTCTTCGCGAGTGGAATCCAGACATGAACGGTGTGCGCATCATGCGGGAGGCGCTTGATCTGTGCTTGATACGTGCACGTCACCTCACGTCCTGACCCCACGGCTCGCGACGCCAACGCGCTGCCGCGGCTTTCCAGCACCAACCAGCCACCGCCCAGCAGCACGACGAGCACGACCCAATGGGCGCGTGTGATGCCCATGTGTGTAAAATACATCGACGCCTCCAGAGACACACCAGAACCCTGGCACTACTTTTTAGAACAAAAGGCAAAACGAGGTCTTACGCGCGGGAGGGCGCGAGGGGAGGAGCGCGAGAGAGGCAACGGCTCAGGAACGGTGGAGCCGGACCAGCCACTGCGACACTTGTGATGCGCGCTTGGCTGGCCAGTTCACGAGGTTCACCAGAAGTCTGCGGAAGAACAGCCATCCGCTGACTCGTGGGGGAGAAGGCCTGGCGAGGCTGCACCATCAGCCGGGGTTCATCGTGCCCATGGCAGGACGCGAGACGTCGAGCGGCATGGACACAGCCTGCGGGACGCGATGCGAGCGTGACGTTCGGTGGTTCGCTCTTGTGACTGAGGAGGGAATGAATCTGACACAAGACACCGGCCCCCGGCACCGCAAGGACCGCAGCCAGGATCACGGCGTGCAGACTCCTCATGCCAGACCGCGTGCTCATTGGAAAGCGAACAGGCCACATATTTGTATTGTAAGCCGCTACCTGGGTGTGGTCAATCCACTCCCGGTTCACTTAACGCTGAATCCTTGCCTGCGAAGCGAAAGTGATCACGTACCTGCCCCGCTCAGATTGTCTTGAGCTCACCTGTGTTGATCTTCTCCACCAGCGTGTTCCAGGCCTCTTTGTTCAGCCGTACCAGATTTCCCTCCTCCCCAATGCGGACCTCCTCCTTGGCAACGTCGAGCACCACCTCAGGACAGGCCCCGCAGGCCGGACACAGTGACATCCGAATAGGCTCCTTCATTTTGCTCCACCTCCCTTCTATGTAGCTAAAGTTCTCGCTTCCTGGACGACTTTCGCAACGTTCCCCAGACAGCACGATCCCTGCGGATTGGTCACTTCGCAGTAGCAGTTGCCTGCCTTCACCTGCGCCCTGATCTGGTCGATCGCGGTGCTCGTGCCAGTGGCTTCGAGCTCGGCTCGGATCTTCTGTGGCGTCCAACCAAAGCAGTAGCAGACCGGTACCGTGGGGTCCTGCGGTTCTTTGATGCCCACGTGAACACCCAGGTCGTCCTTCCGAAACAGCGCCTCGCCTTCGCGGAAGTACACAACCTCACAGGTGGCGGTGCGGCAGAAGCAAAACTCCTCCTGCCGTGGAATCCGGACGCGAGCCTCCGGTCTGAGCAAGGCTCCCAGCGTGAGCCGAGCCACGGGCTTGCCCAACGCGCCACAGGCAGGACACGTTGTTGGGCCGCACGTGGTCGCCGGATGGAGCTCACAACACCGATCGACGTGAGACGTCTGCGTCATCGTTCCCTCGGTGGGGTGGCGTGATACCCAGTTTTGTTGATGGCCACCACCACAGCGTCCACCGTGACCTGGGCCGGGTCATACTGCACATAGGCCGCGGACTCCGTGACCCTCGCATCCACGCTGCGCACCCCCGGCAGGCCCTTCACGCTGGACTCGACCGTCAGCTCGCAGGTGAAACACGTCATGCCCTCCACGGGGATCATGACGGAGGCCACGTGCGCCTGGGCCGAGGACGCTGCCTGCGGCTTGGTGTTGGACGACTGGCTCGCGTAGGTGTAGAGGTTCAGCCCGACAAAGACAGCCACGACCACGGAAGCCAGCAGTAACACCGTCCGGGTTGTCTTCCCTCGGGCCATCTCGCACGAGGCCGCCTTGCAGTGTCGTGCTTCCTTCACGTAGCTGCGCCAGGCATAGATCAACAGCGTGATGGCGGCGCCGATGAACCACCAGTGGTAGCGGCCGATGAGCGCCCCAAAGCCAAGACTCCCGAGGCCCAAGACCACCAAGAGCACCGGTCCCAAACAGCACACCGAGGCCGTGATGGCGGACAGAATCCCCAGCCGAGCGGCTTTCATCGTGAGTCCTTCCGTCCGTTGCTGCGTGTGGCAACGGCTTCCATCATCTCCCACAGCCGCAGGCCACGCATCCAACTGACCCGGAAGCGCTCCACCTGCGGGACCGACCAGCCGGTGTCCCGCAACAGCTGTTCGAGTTCCTGTGTGGTGTACATCCGCACATGCGCCGGATCGTGGCGGGCTTTCCACCAATTGAGGACCCGGCAATGCCAGGGGTTGCGGCACCAGTCGAGGAGGAACAGCCGCCCCGTGGGCTTGAGCACCCGGGCAAACTCCGCCAGCATGCGCTCTGGCTGCCGGAAGTAGTGGAGGCTGCTGCAGCAGAACACCCAATCGAAGGTCTGCTCACCAAACGGCAAGGCATCGGCCAGGCCGTGCTGGAAACCCACTCGGGGTTCACCCGCCCACTTCTGGCGGGCGATGTTCAGCATGGCGTCCGAGCCATCCACACCAACGATGCGGGCCTTCGGCACCTTGGGCAAGAGCCAACGTATGAGCTCGCCGGTGCCGCATGGGGCGTCGAGGATCGACAGGGGACGATCGCTCTGGATGTCGTGCACGGCTCGACCAAACGTCTCCGCGTGATACCGCCGCCACCGGCGGTCGTATCCCGCAGCCATGGCCTCGTACTTCTCCAGCACATGCGTCGCGCTCATCTCACCCTGCGCCTCACGGGCGGTTGCCGTTGGATCGTCGGACAGATCGCCTTGCCGCGTGGCCGGAAGTTCGGCGGACAGCCGCGCGCTGTGGCCGCCTTCAACCGCTGCTCCAACGTCCGCATGGCCGCCATCTTCTCCCGGAGCTCCCCAAGACGCGCTTTCAAGAGCCGCTGAACATGCCCGCAGGGACAGCGGCCCCGATCCGCCAACTCCAAGATTTCCTTGATGTGCTCAAGCCGCAGTCCCAGGCTCTGCGCTTTCTTGATGAACTGCAGCCGATCCACGGCGTCAGGCGCATACAGCCGGTACCCCGCCACCGTCCGCGTCACCTTCGGCAGCAACCCGACATCCTCGTAATACCGGATCGTCTTGATCGGGACACCGGCTTGCTTTGCCAAGGCTCCAATGAAGGTTGGGTTCATCATGTTTTCAGTATAAACCATCCAGCCAACTGGAGAGTCAAGGATATCTTTTGGCTGGTGGGCAACCAGAGGAAGCGTCAACTGGGAGAAGAGAGGTTCAGGGCACGCCAGGCGAGCGAACTGATCGCCCTAACTCTTTAGGATAAGTGAGATACGCGAAGCCCTGGTGATCGCGCCGTCACCAGAGCCTATTAGTGGATGGAGGGCGTATTTCGAGCGAAGGAAATGGCTGGCGGACTAGGATTCGAACCTAGACAAGCAGATCCAGAATCTGCTGTGCTGCCGTTACACCATCCGCCAACTGTGTCCCTCGACTCGCCCACCAGCCATCCGAATGGGCTCGCTCGGGATACCTCGCCTCGGCCGCTATCGGCTGTGCCTTTCCTCGACTCGCCTTGCTCGCTCGGAATTTGTACCGAGCGAGGGAGCCGAAGGCGACCGAGTCGAGGTACTGCCGTTACACCATCCGCCATCGCACTGTCGAAAGAGGGCGGGGTCACATGTCACAAGGTCACACGTCACATGTGACTTTGTGACCCTGTGACTTTGTGACTCCACTTACCTCTATCGGATCTCCTCAACTGGCGATTATATCATGCGCGGCCGGGGAAGAAGGTGGCGAGGTGGTGCGCCAGGCGCTGGCGGTCGGGGTCGTCAATCCACTGGAACCGCACCCCCACCTCGTACTGCGGGGCGCCCAGGCGGGAGATCTCGCGGATCCAGAGGACCTCCCCGGTGGCGTGCATCGGCGTGTTGTGGAAGGGCAGCGCGAGCGTCAGCGGGATCCCGTGGCCCACCGTCAACCGCACCGGCGTCGGGAACCGCAGGCCGGTCTCGCTGACGTTGACGCTGAAGCTGCGCTCGGTCTTCATCGTCTCGGGGTTCGGGAACTCGATCATGACCGGGGTGGTGACCCGGATGTGCCGGCGCTGCTCCTGCATCGTCAGGGTTTCCGCGAAAGCGCCGTGGCGGCATGCTCGAGGCGGCTGAGGACTTTCGCCTTGCCGAGGACCGCCATCGTCTCGAAGAGCGGGGGGCTCACCTCGCGGCCGGTGACCGCCACGCGCGCGGGATGGATGAGGTCCTTCGAGGCGAGCTGCCGCTCGGCGACGAGCGCGCGGGCGGCCGCCTCGATGGCGGGCGCGTCGAACGAGCTCATCCGGCTGAGGCGCTCCCGCAGCTCGAGCAGCCGCTCCGCGACGCCGTCTCCCCGCAGGTATTTTGCGACCGCCTCCTCCTCGTAGTCCGGCGGCTCCCGGAAGAAGAAGGCGTGCTGGTCCTCGATGTCCTCCAGCACCCGGAGCCGGTCCTGCAGGAGCGCCGCGACGCGCGCCAGCCAGTCCAGGTCATGGTCAGCGGCCAGCCACCCTTTGGCCTTGAGCCGCTCCGCGAGCAGCTCCGCCAGGCGCGGCAATGGTGTGCGCTTGAGGTACTGGCCGTTGAGCCAGTCGAGCTTGCGCTGGTCGAACTGGGCGGCGGTCTTGCGCACCTTCGAGAGGTCAAACGCGTCGATCAGCTCCTGGCCGGCGATCAGCTCCCGGTTGCCGCCCGGCGACCAGCCGAGCAGCACGAGATAATTCACGAACGCATCAGGCAGGTACCCGACCTGCCGGTACTCGTCCACCGACGTGGCCCCGAACCGCTTGGAGAGCCGCGCGCGGTCCACCCCGACGATGAGCGGGATGTGCGCGAAGACGGGCAGCGCAAAGCCCAGCGCCCGGTAGAGGAGCACCTGCTTGGGGGTGTTGGCGATGTGGTCGTCCCCCCGGATGACATGAGAGATCTGCATGAGCGCATCGTCCACCACGCAGGCGAAGTTGTAGGTCGGCGTGCCGTCGGACTTCATGAGGACGAGCGACTCAAAGAGCGTCGTGTCCACGGTGATGTCGCCGTGCAGGAGGTCCGTGAAGGTGACGGCCTGGGGGCTGACGGAAAAGACGACCGCGCCCTCATGCTCCGCGGCCGCTCCCGCCTGCAGCAGCCGCCGCGCGTGCTCCTGGTAGAGCGCCAGGCGCTTGCTCTGGAAGATCGGCCCCTCCTCCGCGACGATACCGAGGAAGGCGAGGCTCGCGTAGATGTCCTGGAGGAACGCGGGGTTGGAGCGCTTCTGGTCGGTGTCCTCGATGCGCAGGACAAACGCCCCGCGGTGGTGCCTGGCGAAGAGCCAGTTGAAGAGCGCGGTCCGCGCGGACCCCACGTGGAGCTTGCCGGTCGGGCTGGGGGCGAAGCGCACCCGCACGCTCATCGAGCCGATTCGGTCAGGAGGCGCAGCCCTGCCTGCGCCGCGCCCGGCGCGGCAGGCAGGTCGGCGGACGGGCGGGCGGCGTGGTACCAGCGGGCGATGCGGGTCGCGAGGCTGTCGGGGTCGAGCCCGGCGCGCCGGAGCAGCTCGTCGCGCCGGCCGTGCTCCACGAAGCCGTCGGGCAGGCCGATGCGCAGGTGGGGCACCGCGGAGCGCTCCTGCGCGTCGAGCGCTTCCGAGACCGCGCTGCCGAAGCCGCCGGCCACCTGCGCCTCCTCCAGCGTCACGATGGCGCCGGTCTGCGCGGCCTGCTTGACCATCTCCGCGTCGAGCGGCTTCACGAACCGGGCGTTGACGACCATGGCCTCCACCCCGTCCTGCGCGAGTGTGTCGGCGACCTTGAGCGCCGGGTACACCAGGCTGCCCAGCGCCAGGAGGGCGACGTCCTTCCCCGGCCGCAGCAGCTCCGACTTGCCGGCCAGGACCTTTGCCGGCCGGCCCAGCGGCTCGCCGCAGACGATCCCGCCCCTGGCGTACCGGAGCGCCACCGGATGCTCCTGCTCGAGCGCCCACTGCAGCATCGCCCGCAGCTCCGCGGGATCCTTCGGCGAGCACACGATGAGGTTCGGCAGGACGCGCAGGTAGGCGAGGTCGAAGACACCATGGTGCGTGGGCCCATCCTCGCCCACGAGGCCGGCGCGGTCGATGGCGAGGACCACCGGCAGCTCCTGGAGGCAGAGCTCGTGCATGATCTGGTCATACGCCCGCTGGAGGAACGTGGAATAGATGGCGACGACGGGCCGCGCCCCGCCGCGGGCCAGGCCCGCCGCCAGGCCCACCGCGTGCTGCTCGGCCATCCCGACGTCCAGGCACCGGCCCGGGTAGCGCGCGGCGAAGGCGCGCACACCGGTGCCTTCCGGCATGGCCGCCGTGATCGCCACGATCCGCCGGTTCCCCTCCGCGAGGCGGATGAGCTCCTCGCTGAACGCGTCGGTGAACGTCGCCGGGGCCTTCGTCTTCGGTTTGGGTCCGTTGGCCTTCGGCCGGCCGGTGGCCGGCTCGAAGGGCTCGGTCTTGTGGAACCGCTCCGGGTCCTCCTCGGCGAACCGGTAGCCCTTCCCCTTGAGCGTCGAGACGTGCAGGAGGATCGGCCCCTTGAGCCGCTTGATGTTCTTCAGCGTCGCGATGAGCTCGCGCAGGTTGTGGCCGTCGATCGGCCCGACGTAGCGGAAGCCCAGCTCCTCGAAGACGAGCCCCGGCGCGACGAACCCCTTGACCGACTCCTCCACCTTCCGCCCCAGGCGGACGAGCTTGGAGCCGTGCGGCAGCCGCTTCACGAGCTGCTCGATGTCCGCGTGGAGCCGGTTGTAGATGGGGTTGGTGATGAGGCGGCTGAGGTAGCGGCTCAGGCCCCCGATGGGCGGGGCGATCGACATCTTGTTGTCGTTGAGGATGACGAGGAGGTCCGGCTTGAGGTGGCCGATGTGGTTGAGCGCCTCCAGCGCCATCCCTTCCCCGAGGCTCGCATCGCCGATGACCGCCACGACGTGCCGCACGCGTCTGGCCTGGTCGTCCGCGAGGGCCAGCCCGAGCGCGGTGGAGAGCACGGTGCCGCCGTGGCCGGTCGTAAAGAGGTCGTAGGGGCTCTCGTCCTTGTGGTTGAAGCCGGAGAGGCCCCCGAGCTGCTTGAGCGTGCGGAACCGGTCGCGCCGGCCCGTGATGAGCTTGTGCGCGAAGGCCTGGTAGCCCATGTCCCAGAGGAGCCGGTCCTCGGGCGCGTCGAAGGCGTAGTGGAGCGCCAGGCACAGCTCCACCGCCCCGAGGCTTGAGGCGAGGTGCCCGCCGAGCGACGAGATCGTCGCGAGGATCTCCCCGCGGATCTCCTGCGCGAGCGCGGCGAGCTGGGTGACGGTCAAGGACTTGAGGTCGGCGGGACGATCAATCCGGTCAAGCAGTCGCATGGGAGGCTCAGGCGGTTTGGGCGAGCCACGCGGCGAGCTGGCGCAGCAGATCGGCCCGGCCGCCCAGCGGCGCGAGCCCCTGAATCGCGCGGCTGATGAGGCGCTCGGCCTCGGCCCGGGCCTGGTCCGCGCCAAGCGCCTGGGCCAGCCCCTCGCCGTCGTGCACGTCGTCGAGCAGCTGGAACGCGAGCCCCACGTCGCTGCCGTAGCGCGACAGGCGCGCCAGGTGGACCGTCCCGGCCCCGCCCGCCAGGGCGCCGGCCACGACGCTGGCGGTGATGAGGGCGGCCGTCTTGCGCTGGGCGATGTCCCGCAGTGACCGCTCCGTCGCCAGGCGCGGCTGGCTGATCGCCTGCAGGTCGAGGACCTGGCCGCCGATGAGGCCCCACGTCCCGCACGAGCGGCCGAGCAGGCGGATGATCGCCAGCGAGTTCGGCGTGCCGTCCCGGCCGAGCAGGTCGAACGCCAGCGTCAGCAGCGCATCGCCCACGAGGATGGCGTTGCCCTCCCCGAACTTCCGGTGGCAGGTGGGCTGGCCGCGGCGCTGGTCGGCGTTGTCCATCGCCGGCAGGTCGTCGTGCACCAGCGAGTAGGTGTGGATGCACTCCAGGGCGCACGCGAGCGCGAGCGCCCGACGCGGCGGCTGCCCTAGCGCCTCGCAGGCGGCCAGGCACAGGAGCGGCCGGAACCGCTTGCCGCCCGACAGCACGCAGTAGCGCATCCCCTCGTGGATGACCTGCGGCGGGGCGGCCGCCTTCGGCAGGACGCGGTCCAGCGCCTGGTTGATGAGCTGCGTGAGGCGCGCAATCCGCCGCTGGGCCGAGGGGCGGACCGCCGGCGGCTCGTCCGGGCGGGCCTGTTTACGCGGCAGCGTCGCCGTCATCGCCATCTTCGGTCCCGTCGTCAAAGGGCGCAAGCGCCGTTTCCCCGACATGCGTCTTGATGAGGACCTCCACTTTCTTCTTGGCCTGGTCCAGCTTCTTCAGCAGGATGCGGGCGAGCTTCGTCCCTTCCTCGAACTTCTTCAGCCGCGTCTCCAGGTCCAGCTCCGAGCGGTCGAGCTCCCCCACGAGCTTCTCCAGGCGCTTGAGCGCCTCCTCGTACTTCAATACGGGACCGCTTCTATTTTCCATTCGCGGCCTCAGGGAAAATGGAAGTGGTCCCGGGACTATCGGTCCTGGTCACCGTGCTCCACACGCGGCCGCGCGCGAGCAGGGTTTCCAGCTGATCGCCGGCGGCCAGGGCGCGCGCCTCCGCCACGACATGCCGCTCCGGGAACCGCATCGTGATGCTGTAGCCGCGCCCGAGCACCGCAAGCGGGCTCAGCGCCTGCAGCCTGCCGAGCAGCCCCTGGAGGTGGCGCCCCGAGGCGTCCAGCGCGTGCTGCGTCAGCTGGAGGCATTGCGCCTGCAGCGCCTGGACCCGGTCAAGCGAGCGCTCAAGCTGCTTCAGGGGATGCAGCAGCCGCAGCTGCGAGCCGGCGGCGGCGAGGCGCTGGTCCTGCTCATCGAGCCATGCGCGCATCGCGTCCACGAGCCGCTCCGCCTGCCCGCGGCCCTGCTCCGCGAGCAGCTCCTGCTCGCGGACGAGCCGCTTGGCGGCGTCCGTCGGGGTGGAGGCGCGAAGATCCGCGACGTAGTCGGCGATGGTCCAGTCATCCTGATGGCCGACGGCGGAGATGACCGGGATGCGCGAGCGCGCGATGGCCCGCGCCACCGGCTCCTCGTTGAACGCCCAGAGATCCTCGATGCTTCCCCCGCCCCGCCCGACGATCAGGACATCGGCCAGGCCCTGCCGGTTGGCCAGGCCAATCGCCTCCACGAGCTCGGACGCTGCGCCTTCGCCCTGGACCCGCACCGGCAGGATGACGACGTGAAAATGGCCGCGCAGCTTGCTCACCATGTCATGGACTGCCGAGCCGGATGGCGAGGTGATGAGGCCGACCCGCTCCGGCATCCGGGGAATCGGCCGCTTGCGCGCCTCAGCGAACAGCCCCTCCGCCTGGAGGCGCTGCTTGAGCTGCTCGAAAGCGAGCTGCAGCGCACCCTTCCCCTTCGGCTGGACCTGGAGGACCTTGAGCTGATACTGGGCCCGTCCCTCATAGATCGCCACCTGCGCGAGGCACAGCACCCTCAGGCCGTCCGTCAGCTTGAACTTCACGTGCTGGTTCAGGCCGCGGAAGAACGCGCACGGCAGCAGGAGCCGCTGGCCGAACCGGTCCGACGCCTGCGGGTCGAGGAGCGAGAAGTAGATGTGGCCCGACGCGTGATAGGTGCAGTTGGAGAGCTCCCCCTCCACCCAGAGCGGCGCCGGGAACTGCCGCTCGATGCAGCCCCGGATCCTCGCCACGACCTCGGCGACGCTGAGGGCCGCCGGCGGCGAGGCCGCCCCCGGCCCGACCTTCGCGAGCGCCGGGGCGGGCGGCTCAGTCGCGGCCGCGAGCGGCGACGGCTCCATCCAGGGTCCTCGTGATGCGCTCAACCGCCTGGGCCTTCCCGGTCCGCTGGTCCACCTCGACGAGCAGGCCGCGCAGCTGCACGTTCCCCTCCGCCACGTCGGACTTCACCGGCCGGTTGGAGAGGAAGCGCTCCAGGATCTGGTCGACCCGCCGCCCGATGACCGAGTCGTACGGCCCGGTCATCCCGACATCGGTGATGAAGGCGGTGCCCTGCGGCAGGATGCGCTCATCGGCGGTGGGGATGTGGGTGTGCGTCCCGAAGACCGCCGAGACCTTCCCGTCGAGGAACCAGCCCATCGCGACCTTCTCGCTCGTCGCCTCGGCGTGCATGTCCACGATGATGACCGGGGTGACGAGCGAAAGGCGCTTGAGCTCCCGCTCGGCGGTGCGGAACGGGCAGTCCAGCGGCTCCATGAAGACGCGGCCCATGACGTTGAGGATGCCGACCTTGTGGCCGGAGAGCGTTTCGACGATGGTGGACCCCGAGCCGGGCGTGCCGTCCGGATAGTTCGCCGGCCGCAGGACCCGGGGATCGAGCTTGAGCAGCTCGAGCGCCTCGCGCTTGCGCCAGACGTGGTTGCCGGAGGTGAGGACGTCCACGCCGGCGCGGAACAGGTCCTCGGCGGTGCTGGGCGTCACCCCGGCGCCACCCGCCACATTTTCACAGTTCGCCACGACCAAGTCAATCGCGCGCTCCTCGCGCAGGCGGATGACCTCGCGCTCCACGACCACGCGCCCCGGCTGCCCGATGATGTCCCCGATGAGCAAGATCTTCATCAGCGAGCGTACTCGATGGAGCGGGTCTCGCGGATGACGGTGATCTTGATCTGGCCCGGGAACTCGATGGAGCTTTCCACCTTCCGCTTGATCTCGCGCGAGAGGGCGATCGCCTCAAGGTCGGTCACCCGCTCCGGCTGGACGATGACCCGCACCTCGCGCCCCGCCTGGATCGCGTAGGCCTTCTCGACCCCGCTGAAGGAGTCGCAGATCGCCTCGAGCGCCTGGAGCCGCTTGACGTAGTTCTCCAGCGTGTCGCCGCGCGCGCCGGGCCGCGAGCCGCTGATGGAGTCGGCCACGATCGTCAGCACCGCGTAGAGCGTCGTCGGCGCCACGTCCTCGTGATGCGCCTCGATGGCGTGGACCACCTCCGGGGCCTCGCCGTACTTCTTGGCGAGCTCCCCGCCGATGATGGCGTGCGGCCCCTCCACCTCGTGGCTCACCGCCTTGCCGACGTCGTGCAGGAGGCCGCACCGGCGCGCCAGGCGCTGGTCGAGGCCGAGCTCCGCGGCGATCATCCCGCAGAGGTACCCCGTCTCCTTCGAGTGGACGAGCACGTTCTGGCCGTAGCTGGTCCGGTAGCGCAGCCGCCCCATGAGCTTCACCAGCTCCGGGTTGACGCCGTGGGCGCCCAGCTCGCTGACCGTCTTCTCCCCCTCCTGGATGATGTGCTGGTTGAACTCCTTGCGGACCTTCTCCACGACCTCCTCGATGCGGGCGGGATGGATGCGCCCGTCGGACATGAGCCGCTCGAGCGACTGCTTGGCGACCTCGCGCCGGACCGCGTCGAACGAGGAGAGGGTCACGACATCGGGCGTGTCGTCCACGATGAGGTCCACCCCCGTCGCCAGCTCGAAGGCCTTGATGTTGCGGCCCTCGCGGCCGATGATCCGCCCCTTCATGTCCTCGTTGGGCAGCTGGATCACGGACGTGCTGGTCTCGACGGTGAACTCGGCGGCGCAGCGCTGCATCGTCTCGACCAGGATGCGCCGGGCGGTGGCCTGCGCGTCCCGCTTGGTGTCCTCCTCCACGTGCTTGATGACCATGCCGGCCTCGGCGCGGCACTCCTGCTCGAGGCGCGAGAGGAGGAGCTGCTTGGCCTCCTCCTGGCCCAGGCCCGAGACGGTCTTCAGCTTCTCTTTCTCCTCGGCGATGAGCTGCTCGAGGTGCTCGGTCTTTTCCGTGAACGCCTGCGTGCGGCCGGCGAGCTGCCGGTCGCGCTCGGTCAGATCCTTCTCCTTCCGGTCCAGGAGGTCCAGCTTCCGGTCGAGGAGCTCCTCCCGCTGGTGGAGCCGCTTCTCAAGCTGCGAGAGCTCATTCCGGCGGTCCCGCGTCTTCTCCTCGAACTCCTGGCGCAGGGTGTGGAGGTGCTCCTTCGCTTCCAGCTCCGCCTGCTTGGCGATCGCCTTGGCCTGGCGGCTGGCGTCCTCCACGAGCTGCTTCGATTTCGCCTCGGCGCTGCTCAGGGTCTTGCGGCTGCGCATCGCGCGCACCGCGTATCCGACCCCGATCCCGCACGCAGCCCCCACGAGCGCAACTAGGGTTACGATGATTCCTGACATGGTCATGCCCCCTCGTCACCGGGTTGGCGTCAAGGCTAGGCGGTGAGGATGGTCCGGACGGCGCGGTCGTGCGCAGCGAGCGGCAGGCGATCGAGGACTTGAAACCGGAAGGCGAGTCCGACCGTCGGGATGGTCTTGGGCACGCGCGCGAGGAACCGGTCGAAGTACCCGTGCCCGTGGCCCAGCCGGCGGCCGCGCCGGTCAAAAGCGATCCCCGGCACGAGCACAAGGTCGAGCGCGCCGAGCGGCACCGGCCGCCTCGCCGAGGGCGCCGGCTCCCAGACGCCGAACGAGCCTCGGACGAGCTCGGCGCCGGGATCCCGGACCTCAGAGAGGCCCAGCCGCTTGGTCCGCGGCCGCATGACCGGCACCACCACCCGTTTGCCTTTCGCGAGCATCTCCTCAATCAACCGCCACGTCTGCACTTCATACGGCAGGGCGACATAGCAGCACACCGTCCGCGCCCGCCGAAACGCCGCCAGGCGGAACACCTTCCGCCGAATCGCCTCGCTTCGTCGACGCCGTGCGTCCTCCTTCTGTTGTCTCAAGCGGCGGAGCATCCTGCCCCGCACCTGGTCCTTGGTCATGCCCGTTAGATATGGAACTCATACCGGTGGTCCAGCGGTTCGCCCGTCTGGGCGCGCACCTCATCGCACAGGTCCTGGAGCGTGATGGTGCCCAGCGACTGCGTCAACCGCTCATGCACGCACCGCCACACCGCCTGGGCGATCCGCTGGGCGTGCCGGTGCGCGTCCTTGGGCTCGGTCGTCTTCGCGCGTCCGGCCTTGGCCGACGGTCGGCCGTTCGGGACTGATGCGCCGTTGGCTCCGTCCAGGCCGTCCAAGACGAGGACCACCTCCGCCATGGTAATCCGAGCCGGCTCCTTGGCCAGCACGTAGCCGCCGCGGGGACCGCGGATGCTGGTGACCACCCGGCGCTTCTTCAGCCGGTGGAGGAGCTGCTCGAGGTAGGCGACGGAGAGATCCTGCCGCTTCGCGATGGCGGCGGCGGACACCGGCCCCCGGCCCTCGGCCAGGGCGAGCTCCACCAGCGCCCGCATCCCATAGGTCGACCGAGTCGACAGCTTCATTGCTTCAAGTGTATGATATACTACCAATCTTGTCAAGAATAACTTCCGGGGGTGCAGGCCGGCCGATTAGTCTTTCCACCAGGCGCCCTTGGTGATCTCGACCGCCCAGGGGGTGAACGGCGGCAGGTTGGTCCCGTCCGCAAAGCTCGTCTCGTAGCTCCACCGCCGGACGGGGGCGGTGTACTGCGGGTCGCCGTACTGCCAGCGCCCGGTCGCAATCTGGCTGTTCCACAGCGAGACGAAGGAGCCCGTGATCCGGAGTTCTCGGCTGCTCCAGTTCTCGTGGAGCCGGGGGTAGTTTTCGAGCCCCCCGTTGTACCGGCCGGGGCTGGTGTCCGTGATGCCGGCGATGAAGGCGGTGTTGACGGTCGTGGTGGCGGCCGTCCGGCTGCTGAGCCGGGAGAGGCTCGTCGGGTCCCGCCAGTTGTTCGAGAGCAGGTTGACCGCGTCGGCGATCACCGCGGTCGGCTTCTTGCCCACCGTGTTGTAATCCCCCTGGAGGTACACCGGGACCGGCGAGACCACCGTGAGCCCGCCGGCGCGCGCGATCTCGGCGCCGCGGATGAGCCGGATCCCCGGCTGGTGCGTCGCCGGCGTGGTGCGCCCGTTGGCGTAGAGCAGCCCGTTCGCCGGCAGGCGGTTCGTGAAGCGGTTGCCGTTGCGGCCGGGCGGATCCTCCGCGCCGTCCCCGTCGGCGTCGAAGTGGCCGGCCAGCTTCCGGAGGTCGATGGTTGTCATCCGCACGTGCTTCCCTTCCCGGTTGTTGTAGAAATCGTCCGCCGTCATCACGGTGCCGGGGGGGATGTCGCGCCCCTCGACCAGGACCATGCCGTCCTGCACCAGCTGCCCCTCGACCACCTTGAGGCCGGCGTGCTGGTCGTAGAACCCGCCGGGGGCGATCGAGCCGATGACCGGGACGGCGCGCCTCGTCACCCCGTGCACCCCCGACTTGACCGTGCCGCCCCACCGCGACTGGGCATCGGCGGCCCAGGTGGCGTCGTCGCTGTCAAGGCCCGACATCGTCGGGAACTGGGCGGGGTTGGTGCCCGCTTTCTTGATCTGCACGACCCCGCCCATCGGGGCGCCTGGGTCGTCCTTGCGCCGGTTGTAGAGGCCGCCGACCGCGCGGAGGTACTCGCTGTCCACCGTCAGGATGCCATGGGTGCCGAGGTAGACGTCGCCGTTGCTGTGCACCCGGCCCGTCAAGGTCATGTCCGGGCCGGGCAGCCACTCCAGGTCATGGTCGTAGAACACCGCATGCTGGAACGTGTAGATGATCCGCCGCGTCACGATCTGGTGGAGCGTCATGGACAGGTTGCTCGCCGGATGCTGGACGGTCGTGGCGACATGGTAGTTCTTCACGAAGAGCGAGACCCCGTCCGGGTCCGCGATGGTGCGCGGCAGCGGCTCCGCCTCCGTGATCACCGTGGAGGCGGCCGTCCCGGAGGAGAACGCGGTCGCGAGCGAGCCGACGGCGGGGTACCGGGCCGTGTTGGCGTCGACGTCGAAGTTCGCGATGGCCTTCGCGAAGCGCGACACCCCGTCCTCCAGGCCGCCCTCGGCCATGTAGAGCAGCTCGGCCTGGAGCTGCTGGATGTGGCTCTCCCGCTGCGCGGAGAAGCTGTGGTTCAGCAGCGAGCCGCCCAGGACCGTCATGACCAGCACGGCCAGGTAGGCCAGCACGACCGCCTGCCCTCGCCTGTTGGTCATCGTCGGCGCTCCGTCAGTTCCTCAGCTTCACGATTTCCACGGCGGTCGCCGAGACCGTCCGCCGCTGCGGCGTCGTCCGCTGCATGGTCAGCGTAATCTTCATCTCGTTCTGGTACAGCGCGGGATTGAGCAGCGCGTCTTCAAAGCTGATGGCGGCGATGTCATTGGCGAGGATCCGTTGCTGCCCGCCCTGGATCCGGACAAGCTGCCGCTGCGCCGGCACGTAGGCGTACTGCACCGGGTTGGGGGTATCCCATTCCGTGTTGCCCACCGCGTCGATGATGAGGCCGTTCCCATCCTCGTCGGCGGGGAGGTAGAACGTCGCCGCGGTGTTCCCGGGGGCCGCGGGGATGGACGCGTTCGGGGGGCTGCCGATGGCGGTCCGCGTCGCGGAGCGCAGCTCATCCACCATGCGGTTCATGGCCTGCTGGGCCGCGCGGCGGACCTCGCCCTGCGTCGTCGCCGTCCACCACAGGTCGGAGACGCCGGCCAGCCAGAGCGCCGCCACCAGGCTGAGGGAGACGAGGAGGGTGCCGGCCACCATCGTCTCCACGAGCGTAAACCCCGCGGCAGTTCCGGTATCAGATACCGGCCAATTAACCGGCAGCTTCGACCGGTATCTGATACCGGTATGCATCGTCAGCTCGCCTCGCTCGCTCGCACCGTCTCGACGCGCCGCTGGTAGACACGTCCCCGGTTCGTCCAGGTGAGCTGCACGGTCAGCTCCCTCGGGTCCGCGGTCGCGTTCGGGCTGTGGGTGACGGTGATCTGCTCGGCGGGGAGGGTGTAGCCGCCGACCACGCTCGGATAGGCGCGCGCGCCGCCCGGGCCGTTCGCCACGCCGTGGGGGAAGCTGGCCTGGAGCTGGGTGAACGGCGTGGCCTTGATCCGCTCCATCATGTCCCTGAGGTCGTTGATGGCCACGGTCGTCTGCTGCGAGACCTCGGTGAGGTGGAGCGCGGAATGGTACGACCCCAGGAGCCACATCCCGGCGATGACCAGGACGCCGATGCCGCACAGCAGCTCGACCAGCGTCATCCCCGCCCGCGATCGGTCCATCGGGTCCTCCAAAAAAATGGCAACACGGGTCCCTTCAGGAACCCGTGTCCGCGGCAACCGAGGCCGTGCCCCGACGGTGTCGAGGCCAGGCCCATCGCGTTGCCCGCCCTCGGCGCACCAGGGTGTCTGTGCCTTAAGTATGCCTGATCTGGCTGGCCTCCAACAAGTTCTGAAGGGGGAGGGTCAGGTGTTCCGGAGCCGCACCTGCGTCATGAGGGGGACCGGTGTCGTGCCGATGGTCCCGCCCGGCAGCTGCTGGGAGGTGAGCGAGGCCTGGAGCCGGACCGTCACGATCCGGTTCCCATGGTCGTAGACGAAGGAGGAGTTGGCCAAGGCCGCGCTGACGTGGTTGGCGAGGACGCGGCAGCCGGCGAAGTCGGCCGGCATGGGGTCCAGCCGTCCCGCCGTGACGCAGCGCATCAGGCGCGGCGCGGGCGGGGTCGCCGCATCGAGGACGTAGTGGACCCAGCCGCTCGGGAACGCGGGGTTCTCGGTGCCCCAACAGACGCCGCCGCAGGCCGCCGCGTCGTAGCCGCGATCGATCTGGAAATCCAGCCGCTGCACGCCGGGGACGGCGATGGCCACGTTGTTGTTCACCTGGCCGGCCTCCCGGAGCTCCTTGACCATGACGTCGAAGGCCCGGCGCGCTTCCTGCTGGACCTGCACGAACGCGTCGGCGGAGACATAGGACGTGCGGCTCACGAGGAGGCTCGCCATCAGCGTGGCCAGCAGGCCGCCGAAGATCACGAGCACGAAGAGGATCTCGATCAGCGTCATGCCGGCCCGATGCCGAGGGGCGGCGGCCATCGCGCGGCGCCTCATCGCCGGCACGTGACGAGCGTGGCCAGCATCGCGGGGGACTCCGTCACGAGCGGATTGCCGCCGGCGCCGGGGCTCGGGGCCAGCGCCCCCGCCCCTGTGCATTCGCCCAGGATGCGGGCGCGGTGCCGCCAGCAGACCGCCACGGTCACCGTCAGCGGATTGGCTCCGGCGGGGGTCACCACGACCAGCTCGTCCCCTGCCGGCTCGATGCTCTTCCCGCCCCCGCCGCTCGCGCTCGCATCCGCCAGCCACGCGTCCCAGCTCCCAAAGCCGGCGGGCGGGTTCGCGCTGGGGGCGGCACAGGCGCCGCCGCTGTTCTGCCGGCGCACCTGCTCCATGACGCGGCTGGCGTCGTTGGCGGCCCAGGCCAGGCGGCGGGCATGCTCGTTCATGGTCAGCTGGCCCAGGAACGCGCCCAGCAGCGCCGTGACCGCCACGGCGAGCACCACGGCGCCCACCAGCAGCTCAACCAGCGTGAGGCCGGACCGCCGGATCGCGGGCATCGGTCAATCCGCCAGCTCGCGCCACGAGAGGAGGCGCGTGCCGTACAGGCCGGAGATCTGGGTCTCGTCGGTCAGCGCCTCGTCGTAGTGGAGATCGGCGTTGCCGCTCACGTTGACGTTCCGGGCCATGACGGAGCCGTAGATCGTGGCGTTGCCCTGGATGTTGAACGTCGCATCGGGCCCGTAGATCGCCCCGTAGAACGTGTTGTTGCCCTGGATGGTCTGCTCCAGCGTCCCCTCGGCCGTGGCGCTCATCTGGAACAGCATCTGGCTCGGATCGTTGGGCACGCCGACCACGGAGTTGCCCTGCGCGGTCAGCTCCCCGATCACGTAGATGGTCACGGGGCCGGACGAGGTCAGGTTCCCGTTGCCCTGGATCGTCAGGTTCTGGTAGCAGTACGTGCCCGGCGGCAGGGTCACCGTCGTGTTCCCGGCGACCGTGTAGTCCTCGCAGGTCAGCCCGGAGGGGACGACCACCGGCGGCATCGGCATGGCCATGTCCGACGACACCACGTCCTGCGTGTCCGATGGGGGATCGGTCCCGCCGGTGACGAACGCGGGGTCATAGCCGGTGACCAGGGACTCCGGGTCATCGGCCCCAGGCCCGACCGTGACCTGGCCGTCCACGAAGATGCTGCCGCCGATCGCGACGTCGCCGGCCGACGTGCCGTTCGTGCCGACATCCCCGTTGTGCCCGGCGTTGTAGTCGGGGGAGTCCTCGTCGTCGTTGTAGGGGCCAAGGGTCGAATCGTAGCTGTCGGTCGTCGCGTTGCCGCTGACGTTGACCACCTGATCGCCGAAGAGGGCGTATTGAAACACGGACTCCGGGGTGAGCTGGACGACCGCCTCCATGCGGCGCTCCTCCTGCTGGCTGAACCCGCGGGTCGTCACCCGCCACCGCAGGGCCCCCAG
Source organism: Candidatus Omnitrophota bacterium (assembly GCA_016180575.1). GTDB lineage: Bacteria > Omnitrophota > Gorgyraeia > Aquiviventales > Aquiviventaceae > JACPAY01. The sequence goes on along the minus strand of JACPAY010000004.1, from coordinate 77,380 downwards.
CGATTCCGCCGGGGTGTCGACCTGGAACGTGCCGCTCAGCAGGGTGCCGGCGGTGATGTCGTCGGTGAGCACGTCCGGGGTGCGGAGGTTCAGGAGCGCCCGGTCGATGGCGCCGTCGGCGAGGAAGAAGGCCTGGTGCCGGGCGGCGCTGCGGCTGCCCAGCTGGCGCTCGTGGAGGCTGCGCATGAGCAGCGTGGAGCCCAGCGTCCCGAGCAAGACGACGATGCTCAGGGACATGAGCACGGCGGTGCCCCGTTGGTTGCTCATCGCGCCCCTCTTTTCGGTTGGCTACCCTAAGTATGCCTGATGGGGCGGGCGGGTTGCCAGGCTAGCGCAGGACGAGGAGGGAGAGCTTGGCGGCCGCCCAGGCGATCAGGCCGCACACCGGAAAGGTCAGCACCCAGGCGGTCACGATGTTCCGGCTGACCCCCCAGCGGACCGCCGAGAACCGGCGGGTCGAGCCGACCCCCATGATGGCGGTGTTGATGGTGTGGGTGGTGCTGAGCGGGATGCCGAAGGCTGAGGCCAGGACGATGGTGGCGGCCGCGCCCGTCTCGGCCGCGAAGCCGTGGACGGGATCGAGCTTCGTCAGCCGCAGCCCCATCGTCCGCACGATGCGCCAGCCGCCGACCGCGGTGCCGACGCCCATGACGCCGGCGCAGAGCAGGATGACCCACGCCTGGACGTGGAACTCCGGGATCAGCCCGCCCAGCAGCAGGACCAGGGTGAAGGTCCCGATGAACTTCTGTCCGTCGTTCGAGCCGTGGCTGAACGCCATGAACGCCGCCGAGAGGATCTGGAGCTTCCCGAACAGCCGGCGGACCGTCGCCGGGCTCTCGCGGCGAAAGACGCGGTAGAGGATCGCCATCAGCAAGAGCCCCCCGAAAAATCCGAGGAACGTGGAAAAGGCGAGGCCGATCAGCACCTTCTGCCAGCCGCTCCAGAGCAGCGCCTGCGGCCCGGCGGTGGCCAGCCCGGCTCCGGTGAGGCCGGCGATGAGCGCGTGGGACTCGCTGGTCGGCAGGCCGTAGTACCAGGCGAGGGTGCTCCAGAAGACGATCCCCACCATGGCCGCGCCCACCGTGTAGATGGTGATGGCGTCCGGGCTGACGATGCCCTTCCCGATCGTCGCGGCGACCGCCGTGCCGAACAGCGCCCCGACGATGTTGAGGAGGGTGGCGAGGATCAGGGCGCGGGTGGGGGAGAGGACCCGGGTGGAGACGACGGTGGCGATGGCGTTCGGGGCATCGGTCCAGCCGTTGACGAACTCCGCGGCGAGGACGAGCCCGAGGACGACGAGCAGGGTCGGCGAGAGCGCCATCGGTGGCCCGTCAGGCGTTCTTGAGGACGATGCTTTCGATCGCGACGGCCACGTCCTCGCACTTATCCGTCGCCGACTCCAGTAGCTCGTAGAGCTCCCGCCACTTGATGACGGTGATGGGGTCCGGGGCGCCGTCGAACAGCGCGGCGAACGCGTCGCGGAGGAGGCGGTCCCCCACGTTCTCCAGCCGGTTGATCTCGATGCAGTGCTCCATGATGGACGCATGGCGCATGTGGCGCAGCTTCGGGATCACGCGATGGATCTCCTGGACCTGCTGCTGGATGACGCGCGCGATCTCCTTGGCCTGCGGCAGGATCGCGGGGATCTTGAACAGGACGAACCGCTCCGTCGAGGCCTCGATGAGGTCGAGGACGTCGTCGAGCGCCGAGGCGAGCCGATGGACGTCCTCCCGGTCGATGGGGGTGATGAAGGTGCGGTTGAGGCGCGCCATGATGTCGTGGGTGATCTGGTCGCCGTCGTGCTCCAGCCGCTCCAGCCGCTTGGCGTTCTCCGGCAGCGTCTCAAAGCGCTCGGTCGCCTCGACCAGCAGGCCGGCGGCGCTCAACAGGATGTTCGCCGACTGCTCGAACAGGTCAAAGAACGACTCCTCCTTCGGGATCAATCGAAACGCCATCGCGCCTCCTGCTTGCGTTCCCTCACGGCACCAGCACCAACTTGCCGAACACGTCTCGAGCTTCCATCCGCTCCTGGGCCTGCCGGGCCTCGCGCAGCGGGAAGACCGCATCGACCAGAGGCCGGAGCGTCCCGTCCATGACGAGCCGCGCCACCTCATCCAGCTCCGCGCGCGTGCCCATCATGGACCCCAACAGCGAGAGCTGGCGCGAGAAGACGTACCGCAGGTCGAGCGTCACGCTGGGCCCGCTGGTCGAGCCGCAGGTCACCAGGCGGCCGCCCTTGGCCAGCAGGCGCAGGTTGCGCTCCCAGATGTCGGGGCCGATGTGGTCGAACACCACGTCCACGCCGCGGCCGCCGGTGAGCGACTTCACGCGCGCCTCAAAGTCATCCTGCCGGTAGTTGATCACCGTATCCGCCCCGAGCGCCTTCGCCTTCGGAACCTTGGCCTCCGAGCCCACCGTCGCGTAGACGATCGCCTTCCGGTGCTTCGCGATCTGGACCGCGGCGTGGCCGACCCCGCTGCCCGCGGCGTGGACGAGCACCGATTCGCCCGCCTGGAGCTTGGCCCGCCCCACGAGCATGTGCCAGGCGGTCAGGAACACCAGCGGAAACGCCGCCGCGTCCTCGAAGGACAGCCGCTCCGGAATGGGGATCGCGTCCTCCGCGCGCGCGCCGGCCAGCTCCGCATAGCCTCCTGGGATGGCGGCCCCGCGGATGCCAAAGGCGGCGCACAGGTTGTCTTGCCCCGCCCGGCACGCCTCGCACCGGCCGCAGCTGATCCCAGGCGCCAGCACGACCCGGTCGCCGGCCTTCACGCGCGTCACGCCTGGGCCCACCCGCTTCACCACGCCGCTCACGTCGCAGCCGGAGATGTGCGGCAGCGCAATCCGGTAAGCGGGGATCCCCTGCCGGATCCAGAGGTCGAGATGATTGAGCGCGCAGGCTTTGACCCGGATGACGAGGGAGCCGGGCTCGACCGGAGGATCAGGCGCGTCAGCGTATTCGAGGACCTCGGGGCCGCCGTGCCGGCGGAAGAGGACCGCCTTCATCCGGGAACAGCCACTAATTTTTCCACGGCGTTCTCCAGAAAATTAGTGGCTGTCCCCGATTTCAGCTGAGCGCATTGATGGTGGCTTCCAGGTCGTTGGTGCGCAGGACGAGCGCCCCTGCCGGCTGGCCGGACGAGGCGGTGCAGTAGGCGTATTCGATATTGATGCCGGCCTCGGCGAGGCGCTCCGCCACGCCCGCGAGCGCCCCCGCCGTGTTGGGCACGTCCATCACGATGACGTCGTGCCGCTGGACCATGGCGTGCAGGCGCTCCAGCACCTGCTCGGCCTCCGGGGCCTTGTCGACCACCATCCGGACGATCGCGTGGTCGACGGTGTCCAGGATGGACAGCGCGAGGATGTTGACCTTCGCCGCCGCGAGCGCCTGGCAGGTGCGCAGGAGCATCCCGGGCCGGTTCTCGAGGAACACCGCAAACTGCCGCTCGATCTTGATCATGCGCCTCTCACCGTTTCGCCCGCTGGCGCCTGAACCGGGTCCACGCCGCCAGGGCCGCGCGCTCCGACGGGTAATGCTCGCTCAGGCATGGCACGCCCTCCGCCAGGATGACCAGATGCCAGCGCGCCGGGGAGCCTGGGCTGCGCTCAATGCGCGGGACATACTCGCGGCCCCGGATCACGGCGGGCCCCAGCCTCAGCGACCGGGTAGTCCGGCCCGGCGTCACCGGCCCTGCGCCTGCCGGGATGACACGCTGCCGCAGACCGGGCGGCGGATTGACGAACTCGATGCCGGTATCGAAGACGAAGGGGGGCGTGCCGCGCAGGTCCAGCCGCTGCATGACCCAGGTGACCCGGCCCGCGCACCGGACCGGCCGCCGCCCCTTCCCGCCGTCGCCGGGCGTCACCTGCAGCTGGACGAGCGACCGGACCTCCAGCATCTCGCGCAGCCGGAGGCACAGGCCGCCCTCGCTCACGTTGACGCCCTCGGTGGCGGTGGCGCCGTTGGCCTGCAGCAGGTGCACGGTGAAGCGGGAGGGGGGCGCCTGACGCGCGGACTTCCGACGTTCAGTGACTGCGGTGGCGGTCATGGAGGATTCGAGGGACAGACGAGGCTATTGTAGCGGGCTTTCCCGCCGCCTGCAATAGGCCGTAAGGAGGGAACCAAAAAATGGGTCCGGTTCCCTCTTTCGGAACCGGACCCAGTATTCCTTGCAAGGCTTACTTCTTGAACGGTTCTTTCAGGACCACCTTGACCCCCGCGATGGTGCCCGTGAGGGCGTTGCGGACTGTTGTGCCGGCCTCGGATCCAACCTCCCCGGCCGCCTTGAGGGCTCCCGTCGCCGCGGCGGAGGCCGCCTCCGTCACATCCAGGCCGACCTCTCTCGCCCCCTGGACCGCGCCCTCGACCAGGCCTTTCGCCGCGGTCCCCACATCGCCGGCGACCGCCGCGGTGGACTTGATGACAGCCCCTGACGTCTGGCTGATCGTCTCGAGGGTCGCCGCGCCCGCCTTCTTGGCGCCGCGGAGCACGCCGAGAATGATGCCTTTCGCGGCGAAGCCCAGATCACCCCCGACTTCCATGACCGCTTCGAGGGTGCCTTGGGCGACGTCCGCTGTGGCGCTCACGAGCGACGAGGCGACGTTGCCGAGCCCCCCGATGGTGGTCGCCACGGTCGTGCTGATCGCATCAACCACAGCGCTGGCGATATCCCCGGCGCCTTGAACGGCGCTCACCACCCCCTGCTTGACCGACGCCACGAGCCCTGTCTCTTCTCTTGCCATCTTGTCCCTCCTGGGTTTTCTACAACACGTTAAGTCTACCTCTGAGGAGATGACAGGATGGTGACTTTTGGATGACAGAATCGTCACGCAGCTAGTAGAATGTCGCTATGATGCGCTCGCTGCCCCCTGCCAGGCAACGCATCAACCGCATCCTGGAGCGCCTCCAAGAGGCTTATCCCGACGCCGCCTGCACCCTCCGCTTCACCAACCCGCTCGAGCTGCTCGTCGCGACCATCCTCTCGGCGCAATGCACCGATGCCCTGGTCAACAAGGTCACCCCGGACGTCTTCAAGAAGTACAAGACCGCCAGGGCCTACGCCGAGGCGGACCTTGCGGCCCTCGAGCGGGACCTTTCGCGGGTCAACTTCTATCGCAACAAGGCGCGGAGCATCCAGCGGGCCTGCCGGCTCCTCGTGGACCGGTTCGGCGGCAAGGTCCCGGACCGGATGGAGGACCTCCTCGAGCTGCCCGGCGTCGCCCGCAAGACGGCGAACGTCGTGCTCGGCAACGCCTTCCGCGTCCAGGCGGGCATTGTCGTCGACACCCATGTGATGCGGGTCAGCCAGCGCCTCGGCCTGACGAGCCAAACCGACCGGGACAAGATCGAGCGGGACCTGATGGCGCTCGTTCCCCGAGCGCGGTGGACCCGCTTCGGCCATCAGATGATCATCCACGGACGAACCATCTGCATCGCCAGGAAGCCCAAGTGCCGCGAGTGCCCGCTCGGAAGCGCCCTCTGTCCCTCTTACGAGAAGGCCTGACGAATCCCTCGCTGGCCGCGGGTGACGCGGAGCCGGGGACCCCATCGCCTGCCCGCAGGCCGAGGAGGCCGAGGACAGCCGATGGGGTGGCGGCGCGGCAGGACCCGCGGCCACACGGGGGCAACAAGACTATCGCAACGCCTCGCTGAGCAGGCATCGCTCTCCCTCGCCGAGCGGCAGTTGCAGCGCCTCCGACCGCGCCCGCGGGCTCATCTTCTGCCACGTCTTCTGCAGGACCTCCCGCATCTTCTCATCAGGCGTCTTCGCCCGCAGCGCCGCGAATTGCGTCTCGAGGAAGACCAGGCACAGGGCATCCTCCAGCGTCTGCGAGTCAGCGTCGTCGGCGAGGTGCCGCTTGCTCATGATGCGCTCCACCTGTTGGATGGCGTCCTCGGGATAGCCGGCTTCGCGCATGAGCCCGGCGACGGTCTTGGCATGGAACGCCTTGAGCGTCTCGCGCCACTTCAGGTAGCCGGCGCGGCCCCGCGGGTACCGCTCGCGCGGGATCGTCCAGCGCTGGACATGCTGCCCCCGCGCCGCAATCTGCAGCGCCTCGGAGGCGTCGGGGGCGAGGCGGCGCACCCAGTCGGTGAGCCGCTGGGCGTAGAGGAGCTCGCGGGGAACTGCCGTCCCGCCCGCGCGCTCGGTGGTGGGGTCCTCGCGGTTGAGCTGGTCGATCCGGTCCAGCACCTGCGCGAACCGGTCAGCGGCCATGGAGGGAGGGTGGCGCGGCTTACGGCGCGCCCTTGAGCGCCTGGAGGACCGCGTCGACGTGGCCATCCACCTTGACGTGCGGGAAGATGCGGGCAATCCGGCCCTCCTCGTCAATGAGGAACGTCATCCGCTCGATTCCCCAGTACGTGCGGCCATACAGCGACTTCTGCTTGTAGACGCCGTAGGCCTTGCAGACCGCCGCGTCCGGGTCGCTGAGCAGCGGGAAGGTCAGGCGGAACTTCTCCGCAAACCGCTGGTGGGACGGCAGCGGGTCGCGGCTCACCCCCAGCACGACGGCGCCCGAGCGCGCGGCGCGCGGCAGGGCGTCCCGGAAGCCGCAGGCCTCCCGGGTGCAGCCCGGCGTGTCGTCTTTCGGATAGAAATAGAGGACGACCTTGCGGCCCCGGAAGTCCGAGAGCACGACCGTCTTCCCATCGCCGGCCTGCAGCGAAAACGGCGGGGCCGCGTCGCCTGGCTTTAGCATGGCGATAGTCCCGGGACCGGTTCCCTGTTTCCTACCCATGGTCGATGGGAAAGAGGGAACCGGTCTCCTCATTTGTATTCCTTGAGGACGGACACGAACTCCTCGAACACGGACGGGGTGAAGCCGCCGGTGATGACGATCCCGTTCAGGACATAGGTCGGCGTGCTCTGGACGTTGAGCTTCGCAGCCTCCTCGATGTCGCGCTTCACCGCCTCCATCCCCTGCCCGGACGCCATGCAGGCCTCAAACGCCGTCGGGTCCATGCCCAATCGCCGCACGTCGCTTTCCAGCCGGTTCAAATTGTAGCGGTGGCCCTCGGCGAAGACCACATCGTGGAACGGCCAGAACTTCCCCTGGAGGTGCGCGCATTCCGATGCCGCGGCGACCCGGCAGGCGCCGGGGTGCACCATGCGGCTGATCTTGCCGTTGCAGGCGGTGTCGAGCGGGTAGTGCTTGAAGATGAATCGAAGGTCGCGCCGGTGGGTGGCCAGGACGATGGCGTTCATCTGGAACGCGCGCTGGCAGGATGGGCAGAAGAAATCGCTGAACTCGGCCAGCTCAAGCGGGGCGCCGGCCGGACCGACCGACGGGTCGCCCGCCGTCTCCACGCGCACGCGCGGCTGGTGGGCAATGAAGTCTTGGATCTGCTTCCGGCTGCCGGCGAGCGAGCCGTGGGCGGCGTACGTCGTGCCCAGGTGGAAGGCGGTCACGCCCAGCACGCTGACGAGCAGGAGCCCCCAGAAGAACTCTGTGCCCGTCCGCCGCGCGGACGGCAGGAGCCAGCCCAGCGACGCGCCGGCGCGGGCGAAGGCGCGCGGCCACGGAAACGGCAGCGACCGCGCCGAGACGACGAGCAGCCCCGCGTTGACCGCATAGGTCAGCAGGCAGAAGAGGCAGTAGACCCGGATGACGACGGCCATGACGGTGAAGAGGGCGATGTCGATCGCCACGAAGAGGGCGGCGAGGAGGAAGAGCAGCGTGGCCCCGTGGGCGGCGGCCTCCCCGGGCTGCCGCGCCCACAACGCCAGCGCAAAGGCGGTGAGGTAGCCCAGCACGCCCCAGAGGGCGAGCGGCATGCCGAGGACGGCGCTCCAGGGGCCGGACGCGACGGCATGGCAGTTGAACGCGCTCCCCGCCGCGCTGCACGCCGTGCCGCCCAGCAGCTCGCCGCGCATGAGCCCGAGGTGGACGAAGACGAGATACCCGGAAAGGCCCAGCCCGATGAGGCTCAAGCCCAGATACCAGGCGGCGCCGCGTGATGGCTGCATGGCTAGCTATTGTACAGAAGTACCGGGTACTTCGCAAAGCGGGCAAAGTACCCGGTACTTTTTATCCACGCTCCAAGACGCTGACCACGGCGCGATACACCTCATCGGCGCTCAACGAGGTCAGGCAGAGGAAGCCGATGTCGCAGTTATGCGCCAGGCACGTCACGCACCCCACCTCTTTGTGGAGCACGATGTGGAGCTCCCCCAGCGGCCCCCACCGCTGCGGGGAGAGCCCGGCTTGATTGCGCCCGAAGATGTCCACGACGGGCGTCCCGACCGCCGCCGCCAGATGCACCGGCCCGGAGTCGTTGGAGAGGAGGAGCCGGCAGCGGCGAAGCAGCGCGATGAGCTCCGCCACGCTTAAGCGGCCGGCGAAGTTGAGCGCCGGCTGGCGCATGGCCCGCGCGACCTCCTGCGCGTGGCCCGCATCAGGCTCCCCCGCCACGAGACACACCCGGACCCCCTGCTCAGCGATGAGCCGATCCGCCACCTCGGCGAACCGCTCCGGCATCCACCGTTTCGAGACGCAGCTCGCCGAGGGGTGGACCGCCACAAGCCGCTCCTGCGGCCCGACCGCGGACGCCGTCAGGAGTGCCTCGACCCGCTCGACAGCGTCCGGACGCACCGGCACCGCGGGCCGCGGATCCGACGGGCTGATCCCCAGCGGCGCCAGGAGCTCGAGGGTGTAGAGCGCTTCGTGCTTGGCGCCTTCCTGCTTCCGGTGCGGGAGGCGGTGGGTCAGCAGCCATCCGCACTTGCGGTCGTAGCCGATCCGGACGGGGATGCCGGCGAGCCAGGGAATCCAGTGCGAGCGGTTGCTCGGATGGAGGATGAGCGCCGTGTCGAACTCCTGCCGGCGCAGTGAGCGCGCGAAGCGGACCGTGGCCAGGAGGCCGCGATGGGTGCTTTCCTTGTCGTAGCTGATGACCTCGTTGAGCGCCGGGTGGCCGTCCACGGCGTCCCGGCATGGCGGGCGCACCAGCATGGCGATGAAGGCGTGCGGGAAGCGCTCGCGCAGCGCCCGGAGGACCGGCGTGGAGAGCACGACATCCCCCAACCGGTCGAGCCGGATGACCAGGATCCGCTTCGGAGCAAGCGGTGGAGACATGAGACATGAGACATGAGACATGTCGTTACACCCCCTCCTGTCTCCTGTCCCCTGTCTCCTGTCTCAGGAGCGTCACCGCCGCGTCGAACACTTCATTCGCGCCGATGAAGCGCATGCACTCGTGGCTGAACCGGCACAGCGCGCGCTCGCACGGCGCGCAGAAGAGGCGGCGGCGGATCGTGCGGTGATGAGCCGCGGTCGGGCCGTACTTGCCGGCGTCCGTCGGGCCGAAGAGGGCGAGCGTCGGAACATCCAGGGCGGAGGCGAGGTGGAGGGACGCGGAGTCGTTGGTGATGACGAGCCGCGCGCGCCGCATCAGCGCCCCGAGCTGCCGGATGGTCGTCACCCCCACCGCGCTCAGCGCCCGGTGGCGCATCAGCCCCAGGACCTCGTCGATGACGGGCTTCTCGTCCGGCTCGCCGCAGAACACCACCTGGGCGCCGGCTTCGGCGATGAGCCGGTCGGCGACGCGCGCGAAGCCCTCCTGAAGCCAGCGCTTGATGTGGCTCCGCGCCCCAGGACAGATGACCACGAGGCGCGGGGCGCCGTCGAGCTTCCAGCGCCGCCACAACGCCTCCACGTGCGCGGCATCCTTGGCGCTCCACCAGACCGGGCTCTCGTGCGCGGGGATGCCGGCGAGCTGCGCGCGGAGCGTCCAGAGGTGCCGGTCGCGCATGTGGACGATCCCCCGCGGGGGACGCCGGAAATAGCGCCAGGCCCGGAGCGGTTTGAGCAGCAGCGGGTAGAGCGTGTGCCGCAGGTCCACCACCACATGGGGATGGTAGCGCCAGAGCGCGACGGCAAGCCGCAGCCGCCCGAGCGGCGAGCTAAACCGGTCGGCGTCCACCAGCGTGTGGACGCGGGGATCCTCCGCGAACAGCGCCTTCGCCCGCTCCCCGACGACGAGCGTCAGGTGCGCCTGAGGATACCGGGATGCGAGCGCGTGGAGCGCGCCGGCGGCCAGGATCGCATCGCCGATATTGGAGGGGCCGATGAGCAGGACACGCTGCGGCTCAGCCATGTTGGTCCAAGAGTTGAACGGCGGCGGCATAGGCTTCGTCCACCGTGATCGCGTCCATGCCGGGATGCGCGGGGCCCGCCGGCCCCGGCCGGTAGCACGGGACCTCGGGGCAGCAGTCCGGGTGGTGCAGCACGACGGTGCGCTCCGCATGCCCGAGCGGCCCGGTGAGCAATGGTGAGGTGGGGCCGTAGAGCGCCAGCAGGGGCCGCCCGAGCGCTGCAGCGATGTGCAGCACGCCCGTATCGTTGGCCACGACGAGCTGCGCCTGCTCCAGGCAGGCGGCCAGCTCGCGCAGGCCCGTGTGGCCTGCGAGCACGGACACTGGCTGGCTCATCCGGCGCTGGATGTCCTCCGCGAGCGCGCGGTCCCCAGGGCCGCCGGTGATGGCGATGCGCGCGCCCCGCTCCGCGGCCAGGCGGTCGCCCAGCGCGGCGAAGCGCTCTGGCGCCCAGCGCTTGTGGGCCCAGTTGGCGCCGGGATGGAGGATGACCAGCGGCTCGCCGCCGGCCGTGACGTCGCTCAGCAGCACGCGCGCCGCCTGGCGTTCCACCTCCGCCACCGTGTAGTCGAACCCGCCCGCGTCGCCCCCCGAGAGCCCGACGGCGTCGAGCAGCCGCAGGTAGATGACCGCCTTGTGGGCCGGCGTCCCTCGACCTGGCTCGGGACGCCGTCCTGAGGACGGCGCCGCCGGCGACGGCACCGCTTGGGTCAGCAGCCACCCGCTCTTCGGGTTGGCAAACCCGACCCGCGCCGGGATGCGCGCCAGCACAAGCAGCAGCGAACGGGAGAGGCTCCGGCGCAGGATGAAGGCGGTGTCGAACCGTCGCCAGCGCAGCGCCTCGATGAGCCGCCACTTCGCGAGGAGGCCGCGGTGGGCGCCCCGCTCATCGTAGTCGAGCCGCTCCTGGACATGGGGGTTGTGCAGCAGCACCTCGCGGCACTGCGGCCAGCCGAGCGTCGCCACCCAGGCATCGGGCCGCTGCCGGCGGAGCTCGCGCAGGAACGGCGTCGCGAAGAGGGTCTCCCCGAACCAGTTCGGCAGCACCACCAGGATGCGGTCCATCATGCGCCCTGCCGCTTCCCGTCCGCCAGCTCGCGGTACACGGCCTCGAGGCGCTCGATCATCTGCTCGAGACTGAACGCCTCCCGCACGCGCGCCTGCGCCTCCCGGCCCATCCGGGAGGCGGCGGCCGGGTCCCTGAGCAGCCGCGCGATGCCCTGAGCGAGCGAGGCGGGATCCTCCGGAGAGACCAGCAGCCCCGACCGCCCGTCCTCCACGATGTCCGGCACAGCGCCCGCGCGCGTCGCGACGATGGGCTTGCCCGCCGCCATCGCCTCGATGAGCGCGAGGCCAAACCCCTCCTGCCACCGCACCGGGAACGCGAACACCTGCATGACGGCCAACGGCACGCGGACATCCGCCGCGGCTCCGGCGAACCGGACATGAGCCGCCAGACCCAGGTCCCGGACGAGCCGCTCGAGCAACGGACGGCGCGGCCCCTCCCCGACGATGAGGATGTGGAGATTCGGCTGCTCCTGCCGCAAGGCGTGCGCCGCCCCCAGCAGCAGGTCCAACCCCTTGATGCCGCCGGAGGCGAGCCGGCCGACCGTCCCGATCACCGGCTGTCCGTCCGGCAGCTGGTGGCGCTCCCGATACTGCGCCACCACCGCGGCATCGGGTGTTTCGGCGAAATGCGCCGGGTCAACGCCGTTGGGGATGAGCCGGATGCGCGAGTCCGGCACGCGAAATGCGGTCCGCAGGTGTTGGCGGACCGGCTCGCTGATTGCGACTGTCAGGTCGCCGGTGCACGGCCACAGCCGGCGGCCGAGGTTGGGGCGGAAGATGCCGTGCCAGGTCGTCACGTACGGGATCCGCAGCGCCCGCGAGAGCCGCGCGGCGACGACCTGGCTGACCCGGGTATGGGCATGGAGAAGCTCGACCGGCTCCTGCCTGAGCCGCCGGCTCATCTGCCGGGCGGCGGCAAATACCTGCGGGCTGAACTCAGCGCTCGTGTGCAGCGGCACGCGCCAGTGCGGAACACCTGCAGCGGCCGCTTCGGGTTCCAGCTCGCCGCCGCCAGAGGCGATGATGACCTGGTGCCCCCGCCGGCTGAGCGCCTGCGCGGCGGAGACGGTGTAGCGGGCGACGCCCCCGACATTGAGGTGGGACGTCAGGTGGAGGATGCGCATGAGGCTAGGCTAACGGCGCGGCGGGCCGGTCGGTCTCGGCGAGCAGCCCCCAGACGGCGCTGAGCACCTCCTCGACGCCGATGCGGTCCATGCACGCATGCGTGATCGTCCGGCAGCGCGGGGAGTAGCAGGGGCTGCAGAAGACGTCCTTCTTGATGACGCGCCCCGTGAATGTCGGCGGCAGGTGGCGGCGTGGATCGGTCGGGCCGAACAGCGCGATCGTCGGGGTCCCGACCGCGGCGGCGAGGTGCAGGGCGGAGGAATCATGCGCCAGGAAGATCTGGCAGCGCCTGATGACGCAGGCCAGCTCCATCAGGCTGGTCTTCCCGATCAAGAGGTGGGGCGAGCCGCTCGTGGTGAGCCGGCGGAGCTCCTCGCCCAGCGGCCGCTCGTCCGGTCCGCCTGTCACGACGACGCGGACCCCCCGCTGGGCCAGCGCGTCGCACACGCGGGCCCATCGGGTGAGCTCCCATCGCTTCGTCTGCCATCGCCCGCTGCCGCCCGGATGCATGCCGACGAGACGCATGAATTCAGGCCCGGTCGGCCGGATCAGCGCATCGGCCCGCGCCTCATCCGCCGGCGAGGGCCACAGCTCGAGTGTGTCGCCGTCCGGCGCGATGCCCGCCTGCCGCAGGAGGTAGTGCTGGTGCGCGACGGGCGCCAGCACCACGCGCGGCAGGCGCACCCCGCGGTTCAGCAGCCAGCCGAGCTTCCGGCGGTAGCCGATCCGCACCGGGATGCCGGCCCACCAGGCCAAGAGGTGCGTGCGGCGGCTGTTCTGCAGGTCGATGGAGAGGTCGAACGCCCCCTCCCGCAGACGCCGCCGCAAGCCGAGGTCGCGCCGAACGCGTTGCGGCCGGCGCCGCGGCTGATCGATGAGGATGTCGTCGAGATACGGGCATCGGGCGACCGCTTCATAGGCCGAGCGCCCGACGGCCAGCGTGAGGCGCGCCGACGGGAACTGGCGGCGGATCGCCCGGAGGCTCGGCGTGGACAGGACGACGTCGCCCAGCGCGCTCAGCTTCCAGATCAGGATCCGCGGCCGGGTCAGGCATTCGTCATAGACCGCCAGCGTCCGCTCCACCATCCGCTCGAGCGGCCACTCCGCTTCCACGCGGCGGCGGGCGTGTTCGACGCATCGCGCGCGCAGCGCCGGGTCGTTCACCAGCCGCTCGATGGCGAGGGCGAGCGCCTCGGGGTCCCGCGGCGGCACCAGCAGGCCGTTTTCCCCATCCTGGATCAGCTCCGCCAGCGCCCCCGCGCGCGAGGCGATGACCGGCCGCCCCACCGCCTGCGCCTCGAGGGCGCTGCGGCCGAACGACTCAGGATAGGTGGATGGCGCGAGCACGACGTCCACCGACGCGATGCAGGCGGGCATGTCCTGCTGGAGGCCCAGCCACTCCACGTGGTCCTCCAGTTTCAACGCGGCGATGAGCCGCTCCAGCGCCTGGCGGGCAGGCAGCCCCGGCGCGCCGCCGGCGAGGCACAGCGTCACCGGCAGGCCCTGGCGGATGAGGCGGGCGCACGCGCGCAGCGCCACCTCCTGCCCCTTGAGCGGGCTCAGGCGCCCGAAGAGCCCGAGGCGCCATGGCCCCTGGCGGGCGGCCGGCGGCTGAAACGCGAACTCCTCCAGGTCCACGCCGCGCGGGATCACGCGCAGCCGCGTCCGGGGCAGCCGGAATCGCTCCACCAGGTAGTGCCCGAGCGCCTCCGAGGGCGCGATGACGAGGCGCCCCCACACCATGACGCGCGAGCCGGGATGCGGCTTGTAGAACCCGTGGGCGGTGGTGAGGAACGGCCGCTGGGCGCGCCGGGCGGCCGCCCAGCCGATCCAGGCGGGGATGCGCGAGCGCGCATGCACGAGGTCCGCCTCCGTCTCGCGGATCAGCTGCGTCACGGCCGGGATGCACGCCGCGATGCCGGCGAGCGACTTCTGGTGCACGGGCAGCTGATGGTGGGCTGCCCCGAGCGCCGTCAGCCGCCCGACCAGCGAGCCGCCCGCCGACACCACGCTGACGCGGTGGCCCCTCGCGATGAGCCCTTTGGCGAGGTCGAGCACCCCGCGCTCCACGCCGCCGACCTCAAGCGTCGGGACCAGCTGCAGGACGTGCATCAGGCGAGCTTCCCCACCGCCTCGCGGAGGCGCTCGAAGGTCTCCAGCCGCTTGCCTGACGGCGGACGCTTGAGCGCGCGCTCGATCGCCAGTCCCAGCTCCGGGAGCGGGACCAGCCGCGCGTAGCCCTCCTGCGCGAGGCTCTGCAGGAACCGTTCATGCTTCGTCAGCGTGGCCGCGCGGCCGCGGAGCTCCGGCTCGATCACCACGATCCGGCGGCCGCTTGCGCAGACCTCCGACACCATCGAGATGCTCTCGCCGGCACCACGATCCGGCGGCCGCTTGCGCAGACCTCCGACACCATCGAGATGCTCTCGCCGGTGACGACGGCGACATCCGCGGCACCCATCAGCCCTTCCATGGTGCCGTCCAATTGATCGCGGCTGGCGAGGAGCAGGAGGCCGCAGCGGCTTGAGCGGTTCAGCTGTTCGGCGAGCGCGCGCTCAACCGCCGGGGACGTGCGCCGCGAGGTGGTCACGAGGCACGAGCCGTCTGCGCCGTCGCACGCCGCGAGGACCTGCCGGATGAGCGATTCGGCGAATGCCGCGCTGAGCGCGTAGTGCGCGCTGTCCCCGCCGATGAACACCGCGACCGTCGGACCTCCCGCGGGGCCGCCGCGAAAGCCGGGATGCGCCCGGAGCCGCTCCCCCGCCGCCCGGAGCGATTCCTCGGGCAGCCGGGCCACGAGGGCGCCGACGGTCTCCACGACGTTCGGCCGGCGGCGGAGCCTGTCGTGGCGCGGGACCATGACGAGGGCAAACCGGCCAAGCGGCAGGGGTGCTGGGTTCATGACCGCGACGGCGTGCGCCCGGTTCTCGGCGGCCCAGAGCAGGTTCACCGGCGCGGGCGAGGCGCCGCACGAGACGATGAGATCGGCGTAGCGCGCGAGGAGCGCCGCGGCGGTCTCCGGGTGGAGCGCCCACTGGAGGCATCGGGAGCCGCCCAGGCCCCGCGGCAGCCACCAGGCCCAGAGCAGCGTCACCATCCTCGCGAGCGGATGCCGGTAGCGGACGTCGATGACCTCGGCGCGCAGGTCGGGGTGGCGATCCCGGAAGGCGTCAACGACCGCCAGCGACTGCTTGAGGTGGCCGAGCTTGCCGTCGCTCAGCACGAGGACCCGCCGGGCGGGCGTGTGCTTCCACCGCTTGTGCATCCACAGCCATTGGCTCGGCTCCTGCCGGATGTGCGCGGCGAGGGCGCCGGCGAAATACTCGATGCCCTCCCGCACCGCCGTCTCCTTCGGCGGCTTGCCGGAGAATGAGATGGGCGGCTCGATGACGAGGCGATGGAACGGCCCACGGACCCGGTGCATGAACGCCGGCAGGATCACCGCGCCCTTCCCATACGCCAGCTCAAACGGCCCGGTCGCGAACAGCGCCGGGCGGCCGAAGAAGTCGACGAAGATGCCCTGGCGGCTGGCCTGATCCCCGACGATCCCGATGAGCCGCCCCTGCCCCAGCGCGGCGATCAGCCGCTTCATCGCCCCGCCCTTATGGACGATCGTGCAGCCCTTGGACTCCCGGTAGGAGACGAGCAGCCGGTACAGGCGGGGCAGCCGCTGCTGCGCGCGCGCCAGCGCGACGATGGGGTAGCCGTGCAGGGCCGCGGTGATGGACGAGAGCTCCCAGTTGCCGTAGTGTCCCGTGAGGAAGATGACCGGACGCCCGGAGGCGACCGCCTCGTCGAAATGGGCTCGCCCCTCAACGGTCACATAGCGGTCCACATACGCCCGGTCGATGGCGGGCAGCCGCAGCATCTCGATGATGCCAGCACCCAGCTGCCGGTAGCAATCACGGATGAGCCGGCGCGCCTGCGCGGGGCTCATGTGGCCATCGAACGCGGCGCGCAGGTTCGCAAGGCCGATGGTGGTGCGCTTGGGCTGGAGCCAACAGGCGAGGAGGCCGAGCCGCTCGCCCAGCCACACGGCAACGCCGGGCGGCAGCCGGCAGAGCAAGCCGCTTGCCGCCTTAACGAGCGTACAGGCCAGCCAATCGAGCATCCAACGCCTCTTCCCCGCTGAGCAGCTGCATCGCGATCCCCAAGATCCACACCGGCGCCGGGGCCGGCCCGCGGGCCTCCGCCGCCGGCGCAAGGCGCACCCAGTCCTTCTCCGTCGTGATGAGCGCCTCCGGCCGCTCCGCCGAGGCGCGCTGGCACACGGCGGCCCAGTCGGCGGCCTGATACGGGTGGTGGTCCGGAAAGGCCCGGTGCCAGAGCACCGTCGCGTGGAGCCGGCGCACCGTTGCCTCGAACCCCTCCGGGTCGCCGATGGACGAGACCAGGCCCACCCGCATCCCGTCGAGTCGGGACGGCTCGCGGCGCTCGCCGGTTGCGCCGTCGACGAGCTCCGACGGCGCATGCGCCGCCGTCACCAGGTCCGCCTCCGGGCTGAACGCCCGCAGCCGCTCGCCGAGCGCCCCGAGCGTCTCCAGCGCCTTGTCCGCCTTTGTGATGATCACGACGTGCGCGCGCCCAAGCGCCTTCATCGGCTCGCGCATCGGGCCGCGCGGCAGCACCTCCCACCCGCCGAGCGGCGTGCGCGCGTGGACCAGGACGATGTCGCAGTCGCGCTGCACGCGGCGGTGCTGGAACCCATCGTCCAGGATGACGGTGTCGGCCCCGAATGCCTGGCACGCGAGGCGGCCGGTCCGCTCCCGGCGCGAGCCGACCAACACCGGGACACCCGGGAGGTGGCGCGCCAGGAGCTGCGGCTCATCCGCGAGCCGGTCGAACCCCGCCGCGGCCTGGCCGTTGACCTCGAGCCGCCCATCCGACGCGCGGAGCCAGTATTCCCGCCGGGAGCCGCCGTAGCCGCGCGTGAGGATGGCCGCGCGCCGGCCCAGCCGCCCCAGCTTCCGGGCGATGAGCTCGACGCACGCGGTCTTGCCGGTGCCGCCGATCGTCACGTTGCCGACGCTCACCACCCGGCAGGGCAGCCGGACCTGGCGCGCCCAGCCCCGGTCATACGCGAGGTTGCGCAGGGTCACGGCCGCCGCATAGGCGGCCGAGCCGGTCTGAAGCGCGCGGCAGGCGAGGGCGTCTGCGAAGGATTGCGGGCGGTGCTGCGTGGCAAGACGCCACCAGGCGTCATGGAGCGACTGCCACATGGGACTATTGTACGTCGTCGGAGCGGAAGGTGTCTATCAGGTTAATCGGGGACAGCCACTAATTTTCTATGGGCAACCTGGGGAAAATTAGTGGCTGTCCCCGAATAATGGCGCGAGCGCCTGGAGGGTGCGCTGGGTCGCCCCCTGGAACTCTTGGGTCAGCTCCTCGGCCCGCCGGCCCATCGCCTGCGCGTCGGCGTCGTGGAGCGAGAGCTCCGCGAGGGCGCGGGAAAGCTCCTCGCCGCTCGCCACCTGCCTGGCGGCGCGGTGCGCGAGCAGCTGGTGGGCGATCGCCTCAAAGTTGTGCATGGAGGGGCCGAACACCACCGGCTTGCCGAGGCTCGCCGCCTCCAGCGGGTTCTGCCCGCCGTGCGGGATGAGGCTGCCGCCGATGAAGACGATGGAGGCGAGGCCGTAGTAGAGCGGCAGCTGGCCCCATGTGTCGACGAGGCCGACCTGCCAGCGGCCGGCGCCGTCCGCCTGCGAGAGCCGCGCGACGGCGAACCCCGCCTGGCGCGCGAGGCGCTCCACCTCATCGAGCCGCTCCAGGTGCCGCGGGGCGATGACCGCCCGCGCATCCGCGCGGGATGCGCGCAGCGCCTGGAATGCGCCGAGCACCGCCGCCTCTTCCCCCCGGTGGGTGCTGCCCGCGACAAGCGTCATGTCCCGTCCGCCGAGCCCCAGGCGGCCGGCCAGCTGCCGGACCGCCTCGGGGTCCGGGCGCGCCAGGAGGCTGGCGTCCCACTTCAAGCTGCCGACGACCCGCACGCGGTCCTGCGGCGCCCCAAGCTGGAGCAGGCGGTCCGCATCCGCCTGGCTCTGCATCAGGAAAATGGCCACCCGGCTCAGCATCGAGCGGACCCACGGCCGCGCCAGCCGATACCTCGCGAAGGAGCGGGGCGACACGCGGCCGTTGACGACGGCAACCGGGACGCCGCGCGCCGCAGCGAGGCGGATCACCGTCGGCCACAGCTCGGATTCCATCAATAGGAGGAGGCGGGGGCGGAGCGCCTCGAGCGCCCTCGATGCGCAGAGGCTGAGGTCAAGCGGGAAGTAGACCGCGACACCGCCGGCGCCGACATGCCGCTCGGCCATCGAAAACCCGCTCGGCGTGATCGTGGAGAGCACGAGCGGCTCGGCCGGGGCTGCCTGGCGCAGCGCGGTCAGCAACGGGCGGACGGCCAGCACCTCGCCCACGCTGACCGCGTGCACCCAGATGGTGCGCCGCCCGCCCAGCGCCCGCGCGACCGGCTCCGGGTAGCGCCCGAGGCGCATCGTCCAGCCGGGATGCGGCAGCCGCCGCCGCCACACCGCCCTCGGCAGGTAGAGCAGCAGCCCGATTGCAAAGAGGAGTTCGTACAGGATCCACATGGAAAAGGAAAATGGTACCGGTTCCTGCTCTGTCGAATCCCTCGCTGGGCCGCGGGTGACGCGCCCGCCCCGGCACGCCGGAGCGGGCCGGGGGAGCCGGGGCCCCCGTCGCCTGCCCGCAGGCCGACGAGGCCGAAGTTATCCCAAAACCTCTCGGGGCGGGTCCTGCCGCCTCCGGCACCCCGCCGTCCGTCCTCGTCCCGCCGATGGCGGGACTGCGGCCGGCGGCAGGGTCCCCCCTCCGGCGTCACTCGCCAGAGGGGTTTTGGGATGGGTTCTAGAGTGTCTGGGGGCCGGCCGGGGCGTCGTGTTACGCGCGGGGATGGGCCTGGTCATAGACCTTCTTCAGCCGCTGCGCGGTGACGTGCGTGTAGATCTGCGTCGTCGAGAGGTTCGCGTGGCCGAGCAGCTCCTGGACGCTGCGCAGGTCCGCCCCGCGGTCGAGGAGGTGCGTGGCGAAGCTGTGCCGCAGGCTGTGCGGGCTGATGGCCTTCGGCAGATTGGCCTGGCGGACGTACCGCGCGAGCAGCCGGTCTACTTGGCGCACCGTGAGGCGCGTGCCCTTCTGGCTCACGAAGAGGGCGTACGGCACGCGCAGCCGCTTCCCCGATGGGCGCGCGGCCACGTAGCGCCGGATCGCGCCCAGGGCGGTGGCGCCGATCGGGCAGAGCCGCTCCTTCTTGCCCTTGCCGCGGACGACGGCGGTGCCGGAGATCTCATCGAGGTCCTCGCGGTTCAGCCCCGCCAGCTCGCTGACCCGCATCCCGGTCGAGTAGAGCGTCTCGAGGATGGCCCGGTCGCGCAGCCCCAGCCACTTCTCATCCGCCGGTGTTCCGAGGAGGCGGGTGACCTGCCCCTCGTCGAGGAAGGACGGCAGCCGCCGCTCAAGGCGAGGCGTCGGCACCGACTCCGCCGGGTTGTGGTCCAGCCGGCCCTCGCGGCAGAGGAACCGGAAGAAGCTGCGCAGGCAGGAGAGCCGCCGCGCGATGGTGCGGCGGGAGCTGCGGCCCGCGCTGAGGTGTGCGACGAACCGCCGCACATCAAGCGGGGTCAGCGCGCCAAGGCGCCGGTGCCCCAGGAATCGGAAAAACAACTCCAGGTCGAACGCGTAGTTGCGGCAGGTATAGTCGGAGGCGTTGCGCTCCACGCTCAGGTACTGCAGGAACCGCTCGACCGGCCCGGCCGCCTTGCGCGTCATCCCGCCACCTGCCGAGCGTTGGGCTGGCTGCAGGTGGCGTGGATCACTCGTCGCTCCCGCTGGACTCGGCCGCGGCGCCGCCCGAGGGCTGCTCGAGCCGCCGCGTGGTGTACCGGCAGGCGGGGTACTTGGAGCAGCCATAGAAGTGCCGGCCGCGGGCGCGGCGCTCGATGAGGTCGCCCCCGCAGCCCGGCTGCGGACAGGCCACGCCGGTCGGCACCGGCTTGGCGTTCTTGCAGTCCGGGTAGGCGGAGCAGCTCAGGAACTGGCCGAAGCGCCCCCACTTGATCACCATCGGCTTGCCGCATTTTTCGCAGACATGCTCCGTCGGGATGACCTCGCGCTTGACCTCGCGCATCTTCTCCTGCGCGGCCGTCACGCGGGAAGAAAACGGCGTGTAGAAGTTCCGGACCACCGAGACCCACTCAAGGTCGCCGTCCTCAACCCGGTCCAGCTCCTCCTCCAGCTCGGCGGTGAACTTCAGGTCCATGACCTCCGGGAAATGCTCGATGAGCATCTCCGTCACGATCCGGCCGAGCGGGGTCGGCACGAAGCTGCCGCCCGTGCGCCGCACGTAGTCGCGGGAGACGATCGTCTGGATGGTGGGCGCGTAGGTGCTGGGGCGGCCGACGCCCGCCTCCTCGAGCGCCTTGACCAGCGAGGCGTCCGTGAAGCGGCGCGGGGGCTTCGTGAAGTGCTGCGACGGGTTCACCCCCATCAGCGTCAGCCGGTCGCCCTTCGCCAGCGGCGGCAGCGCCCCTTCGGGCAGGGCGCCCTCGTCGCGCTCCGGCTCCGCCGCCTCCTGGTACACCTGCGTCCAGCCGGCGAACAGCGTCGTGCGGCCGGTGGCCTTCAGGCGGAACCGGCCGGCGTGGATCTGCACGCCTACGACCCGGTCCACGGCGTCCGCCATCTGGCTCGCGACGAACCGCTGCCAGATGAGCTGGTAGAGCTTGAGCTGCTCGTCGGTGAGAAACGGCTGCAGCGACTCGGGGGCGCGCGCAACGCTCGTCGGCCGGATCGCCTCGTGCGCCTCCTGGGCGGATTTCTTGGCTTTGTAGACCCGCGGGGCGGCGGGGAGCGAGGGCTTGCCGAACCGCTTGGCGATAGCTGAGCGCACCGCCGTCAGCGCCTCGGCGGCGACGCGGACCGCGTCGGTCCGCATGTAGGTGATGAGGCCCGCGGGGCCGGCCTCCCCGATCTCCAGCCCCTCGTAGAGCTGCTGGGCGATGCGCATCGTCCGGGCGGAGGAGTAGCCGAGCTTGTTGAACGCTTCCTGCTGGAGGGTGCTGGTCGTGAACGGGGGCTTCGGGTAGCGCTTCTGCTCCTTTGCCTCGACCGAGGCGACGGTGCAGGGCTGCCGGCGCAGCTCGGCGGCGATCCGGTCGGCCTCGGGCTTGGTCTTCAGGTCGGCGGACGATTCGCCGATCTTGTCGAGCTGCGCCTTGAACGACGGCCCGCCGGAGGCCTTCTGCAGATCGGCCTCGATCGTCCAATACTCCTGCGGCGTGAACGCCTCGATGGCCTGCTCGCGATCCACGATGAGCCGCAGCGCCACGGACTGCACCCGCCCCGCGGACAGGCCCCGCCCCACCTTCCGCCAGAGGAGCGGGGAGAGCGAGTAGCCGACGAGGCGATCGAGGATCCGGCGCGCCTGCTGGGCGTTGACCTTCTTGAGGTTGATGGCGCCCGGGCGCTGGACGGCCGCCTTCACCGCCTGGGGCGTGATCTCATGGAAGGTGACGCGGTAGATCCGCCGGCCGTTGCGCTGCGCGAGCTTCCGTTTGGGCTTGGCCGCGGCCTTCCCGGCGGATGCGGACGCCGGTTGCTTCGCCGCTTTCTTGGCCTGCGCCTCCTCGTCGTCGCGCAGCAGCCGCTCGAGATGCCAGCTGATCGCCTCGCCTTCGCGGTCCGGGTCGGGCGCGAGGTAGACCGCCTCCTTGTCCCGCGCCTCCTCCTGGAGCTGCTTGGCGACCTTCCGCCGCTTCTGGATGACGATGTAGTGCGGCGCAAAATCGTGCTCGACGTCCACGCCCAGGCGGCTGGCCGGCAGGTCGCGCAGGTGGCCCATGGACGAGGTCACGTCGAACTCCGAGCCCAGGATCTTGTGGATGGTCTTCGCCTTCGCGGGCGATTCCACGATCACGAGCTTCTTCGCCATCACCGGGCTCCGCCGCCGACGAACTGGACGATCTCCACCTGGTCGCCGTCCTTCAAGCGGGTCTCGGCCAGCTGCGCCCGCTTGAGGATCTGCAGGTTGAGCTCCACCACGACGCGCTCCGGCACGATCCGGAGCGTCTCCAGGAGCTGGGCCGCGGTCAGCCCATCGGCCAGCTCGCGCGGTTCGCCGTTCACCTGGACACGCATGAGACCAGCCGCAGTTCGTCGAGCACGTCCTCCACCGACGTCACCAGGCGCGCCCCCTGCTTCAGGAGGCGGTGCGTCCCTTCGGAGGTCACCGACGTCATCGGCCCGGGCACGGCGAACACCTCCCGGCCCTGCTCGAGCGCGCAATCCGCCGTGATGAGCGCCCCGCTGCGCGCGGAGGCCTCCACCACGATCACCCCAAGCGAGAGGCCGCTGATGAGCCGGTTGCGCCGCGGGAAGTGGTGCGGCAGCGGCTCGGCCTCCAGCGGATACTCGGAGAGCACCGCCCCCTGTTCGGCCGCCTGATCCGCCAGCCGCTCATGCGCCGGCGGATAGAGCCGCGCAAGCCCGCTGCCGAGCACCGCCAGCGTCCGCCCGCCCGCGCGCAGCGCGCCGCGGTGGGCCGCGCCATCGATCCCGAGGGCGAGCCCCGAGACGACGGTGATCCCGCGCAGCGCCAGGTCCTCGCTCAATCGCTCGGCGCACTGGCGGCCATAGGGTGAGGCGCGGCGCGAGCCCACAATCGCGATGGCCGTCTCGTCCGCCGCGGTGAGCGTGCCGCGGACGTAGAGCGCAAGCGGCGGGTCCGGGATGGTCTTCAGCCGCGTCGGATACGCGGCGTCGGCGAGCGTGACGATGGCCGCGCCGCAGCGCTCGGCCAGCGCCAGCTCCCGCTCGAGGCACGCGTCGTCCTTGCGGGCGGCGTCAAGCCGCTCGGCGGCCTGCGGGCTGATCCCTGCCACCTGCTGCAGCTCGCGGACATCGGCCGCCCACAGCCGGTCGAGGCCGCCGAAGGCGTCCAGCACCCGGCGCAGCCAGGTGGAGCCGAGCTCCGGGATGAGGTTCAAGCGGATCAACCGCTCGCGGTCGGTCATCATCGGGGCACTAGCTTACCACAAACGGGTGACGGTGAGGAGGCGGGCGCGGTCGTTGAACGTCATCAGGAACCGGTCGAAGAAGCCGGCGCGGCCCATGAGATTGAAGCCCATGCGCAGCGCGTCGGAGAAGCCGGCCGGCGCCGTGAACTCCACGCCGGCGAATCGCACCCGGATGTGCTGCATGTAGATCGGCAGCACGTTCCCATTCCCGAGGGTGATGTAGCGCCGCTTGGCCCGGTTGAGCTTGATCCCCAGGAGCTGCGCCACGTCCACGTGGAAGACGCTCCAGGATGCCCCGGAGTCCACGTAGGCCTGGAGGTAGAGCCACCGGTTGCCGGTCCACGCCTGGAGGTAGACGAGCGGGGCGTAGTGCCCTTGCGCATCCTTCATGTAGGGGAACTCCGCCCGCGGCAGGCCGGAGGATTTGGACCTGGGCCGGGGCGCGCGACGGCGGCGGGCCATCACAACGCGGTGAGCGATTCCTCGGGGAGCGGGATGTAGTAGATGCCGGCTTCCCGTTTTTCAGTCAGCCGGCGGGAGGCGTGCTGGTAGGCTTCGAGCTGCGTCTGGCCGGAGGCGACGATGCGCTCGTCCACCACGACGATGTATTTGCCCGCGTACCGGTCCGCCAGATCCTTGGAGTGCTCCAGCAGGTACTGCCAGCTCCGGCACAGGCAGGGGCTGAGCTTCTCCCACACCCGCTCCACCGTCTCGTCGACGGAGAGGCGGCTCGTGTCGATGGTGAGGTCCGCCTGGGCGTAGGCGCGGGCGCGCTGGGCGAGGAGGACCCGGATCCGCGCCAGCGGGTTTCCATGGCCGTGCAGGAGCGGCCGCGCCTCAAGCCGCCGCCCCACCCGCGCGAGGATCGCCCGCGGCTGCGCGGTGAGGCAGACGACCGGGCCGCTGGCGCGCAGCCGGGCGCGGCTCTGGGGATCGACGAATGCGCCGCCGCCGGTGGCGATGACCTGCTCATGGCCGTGGACGAGCCGGCCGATGGCCCGGCGCTCGAGGCGCCTGAAGATCGGCTCGCCGCGCTCCGCGAAGATCCGCGCGACGGGCATCTTCGCCGCCTCCTCGATGAGCGCGTCCACGTCCACGAACCGCCAGCCGAGCCGCTTGGCCAGGCGCTTGCCCACCGCGGTCTTCCCCGTCCCCATGAACCCCGTGAGGGTGACGTTCATGCCAGTCTAGAAGCGGCTGACCTGCCGCCGGTAGCCGTCGAGGTTGCGCTGGAGCTCGCGCAGGCTGTCGCCGCCGAACTTCTCCAGGACCGCCCGCGCCAGCTCGAAGGCGGCCATCGCCTCGCCGATGACGCCGGCGGCCGGCACCGTCGTCACGTCGGAGCGCTCGACCGTCGCGACGACGCGCCGCTTCGTGTTGATCTCGACCGACCGCAGCGGCCGGCGCAGCGTGGAGAGCGGCTTGAGGTAGCCGCGCACGATGAGCGGCTCGCCCGTCGTCATCCCGCCCTCGAAGCCCCCGGAGCGGTTCTGCGACCGGTGGAATCCCCTGGCCTTCGTGTAGAAGATCTCATCCTGGACCCTTGAGCCGGCGAGCGACGCGCCCAGCACCCCATCCCCCACCTCCACCGCCTTCACCGCGTGGATGGAGAGGATGGCGCGGCCGAGGATCGCATCGAGCCGCCGGTCGTAGTGCACGTAACTCCCCAACCCCGGCGGCACCCCTTCAGCGATCACTTCGAAGACGCCGCCCAGCGTATCGCCCGCCTTCATGGCGGCGTCGATCGCCCGCACCATCCGTTTCGTCGCCGCAGGATCCAGGCAGCGCAGCGGCGTCGGGTCGGCCTTCGCGCGCAGGCGCGTGACCGTGACCGTCGACGACGCGGACCTTGCGCGCACCGGCCCGAGCGCGATGACGTGGCTGGCGAGTTCAATGCCGAGCGGCGAGAGGAGCTGCTTGCACAGCGCGCCGACGGCGACGCGGGCCGCCGTCTCGCGGGCGCTGGCCCGCTCCAGCACGTTGCGGATGTCCCGATGGTCGTGCTTCAGCGCGCCGGTGAGGTCCGCGTGCCCGGGCCGCGGCTGCGTGACGACCGGCAGCCGGTCGATGGAGGCATCCTTGTTCGCGATCGTCAGGGCGATCGGGCTGCCCAGCGTCCTGCCGCGCCGCACGCCAGCGGAGAGCTCCACCGCGTCGGCCTCGAACTGCATCCGCGGCCCCCGGCCGTAGCCAAGCTGGCGCCTCCGCATCTCGCACCGGAGCGCGTCAAGGTCGATGGGGACACCGGCCGGCATCCCCTCCAGGATCGCCGTGAGAGAGATCCCGTGCGACTCCCCCGCCGTCAGGAAGCGCAACCCTGTCATTGACTCACCGGCCCATAGTACTCCCACATCAGCTTCACCGTCTCCTCCACCCCCGATGTGCGCAGGAGGTCCGTCCCGAAAAAGAGCGACACGACCAGCGCCAGCGACAGGAACGGCCCATACGGGATCACGTGGGACCGCTTGAAGAACAGCACGTACAGCCCCGGCAGCAGCGCGAGAAACGGCGCGAGGAAAAACGCCGTCAGCGCCGCCTTCCAGCCGAGCAGCGAGCCCGCCATCGCCATCAGCTTGACGTCGCCGCCGCCCATGCTCTCCTTCCGGAAGATCAGGTCGCCGGCAAGGCCCGTCAGGTAGAGCACGCCGCCGCCCACGAGCAGCCCGAGGACCGAGCGGCCCGCCGCAATCAATCGCGCGTCCGTCCCGTGCAACGCCGGCAGGAGGGCGCTCAGGAGCACGCCGAGCGCCAGCCCCCCCAGGCTGATCTCATCCGGGATGATCTGGAACTCCAGGTCGATGAAGCTGACCGCGATCAGCGCGGCGACGAACGCCACGTACGCCCACCCCAGCGGGCCGGCGCCGAAGCGGTGCAGGACCGCGACCGTGAGCGAGGCGGTCAGCAGCTCCACGACGGGATAGCGCCAGTGGATCGGCGCCCCGCAGTGCCGGCACCGCCCGCGCAGGGCCGCCCAGCTGAAGAGCGGGATATTGTCATGCCAGGCGATGGGATGCCGGCAATGAGGGCAGCGGGAGCGCGGGCGGATGAGCGACTCCTCGCGCGGCATCCGGTAGATGCAGACATTGAGGAAGCTCCCGATGCAGCCGCCCAGCGCGAACCAGAACAGCCACAGCGCCCCCTGCGGCACCACGTCAATCACCCAGTGCCCGCGGGTCCTGCCGCGCCGCCACCCCGTCGGCTGTCCTCGGCCTTCTCGGCCTGCGGGCAGGCGGCGGGGTCCCCGGCTCCGCGTCACCCGCGGGCCAGCGAGGTGTGGCGACGGAGCAGTTATGGGTCATTCGTGGGCGGTTATCGCGCGCATGAGGGCCCGCCGCATCGCTTCGACGGGCGGCGGGCGCTTGAGCCAGATCCGGAGCGACTCGGCTCCCTGGTATAGTAGCATCGAGAGGCCGCCCGCCGCAACACATCCCCGTCGCCGCGCCCCCCGCACGAGGGCGGTCTCGCGGTGGTAGACGAGGTCATAGACGATGGCGCCGCGGCAAAGCGCCCGCGGATCGATGAGCGGCCGGTCCCCCGCGCGCATCCCCACCGTCGTGGCGTTGACCACGAGGTCCGCTGCGCCCACGTCCACCTCGCCAAGCGGCACGGCGCACACGCAGGAGGGCAGGCGCCGCCGCGACAGCCAGGCCGCCAACCGTTTCGCCCGCGCCGGGTGGCGGTTGGCGATGGCGACGCAGCCCGTCCCGCGCCGCGCCAATTCCCAGGCCACGGCCCGCGCGGCCCCGCCTGCGCCTAGCACGACCGCCTGCGCGCCCTGCCGCGGGCGCCATCCCAGCTCACTCACCGCGCGCGCAAAGCCGATCCCGTCGGTGTTGTAGCCGACGGTGTGTCGGTCGCGGATGGCGATGGTGTTGACCGCCCCGGCCGCGCGCGCCGAACCATCCAGCCGGTCCATGAGCCGCAGCGCCGGCTCCTTGAGCGGCACCGTGACGTTGAGGCCTTCCACGCCGGCGAGGATGAGGGCGCGCAGCGCCGGCCGCAGGAACCTGGGCGGCACCTCGACGGCCGCGTAGCGCGCATCGAGCCGCAGCGCGCGCAGCGCCGCCTCGTGCATGGCCGGCGAGAGGCTGTGCGCGATTGGATGCCCGATGATGCCGAAGAGGCGAGTCATGTAACCGTATGGCCGCGGGTCCTGCCGCGCCGCCACCCCGTCGGCTGTCCTCGGCCTCGGCCTGCGGGCAGGCGACGGGGGCCCCGGCTCCGCGTCACCCGCGGCCGCGCAAGGTGAAGATGAATCACGGGTGGAGGGTGCGGCGCCGGCTCAGGTAGGCGCGCCGCGCCGGCGACGACACGAGCTTGTTGACGGCGTTGAGGTACGCCTTCGCCGAGGCCTCGATGACGTCGGTGGAGGCGCCCCGCCCGGACACCTCGACTCCTTGGCGGCGCAGCCGCACCACCACCTCGCCGAGGGCGTCCTTGCCCTTGCTCACCGAATGGAGGCTGTAGTCCAGCAGCTCCGGCGAGATCCCGGTCATCCGGTCGATGGTCTTGTAGCAGGCGTCCACCGGCCCGTCGCCGCAGGCGGCGTCCTGCGTCTCCTTGCCCTGCTTGGAGAGCCGGATCGTCGCGGTCGGCACCGTGTTGCTGCCGGAGGTCGTGTGGACGTAGACCAGCTTGTAGGTCTCCTCGGCGGCGGGCAGCTCGTCCTCCACGATTGCCACGAGGTCGCTGTCGAAGACCTGCTTCTTCTTGTCGGCCAGGTCCTTGAACCGCGCGAACGCCCGGTCCAGCTCGTCTTTGGGGAGCCGGAAGCCGAGTGTTGCCAGGCGCTTGGCGAAGGCGTGGCGGCCGGAGAGCTTGCCCAGGACGAGCAGGCTCTCGCCGAGGCCCACGTCCTGTGGGCGCATGATCTCGTAGGTGGCGCGGTGCTTCAGCACGCCGTCCTGGTGGATGCCGGACTCGTGGCGGAAGGCGTTGGCGCCGACGATCGCCTTGTTCGGCTGGACGACGATGCCGGTCAGGTTGCTGACCAGGCGCGAGGCCTTGGTGATCTGGGCCGTGTCGATGCCGGTCTCGGCGCGGTAGAAGTCCCTGCGGATCTTCAGGCTCATGACGATCTCTTCCAGCGAGGCGTTGCCCGCCCGCTCGCCGATCCCGTTGACGGTGCACTCGACCTGGCCGGCGCCGTTGCGGATGGCCGCCAGCGAATTCGGGACCGAGAGCCCCAGGTCGTTGTGGCAGTGGACGCTGATGACCGCGCGGTCGATGTTCCGCACGCGCTCGCTGATCCCCTGGATGAGCCGGCCGAACTCATCCGGGATCGCGAACCCGACGGTGTCAGGGATGTTCACGGTCGTCGCCCCGGCGGCGATCACCGCCTCCAGGACCTTGTGGAGGAACTCAGGCTCCGTCCGCGAGGCGTCCTCCGGGGAGAACTCGACGTCCCTCGCGTAGCGCTTGGCGTACTTCACCGCCCACACCGCCTGGCGCAGGATCTCCTCGCGGGCCTTGCGCAGCTTGTACTTCCGGTGGATCGGCGAGGTCGCAAGAAACACGTGGATGCGCCTGCGCTTCGCCGGCGAAAGCGCCGCCGCGGCGGCGTCGATGTCGGCCGGCAGCGACCGCGCGAGGGCCGCGATGACGGGCCCCTTCACCTCCTGGGCGATCCGCTTCACCGCCTGCGCGTCGCCGGGCGAGGCGATGGGGAATCCGCCCTCGATGATGTCCACGCCCAGGCGCGCAAGCTGCCGGGCGATCTCCAGCTTCTCTTGCGGAGTCAGGCTGGCGCCCGGGCACTGCTCCCCGTCCCGCAGCGTCGTGTCGAAGATAATAATCCGACGTGCCATCGCCGTATCCTCTAATCGCGCGGGGTCACAAGGTCACCCCATCGGTACGACCACGCGGTCACAAGGTCACACGAAATCACCTGACCCATCTTGTGACGTTGTGACTTTGTGACATTGCGACCCCGTTGCGGATGACTACTCTTCCACGCCGCCTTCCTCGATATATGGCTCGATCAGGTCGATCAATCGGTCCAGCGTGTCCATCAGCTCATGCTCCCCGCCGTCGAGCAGCGCGTGCCGCACCGCCGCCAGGTCCACCCGCTTCGTGATGATGGCGTCGGAGAGCCCGTTGGCCAGCCCCCCGCGCCGGGCGGCGTCCGCCTCATGGAACTCGCGCAGCGCCGCGATGAACACCTTGGGATCCTGCACCTGGTCTTCGAACATGCCGATCACGACCGGCTCCTCGCCACCCGCCGCTGTCGTTTCCGTGCTACGGCCTTCCCTTGTCTCTTGTCTCCTGTCCCCTGTCTCTGATCTCCGATCCACGGCATCATCCCCCGCAGCGCGGCCCCCGTCTTCTCAATCAGGTGCTCGTCATCCTGCCGCATGAGGCGCGTGAAGTTCGGCCGGCCGGCCTCGTGCTCGGCGACCCACTTCCGCGCGAACTCGCCGGACTGGATCTCTTTGAGGAGCTGCCGCATGCTCTCCTTGACGCGCGCATCGATGACGCGCGGCCCGCAGCTCACGTCGCCCCACTTGGCGGTGTCGGAGACCCGCTTGCGCATCCCCTGGATCCCGCCGGCCCAGATCATGTCGGTGATGAGCTTCAGCTCGTGGAGGCATTCGAAGTACGCCAGCTCCGGCTGGTAGCCGGCCTCCACCAGCGTCTCGAAGCCCGCCTTGATGAGCGCCGACACCCCGCCGCAGAGCACCGCCTGCTCGCCGAAGTTGTCGGTCTCGGTCTCCTCCTTGAAGGTGGTCTCCAGCACCCCGGCGCGCGTCGCGCCGATGCCCTTCGCCCACGCGAGGGCCAGTTGCTTCGCGCGGCCGGTCGCGTCCTGCTGGACCGCCAGCAGCGCCGGCACCCCCTTCCCCTCCAGGTACTGCGAGCGCAGGAGGCTCCCCGGCCCCTTCGGCGCGACCATGATGACGTCCACGTCCTTCGGCGGCGTGATGAGCTTGTAGAGGATCGCAAAGCCGTGCGAGAAGCCCAGCGCCTGGCCCGCGCGCAGGTGCGGCGCGATGGACTCGGCGTAGATC
This sequence comes from Candidatus Omnitrophota bacterium, assembly GCA_016180575.1. Taxonomy (GTDB): domain Bacteria; phylum Omnitrophota; class Gorgyraeia; order Aquiviventales; family Aquiviventaceae; genus JACPAY01. The sequence goes on along the minus strand of JACPAY010000004.1, from coordinate 47,050 downwards.
TGCTTCTGGAGCGTGTCCTGGGCGAGCAGGATCACGACGTCCGCCCGCTTGGCCGCCTCCGCCGCCGAAAGCGGCGTGAACCCGTCCCGCTTCGCCAGGTCGTAGTTCGGCCCGCCCGGGCGCTGGGCCACGAGCACCTTCACCCCGCTGTCGCGCAGGTTGAGCGCCTGGCCGCGGCCCTGGATGCCGTAGCCGATCACGGCGAGGGTATGTCCCTTGAGCGCCTTGAGGTCGGCGTCTTTGTCGTAGTACATCCTCGCCATCAGCCCTCCACGAAGTGCCGCTTCACGGCCGGGCGACCCAGATACCGGATCACCAGCGCGTGGAATGCCGTCGTGAACGTCACGGTCAGCCCCGCCGCCGGATGGCCCGACGCGATGAGCGCGGCCGCCGCCGCCAGCGTCGCCGCCATGAGCGCGGCCGAGGTGATGACTGCCAGCGTCCGCCCCCACGGCTTGAGGAGCGGCAGGCCGCACGCTGCCCCAGCCGAAAGCGCCAGCCAGCCGACCGCCCACGGCAGCGACTGGTGGCTTGCGCCGCTCATCACCCGCCAGACCCTCGCCGCGGCGAGGGTGGCGACAAGCCCGTAGAACAGCGTCAGCACCGCGATCGGCGTCGGCACCATCACCGCGCGGTCGCTGAAGCGGCCGGGAGCCTCGCGAACTCCCGACGGGCCTCATAAAAGAGCAGATGGCGGCTCAGGAGATTCCACCACACCAGCCCATGGTGGCGGGCCTCGACATAGGCCTGGCGGGGCGCCCACCCGCCGGCGGCGATCCGATAGACCGCCACCATGATCCCCGCGCGGTTCCATCCCTGCCGGCAATGCACGAACACGGGGCGCCTGGCCGGGTCGGTGGCGATGTCCAAAAACTGGCGGACCTGCCGGTCGCTCGGGCGCCACCAAAACCACATGGGGATGTTGACCCACTCCATCCCCAGCTGCTCGGCCAGGCGGCGCTCTTCCTCCATGGCGTGGGACGGCTGGCGCAGGCTGATGATGGTCTTGATGCCCCTCCGGCTCAACTCCTCCAGCCCGGGTTGCGATGGCTGCCCGCCGCGGTAGAGGCCCTCATCGACCTGGGTGAACGCGGGCAGCGCATGCGACCGGCTCGCTGACAGGTGCGTGGTGGCGCATCCGGCAGCGCACAGGAGGAGGCCGCAGCCGCTCCATGCCCGCGCCACGATGCGTAGCCGCTTCATCAATGCCGTAACCGCCTGGTGAGTTCGAAGAGCCCATCCGCCGCCATCAACATGACGGCCGCCGCCAGGAGCGCGAGGTGCTTGAGATACTCGAGCGGCTCACCGGCCGGGAGAAATTCATGCTCCCTCGTCAACTCCTCCCAGAAATAGAGGCCCACCACCAGAATGGCCGTCCACGCCACCGTTTTGAGCTCCTTGCTGGCCAAAATGCCTTTCCAGCTCCACTGGCTGCGGCGCTCGGCATAGTGCCGCCAGGTTGGCCAGTAGCGGGGAACCGCCTGCTGGTAGCGGGCGTACACGGGCCCCCACTCATCCCGCAGGAGCGCTTCCTCCCGCACGATCTTCCGATGATACACGATCAGCAGCGAGCCCAGGGCAATGAGGCTCAACCACAGCCGCCCCACGATGACCAGCACGCCCACAGCGATCAGCAAGCTGCCGAAGTAGAGCGGATGGCGGATGTAGGCATAGGGACCGGCGGTGATCAGCGTTCCCACCTTGGCGTCGCCGCGCCACTTCTGCGTCCAGTTGACCTTGACGTGCCCCACATAGCCGTTGGCCCACAGCCGGATGCCCATCCCCACGACCGCCAGGACGATGCCGATATGGAGCTGCCGCTCGGTCGTGGCGGCCATCAGAAAGAGCGCCGGGATCAGCGGATAGATGAGCAGAAACCGCGGCTTGCGGAGCTTCGGGAACACGCGCATCACTTCTCCAGGGCCACGCGGCCGGTCCGCACCAGCTTCGTGATGCCGTGAGGCTTGAGCCGCTCGACAAGCCGGTCCAGCGTCTTCGTGTCGCCGGAGGCCTCGATGACCACCGAGCGGTCCCCGGCGTCGGCGAGCTTCCCGCCGAACTGGGACGCGACTCGCTCCAGCTCCGCGCGCGCGGCGCCGTTGGCGTTGACGCGCGCCAGCAGAAGCTCCCGGTCGATGAACGCGCCTTCCCGCAGCTCCTGGACGTCGATCACGTCAATGAGCCGGTAGAGCTGGTGCTTGACCTGCTCCAGCTTCAGCGCATCCGCATCCACCACGATGGTCATGCGCGAGATCGTCGGGTCTTCGGTGGTGCTCACCGTCAGCGAGTCAATGTTGAACCCGCGGGCGCTGATGAGCCCCGAGACGCGGGACAGGACCCCGAAGTGGTTCTCGACGAGGCACGAGATGGTGTGTCTTTCGCTGGCCATGGCCTTGGGCTGCTCAGCCGAGGCTGAGCTTGGCTTCATCATCCTCGCTCAGGCGGCGGCGCTGCGGGATGCCGCCGTCCTGCTTGAGGTTCTCGTAGGTGCCCAGCATCTGATCGTGCGGCTTGCCCGGGGCGATCATCGGCCAGCAGTTCTCGGCCGGCTCGACCATGAACTCGACGATCGTGGGACGGTCAGTCGTCTTCATGGCGCGCTCGATCGCCGGGCGGACCTGGTCCTTCTGCTCCACGCGGATGCCGGCGCAGCCGTTGGCCTCGGCCAGCTTCACGAAGTCCACCGGATTCAGGCGCGACTGCGCGTGGCGCCCCTCGTAGAAGAGGTCCTGCCACTGCCGCACCATGCCGTGGTGCTGGTTGTTCATGATGGCGACCTTCACCGGCAGCTTGTGCTGGGCGGCGGTCGCCAGCTCCTGCGCGGTCATCTGGAAGCTGCCGTCCCCGTCGATGTCCCACACCGTCTCGCCGGGCCGCGCGAACTGCGCGCCGATGGCCGCGGGCAGCCCGAAGCCCATCGTGCCCAGGCCCCCGCTCGTGATGATGGAGCGGGGCTTGTTGAACTGATAGAACTGCGCCGCCCACATCTGGTGCTGGCCCACGCCGGTGGCAATCACCGCGTTGCCGCGGGTGGCCTCGGAGATCTGCTGCACCACGTACTGCGGCAGCACCTTCGCCTTTTCCTTGTAGACGAGCGGGTACTTCTCGCGCATCTCGGCCAGCGTCTTGAGCCACTCGCGCGTGTCCACCGGGCCCACCAGCTTGTTGAGCTCGCGCAGCACCTGCCTCACGTCGCCGACCACCGGGTAGTCCACCACCACCGTCTTGTTGATGGACGAGGGATCCACGTCGATGTGGATCTTCTTCGCCCGCCGGGCGAAGCTGTCCGGCTTGCCCGTCACCCGGTCGTCAAACCGCGCGCCGATCCCGATCAGGAGGTCGCACTGGGCCACCGCGTAGTTGGTGTACTCGAAGCCGTGCATGCCCAGCATGCCGAGGCTGAGCAGGTCGGTCTCCGGGAACCCGCCCAGGCCCAGCAGGCTCGTCGTCACCGGGATCCGGGCCTTGTGCGCCAGCTCCGCCAGCTCCGCCGCGGCGCCGGCATGGATGACCCCGGCCCCCGCGTAGATGACCGGCTTGCGGCTGTTGGCGATCGCCTCGGCGGCGCGGCGGATCGGCTCAAGCTGGATCGTCGGGGCGGCCTCCTGCGGGTGGTAGCCCCGGATGGACACCTGCTCCGGGTAGATGAAGTCCGCCTCGCTGATGGTCGTGTCCACCGGCAGATCGATGAGCACCGGGCCGGGCCGCCCGGTGCGCGCGATGTAGAAGGCCTCGCGCACCACCCGGGCGATGTCCCGCGGGTCCTTCACCAGGTAGCTGTGCTTGGTCACCGGCCGCGTGATCCCGATGGTGTCAACCTCCTGGAAGGCGTCGTTGCCGATGACCGACGTTCGGACCTGCCCGGTGATCGCGACGACCGGAATGGAGTCCATGAACGCCGTCGCGATGCCGGTCACCAGGTTGGTCGCCCCCGGCCCGGACGTGGCGAGGCACACGCCCACCTTGCCGCTCGCCCGGGCGTACCCGTCGGCCATGTGCGCCGCCCCCTGCTCATGGACGGTGAGGATGACCTTGATCGGCGACTGGTGGAGCGCGTCAAAGGTGGGCAGGTTCACCCCGCCGGGGATGCCGAAGGCGATAGCTACGCCCTCTCGTTTGAGACATTCAACAAGAATTTGAGCGCCTTTCATGCTGGGACTCATTGGGTTTCCACGGAACGAGCTACCCCCTCCCGCTTGCCCGCCCCGGCTCTTACTAGAGGCGGGCCGGGGAGGCACTCAACGAGAATTTGGGCGCCCTTCATCATGGTCATGGCAACCACTCCGCGCATCTGATACGGAATCTTCTATTATAGCATAGGTCCCGTATCAGATACGCGGGGGCAGGACGCTGGTGGGGCGGTCCGGGCCGCGGACCGAGCAGTCCAGCGGGTAGAGGTAGAGCGGGACCAGGCGGGCGGGGTCATCGCGCTCGCCGCGGGCGAACCGTTCGCCGGCGAACCGGCCGAGCGCCGAGACCCGGGGCAGCCACAGCTCGGGCGGCGCGAACTGGGCCTCAGGGCATCGCGCCAGGATCCGCTCGCGGTAGAGCCCGCAGCCGTCCCCGAGGAACAGCGCCGGCTCCTTCACCAGCGCCAGGACGTCATCCACCGGCCGCAGGAGGTAGTCGGTCTGTTTGACCGGCCGGCCATCCGCCCAGCGGTAGAGCGCCGCGTAGACGTTGCGCTGCTTGGCATCCAGGAGCGGGCACACCAGGCGCGGCGCGAAGGGCAGGTTGGCCGCCAGGACATCGAGCGAGGACACCCCCACGACCGGTTTCCCCGTGGGGAGCGCCAGCGCCTTGACGAATGCCAGGCCGATGCGCAGGCCGGTGAACGATCCCGGCCCGATGTCCACCGCGATCGCCTCCAGCGCCTCCAAGGTGGTCCGGGAGGCCTTGAGCGCGCGGGCCACCGCCGCGGGCAGCTCCACCGCGTGCGGGTAGTCCTCCAGCAGCTCGTAGGCGGCGAGCGTCCGGCCGCCGTCAACGACGGCGACGCCGAGCTGCCGTGTCGCGGTCTCAATCGCCAGCAGGGCCATGGGTCGATGCCATTTGACGGACGATGGCCTGCGGACGCTCACCAGACGGCGCGAGCGACAGGCGCCTGCGATTGGCGCTGACGTGGCCCATCCGGATGACCAGCCGCTCCTCGGGCAGCAGCCCCGCGAACCGCTCCGCCCACTCGATGAGCGTGACCTTGTGCGGGGCAAAGAGCAGCTCGACGTCGAGCGACGCCGCCGTCGCGGGGGGCTCGAGCCGGTAGCCGTCCACGTGGACGATCGGGACCGCGCCGGGGTACTCGCGCACGAGGACGAACGTCGGGCTCTTGACCGTCCCCGGGTCGCGATCCATGCCCTGCGCGATGCCCTGGATCAACGTCGTCTTGCCGCTGCCCAGCTCGCCCTCAAGGGCGACCACGTCGCCGGGGCGCAGCAACCGGCCGAGCCGCTCGCCGAACGCGCGCGTCTCCTCCACCGACCCGCTGGTGAGCTCGACAAGAGGAGCCTGTCCCTTTGTTCTCGCAGCCATATCAGAAGTGCCGGAAGCCCCGCGGCAGAAGCGGCGCGATCCGCCCGTCGCGCCGGAGGAGCTCGACCCCGGCGCCCCTCCGCACGGCCGCGCCGACCCGCGTCACGGGACAACGCCCGATCCGCCTCGGCATCCGTGCGGCCTCCCGCGCGCCCACCGCGAAGAGCAGCTCAAAATCCTCCCCGTCCATCAGCGCATGATAGACGGTTCGCCCCGCCCGCGCCACCGGGATCCGGGCCGCCTCCACCCGAAGCGTCACCCGGCTTGCGCGGCTCATCTGCCAGAGGTCAGAGGCCAGCCCATCCGAGAGGTCCATCATGGCGTGGACGCGAACCCGCCGCAGCAGCGCCTGGGCCTCGGCGAGCCGCGGCAGGAACCGCGCATGGCGCCCGCTGCGGTACGAACCGCCGAGGCGCCCCGTCACGAAGAGCTGGTCTCCCACCCTGGCCCCGCGGCGCAGGGTGAGGCGGCGCCGCTCCGCCGTCCCCAGAATGGCCACGTCCACCACGACTTGCGGCGCGCGGACCGTGTCGCCCCCGACGAGCGCCACGCCATAGCGGCGCGCGCATCGCGCAAGCCCCGCGTACAGCTCATCCACGAACCGCACCGGCGTTGCGCGGGGCAGCCCGAGCGACACCACCGCCCAGTGCGGCACGCCGCCCATCGCCGCGATGTCGCTCACGTTGCACGCCAGTGCCTTCCATCCGATCCACCGCGCCGGGACCCGCCGGCGGAGGAAATGGACGCCCTCCACCACCATGTCGCTTGCGAAGAGCAGCCGCTGCCCGGCGCCGGGCCCGCGCAGGACCGCCGCGTCGTCGCCGATGCCCACCACGACCGACGGCGCCGTGCGCACTCGGCGCCGCATGCGCTCGATCAGCCCGAATTCTCCCACCTCGCGCACCGTCCGCATCGCGCGCCGCCTGCCGTCAGGGCACCAACACGAGCTGGCGAAACACGAGCGTCAGGCTCATCAGCAGCGTGTTGTGCAGGATGTGCACCGCCAGCGGCCCGGCCAGCGAGCCGGTCCGCTCATAGAGATAGGCCAGCAGGCCGCCGAGCATCGTGATGGGCAGGAAGCCGAGCAGGTTGGTGTGCGCCAGCGAGAAGGCCGCGGCGCTGAGCAGCATGGCCGCCGGGCGCGGGATCCGGCGGCGCAGCGCCGAGTAGACCACCCCGCGGAAGAAGAGCTCCTCGGCCACCGGTCCCACCACGCAGGCCAGCGCCACGATCAGGCCGAGGACCGCCGGGCGCCGCTCCTCAAAGAGGAGCTCCTGAATCGGCTCCACGGGCACGCGCAGGTGCAGGCTCCGCGCAAGCTCCACCACCGCGAACAGCACCAGGAAGAGCCAGGGGAACACCGCCACGTAGCCGCGCAGCCCCGCCGCGATGGACGGCACGGACCGCGCGCCCGAGAGCCCCAGCACCCGCCCCGCCGAGCCGCCTTTGGCGCGGGCGAACGCCAGGACCAGCAGGATCGCGAAGACGTCCAGCGCGAGCATCGAGAGCGTCATCCAGGCACGGTGATCCCACGCCGCCGCCGGCGGCGGGGGCACCACCAGGGCCAGAAACGGCAGCAGCGCCGCCACGAGCAGGAGGAGGAGCGTGACCCGCGCCAGCTCCCCGAACGACCATTGCGGCTTCCACCCGGACGCGAACCTCCAGAGGCCGCGGAGGCGGCCGGTCCCCGCCCCCCAGATGAGGAGCGCGATCCCGCCGCCCCCCATGCCGAACAGGACCATCGTCAGCAATGAGAGGGCGGCGCCCAGCGCCGGCGATTTGGCGATCGCGGTCTTGAGCCTGGCCTCGTCGAGATCCGACGGCCACCACGGAGGCACCTCTTCCATGGCGCGCGTCCGGACGCCGTCGGCATCGGCCGGCCTATGGAGGCCCGTCTTGACGTAGAGGGCGATGACCAGCAGCCCGAGCAGAACATACACCAACCGGCCGCGCACAAATGAGGAGGACAGGTCTATTTTTCCCATCGTCTCGTCATGGTACAAATGAGGGACCGCTTCTATTTTCCATTAGCTTGAGCGAGGGAAAATGGAAGTGGTCCCGGGAGATTCGCGCGGAAACAACACCGGATGCGGTCCGATGGCCTGGCCGGGCGCCAGCCCGCCCCAGCGGGCCGCGTCGGCCAGGCGCCGCTCGCCGCGGCAGCCGAGCTGCCGCCACATGGCGTCCGCCACCGACGGCATGAACGGCGACAGCAGGATCGCGACGATGCGGATGACCTCCGCCAGCACGTGCAGGACGCCGTGCAGCCGCGCGGTCTCCTGCGCCTTCGCGAGCTTCCAGGGCGCGACCGCCTCGACGTACTGGTTCGCCTGCGTCACGACGCGCATGACCGCCTCCAGCGCCGTGGAAAACTCGACCTGGTCCATGGCCTGTTCCACAGCGCCCGCCAACCCAAGCGCCGCCTGCCGAAGCGGCTCGTCGTCCACCGCGCAGCCCACCGGCGCCTCCGGCGGGATGCGGCCCTCGCTGTAGCGCTCGATCATCGAGCAGGCGCGGTTGACGAGGTTCCCCAGGTCGTTGGCCAGGTCCGACTCGAGGCGCTTCATCAGCGCCTCCTCTGAAAACGTGCCGTCCTGGCCGAAGGGGATCTCGCGCAGCAGGAAGTACCGGTAGGCGTCCGCCGCGTGCGGCTGGCCCTTGAGGAGCTGGCCGACGACCACCGAGGGGTCCACGATGTTGCCGAGCGACTTCGACATCTTCTGCTCGCCAATCTTCCACCAGCCGTGCGCGAAGATGGTGCGCGGCATCTGCTCATCGGACATGCCCAGCGCATGGAGGAGGATCGGCCAGTAGACCGCGTGGTGGCGCAGGATGTCCTTGCCGATGAAGTGGACGTCGGCCGGCCAGAGGTTGGCGAATCGGCCGGGGTCGCCCGGGTAGCCCGGCACCGTGATGTAGTTGAGCAGGGCGTCCACCCAGACGTAGACGACGTGGTCCGGGCTGAAGGGCACTTCGATCCCCCAGGAGACGCGGCTCTTGGGCCTCGTGATGCACAGGTACTCCGGCAGCGGCTGCTCGAGGAGGCTGCTCATCTCGTTGTGCCGGCTCTGCGGCCGCACGAAATCCGGATGGTCCTTCACGAACGCCTTGAGCCACGGCTGGGCGGCGCGCAGCTTGAGGTACCAGCCCTCCTCCTTCGCCGGCTCAAGCGGCCGCCGGCAGGCGGGGCAGATGGGGCGGCCGCCGCGCAGCGCGTCCGCGCCGAGCTCCGCCTCCGTCCAGAAGGTCTCATCCGGCGTGCAGTACCAGCCCTGGTAGGCGGCGCGCGTGAGCGAGCCCTCCGCATGCAGCTTGGCCAGGATCGCCTGGACCGCCTGGATGTGGCGCGCCTCTGTCGTGCGGATGAAATCGTCGTAGGCGATGTGCAGCGTCTTCCAGAGGCCGAGGAACTGCGACACCACGCGATCGGCGAACGCCTGGGGGGCCTCGCCCGCCGCCTCGGCGGCCTGGGCGATCTTCTGCCCGTGCTCGTCGGTGCCGGTGAGCAGGAAGACCGGCTCGCCCTTCAGCCGGCGGTAGCGGGCCAGGCAGTCCGCCGCCACCTCCGTGTAGGAATGGCCGATGTGCGGCGCCGCGTTGACGTAATAGAGCGGCGTCGTTAAATAGATCGTCTTCGGCATCGCAGCGTAGGGGACGCGTCTATTTTTCGCTATCGCGTTCCGGGGAGCGAAAAATGGACGTGTCCCCGCTCTTCTGCAGCTCCAGCCACTTTTCCCTCGCCAGGCTGGCCACCAATCGAGGGCTCACGAACTGGTCCACCGACTCGCGCAGGCTCACCAGCTCCCATGCGAGCTTGAGGCACCGGTCCAGGTCGATGGCCGCCGCGGCTCGTCGCAGCGCCTCGGCGTGGTCTCTCTGCCGGACCCACTGCGGCCCGCCCGCCGCCGTCACGGCCACATCGCGCAGCCAGTCCATCAGCCCGTCGAGGAACCGGGCGACGTCCTGGCGCGTCTCTGGCAGCGCGCCCTCCAGCCAGGCGGAGGGGCTGCGGTCGGCCAGGCGCGCCGCCAGCTCGCGGTACGCCGGCCAGCGCCCGGCCAGCTCAAGCGCCTGCGACACGCTCCCGCCAGAGAGCCGCGCGGCGGCCTCCGCCGTCTCCTCCGCCACCCCTTGCTCTCTCAGCAGGCGCGCCACCGCCTCGACCGGAAGCGGCCGGCACCTGATGAGCTGGCAGCGCGACACGATGGTGGGCAGGCAGTCCGAGAGCCGGGCGGTTGTCAGGAAGAACCGGGCGCGCGCGGAGGGCTCCTCCAGCGCTTTGAGCAGGCTGTTGGCCGCCTCCTCGGTCAGCCGCTCCGCCCCGTCGATGAGGGCCGCCTGGATCCGCGCGCTGAAGGGACGGAGGGCCAGGCGCCCGAGCACGTGTCGGATCTCATCGATGCGGATCTGCTGGGATGCCCCGCCGGGCGCAAGCAGGTGCACATCCGGATGCGCGCCGCGGCTGATCTGCCGGCAGGCGGGGCACGCGTCGCACGGCCGCGGGCCCTGCGCCGCGCAGTTGAGCGCCTTCACCATCTCGAGCGCCACGCGGCGCTTCCCCACCCCGTCCGGACCTGCGAAGAGGTACGCCCCCGGCACCGCCCCTTCCGCCAGATGCGTCTGCAGGAGCCGCTTGGCGAACTCGTGCCCGATGATCTCCGCCCACGCCATCACAACTCCGTCAAGGTGCCTGGCACTTTTCCAGCCGGCGACGCACCGCCGCCTCGATCGCTCGCCGGACCTCCCGGGCCGGCCGGGAACCGTCCACCGTCACGAACCGGCGCGGCTCGCGCGCCGCGAGGCGCAGGAACCCCGCCCGGACCCGGCGGTGAAACGCCGCCCCCTTGCGCTCCATCCGATCCCGCCGGCGGCGGAGACGGGCAAACCCGACGTGGTGGGGAAGGTCCAGCAGGACGGTGAGGCGCGGCATCGCGCCCCGGAGCGCCGCGCGCCCGACGCGGTCGAGCCACCGGACGTCCAGGCCGCCGCCGAAGCCCTGGTACGCGAGGGTCGAATCGTGAAACCGGTCGCACACCACCACGCGCCGCCGCGAAAGGGCCGGCCGGATCCGCTCCTCGACGAGCTGGACGCGGCCGCCGATGAAGAGGAGCGCCTCGGCCAGCGGCGAGAGGTCCGTCCGCGTCTCGAGCAGGAGCCGCCGCAGCGCACGCCCCAGTGCCGTCGAGCCCGGGTCGCACAGCCGCGTCACGCGGCAGCCGTCGCGCGCGAGCGCCTGCGCGAGCCACCGGGCCTGGCTGGACTTGCCCGAGCCCTCCGGGCCTTCGAGGGTAATGAACAGGCCATGCGGAAAGGCCGCGGGTGACGCGGAGCCGGGGCCCCCGTCGCCTGCCCGCAGGCCGACCAGGCCGAGGACAGCCGACGGGGTGGCGGCGCGGCAGGACCCGCGGCCAACGTCGTCTCGCTCATTGCGCCCGGCGCCAGAACGTGCCGTTGGGGGTGTCTGAGAGCAGGATCCCTTCCTGCTGCAGCTCCCGCCGGATCGCGTCGGCGCGCTGAAACCCCTTGGCCTTCCGGGCCGCGTCCCGCTCGGCGATCCGCGCCAGGATCCGCTCCAGCGCCTCCGGCGGCTCCTCCGACGTCCCCTGGAGGAACAGCCCGAGCGTCATGCCGCACTCAAGCAAAGTCACGTGGACGTAGTCGGCCAGCGCGGCCGCCTCGGCGCCGGGCGACTCCAGCGCCTGGTGGCCCAGGTTCACCAGCTCGAACAGCACGGCGACGGCGCGGGGGGTGTTGAGGTCGTCGTCCATCGCCTCATTGAAGGCCTCCAGCAGGTTGGGCAGCCGCGACTTCACCTCCCGTCCGGACGTCGCCGGGCCACGGCGCTGGTCGTAGTGCTGGAAGAACCGCGAGAACTCCTGCCAGTTCTTCCGGGCCTCCGCCATCTTGGCGGGCGCGTAGTCGATGGGCGAGCGGTACTGGGTTTTCAGGAAGAACAGCTTGAGGTAGTCGGGGTGCGGGGCATCCGCGAGCGCCTGCTCGACCGTCACGAAGTTGCCGAGCGACTTCGACATCTTCTCGCCGTTCACGGTCAGGAGGCCGTGATGGACCCACTGGCGGGCGAACGGCTTGCCCGCCGCCTCCGCCTGGGCGATCTCGTTCTCGTGATGGGGGAAGACCAGGTCCAGCCCGCCGCCGTGGAGGTCGAACGCGTCCCCCAGGTACTTCATGCTCATCACCGAGCACTCGATGTGCCAGCCGGGCCGCCCCCGGCCCCACGGGCTCTCCCACGATGGCTCGCCGGGCTTGGCCGCCTTCCAGAGCGCGAAGTCCAGCGGGTCCTGCTTGCGCTCCCCCGGCTCCACCCGCGCCCCGGCCTTGAGCTCATCCGGCGTGCGGTTCGAGAGCTTCCCGTAGCCCGGCCACTTCCGCACCGCGAAGTAGACGTCCCCGCCCGCCTCGTAGGCGGCGCCCTGGACGAGCAGCCGCGCGATGCAGTCGGTCATGTCGGGCACGACGTGCTCCGTCGCGCGCGGCTCGATGTCGGGCCGCCCGATGCCGAGGCGGTCCATCGCCGCGTGGTAGCTCGCCAGGTACCGCTCGGACACCTCGCGGCACGCCGCGTTCAAGTCACCTGTGACCTTGTGACCTGGTGACTTTGTGACCTCTTGCTTGGTCTTCTCGATGATCTTGTCGTCCACGTCGGTCACGTTCCGGACGAACGTCACCTCGTGCTTCTTGTAGAGGAGGTGCCGCCGGAGGACGTCGAAGACGAAGGCGCTGCGCGCGTGGCCGATGTGCGGCTCGTCGTACACCGTCGGGCCGCAGACGTAGATGCCGACCTTCGGGGGGTTCCGCGGCTGGACGTCCTCGAGGGCGCGGCTGAGGGTGTTGTAGAGGCGGAGGGCCACGGCGCTGTGCGGCTTAGTGGTGCGTTTCCGGCTGCGACTTGCGGCGTTCCTTCAAGTGGCGCTCGAGGGCGTCGATCTCGTGCTGGAGCGTCTCCAGCCGCTCGACCAGCGGGTCCGGCAGGTGGGTGTGGTCCAGGTTGATCCCGGGGAAATGCCGGTCCTTGGTCCTGGTGATGCGCCCCGGGACGCCCACGACCGTCGAGTGCGGCGGCACGTCGCGGACGACCACGGCATTGGCGCCGATCATCGAGTCGTCCCCGATGGTGATGTTGCCCAGGACCTTCGCCCCGGCGCCGATGACGACCCGGTGGCCGATCGTGGGGTGCCGCTTGCCCCGCTCCTTCCCCGTGCCGCCGAGCGTCACCCCCTGGAACAGGGTCACATCATCGCCCAGGACCGACGTCTCGCCGATGACGACCCCGGTGCCGTGGTCGATGAAGAGCCCCCGCCCGATCGCCGCCGAGGGGTGGATCTCGATCCCGGTGGCCCACCGGACGATGGTCATGAAGAGCCGCGGCAGCACCGGGATCCGCAGCCGGTCCAGGACGTGGGCGATCCGGTGCCCGATCACCGCATGGAGGCCGGAGTAGGTCAGGAGCACCTCGACCAGGCCGCGGGCCGCCGGGTCGCGCTCGAAGCAGGCCCGGATTTCCCGCGCGAAGGCGAGGCGCACCACGACCCCCAGCGCCAGCAGCGTGCCCGCGATCCAGATGAGCGTCATCATGTCTTGTGCGCGCCCCGTGGGGCGCGACGGAGCAGCACGACGGCGTGCGCGGCGATGCCCCCCTTGCCCGGGCAGAACGCCTCCGTCGTCTTGGCCTTCACCGACACCTGCGAGGCTCGCACGTGGAGCAACCGGCTGATCGCGCGGGCCATCTGTGTCTTGTAGCCGATGAGCCGCGGTGAATCGGCGACCACCGTCGCGTCCACGTTGCCGACCGACCACCCCTGCCGCCGGGCGGCCGACACGGCGGCCTGGACGAACCGCCGGCTGTCCGCCTGGCGGTAGCGCGGGTCGCCGGGCGGGAACTGCTCCCCGATGTCCGGCGCGCCGACGGCGCCGAACAGCGCATCCGCCACCGCGTGCAGCAGGACGTCGGCATCCGAGTGGCCCGCCAGCCCCTTGGCCGACGGGATCGTGACGCCGCCGAGCTTCAGCGGCCGCTTCCCGTTGAACCGGTGCACGTCGTAGCCGATGCCCACCCTCATCGCATCCCCCGGCCGTTGGCCGACGCCAGGACCGCCTCGGCGAAGAGGAGATCGTCCTTGGTGGTCACCTTCAGATTCAGCGGGTCGCCGGGGATCATCCGCACGGCGTAGCCGGCGGACTCGACCACGGCGGCGTCGTCGGGAAACCGCTCGAGGCGGCCGTCGGCCCGCGCGAAGGCCTCCGTCAGCCAGTCCCGGCGGAAGACCTGCGGCGTCTGGACGAGCCAGAGATGCTCGCGGTCCAGCGTCAGCCGGACCTCGCCGCGCGCATCGACCGCCTTCACCGTCAGCGCGGCCGGCAACCCGCAGGCGACCGCGCCCTGGCGCCTGGCCGCCCGCACCGCCGCATCAACCAGGCGGGGGCTGAGGCAGGGGCGCGCCCCGTCATGGATGAGCACCCACCGGGCAGCAGCCGGAAGGGCCGCGAGCCCCCTCGCCACCGACTCGGCGCGCGACGGTCCCCCGAGGCACGGCGCGACGGCCTTGGTGATCCCATAGCGGGCGATCAGCGCCTGCACACGAGCTCGCTCGGCGGCTCGCACCACCGGCACGATCCACCGGACGCAGGCGCTTGCCTGCAGCGCGCGAAGCGCATGCGCCAGCAGCGGCCGGCCGCGGAGCGCGACGAACAGCTTGCTTCCCGGCCCGCCGACCCGCCGGCCGGCCCCGGCCGCCGGCACGATCGCGGCCACGCTTCCGGTATCAGATATCATGCTCGTTTGCCCTTCCGGTATCAGATACCTGCAGGTATCTGATACCGGTCATGTCGATACCGGACATCTAGCGCTTCACCGCCGGCGGCGTCCCGTCCGGCCGCACGAACACCATCCGGCCCGCCGCCGTCTGGAGGACGCTCGTGACGAGGCCCCGGACGCTCTGGCCGATGAGGGCGCGCCCGTTCTCCACGACCACCATCGTCCCGTCGTCCAGATAGGCCACCGCCTGGTGGTGCTCCTTCCCCTCCTTGATCGGCTTCACCTCGAGCGTCTCGCCCGGCAGCACGACGGGCCGCAGCGCCTGGGCGAGCTCGTTGACGTTCAGGACGCTGACGTTCTGCAGCTCGGCCACCTTGTTGAGGTTGTAGTCGTTGGTGATGACGCGGGTCCCCAGCATCTGGGCGAGCTTGACGAGCTTGGCGTCCGTCTCGGCGATCCCGGGCAGGTCCTCCTCGTGGATGCGCACGTCCACGGTCCCCAGCTGCCGCAGCTGGTTGAGCACCTCCAGGCCCCGCCGGCCGCGGTTGCGCTTGATCGGGTCGGAGCTGTCCGCCACGGCCTGCAGCTCCTTCAGCACGAAGCGGGGGATGATCAGGCGCCCCTCGAGGAACCGCGTCTTGCACAGGTCCACCAGGCGCCCGTCGATGACGGCGCTGGTGTCCACGAGGTAGGCCTCCTCGGCGCGGTCGGAACGGGCGAGGCGCACGTAGGGGATGATGACGCTGAACTCATCGCGCCCCCGCAGCGCCATGGCCATGCCGAGGTAGCAGAACGCCCAGGTGAGCGCCACGCGCACGATCGCCACCGTGCCGACATCGAGCGGGATCAGCGTCACGGCATCCGACACGAGCTTCGCCATGATGAGCCCGAAGAGCAGCCCGAACACCGCGGCGGAGAAGCCGCGGACCGAGACGCGGCCGATCCGGTGGATCGCCGCCTCGAGCGCCACCAGGACCCCGCCGGACGCCGCGCCCACGAGCACGCGCAGCCCGAGCGGCCACTCCGCCTTCATCCCGACCACCTGCGACCCCAGCAGGGCGCTGATGATGATGAAGCCGACCCTCACAAACCGCAAGTCCATGATCGCCTCCAATAATAATGTGAAAAGCCGCAAGTTTTGCGTAATGCGTAATGGGTAATGCGTAATAGGGGGGCCGGGGGTCGCGTCACATTACGCATTACGCATTCCACATTACGCAAATGGATTATTCGAGCGCCAGCGCGACGGCCTCGCGGACGTGCGCGACCGGGATGAGCTCAATGCCGTCCATGCGGGCAGCACCCCCCCGCCGGGCCGCGACGAAGCAGCGCTGGAAGCCCACCCGCTTCGCCTCATGGACCCGCTGCGAAACGTTGACGACCGGGCGCACCTCGCCGGTCAGCCCCACCTCGCCGATCGCGAGGTCCCGCCGGCTCGTCGGGCGCTCCTTGAGGCTGGACGCGATCGCGATGGCGACGGCCAGGTCCGCCGCCGGCTCCAGCAGCCGCACGCCGCCGAGCGACGAGACGAAGACGTCCTGCTGCGCGAGCTGGTGCAGGCCGACGCGCCGCTCAAGGACCGCGAGCAGCATGGAGAGCCGGTTGAAGTCCACCCCCGTCGTCCGGCGGCGCGGCAGCCCGATCCCGCACGGGCTCGTCAGCGCCTGCACCTCAACCAGCAGGGGCCGGCTGCCCTCCAGGCTGACCCCCACCATGCAGCCCGGCATCGCGCCGGAGGCGGGATCGCTCACGAACAGCTCCGACGGGTTCGGCACCTCCACGAGGCCCTCCGCCGTCATGTGGAAGACGCCCAGCTCATGGGTGGCGCCGAACCGGTTCTTCGTGGAGCGCAGGAGCCGGAAGCCGCTGGTGGGCTCCCCCTCGAAATACAGCACCGTGTCCACGAGGTGCTCCAGGACTTTTGGGCCGGCCAGGTAGCCGTCCTTCGTCACGTGGCCGACCAGGAACAGCGCGCTGTGGCCGGCCTTCATGAGCCGGACCAGCGCCTGGGCGCAGGCGCGCACTTGGCCGATGGAGCCGGGCGCGGAATTCAAGGCCTCGGCCTCGATGACCTGGATGGAGTCGACGATGACGACCTGCGGCGCCAGCTGCGCGATGGCCCCTGCGATCACCTCAAGTTGGGTGTGCGCCAGCAGCCGCACCGGGGATCCGCTCAGGCCGAGGCGCATCGCGCGCAGCTTCGTCTGGCGCAGCGACTCCTCGCCGCTCACATACAGCACCGTCTGGCCCGACGCCGCCAGGGCGCCGGCGACGCTAAGCAGGAGCGTGGACTTCCCGATCCCCGGCTCCCCGCCGACGAGGGTGACGGAGCCGGGGACGATCCCGCCGCCCAGCACGCGGTCAAACTCGCCCAGGCCCGTGCGCACGCGCACCGCGTCATCCAGCGTCACCTCCGCCAGCGGCGTGGTCGCGACGGCATCGAGCGGGCGGCTGCCGGACGAGCCCAGCGGCTCGACCACCTCCTCGACCAACGCGTTCCACTCGCCGCAGCCCGGGCAGCGGCCGGCCCACTTGATGGACTGGTGGCCGCATTGCTGGCAGATGTAGAGGGTCTTGAGCTTCGGCATGAACGGGCTGTCAGCGTTCAGCCTTCAGCTGTCAGCACAACACGGCTCTTGCTGAAAGCTGATGGCTACTGTTGTTTCTTTCCTGACTTAGGACGGACGAGGAGCTTCCAGGGATGCGCGCGGAGGTCCTCGACGAACAGGACCATCCGCTGGTACAGGTCTTCGTCGTAGAGCAGGCGGCCCAGGTTGCCCTGCCCGGATTCGGCGTAGGACATGGCGAGGTTGAGCCGCTCGCCCAGCGCCTTCCAGTGCCGGGTCGCGTCGCGCGCCTCCTGCACCGCCTCCTTGAGGTAGATGCGCGCCTCGGGATCCCCCACCAGGCTGTTGAGCCCCTGCAGCGTCTGCTTGAACTCGGTGAGCACCTCGTTGGAGCGCTCCATGATGCGCTCCGTCGACACGGGGGGCTTGCCGTACAGCTGGCCGCCCGACTCAAGCCACGGGCCCTCTCCCGGCCCCGGGTTGATCTCGAGGTACTTCTCGCCCAGCAGGCCGAACGTGCTGATGGAGGCCTCATCGTCGGCCCGGACCTTGACGCGGACGGGGAGCTTGACGAGCAGCTGGACCTGCGGCGCGGCCTGATCCTCGGGATACAGGATGCCCACGCGCTCCACCTTGCCGACCTCGACCCCGGCGTACTGCACCGGCGCGCCGTCGCTGATGCCGATGGCCGTGTCAAACAGCACGCGCAGCCGATAGGTCGGCTGGAAGGCGGTCGAGAAATCGCCGATCACGAAGATGAAGAAGACCAGCAGGACGAGGCCCACCACGACGAAGAGGCCCACCGTCACCTCGAGCGACCGGCGCTGTTTCATGATCCCCTCTTGTCCCCCGCGCGGGCCCACCACCGTGAGAGCACCTCGGGGTCCGGCAGCCCCTCCTGGATCGGGCCGACCGCCTGGCCGTTGATGAACTGGCGGACGACCGGGTTCGCGGACTGCCGGATCGCCTCCGGGCTTCCGACCTCGATAATCTTCCCATTGTAGAGCATGGCGATGCGGTCCGCCACCTTGTAGGCGCTGCGCATGTCGTGGGTGACCACCACCGAGGTCACCTTGAGCCGGTCCCGCAGGGCGATGATGAGGTCGTTGACGATGTCGCCCATGATGGGGTCGATGCCGGTCGTCGGCTCGTCGTACAGGATGATCTCCGGGCCGATGGACAGCGCCCGGGCCAGGCCGACCCGCTTGCGCATCCCCCCGGAGAGCTGGGCCGGGTAGAGCGCATCCACGTGCTCCAGCCCGACCAGCTGGAGGCACTCGTGGACCCGCTTCCGGATCTCCTCCGAGGTCATCGTCGTGTGCTCCAGCAGGGGAAACGCGACGTTCTCGAAGGCGGTCATCGAGTCGAACAGCGCCGCGTTCTGAAAGAGCATCCCGAACTTCATCCGAAGCCGGTTCAGCGCCTCGCCGGAGAGCGCCGTCACGTCCACGCCGCCGATCCGCACGGAGCCGGCGTCGGGCATGAGCAGGCCGATGATGTGCTTCAGGAGCACGGACTTGCCCGACCCGGAGCGGCCGATGATGACCATCGTCTCCCCGGCCTCAATCGTCAGGCTCAGCCGGTCCAGCACCTTCAGGTGCCCGAACGTCTTGGAGAGGTCTCTGATTTCGATCATCACGATTCGTACCGGTGTGCCGGTGTGCCGGTGTGCCGGTGTGAACGCCTGCACGTCGGCACGTCGGCACGTCGGCACGGGGTCATCGCCAGACGAAGTAGAACACCGCCGTGCAGAGCATGTCCGCCGCGATGATGAGGATGAAGGAGACGACGACCGCCACCGTCGTGGAGCGCCCGACCCCTTCCGCCCCGCCCTCCGTCCTGAACCCCTCGAAGCAGCTCACGACGCAGATGATGATGCCGAAAACGAACGCCTTGAGCAGCCCGGAGGAGAGGTCCTTGAGCATGAGGGGGAGCGTCGTCATCTTCCAGTACAGGCTGGGCTGGATGCCCAGCTTCAAGGTCCCGACGAGGAACCCGCCCAGGATCCCCACCACGTCCGACCAGAGCGTCAGGAGCGGCACGGCCACCACCATCGCGATGAAGCGCGGCACGACGAGGTAGCGGACCGGGTCGGCGGCGAGGGTCACGAGCGCGTCGATCTGCTCGGTGACCTTCATGGTGCCCAGCTCCGCCGCGATCGCCGAGCCCACCCGCCCGGCGACGATGAGCGCCGTGATGACCGGCCCGATCTCGCGCACGAGCGAGAGCGCCACCAGGCCCGCGATGTAGATCTCCGCGGCCAGCTTCTGCATCTGGTAGGCGCTCTGGAACGCGAGGACCATCCCGATGAAGAGCGAGGAGAGGGCGACGATGAACCACGACTTGACCCCGACCTTCCAGAGCTCGTAGACCACCGCCTGGGCGCGGAGGGGGCGCGCGAAGGCGCCGCGCACCGTCTTGGCGAGGAGCAGGCACAGGCCGCCGGTGTAGGCGAAGAGGTCCACCATCCACGCGCCGGCCGCCACGGTGGCCTGGAGGAAGGTGAGGTTGAGGCGCGCGATCATGCGGCTGGCCGTTCCGCCGCCACCTGCTCTTCGAAGTCCAGCGCCTCGCCCTTGCGGACGGCGCGGAGGACCACGCCGGGCTTCACGCGCTTGGCGATCACCGCCTCAGCCAGCGGATCCTCCAGGAGCCGCTGGATCACCCGCTTGAGCGGCCGGGCGCCGTAGACCGGGTCGAAGCCCTTCTCCACCAGGAGCGCCTTGGCGGAGGCGTCCACCTCCACCTGGATCCCCTGCTCGCGGAGCCGCTCCTTCACCATGCCGATCTCAAGCTCCACGATCTTCACGAGGTCCTCCGAGGAGAGCGGGTGGAAGACGATGACCTCATCGATCCGGTTGAGGAACTCGGGCTTGAAGGTCCGCTTGACCTCGTCGAAGAGCTGGGCCTTCATCTTCTCGAAGGTCACCTCCTCCTTGGTGGAGGCGAACCCGATGCTGCCCTGCTTCTTGAGCAGCTCGGCGCCCAGGTTCGAGGTCATGATCAGAACGGTGTTGCGGAAGTCCACCTTCCGGCCGAAGCTGTCCGTCAACCGGCCGTCCTCGAGCATCTGGAGCAGGATGTTGAACACGTCGGGGTGCGCCTTCTCGATCTCATCGAGCAGCACCACCGAGTAGGGCCGGCGGCGGATGCGCTCGGTGAGCTGGCCGCCCTCCTCGTAGCCGACGTAGCCCGGCGGCGCGCCGACAAGGCGCGAGACGTTGAACTTCTCCATGTACTCCGACATGTCGAGCTGCACGAGGGCGTCCTCGTCCCCGAACATGAACTCGGCCAACCCGCGCGCGAGCAGCGTCTTCCCCACGCCGGTGGGCCCGAGGAAGATGAAGGAGCCGATGGGCCGCCGGGGGTCCTTGATGCCGGCGCGCGAGCGGCGCACCGCCCGCGCGATGGCGGTGAGCGCCTCTTCCTGGCCGATGATCCGCTTGTGCAGCGCCTCCTCCATCTTGAGGAGCCGCTCGGTCTCTTTCTGCTCGAGGCGAATGAGCGGGATGCCGGTCCACTTCGAGGTGATCACCGCGATGTCCTCCCCGGTGATCACCGGCATTGACTCGCCCTTCGTCTTCTTCCACTCGCCCTTGACCTTCTCGAGCTGCTCCCGCGACTCCCGCTCCTGGTCCCGGAGCGAGGCGGCCAGCTCGAAGTCCTGTCCCTTGATCGCCGACTCCTTCTCCTTCCGGATGGACTCGATCTTGTCCTCGAGCTCCTTGACTTCCGGCGGCACCGTCAGGACGGAGAGGCGCGCCCGCGAGCCGGCCTCGTCGATGAGGTCGATCGCCTTGTCGGGGAGGAACCGGCCCGCGATGTAGCGGTCGGAGAGCTTCGCGGCCATCTCCAGCGCCTCGTCGAGGTACTTGACGCGGTGGTGCGCCTCGTACTTGTCGCGCAGCCCCTTGAGGATCTCGATGGTCTCGTTCACCGACGGCGGCTCCACGACGATGGTCTGGAAGCGCCGCTCAAGCGCCGCGTCCTTCTCGATGTACTTGCGGTACTCATCCAGGGTGGTCGCGCCGATGCACTGGATCTCGCCGCGCGAGAGCGCGGGCTTCAGGATGTTGGAGGCGTCGATCGCCCCCTCCGCGGACCCGGCGCCGACGAGGGTGTGGATCTCGTCGATGAAGAGGATGACGTTCTCGTTGCGGCGGATCTCGTCCATCACCGCCTTGATGCGCTCCTCGAACTGGCCGCGGTACTTGGTGCCCGCCACCATCAGCGCCAGGTCCAGGATGACGACCCGCTTGTCCCGCAGGATCTCCGGGATGTCGTTCTTGATGACCTTCTGGGCCAGCCCCTCGACGATCGCGGTCTTCCCCACCCCCGCCTCGCCGAGCAGGACGGGGTTGTTCTTCGTGCGCCGCGCCAGGATCTGGATGACCCGCTCGATCTCCTCCTTGCGGCCGATGACCGGGTCGAGCTTCCCCTCGCGCGCAAGCTGCGTGAGGTCGCGGCCGAACGCGTCCAGCGCCGGGGTCTTGGTCCGCGCGCCGCCGCCGGTCGCCGGCGCGGGGCTTGAGGAGCCGAGCAGCGTGATGACCTCGTTGCGCACCCGGTTCAGGTCGAGGCCGAGGTTCATGAGGACCTGCGAGGCCACGCCCTCGCCCTCGCGGATGAGGCCGAGCAGCAGGTGCTCGGTGCCGATGTAGTTGTGGCCGAGGCTGCGGGCCTCCTCCATCGCGAGCTCGATGACCTTCTTCGCCTTCGGCGTGAAGGGGATGTCGCCCGAGACCATCGTGCTCGGCCCGCTCTGGACGAGCTTCTCCACCTCCAGGCGGATCTTCTCGGGCGAGAGGCCGAGCTTCTGCAGGACGGCCGCGGCCACCCCCTCGCCCTCGCGGATGAGGCCGAGGAGGATGTGCTCGGTGCCGATGTAGTCGTGGTTGAACCGCTTGGCCTCCTCCTTCGCGAGGAGGATCACCTTGCGCGCGCGTTCCGTGAACTTGTTAAACATTCGCTTGCCCCCCTAATCGATCGCGGATGAGATAGGCGCGCTTCGTGTCGCGCTCCTTCGCCGTCAAGGTCTTCCCTTCCAGCTTCTGCAGGTGGGCCGGCTGCGAGAAGATGAAGAGCTCGTTGACCGCCTTGCGGGTGAGCCCGTTCATCAGCCCCAGGTCCACCCCCAGCCGGACCGCCGAGAGCAGGTCCAGCGCCTCGCTTGAGCTCATCGTCTTGGCGTGCTTGAGGATCCCGTAGGCGCGCCAGATGCGGTCCTCGAGCTGCGTGCGGTTGCCCGTCATCAGCGACTCGCGGGCCGCCTGCTCCTGGTGGATTACTTCCTTCAGGATCCGGTCGAGGTTCTCGAGGATCTCCTCCTCCGAGCGCCCGAGCGACACCTGGTTCGAGATCTGGAAGAAGTTCCCGGAGGCCTCGGTCCCTTCGCCGTAGAGCCCGCGCGCCGTCAGCCCCAGCTTCGTGATGGTGTGGAGCACCTTGTTGATCTGCTTCGTCAGCACGAGCGAGGGCAGGTGCGCCATCACGGAGGCGCGCATCCCCGTCCCGGTGTTCGTGGGGCAGCAGGTGAGGTAGCCCCAGTCGCTCGAGTAGGCGTACGGGAGCTGCTCGGAGAGCTCGTCATCCAGCCCGTCAATGAGCGCCCAGGCGTCCCTCAGGTTCAACCCGGACTGCATGACCTGGATGCGCAGGTGGTCCTCCTCATTGACCATGACGCTGACGACCTCGCCCTCCCCGATGGCCACCCCCTTGTGGTCCGGATGCACGATGTGCTCCCGGCTGACCAGGTGGCGCTCCACGAGGAACTGGCGGTCCACTTCGCTTAAGCTCCCCATCTCGAGGAAGAGCGAGCGCTTGAGCGTGACGGTCTGGCCCAGCGTCTCCCGGACGAGCTTCAGCACCTCGGCCTGCGTGGCCTTGGTCGCCCGGGTGGCGAAGGGGAACTTGTCCAGGTTGCGGGCCAGGCGGATCCGGCTGGACATCACGATGTCCGACACCGGGCCGACGCCCCGCAGCCACTCGCTGGGCTGTTTGAGCAATGCGTCCAACGCCTCAGCCATCGTCACCCTGCCTTAGAGCTCCTAACAGTATACCGCGCGAACCGCGTTGCGCGCGCCCGGGCCCCGTGGCCGAGGCGCGACGACGACGGCGTAGTCGCCGCACTACGCCGAGGAGGAGCAACGACGGCCACGGGTCCGGCCGCCGCAACCTATTGCCCCCCGATGGGCTGGGCCGATCGGCGTCGGCTCGCGGCGTTGCTCGTCGTTTGCGTACTGGGGTCCAGTACGCGGCACTCCTCGCGCCTTGCGGGCCTCGCCGCTCGGCCCAGCGCGGTCGCGGGGTATGCTGTTAGGAGCTCTTAGGTTTGGGCTTGGCCTGCTCCTGCTGCTCCAGGCGGCGGACCTGGTCGCGCAGGCGGGCCGCCTCCTCGAACGCCTCGTCATCGATGGCGCGCTCCAGCTTCCGCTTGAGCTCCAGGAGCTCCACCTTGGAGCCCTTCGCGGCCTTGAGCAGCCGCAGGGGGGACTTCCCCAGGTGCAGCGGCGAGCCGTGGATGCGCTTGAGCAGGCTGCCCAGGCTGCGCTTGAAGGTCGTGTAGCACTCGCCGCAGCCGAGCCGCCCCACCTTGCGGAAGTCGTCGTAGGTCATCCCGCAGCTGGGGCAGGCCTTGGTGGAGATCTCCTCCGGCTCCTGGGCCTTGCCGTAGTCGGAGAGGCCCGAGAGCAGGTCGGCCAGCCCGAAGTGGCTCTCCACCTGGGTGCCCTTCTGGTTGGCGCACACCTCGCACAGGTGCAACTCGGTCATCTGATCGTTGACGATCTCGGTCAGATGCACCGTCGCCTGGGTTTGCTTGCACACCTCGCACAGCATCGGATGTTCCTCAAGGTACTAGTTTACCAGGTTTGGCCCCGCTCGCCTAGACGGCGGAAAAATGGGTGCTGTCTCAATTTGGCGGGGCCTGCCGCGCCGCCACCCCGCCGGATGTCCTCCCCCGCCATGGCGGGATGCGGGCAGGCGGCGGGGTCCCCGGCTCCGCGTCACCCACCAAATTGAGACACGACCGAAAAATGGGACCGGTTCCTATTTTCCACCTGCGCGTTCAGTAGCGGATGCCGGCGGTTTTGGTGAGGCGGCGGAAGCCCTGCTGGAGCCGCTTCGTCGCCGGACCGGGCTTGCCGTTGCCGATGACGCGGCCGTCGATCTTCACCACCGGCACGATCTCCGCGGCGGTGCCGGTCAGGAACACCTCCTCGGCGTTGAACAGGTCGTGGCGGGTCAGCAGCTCCTCCCGCGCCTCCAGGCCCGCCCCCCTCCCGGCACCTTTGGTGTGGTGGAGGCGGGCCAGCTCCATGACGGTCTGCCGGGTGATGCCGCGCAGGACCCCGACGTACGGCGGCGGCGTGAGGAGCTGTTTCCCCTTCACGATGAACAGGTTCTCGCCGGTGCACTCGGTCACGTACCCGGAGTGCGAGAGCATGATCGCCTCCTCGTAGCCGGCGTTGATCGCCTCGATCTTCGCGAGGATGTTGTTGAGGTAGTTGAGCGACTTGATCTGGGGGTTCAGCGCCTCGGGGACGTTGCGCTGCGTCGCCACCGTGATCAGGCTCAGGCCCTGCTCGTAGAGCTTCTTCGGGTAGAGCTCAATCTTGTCCGCGATGGCGAACACCGTCGGGTTGAGGCACTTGCGCGGGTCCAGGCCCAGGTCTCCCTCCCCCCGGGTCACCACGAGGCGGATGTAGGCGTCTCTGAGCCTGTTGAGCCGGAGGCACTGCTTGACCACCTCGATGAGCTCCTCCCGGCTCAGGGGAATCGGGAGCATGATGGTGTGCGCCGACTCGAAGAGCCGGTCGATGTGCTCGCGCAGCTTGAAGATCAGGCCGTCATAGGAGCGGATCCCCTCGAACACCCCGTCCCCGTAGAGCAGCCCGTGGTCGAACACCGAGACGACCGCCTTCGCCTCGTCCACGAATGTGCCGTTCAGGTAGATCTTCACGTCGCACCTCCGATCCGTCCGTCCTCTAAGGTGATGATGCGCTCGGCCAGCTCCGCCAGCTTTGCCTCGTGCGTGACCAGGACGAGGCCCAGGTCCCGCCGCCGGCGCAGCCCGACGAGCAGGTCGATCACCTCGGCGCCGGTCTTCGAGTCCAGGTTGCCGGTCGGCTCATCGCAGAGCAGCCACTCCGGCTGGTTCACGAGCGCGCGCGCAATCGCGACGCGCTGCTGCTCGCCCCCGGAGAGCTCCCGGGGCCGGTGCCGCAGCCGCGCGCCGAGGCCGACCTGCGCAAGGCACTCCGCCGCGCGCTCGCGCAGCTGCCGCCCGTCGCGGGACCCGCGCACCCACCCCGGGAGCGCGACGTTCTCAAGCGCCGAGAGCTCGGGCAGCAGGTGGTAAAACTGGAAGACGATGCCCAGCCGCTCGTTGCGGAACGCCGCCCGCTTCGCGTCGCTCACGCTCGACACCGCCTGGCCGTTCCACAGCACGGTGCCGCTCGTCGGCGTATCCAGCGCCGCCAAGAGGTGCAGCAGCGTGGACTTGCCCGCCCCCGACGGCCCGGTGATCGCCACGAAGCCGCCCCGGTCGATCCGCAGCGAGACCCCCTTCAGCACCTCCAGGGTCACGCCGCCCATCTGGTACGCCTTGCGCACGTCCCGCGCCTCGATCATCGCTCAAAAAGTACCAGGCGACTCTGTCGAATATGGGCCGCGGGTGACGCGGAGCCGGGGCCCCCGCCGCCTGCCCGCATCCCGCCATGGCGGGGGAGGACAGCCGGCGGGGTGGCGGCGCGGCAGGACCCGCGGCCGCAAGTCATTCGTACCTGAGCGCATCGACGGGCGAGAGGCGCGCTGCCCGCGCGGCCGCGTACGTCCCGCCCAGCACCGCCAGCGCGAAGGCGGCGGCCGTGACCGTCACCACGTCGGCGGCATCGATCCGCGTAGGGATGTGGTCCAGGTAGTAGACCGTCGGCGGAAAGAGCGAGACCCCGATCGTCTCCTCGAGCCAGGTGACGAGGCGGTTCAGGTTCCACGTCAGCGCCAAGCCCCCCAGGAGGCCGAGGCCGATCCCCAGCACGCCGATGACGGCGCCCTGGCTCAGGAAGAGCGCGGCGATCGAGCCGCGCGTCGCCCCCAGCGCCCGGAGGATCCCGATGTCCTTCGTTCGCTCCATCACGATCATGATGAGCATCGACGTGATGTTCAGCGCCGCGACCACGATGATCAGCGTGAGGATGACGAACATGACCGTCTTCTCCACCCGCAGCGCCCCGAAGAGGGCGGGGTTCAGCTCCATCCACGTCCTGACGCGGTAGGCCCCGCCGAGGTCCCGTTCGATGGCGGCCTTCGCCTCGGGCGAGTGCTCGAGCCGGTCCAGCTTCACGCCGATGCCCGTCACGATGCCGCCGAGGCCGTAGAACTGCTGGGCCCGCGCCAGCGTCATGGCGATGAGGTTTGCGTCGTACTCGTACATCCCGGAGCGGAAGAACCCGCTGAGGGTCAGCCGGTGGGTGCTCCCGTCGGCCGGGCTGATGAGGAGCAGCGGGTCCCCGAGCGAGGCCCCGAGCTGCGCCCGCAGCTCCGTGCCGATGACCACCTCGTCGTCCGTCGCCGGCAGGCGGCCCGCCACGAGGTACTCCGCGAGGCGGTTGACGCGCGATTCCCGCTGCCCGTCGATGCCGCGCACCAGCACCCCGAAGGCCTGGTCGGGCAGCCGGAGGATCGCCTGCCCGGAGATGAAGGGGGCGGCCCCGACCACGTGGTCCATGGCGCTGACCGACCGGAGGAGCGGCTCCGCGTCCCGCACCCCGACCGGGGTGTCCACGATGAGGTGGGCGTTGGTCCCGACGAGCTTCTCCTTGATGTCGTGGTCGAACCCGCTCATGACCGCGATGACCACGAGGAGCGCCGCGACGCCGAGCGCCACCCCGCCGATCGAGAGCAGCGCGATGATGGAGATGAACCGCTCGCGCCGCTTCGCGAACAGGTACCGCAGCCCCAGCCAGAACTCGTAGCGCATCAGCGGCTGATCAGGAGGTTCGTGTCACCAGCTATGGCGAGCTCAGTAGCGATGACTTAAACCGTGCCCAAACCTCGTCATCCCACTTAGACCAGGGGTCTCTATGCGCATAGAAAACGAAGAGAACATTTGTGTCGATCTTAGTCGCCACGTACGCGATTCTCACTTTTTTGCCTTCAGGGCCATCCCCTTCAACGATGAGCGTCGGAAAACCCTTCACATCGTGTCGCTTCACTTCTGTAACTTGCAGCCCCTGCTTGGACATTGCTGCCTTAAGATTCCTCTCATCGGTACCTTGAAAATCAGAAAAGACATCTGCTTGGGCATCATATCCAATATTCATGGATACTTTGACACTGAAGAAACCATGCTCGGGGAGTGGTTTTCCTTCCTGGGTAAGCCTTTCCACGTCAGATTCCGTCGACCAGAACTGTTCGCCCACCCAAGATGGATTCTCATGGCCGTTGTAGATAGCAGGGACGTCTACATCGATTGGAAAATACCTCTCGACATTCATGCCTGCAGGCGGCCCTCCGAAGAAATCATCCAATGAAACCGTCTTGAACTCAATGGATCCTTCAGCTCCGCGAAGCGGCAGCGGCTGAATCAAAACGCTAAGAATGCCGGCACACACTACCACAGTCTGTCGCACTCGCTGCATGACCCCTCTCCCCTTCTCCGTCGCACAGGCCGCTTGAGGCTGTCTCAACAAGTTCATCCCAGCCACAGCTCGTAGCGCATCACCGCTCCGGCTTCACCATAGGAGTTCCATCACATCATCTCATCTAACGGTCGCGGCGCACGGCGGTGGTGAAGGGCGCAAAGTACCTCCTCCACGACGCGTCTGAAGACGCGAACTGATTGCGACCTGCAAAGTAATCGGCCATCGCTTCTCTGACGCGGGCGAGCTCCCTCAAGCGCGCCGGTGTGGCCGCGCCGGCCAACGTGAGGTCAAGTAACTCCAGGGCGCGCTCAAACGCCCGTTGAGCCAGGGAGGGCTGCTGCTTGGCGCGCCAGTTCAGCGAGCGCTCCACTTCGCTGCCGATGTTGGCCATCTGCTCGAAGAATGTCAACCGCTCCCACCGCCCCGCGGCGAGTTCCTGATGCTGGTACGTCATCGCGCAAGCCGCTTGTCAACGACGGCGGCAATGGTCTTCCGGATGGCTTCCTGTTCGACACCCCGGCTCCTGTTCCCTTGGGAGGGGCGGATATTGATCAACGAGTCGAATTCGATGGATGCCTCCCCTGGCATCTCCGGGTACAGATTGATCCCCCAGAGACTCTTCTGCTGCGACCCGTCCCCAAGGAGCAGGGCTTCCAAGTCAGCGTGAAGCTCCGCGTCAACTGCGAGGAGCTCCCGGTCCACGTCCACCACGGCTTTCACCATGTCGCCGAACCGGCGGGCGGCCATCTGCCTGAGTTCTTCGAGCGTCAATGTTCCCCTGACGATGACCATCCCTTACGTCGACGATGGCTTCAGCAGCGGAAACAGGATCACGTCCTTGATGGAGGGCTGATCCAGCAGGAGCATCGCCAGGCGGTCCACCCCGACGCCGAGGCCGCCGGCCGGCGGCATCCCGTGCTCCAGCGCCTCAACGAACCCCTCGTCGATGCGCCGCGCCTTTCCCTTCACGCCGGCCGCGTCGAGCTGGGCCTCGAAGCGCCGCCGCTGCTCGACCGGGTCGTTCAGCTCCGAGTAGGCGTTGGCCACTTCCATGCCGCCGATGAACAGCTCGAACCGGTCCGCGATGAGGGGATCCTCCGGCTTGCTCTTCGCCAGCGGCGAGAGCTCCGTCCAGTAGTCGACGACGAAGAGCGGCCGCGCCTGCGCCTTCGGCTCGAAGAGCTGCTCGACGAGGCGGACGAGCTGCGAGCGGGTCACCCCCTTGAGCTTCATCCCCCGCTTCGCCAGCACCGCCTGGATCTCCTCGATGCTCGACGTCGGCGAAAGATTCATGGCCTGCATCGCCTCGGCGAAGGAGGCGCGCTGGTCCCACGGCGGCGTCAGGTCGATGGGCTGGCCCTGGTACTCGAAGCGCAGCGTGCCCCGCAGCGCCTTGGCGGCCTCGACGATGAGCCGCTCCACCAGGCCCATCATGAACGCGCAGTCCTGGTAGGCGGCGTACGCCTCCAGCATGGTGAACTCGGGGTTGTGCCGCGTCGAGACGCCCTCGTTGCGGAACGACCGGTTCAGCTCGTACACCCGGTCGAATCCGCCCACCAGCAGCTCCTTGAGGTGCAGCTCCGGCGCCAGGCGCAGGTAGAGGTTCTCATCGAGCGCGTGGTGGTGCGTGACGAACGGCTCACCCGCCGCCCCGCCGGGAATGGCGTGCATCATCGGCGTCTCCACCTCCAGGAACCCCTCCCGCTCCAGCGTCTGGCGCAGGGTGGCCATCAGGCGGCCGCGCTGGATGAAGACCTGGCGGACCGGCTCGTTCGCGATGAGGTCCAGGTACCGCTGGCGGTAGCGGATCTCGATGTCCTTCAGCCCGTGCCACTTCTCGGGCAGCGGGCGCAAGGCTTTGGCCAGCAGGGTGATGGCCTTGGCTTGGATGGTCGCCTCGCCGGTCTTCGTCTTGAACAGCGTTCCCCTGACGCCGACGATGTCGCCGAGGTCCAGGGTGTCAAAGAGCGCCCAGTCCGGGGAGCTGACCGCATCCTGCTTGACGCAGATCTGGATTTTGCCGCTGCCGTCCCGCAGGTCGGCGAAGACGAGCCCCCCGTGGCCCCGCTTCGCGCTCAGGCGGCCGGCGGTGGAGGCGCTGCGGCCCTCGGCGTACTGCGCCGCGAGCGCGGCGATGGGACAGGGCTTCTCGAAGCGCCGCTCGCTGAAGGGCGCGATGCCCTGCTGGCGCAGGGTGGTGAGTTTCTGATGGCGGTTATCGCGCTGCTCGCCGAGGGACAATACGTTCTCCACGCTTGATCCGCTGATTATACACCGCCGTCAGCCCGATGCACAGCCAGGCGAACCAGTCGCCCCACGCGAGATACAGGCTGCGGGCAACACCCTCCGCCCCCGCGGGGCCGGGCAAGGAGAGGTCGCAGGCCTGGAAGCCGGGCACGAACAGCTCGGTCCCGGCGGCGTCCCGAACGCTCCCGCGCCGCCGGCCCGCGGCGTCGATGCAGCCGGACCAGCCGGTGTTGGCGGCGCGGGCCAGGGGCACGCGCAGCTCGACCGCCCGGAAGGTGGAGGCCTGCGCATGCTGGTAGGCGGCGGCCGTGGGGCCGAACCAGGCGTCGTTGGTGATGACGAGCAGGAGCCGCGCCCCGCGCTGCGCAAACCGGCGGGCCAGCTCCGGGAAGAGATCCTCAAAGCAGATGAGCACGCCAAACGGCACGGGCCGGCCGAAGACGGTCGAGTCGTCTCCGGGGACGAATTCGCCGATGGGCGGCAGGACCTCGCGCAGCCAGGGCAGCGCGCGCTCGAACGGGATGAACTCGCCGAAGGGCACGAGATGAAGCTTGTCGTACCACTGCTGGAGGGCGCCCGCGTGCAGCAATGCCGCGCCGTTGCCTGTCCGCCAGCGGACGCCGTCCAGGTGCATGTGCGGGGCGCCGACGAGCAGCGGGGCGTCCACGGCGCGGCTGAGCGAAACAAGCGACTGGGTCAGCTCCTCATCGAGCCCTAGGAAGCCCGGCACCGAGGTCTCCGGCCAGATGATGAGGTCCGGCGAGGCCTTCGCTGCCTGGCGCGTCAGCGCCGCGTAGCGCTCCAGGATGTCCGCGCGGTAGGCCTCGTCCCACTTCCGCGCCTGCGGGATGTTGCCCTGCACCACCGCGACACGCACGGTCCCCGCCCCGGCCGCTTGCGGCATCCGCCACAGCCCGTAGCCGAGCGCCGCCAGGACGACCCCCGCCGCAATCGCCGCCTGGCGGGCCGCCGCCCGCGACCGCTCGGCGATGAGACGGCTGGCGGCGGCGTTGACGAGGACGACGAGGAACGACATCCCCCAGGCGCCGGTGAGGTCCGCCAGCTGGATGAGCGGCAGCCACGGGGCCTGCGAGTAGGCCAGCAGGTTCCAGCCGAATCCCGTCAGCAGATGGCTGCGCGCGTACTCCAGCGCGACCCACAGCGCCGGCGCGAACAAAAGGAACCGGTGCCTTTTTTCTCCGACGGCCGCCAGGACCCAGCCGAACGCGCCGAAGTAGAGCGCCAGAACCGCGCAGAGCGCCAGCCACCCGACGATGGCCATCGGGCCGCCGAAGTCGGTCAGGTGCACCATCCACCAGATGGAGCCGAGGAAGAACCCGAAGCCGATGAGCCACGACCAGCGGAAGGCCGCCCCGGGCGCAAGGCGGCGCAGCATGAGCAGCCACGGCACGAGGGCGATCCACGCGCACCAGGGCTGGTTGAAGCTCGGGAACGCGAGGATGAGGAGGGCGGCGCTGCCGAGCGCCAAGCAAAAATTGGGACCGGGTCTATTTTTCATTTCTCCGCCGATGGAAAAATAGACCCGGTCCCTTTTTTCACTGGCCGTGGCACTTCTTGTACTTTTTGCCGCTCCCGCATGGGCAGGGCTCATTCCGCCCCACCTTGGGTCCGGCGTGCTGGGCTGCCGCCGGCTGCGGCGATGCCCCCGCCGGTTGGCGCGGCCGGACCGACGGCGCAGGCGAGGGGGCGATGGCAGGCTCACCGGCCGGCTGCGGCGCGAACCGGGCCGCCTCTGCGGCGTCTGGATGGACTTCCGTCACCGGCGTCCGCGCGAAGACGCTCGCGGGATGCGCTTCGGTGACCGGCTGCACCCGGAGGAGCAGCGACAGCGATTCGCCTTTGATCGTCGCAATCATATCCTGGAACATCGCGTACGCTTCCCGCTGGTACTCCACAATCGGATCCCGCTGGCCGTAGGCCCGCAGGTGGATGCCCTCCCGGAGCGCGTCCATCATGTAGAGGTGGTCCTTCCACTTCGCATCCATGACGGAGAGCAGGACGGTGCGCTCGAGGTAGCGCATCATGTCCGGGCCGACCGAAGCCCCCTTGGCGTCGTAGGCGCGCTCGAAGGCCTCCGTCAGGCGCTGGGCGATCGCGTCGCGGTCCCCGGCCGCCGCGTCCTCGGCGAGGGCGAGGCCGAACTGTCGCTGGACCAGCTCGCGCAGGCCCGTGAGGTTCCAGGCCTCGGGGCGCAGCGCCTTGGGGGCGAAGGTCTCCACGAGCCCGTCGGCCACCTCCGCGATGATGTCGCGCACCAGGCCCTGGAGGTCCACCCCCTCGAGGATGCGGTGGCGCTGCTCGTAGATGACCTCGCGCTGGCGGTTCATCGTGTTGTCGTACTCAAGGAGCTGCTTGCGGATGTCGAAGTTGTGGCCCTCCACCCGGCGCTGCGCGGTCTCGATGGCCTTGGACACCATCGCGTGCTCGATCGGCATCCCCTCCTCCCATTGGAACCACTTGAAGTCCATGAGGCGGGCGATGCGGTCCGAGCCGAAGACCCGCATGAGGTCGTCGGCGAGGGAGAGGTAGAACCGCGAGGAGCCGGGATCCCCCTGCCGGCCCGAGCGGCCGCGCAGCTGGTTGTCGATGCGGCGCGCCTCGTGCCGCTCCGTGCCGAGGACGTGCAGCCCGCCCCGCGCGACGACCTGGTCATGCTCCTCGGCGCACTGCCGCGTGAACCGCTCGAGGATGGTCCGCCGCTCCTCCTCGCCGAGCGGGGAGCCGCGCCTGGCCTCCTCCTCTCGGACCGCCTCGGTGGCCAGCGCCTGCGGGTTGCCGCCGAGCAGGATGTCGGTGCCGCGCCCCGCCATGTTGGTCGCGATCGTGACCGCGCCCTTGTGGCCCGCCTGGGCCACGATCTGCGCCTCCTGCTCGTGGTACTTGGCGTTGAGGACGCTGTGCGCCAGGCCCGTCCGGATGGTCGCGATGGCCCGGACCAGGCGCCGGATATCCTCCAGGCGGTAGACGAGGACGGATTTCGCGTCCGCCTGCTTCACCTGGGCGAGCCGCTCCTCCGCCATCGCCTCCGTGAGTACGGCGGGGCGCGCCAGGTCCTGCGCGAGCTGCGCCCGCAGGGCATCGGGCAGCGACGCCTTCTTCAGGTCCTCGAGCGCCAGCTGAGCCACGCGCCCCAGGCGGGTGATCAGGGCCCCCGGCTCCTTCAGCAGGCGCGAGAGGCGCTCGGACTTCTCGATGGAAATCGTCCCGATGAGCACCGGCTGGCCCGAGCGGAACAGCTCGACGATCTCCTGGACGACCGCCAGGAACTTCTCGTCCTCCGTCTTGTACACGACGTCCGGGTAGTTGGTGCGGATTAAGCGGCGGTTCGTCGGGACCGCCACCACGTCGAGCCGGTAGATGGCGCTGAACTCCTGCGCCTCGGTGGAGGCGGTGCCGGTCATGCCCGCCAGCTTCTCGTACATCCGGAAGTAGTTCTGGAATGTCACCGAGGCGAGCGTCTGGTTCTCCTGGCGGATCCGCACCCCCTCCTTCGCCTCGATGGCCTGGTGCAGGCCGTCGCTCCAGCGCCGGCCCGGCATGAGCCGCCCGGTGAACTCATCCACGATGATGATCTCGTCGTCCTTCACCATGTACTCCACGTCGCGCTGGAACAGCTCATGAGCCCGCAGGGCTTGGTTGATGTGGTGGACGAGCCGCATGTTCGACTCATCGTACAGGTTGTCCACGCCCAGGAGCTCCTCGCTGCGCCGGATCCCGTCCTCGGTGAGGCTCACCGTGTGCTCCTTCTCATCCACCTCATAGTGGCCGCCCTTCTCCAGCCGGCCCACGAGCTTGTCCAGGCGGTAGTAGAGGTCCGTGGACTCCTCCGCCGGGCCGGAGATGATGAGCGGCGTGCGGGCCTCGTCGATGAGGATGCTGTCCACCTCGTCGACGATGGCGTAGTGGAACTCGCGCTGGGAGAGGTCCTCCTGCCGGAAGCGCATGTTGTCGCGCAGGTAGTCGAAGCCGAACTCGTTGTTCTGGCCGTAGGTGATGTCGGCGGCGTACGCCTCCCGGCGGCCCACGGGCCGCAGGTGGAGGAAGCGCTCCGTCGCCTGCGTCCAGGCGGGGTCGTAGAGGAAGGAGAGCGACTCCTCCCCCGGCCGCCGCTCCGCCGGGTCCATCCCCTGGATCGTCCCGACCGAGAGGCCGAGGGCGTGGTAGATCGGGCCCATCCAGCGGGCGTCGCGCCGCGCGAGGTAGTCGTTCACCGTGACGATGTGCACGCCGCGCCCGGTCAGCGCGTTGAGGTAGGCGGCGAGCGTGGCGACGAGCGTCTTCCCCTCCCCGGTCGCCATCTCGGCGATCTTCCCCTCGTGCAGGACGAGGCCGCCGAGGAGCTGGACGTCGAAGTGGCGCATGTTCACCGTGCGCCGCGCCGCCTCCCGGACGACGGCGAACGCCTCGGGCAGGAGCGCATCGAGCGCCCGCTGCTGCACGGCGCGCCGCGCTTTCCGCAGCGCCTCGCGCTCATCGTGGTTGCGCTCGTACCACTCGGGGCTTGCCGGCGTCAGGAACGTGTGGCCGGCCAGCGCCTGGGAAATCCGCTGCTTGAACTCCGCGGTCTTGGCCTGCAGCCCGGCGTCGGTGAGCTTCCGGATCTCAGGCTCGAGCCGGTTGATCCGCTCGACGATGGGCCAGAGCCGCTTGCACTCCCGCTCGTGGTAGGTCCCGATGACTTTCTGGAGGAGCCAATTCACCATGTTAATGGGGGACAGCCACTAATTATTAATTAGTGGCTGTCCCCGATTTTGCTTTCCATTTCAGATACGATTCCATGAAGGGGTCGAGCTTCCCATCCAGCACGGCCATCGCGTTGCCGGTCTCGTGCTCCGTCCGGTGGTCCTTGACCATGTTGTAGGGATGCAGGACGTAGGAGCGGATCTGCGAGCCCCACTCGATCTTCTGCTTGGCGTGGTACTCCTTGGCCGCGGCCTCCTCCCGCTTGCGGCGCTCGCGGTCGGCGAGGCGGGCCTTCAGGACGTGCAGCGCCTTCGTCTTGTTCTGGAGCTGCGAGCGCTCATCCTGACACTGGACGACGAGGCCGGTCGGCAGGTGGGTGATGCGCACGGCGGAGTCGGTCGTGTTGACCGACTGGCCGCCCTTGCCGCTGGAGCGGTAGACGTCGATGCGCAGGTCCGCGTCCTTGATCTCGATGGGCGCGTCCTCGTCCGACTCCGGCACGACGTCCACCGAGGCGAACGAGGTGTGGCGCCGCTTGTTCGCGTCGAAGGGCGAGATGCGCACCAGGCGATGGACCCCCTCCTCCCCCTGGAGGTAGCCGTAGGCGTAGGGGCCCTTCACGATGAGGGTCGCGTTCTTCACGCCGGCCTCCTCGCCCGGCAGCAGGTCGATGACCTCCGTCGCATAGCCGCGCTCCTCCGCCCACCGGCGGTACATGCGCAGGAGCATCTGCGTCCAGTCGCACGACTCGGTGCCGCCGGCGCCGGAGTGGACGGCCAGGATGGCGTGTCTTTCGTCCAGCCCGCCGCCGAGGAGCCGCTGGATCTCGAGGCGGTCGAGCTGCGCTTCGAGCGCGGCGACGTCCTGGCCGAGCTGGGCCAGCGAGGCCTGGTCGTCGGGATCGGTGAGGGCGAGCAGCTCGGCGAGGTCGCGCAGGCCGCGCTCGACCTGCTCGATGGGGGCGCGCTGGGCCTTGAGGGTCTTCAGGGTCTGGATGGTGCGATTGGCGCGGTCCTGGTCGGACCAAAAGCCGCCAAGCGCCATCGCCTGCTCGATCTCAGCGATGCGGGCCCCGAGGGAGGCCGAGTCAAAGATACCTCCGGAGCTCGTCCCAGCGGTGCTGGAGCGCGCCCAGACGCGTGCGGAGCTCGGCGAGTTGGTCGGGAAGGCGGCCTTGGGCCATGGCAGGCGATTAGTGTAACAGGCGGGAGCCGGTCGGTCAACGGCAGCCGAGCGTTTCGGGATCCGAGCCCTTGGCGGGCACGGCGCCGGAGGGGGACGCCGGCGGCATCGGCGGGACGGCGGCCGCGTCCTTCGCGGCGGTGAGGCGCAGCTCCTTGCGCTCCAGCACCCGCAGCAGGGCGTCCACCACCGCCGGGTCATGCTGCGAGCCTGCGCCCTTCTTGAACTCGCGCTTGGTCTCTTCCACGGAGAGGCGCTTGCGGTAGGGCCGGTCGGTCACCATGGCGTCGTAGGTGTCCGCCACGGCCAGGATGCGCGCCCCGAGCGGGATCGCCTCGCCCTTCAGCCCGGCCGGGTAGCCCATTCCGTCGTACCGCTCGTGGTGATGGCGCACGAGGGCGACCACCTTGCCGAGCGACCGCACGGGCTTGACGATGGCCTCGCCGATGACCGGGTGCTGCTGCATGATCTTCTGCTCATCCGGCGTGAGCGCGCCGGGCTTCAGGAGGATCTCGTCCTTGATGCCGATCTTGCCGATGTCGTGCAGGATGCCGGCGTCGTTGAGGGTGCGCAGGATCTCCTCCCCCAGCCCCATCTCCTCCGCGATCTGCGTCGCGTAGAACCCCACGCGCTTCGAGTGGCCGGCGCTGTAGGGGTCCTTGGCCTCGACCGCCAGCGCGAGCGCCATGATCGTCTCGAGGTACGTCCGTTCCACATCGAGGTTGAGCCGGTAGTTCTCGATGGCGACCGCGACCTGGGAGCCGATGCTCCCCAGGAGGGCCTCGTCATCCTCCGTGAACGGGCGGGCCGCCCCCTTCCGCAGCACCGTGAGGACGCCGATGGGGTGGTCGCGCAGCTGCAATGGGACGCTCAGGATGGCGCTCTCCTCCGCGCCCGTCTTGCTGAACCCCAGCGCGGCGGGCTGGGCGATGGCGCGCGTCGGATGGTTCTGCCGCGCCACCGATCCCGCGATGCCGTCGCCGAGCCTGATCCGCAGCTGCGGGTCAACCACCTGGCCGTTGTTCGACCACATGGTCTTGACGTACAGCTCCTGCTTCTCGCCGTCGACGAGCATCAGGGTGCCCATCTCGGCGCCCAGGGCGGCCGCCGAGTTCTCGATGATGAGGCTGAGCAGGTTGTCGATGCCCTCGTAGGAATTGATGGCGGTGCCGATGCGGGAGAGCAGCTTCCTCGCCAGCTCGCGGGAGGATTCCAGCTCCTCGATCTTGTGCTCGAGCTCCTGGGTGATGCGGTTGAAGGAGCGGGCCAGCTCGCCGATCTCGTTGGGCTCCGCCACGTCGATGCGGCCGGCGGCCTGGCCGCTGGTGATCGCCCTCACCTTCTGGGCGACGACGATCATCGACCGGACGATCCGCCGCGTGATGAAAAAGTAGCCGATGAGCGCGGAGCCGACGATGCCGTAGAGCGCCAGGCTCATGTCCGCCGCGTGGACCTTGGCCCACGCCCAGACGATCAGGATGGGGATGACCGACATGAAGCCGAAGGCGAGGGCAAAGCGGTACTCCAGCCGCTCCTCATGGCGAGGGGCCGGCGTCCCGTTGGACGGCTGGTGAGGCTGGGCTGGCGGCATTGGCTGTCCGTTCACAGACAAAGTATACCTGAGGTCTCGGACGGCTAACAACCGCTACGCGGCATTACGCGGGGATATGCCGGCCCTCGGCCCGCAGGAGCGAGCGCTTCTTGGAGAGGCCCCTGGAATAGCCGCCCAGCGACCCGTCGGCCCGGACCACCCGATGACAGGGCACCTTGGGCGCGAAGGGGTTACGACGAAGGGCCCCGCCGACCGCCCGGGCGGCGCGCGGATGGCCGATCCGCGCGGCCACCCATTGATAGGACCGGGTCTCGCCTCTGGGGATGCGGAGCGTGGCGGTGTAGACCAGCCGCTGGAAGTCGGTCAACCGCGCCCACGCCGCGGCGGGCACCCCCCGCGGCGGCTGTCGTGACAGGGCGCTCCGGCTCATCGGGCGGCGCGCCTCCGGCGCGGCGACGGCCGCAGCGAGGCGCGGCGCTTCAGACGGTGATACGCGATGGCAAAGCGATGCGCCTCGTCCCGGATGTGCTGGACGAGATGCAGGACGGGGGACGTCGGCAGCAGCGCGATGGGCTCCGCAACCTCCGGCAGGACGATGCGCTCGAACCGCTTGGCGAGGCCCATGGCCGGCAGCGTCAGCCTGAGCGCCGCCAGCGCTTCGCCGGCGGCGCTCAACTGCCCCTTCCCCCCGTCGACGAGCACGAGGTCCGGCAGGGGGAGCGTCGCGGCCAGCGAGCCGCTGTACCGGCGGCGGATCACCTCCCGCATCATCGCGTAGTCGTCGATGCCCCGGACCGTCTCGATCTGGAAGCGCCGGTAGTGCGCCTTGTGCGGTTTCCCGTCGGTGAAGACCACCATCGACCCCACCGCCCAGTCGCCGAAGATGTTCGAGATGTCGAACGCCTCGATGCGCCGGGGGAGGCGGGGCAGCTTCAGGGCGGCCTGGAGCTGCTCCAGGGGGCCGGCGGCGAGCGACTTCTCCTTGGCGACGATGACCGACGTCAGCGCCTGGATCTGATCGCGCAGCCGCGCGGCCTCCTCGAAGCGCCGATGTTTCGCCGCCTGTCCCATGCGCCGCGCGAGGTCCCGCAGCAGCTGGTCGCGCTCGCCCCTCAGAAACGCGAGGAGGTCCTCCACGATGCGCTGATAGGCCCGCTCATCGACGTACCCCGCGCACGGCGCCAGGCACTGCCCCAGGTGGTACTCAAGGCACGGCGTCTTGGGGAACGCCGCGCAGGTGCGCATCGGGAAGACGCGGCGCAGGAACCGGACCGCCTCGCGCATCAACCCGACGTCGGTGTAGGGGCCGAAGTAGGCCGCCCCGTCCGGCAGGCGGCGCCGCGCGACCATCAACCGGGGAAACGGCTCGCGGGCCACCTTGAGCAGGGGGTAGGCCTTGTCGTCGCGGAAGCTGACGTTGTAGCGCGGCCGGCGCTCCTTGATGAGCTGGGCTTCCAGGAGCAGCGCCTCCGCCTCGGAGGCGGTGCGGCGGATCTCGATGTCCGCCACCTGCGTCATCAGGTGGGCGATGCGGGGGCCCAGTCCCCGATGGCGGAAATAGGACGCGACGCGCTTGCGGAGGCGTTGCGCCTTCCCCACGTACAGGGCCTCGCCCTGCGCGCCCCGGAACAGGTAGACGCCGGGGTGGTCGGGGAGCTTGGCTACTCGCTCACGAAGATTTGCAGGAGCGGCGGGTTGCCGAGCCATCGGACGATGGACCTCACTTCCTGAACTCGGAAGAGGCGGCAGGCGGCGGCATAGATGACGAGCCCTGCGAGGATGACGAGGAGGAGCCCCAGCCATGCGGGGCCTCCGGAGAGCCACGCGCGCCACATCGCCCAGCAACCCAGACCCATGAGCGCCGAGGCGCCGGCCTGCCGGATGAGCGAGGGGATCAACGGCTGCAGCAGCGGCGCGCCCAGCCGCCGCTCGAGGCCCCGCACCAGGCGCAGCGCATTCAGGGTGTTGGCTGCGGCCGCGGCCAGCGCGAGGCCGTTCACCCGCAGCGGCCACATCAGGGCCAGGCTCAACAGGAGGTTGACCGCGACCGCCTCGACGGCCAACCGCACCGGCGTCCGCGTGTCCCGCAGCGCGTAGAACGCCCCGGTCAGGACCTTGGCGACCGCGTAGGCGACCAGGCCCAGCGCGTAGCAGATGAGCGCCTGGGCGGTCATGACGGTCGCCTGGCGGTCGAACGCCCCCCGCTCGAACAGCCCGCCCACGATGGGGAACGCCAGCACCATCAGCCCGACGGTGGAGGGCAGCATGACGAACCCCACCATCCGGAGCACGGTGAGCAGCGTGCCGCGCAAGCCCGCCAGGTCCTCCTGGGCCGCCTGCTCGGAAAGCAGCGGGAGGCTCGCCTGGGCGGAGGCGGTGCCGAACAGCGCCAGCGGGAGCTGGACGAGCCGGTTGGCGAAGTAGAGCGCCGCGACCGCCCCCTCGCCGACGATGCCGCTGAGCGAGGCGAGGGCGGTGTGGACGAGGACGCTCGCCTGATACGCCGCCGAGCCGACCGTGCGCGGCCCGAGCAGCCGCATGACCTCGGCCGAGCCCGGATGGCGCCAGCGCCAGCGCCACTGGAATCCCAGCCGGACCACGACGGGCAGCTGGACGGCGAGCTGGACGAGCCCCCCGGCCATCACGCCGACTGCCACGGCGAGGATGCCCGGCGTCGTCCGCGGCACCCACCAGAGGCACGCGGCGATCATGGCCAGGTTCAGGATCGCGGGGCCGAGCGCCGGCATGGCGAAGTGGCGGAGGCTGTTCAGGAGCCCCATGAAATACGCCCAGAGGCCGACGAGCGCCACGAACGGGAAGAGGATGCGGGTCAGGCGGACCGTCAGGGCGAACTTCTCGGGGTCCGCCGCGAAGCCCGGGGCGATCAGCCGGACGATCTGGGGGGCCGCCAGCGCCCCGGCGAGAGCGGCCGCGCACACGAACACCAGCACCCGCGCGAGCAGCGCCTGGCTCAGGCGCCAGAACTCCTCGATCCGGCCCTTCGCCCGGTACCAGCTCAGCACGGGCACGAAGGCGCTGGTCACCGCGCCCTCCGCCACGAGGTCCCGCAGCAGGTTGGGCAGCCGGAAGGCCACGACGAACGCCTGGGCCTGGGCCCCCGTGCCGAAGAGGCCGGCGAGCAGGATGTCCCGCACGAAGCCGAGGAGGCGGCTCGCCCCGGTGGCCAACGCCAGGACGCCGGTGGACCGCGCAATCCGTGTCGACGCTGAGGAGGTCATGTGCTAGAATGGGGCCCTTGCGTGAAAGAAGGAGGAGCCATGCCGATCAAGCACGCCGCCCTGAAGCAGATCCGGAAGGACCGCGCACGAGCGAGCCGCAATCAGGCCGTCCGTGCGGAGCTGAGGACGCTCACGAAGCGGCTCCTGACCCTGCTCGGCGAGCAGAAGCACGAGGAAGCCCGCCAGCTCA
Source organism: Candidatus Omnitrophota bacterium (assembly GCA_016180575.1). Lineage (GTDB taxonomy): Bacteria > Omnitrophota > Gorgyraeia > Aquiviventales > Aquiviventaceae > JACPAY01. The sequence continues at coordinate 6,424 of JACPAY010000004.1, read as the reverse complement.
TCCGGCTCGTCTCGAAGAAATTCGACCGGGCGGCCTCAGCGCGGGTCATCCACCCCAACACCGCCGCCCGCACCAAGTCCCGCCTCGCGCACAGGCTCTCCGGTATCTGATACGGCCTCTGCGAGGGTACAGTTCCGGTATCTGATACGGCCTCTGCGAGGGTATCTATACCGTATCAGATACCGGTAGTACCGGTAGCGGCGCCAGAGAGAGCTCGACGACCAGCTGCTCGACGGCCAGCTCGGGAATATTCCGGCTGCGCTTCGCATCCGCATCCAGCCGCCAGCAGCGCTCAAGCGCCTGCCGCAGCGACTCCAATGAGCGGTTGGCCACCTCGGCGCGCACCCGCTGCACCTGCCAGGGATGGAGGCCGGTCGCCGCGCACATCCGCTCGGCGCTGTAGCCGGCCTCGCCCAGCCGCTTGACCGTCACCCAGCGGTTGACCTGCCACGCGATCAGGCCCAGCAGCTCCAGGGGATCCTTGCCGGCCACCAGCTGTTCCCGCAGCGCGGCCAGCGCCTCCCCCGCCTCGCGGTTTCCCAACGCATCCGTCAGCGCGAACGGCTTCGCGGAGGGGCCGCTCCGTCCCGGGAACCGCTCGGTCGCCAGGTGCTCCCGCGCTCCCTGCAGCGCCCTGCTGAGCGCGTGGCGCAGGCCCAGCTCCGCTTCCACCAGCAGAACCACGCAGGCGCTCTGCGCGATCACGGGCGCGTGCGCGAGCAGGGCGTCCACCGCGGCGGCGTCCAACCGGTGGGCCTGATCGACCACGATCAGGCGGACCGGGCTGGCCGCCGGCCGCTGGCGGCAGAGGGCCAGGAGCGCTGCGGCGCTCAGCGTCGAGCCGTCAAGCCGATGATGGTCCAGGGGATCGACCCGGAGCTCACGCGCCAGCTCGTGGAGGCGCTGGAGCTTCCGTGGGCGGTCCGGGCCGAGCAAGAGGAGGAGGCTGCCGGAGGACATCAGGGAGGTATCGCCTGCGTAATGCGTAATGGGTAATGCGTAATGTAACGGCGCCGTCGTCCGGCCTTCCCATTGCACATTACGCGTTACGCATTACGCAAAAGGAGGGGATTTTTCGCGCGCGTCACCAGTCTTCCACGCTCCGCTCGACAACCCGCCGGGCCAGGTCCGTGAGGGCGCGGGAGAGCGCCGCGGACTCCGATTCCGCATTCGCGCCCAGCGCGAAGTACGTGGTGTCGCCCGTGAAGCCGGTCTCTTCCCAGAGCACGGCCTGGGTCTTCTGCTCGATGAAGCGCAGGTCCACCACGATGTTGAGGCGCCATTCCTCCACCTGCTGCGAGGCGTTGTAGCGCAGGGCGTCCCGCCGGAAATCAACCAGCTCGCCCTCGAGCCGGGTGTCCGCCCGCTCGGCGCTCGACGGCCGCAGCAGGCCGGTGAACTGGTAGCGCCGGACCACCTCGTTGGTGAGGTCCACTTCCATCTGGTGGCGGTAGATGGGAAACCGCTCGCGGCTGGACGCCTGCCGGGTGAGGTCGATCTTGTTGACGAACGGCTTGACGTAGACGGTCCGCAGGTGGGAGGCGATGCCCGGGCGGGTGGTGTAGCCGCACCCGGCCGCCAGGAGGCCGGACGCCGCAAGCAACAGGCGGACCCTGGCCGTCATCACATGCGCTGCTGGAGGACCTGGATCCGCGCGGCGGCCTGGGGCGCCCAGCTGGTGTAGCCGTACTGCGCCACGACCGCCTCGTAGGAGATGATGGCGGATGCATGGCGCCTGCGCCGCTCATAGAACTGGCCCACCTGGTACTCATGCTGGGCGCGCCGCTCCTGGAGCGATTGCAGGCGGTCCGCCGCCTCCCCGGAGAGCTCGCTCTCCGGATAGCGCTTGAGGAAGGCCCGGAGCTCGCGGATCGCCGTGTCGGTCGGCGACTGGTCGTAGGCGGCCTTGAAGGTCCCCTTGAGGCTGGCTAGGGCGATCTGGTAGTGCGCGTCGTCCACGAGCGGCGAGTCGGGATACCGCGAGACCAGCTGCTCGAAGGCCGACACCGCCGCCTCGTAATTCCCCAGCGCCGCGTGCGCGAGCCCCAGCTTGTACTGGGCAAGCTGCCCGTGCTCGCTGAACGGCCCGTCGTCCGCGATGGCCTGGAAGATCTCGATCGCCTTGTCGCGCGCGGGGAGGATCGCCGCGGTGCCGAAGAACTTGCGCTTCTTGCCGGCGAGAAAGTGGTTCCCGAGCCGGTACTCGCGCTCCAGGATCTCCGCGAAGCGAGCGGTCGACGGGTAGGTCTGGACGGTCTTGCGGTACTCCAGGAAGGCCTTGTAGTAATCTCCGTCTTCCTCCTCGCAGCGGCCGAGGTGGTACTGCGCCTCCGCGGCCTCCCGCGACTCCCGGTAGGCCTTGAGGAGCTTCCGGAACTCCCGCTTGGCCCGCTTGTAGTCCTGCCGCTCGAAGAACCCGACGGCGAACGCGAGCTGTTCTTCGGGGCTGTCCTTCACCGCCCCCGTGGGGCCGATCCAGCCGGTCTGCGGCGACCAGATCCACGCGGCGGAGGCGGGCGGCGCCGAGGCCCCGGCGATCAGCGCGACGAGGAGGAGCTGGCGTGCGAGGCGGAGGAATTTCATCGACGAGGACACGATACCAAATCGTCCGGAGAAAGTCAAAAGGTGATGAGGAGGGGAAGGAAGACGGCGAACACGGCGAGCGACAGGACGGTCGTGAACAGCCAGACCGCGTTGGCGAGGCGCTTGTCGAGGCCGAAGAGGAGCGGCAGCACAAGCGGCGACACGGCGACCGGCGTCGCGGCCTCCAGGAGCACCACGAACCGGGGCAGCCCCTGGAGGTGGACCAGGCTCACCAGGGCCCAGGCGATGAGCGGCGTGTAGAGGAACTTGATCCCGCTCATGGCGAGGCACGGCCGCAGGAGGGAGCGCGGCCACTCGAAGGTGACCTGGGAGCCGATGGCGATGAGGTAGAGCGCGGTATCCGTGGGGATGAGGACGTGGTTGAGCCACTCAAGCGGGACCGGCCGCGGCACCCCGGCCAGGCTGAGCCCTGCTCCGGCCAGCATCCCCAGGAAGGGATAGAGCCGGAGCCGGTCGCTGAACGCGGCCTTCATCGCCGATGCTTCCCTGGCCTGCTCGCCGTACCGCGCCCCGACCCCGAACCCGAAGGTGTAGAAGCACGGGGTGAAGAAGACGAGATACAGCATGCACAGGGCGTAGGCGGCCTCGCCGTAGACCGCAAACGCGGTGAACGCGCCGAGGTACCCGAGGTTGGAGAAGAAGGCGCAGGTGAGAAAGCTGCCGGCCTGCGGCCGGGAGAGCCTCGCGCGCCTGGCGTACCAGAAGGCCGGGGCCAGCGTCGAGGAGGAGATGACAAGGCCCAGGAACGGCAGCAGCCACGGCTCGAGGCTGCGGAGGTTCATGCGCCAGAACGAGAGGCACAGGACAATCGGCGAGGGCACGGTGACAATCCACCGCACGAGGTGGGAGGCGCGGGCCTCCGAGAGCGTCCCGCGCCGGTTGAGCCACCAGCCCGCCGCCATGGAGCCGACGAAGAGCCCCAATCCGAGCCCGATCCGAATCATCACCATCCAAGGGTCCAGTGTTTCCGGCTGCGGAACGTCCGCACGTCCAGCCGGCGCCCGTCGGTGCGCAGCCGCACCGCGCCATCCGCCTGCGTCGAGACCACGACCGCCCCGCCCCCCCGCAGCGCCTCAAGCGTCTCGGGCGCCGGCAGACGGTGCGCGCGCCCGACGCTCACCACCGCGAACGCGGGCCGGACCCGCCGGAAGAGTTGCTCTCCCGCGCGCCCCAGTCGGCTGCCGTGGTGCGGGACCTTCAGCACCGACGCGCCGAGCCGCCCATCCTCCGCGCGCAGCAGCCAGGGCAATCCCGCTTCTTCGATATCCCCGGTCAGGAGGAAGCTGACCGCGCCGCGCGCGGCCTTCACCACGAGCGAGTTGTCGTTGGAGGCAGGCGCGGTGCCGGGCACGAGACCGAGCGGCGGATGGAGGACCTCCAGGCGCACCCCAGGCCCGCCCCCCAGCGTCATCCCCGCCGCCAGCGCCGTCTCGGGAACGCCCCGCGACGCCGCCAGGCGCCGGACCTGGCGTGCGGACATCGTGTCATCCTGCACCCCGTTCGTCAAGAGCCGCCGCACGGGCAATGCGGCAAGGACGGGAATCGCGCCGCCCAGATGGTCCTCATCGGCATGCGTCAGCACCAGCGCGTCGAGCGCCGTGATCCCGGCATGGCGCAGGAACGGCACGACCCGGGCGCGGCCGGCCTCCTGGGTGCCTGCGTCAATGAGGAGGGCGTGCCCCGCCGGCGTGCGCACAAGGCAGCTGTCGCCGTGGCCGACGTCCAGGATGTCCACGCGCAGCCACCGCGACTCCGCCGCCCGAAGGGCGACACCGCTCCATGCCCACAGGGCCAGCCCCGCGAGCCAGCAGGCGAGCAGCCGGCCGTGGGTCCACCCCAGCGGGCGCCTGAGGAGTGAGAGGCCGAGCAGGCCGTAGTAGCCGGCCAGCCAGCCGGGCGAGGGCGGCGCCACGAACCAATGGCCGCCTGGAATCCGTTGGCACCACCACACGACGCGCACGGCCGCGTCGAGCAGCGCCGTCAACGCCCAGCCGCTCCAGCGGATGGCCGGCTCGCACCAGGCGCCGACCAGCAGCAGCGGCGTCCCCAGGCCGACCAGCGCACTCACGAGGGGTGCCACCAGCAGGTTCGCCAGCAGGGAGACCGGCGACACGAGATGGAAGTACCAGGCCAGGACCGGCGAGAGCCCCACCCAGATGGCGCACGTCGCGCCAAGGCTCCCCGCCGCGTACCGCCGCAGCCACGCCGGATGAGCCCAGCCGAGCCGCTGCTCCACCCCGCCGCTCCAGGCGCGGGCGAACGCCAGCAGGCTCAGCACGGCGCCGAAGGAGAGCTGAAACCCCGGATCGAAGAGCTGCGACGGCTCGAGCCACAGGATGGCGAGCGCCGCGGCCGCCAGGGTGTTGGGCCAGGAGATGACGCGGTCAAGCGCCAGCGCCCCCAGCACGACCCACGCCATGACGGTGGCGCGGGCCACCGGCGGCGCCAGGCCGGTCAGGAGACAGTAGCCCCCGACGCCGGCCGCCGCGCCGGCCAGACGCAGCCGCCACGGCACACCGAGCAGCTTCAGCAGCCACTCCAGCAGCAGTGCGATGATCCCCACGTTGAAGCCGCTGATGACGAGCAGGTGGATGGTCCCAGTGGCCACGAACGCTTCTTCGACCTCCTCGTCCAGCTCGGTCCGCGCGCCGAGCAGCGCGGCGAGCAGCAGGCCCGCATGGGACGGCGTGAAGCGCCGCTCAATCAGCGCGGCCCACCGCCGGCGCCATCGGGAGACGGCGGCGAGGAGGGGATTCCCCTGCCCCCTCCGCAGGAGCGCGACGCCATCAAACGACCGCACGCGCACGAGGCCGTGGATGCGCTTGCGGGCGAGCGCCGAGCGCCAATCATATTGGCCCGGGTTGCCCCGCGACGGCACGCGGGACCATGTGCCCTCCACGATGAGGTCATCGCCGTAGGAGACCGGGAAGGCGCCGGCCGCCAGCTGCATGAGGACCCGCCCGCGAAGCGGCCGCCAATGCCCGCCGAGCCGCGCGTGCCGAAGGCTCAGGACACACCGCTGGCCGCGCCGCCGCTCCGCTGCGGTGATGGCGCCGTCGCTCAGCGCCACACCATGCACTTGGATGGCCTTCGGCTCGTCGCTGAGCAGGCCCGGGAGCCGCGCATCCGGATGCGATTGCCAGGCCGCCATCCGCAGGGCCCCCAGGCAGAGCCAGAGCGCAAACAAGGCCAGCACACGCGTCTTGGCGCGCCGGCGGCCCCGGCAGACCAGCCAGGCGCTCAGGACCCCGGCGAGCGCGAGGCCGGCGGGATGGGGCGCGAGGCCCGTGGCCAACAAAACGCCAAGCAGGAACGCCACCGTGACCGGGACGAGAGGTGCGCGCATGTGCTCTGTCGAAAATCGCCGTGTGGCCGCGGGTGACGCGGAGTCCCTCGACTCGGCTTTGCCTCGCTCGGGACGAATGCCGAGCGGAGTCGAGGCAGAGCCGGGGCCCCCGCCGCCTGCCCGCACCCCCGCACGTTTGGCTTCGGTTGGCGAAGCCAAACGAAGCCGCGGGGGGAGGACAGCCGGCGGGGTGGCGGCGCGGCAGGACCCGCGGCCCAGCGAGGTATTCGACAGAGCAGCGCGCATGAATAAAAAACGCAGAAGAGAGCGTCTCTCTCCTGCGTCCTCGGTTGTCCCCGCAACAAATCGTTAACTGCCGGCGGCCCGCAGCCGGCCGGCGATGAATGCCGTGATGGCCTCCTGGTCTCCGGGAGCAATCTCGACGTAGCGCACGCCGTTGGCCGCCGAGCGGCGGCGGTCCATCTTGCCGATGAGCTCCTGCGGCTCGTTCCAGGCCACCTCGGCGAGGGCGTT
>JACPAY010000003.1 GCA_016180575.1 Candidatus Omnitrophota bacterium | reverse complement strand
ACGGCACTGCGCTACGACCCGCATGGACTCGTGGCGCTTGACGACCTCGCGCTGCAGCAGCCCATCGAGGCGGTTTGGCGAGAGGCGATCGACGCGCACGTCGGTACCGCTGCGAATCCGGGCAACCTCCGCAAGCGGATGAAGGAACCGGAGATCGCGGATACCGCCAAAGTCGAGGAGTTGCGGGTTGCGAGTCATGACTTGGTGGAGGCGCTCCGCGGGGATGTCCAGGCACTTTCGTATCTCGTCGAGCAGATCCGAGCGCTCCAGGATGACCATCACCGCTTATCTAAGAGAGAGCGGGCCGGCACTAAAGGATTCGTTCAGGCGCTCAATTACCTGCGCGTGGTCGCCATCGATGCGCTCAACGAGGCCCGTCTCGTGGGCGAGGCGGGTGACCAGTCGCGGGGGTACTGGGGCTTGCCGAATTTCCTCTACACCGGTCCGATTCAGCGCAAGCTTGATGCCGGGGCCTGGTTCGCCGTCAAGGTTCAGGACGGCCAGTGGGATTCCACAACGCTCATACGCGAAGGAAGCGGCGAGGTGAAGGGCCGAGCCATCACCGATGAGGAGCGTTCCCTGCTGGAAGACCTGGCGGTGCTGCTCGACCCAGAGGACATCGAGCTCGCCCAGGACGGGACCCTCGTGTTCATTGACGGCCTCGATGAGGCAGTCGCGCCAAACCGCGGGTCACCACTCGCAAGCGGCCATGGAGCGCACTATGGCATCCGCCGCAAGCAGTACTACCTCGATGCGCGTCACCTGCATCCCGATCGCCTGCAGGCGCTTCGGACGCAGTTCCATCACGAAGTGGTCGAGCGCGACACGCTCATCCAATGGATGGACGTCATGAGCCGCATGGATCGCCGGTTCGCGAAGTGGGAGGAGCGGCGGGGTGAGCTTGGCATCGAAGCCCAGCTCCTGGGCTTCGCCAAGGCCATCCATACGCGGTTGAAGCGTGAGGAGTCTCTCGGGACGTGGCTTGGGGACGAATCGAGCGATGACGTCCGGCACCTGCTGCCCGTCTGGATGCAAGCGTTCGAGACCAGCTATGCGGAAACATTCAAGCAGGCGCCTCCCGCCGGCCTGAGGGACGATGCGATGTCCGCGCTTCGCATGGGGGTCATCGACATCCAGGACCTGCACGAATTTCTGCAGTTCGCTCGTCAGCTGGCGGGCGAGCGGCCGTTCAGCGAAGACGAGGCACAGTACGCGTTCGCCATCTTCCTGGCGGAGCACGACGACATGACCAGGATTCAAGCCGGCGGGGTGCCGAAGAACCTGACCCAGGACCTCGGCCTGCTCCTTGACGCGTATTATCGGGACCGGGAGAGTCCGCGGTCGGGTCTGTCAGGCCCCCAGGCCTATTGGGCCGCTGCATTGGCCACGCTGAATCGCCTGTCCGAAACCCAGCTCCTGAACTGGGTGGCAGACGTCGTGGGCCGGAGAGCGGAGGCGAAGGCGGCCGCTGGCAAGCGGATAGGGCGCCGCCCGCGGTTCCCATCGGAGGAGGAGGCCCGCACGGAAGCGCGGGTGGCGGCAGGGAAGGCCCTGCTGAACTTTGTGAAGGAGCTCATCGAGCGGCACCCCGAGGCCTTCCAGCGCGACCCCCGGATGGCGCTGCGGCTCGTCGGCCTCTTCACGCGAAATCCGCGCAGCGCCCTCCACAACATCCTCTACAGTCTTGTCCAAAGGTGGGAAGGTCTCCGGCGGCCAGCGGGCGTCGAAGGTGGGGCAGCTCCTTTACACGGGGGGGCTGGCGGTGCTGCTCGGCCTCGCGGTCCAGGCGTGGCTCATCCCCGGGCTCCAGCAAGAGCCGGGCAACCTCTTCTCCTGGGCGGGGCTGGCTGCGGGCCTGCTGATGGCCGGGTTCTCCGGGTATCTGGCGTGGGTCTATCCGCGCGCGCTCATCGCCAGCAGCCGGGGGGGCTGGACGCATGACGAGCGGGGCTATGCCGTGCTGAAGGACCAGCGCCGCCGCCGCGCAGTTGCGGCGGTGGATATCGAGGAAGCGGTCCACCGTTTCACGACGCGCCACCTCGGCCTCCTCAACTCGTCCCGGCCATGGGCGATCCCCGTCCAAGCGCTGGACGAGGTCCTGGCGAAGACGCTCGCCCTGGCGGCCCTTGCGGCTCCGGGTCTCGGAGATGCGCTGCGCGAAACCGGCTGGCGGCGCGTCTCGCGGGTCCCGATGCACGGGGAGCCGGGCGTCGTCCGCCGCGTGCTCCAGGCCGCCGCAGGTGCTGGGCTGCTCATCCTCGTCGTGTTGGGGGTGCAGACCTATCAGCACTGGTCTGAGGCCAAGGCGGCATGGGTGCAGCAGCAGACAGACTGGCGGCAGGAGGTGTCGCGGCCGCAGTCCGCTGAGGCCTTCCAGCAGGAGCTGACGGCGCTCCGAGACCTGCAGCAGCGGGCGTCCGGCGTGCCGCTCGCGGCGGGGCATGGGCTCAGCGCCGAGCAGGCCGCGCTCATCGAGGCGATGGCCAGGCTCCATGACCTTGACCCGCGCTTCCTGGCGGCGTTTGCCATCGAAGAGCAGGCGAGCACGAATCGCTGGAAGGAATTCGGGACTGTGACCAACATGCTGCGGGAGGCCTATGAGCCGCCGGCGGTCGGCCTGTTCCAGATCAACAATGAGGTGATGTTCAGCTCGACGCTCCTGGAAGCGATCGAGCGCCACTCGGCGCAAATCGCCGCGCATCTGAGCGGGCCGGATCTCGAGCGATTTCAGGCGTTCCTCTCGTGGTACCGGGACATCAAGCCGATGGATGAGGGCGTGCGGCAAGCGCACCTGCACAACCGTCAGGGAGAACTGCAGGCCGTCTTGAGCCTCGATGCGGTGAACGCCTTTGTCGCCGGCTATCGCATCCGCCATGAGTATGCGGTCGGGGTGGCGGACGTGGCGGCCAGCGACCGGCGGATCCCCCGCGCCACGGCGTTGAGGGGATCCTTCGACGGGTGGCTCGTCGAGCGGCCGGTCGAGGTGCCTGACAACCTCAACAAGCGGGTCCTCATCTACCGCAATCGGTACCAATGGACCTATTACCCGCCGGAAGCGCCGCTGGTCTTCATCGCCAACCGGTTTATGGGGGCGGACGACGAGGACGGGGGATACCTGCGCGGGCTGGCGAAGGTCGGCTTGTACAGGCAGCTCTTGGAGGAGGCCGCAGCGAAGCGCATGAGCCGCCGTGAGGCGCTGCGGGTATCGTTCCTCGCGAGCGCGTTCGGGTTGCTGGCCTCGAGCGCCGGCGCCCAGACCCTGGCGGCTGGGCCGCGCACTATCGACGCTGACTTGACGATCGCGCTGAGCCTCCTTGTGGCATTCGCGCTGAGTGTCGCGGGCATCGCCTGGGTCATCCGGCAGGGCCTCCGACAGGCGCGGGAGGCGCGGCAGCGGCGCATGATCGTCCGCACGCCCCTGCCCGCCCGTGTGGCGCCAGAGCCGCTGCGCGTGAGCGCGGACCTGAGGGCGCTCCTGTACGAAGCGCAGACGGCGTTGGACATCCAGGAGCTGCGGCAGTCCGCCGTGCAGCAGCTTGAGGAGGCCGCTCAGGACGCGGCCCGGCGACACGCTGCTGACCAACATTCCAATGACCCGCTGACGCCGGTGCGCTGGCTGACGGCGATGCAGGCCGAGGCGCGCGCGGCGCTGGAGAGTGGCCAAGCGCTGCTGGGCCTGTTGGGCCTTGGCGGGACGACGCTGGTCGCGGCCGCTCTCGTTGTCCCATCAATCGTCCTCCTCGGCGTCTTCGGGCGACAGGACGCGCCCGGCCCCCAAGCGGAACTCGACAGGCACCTTGGGAACTTAGCCGTCGATCTGCGTGAACGGGGCGGCATGCTCAACGAAGCTCAGCAGCTTCAGCTCGTGGAAGCGATGTTCCAATCGCTTGAGCCGCAAGGTCAACATCCTCCCCAGACGAATGCCCAGCTCGTGGGCCGGTTGATGCTGGTCGACCGACTGCTGTACGAGGCCGCCAGGCTGGACCCTACGGGCCGCCTCGGCGCCGCGCTCACCGCCTACCGCCGCGAGCTGGCAGACAAACAGCGGGCGGTGAAGCGCGTTGAGGCCGAGGAGCGGACGCGCTGGTTCTCGCGGCTCCGCGGCACGCTGGGCCGCAGCCTGGTCGGGAGCCTCCTCCTCACCGGGGCGGTCGGCTCGCTGGCCTCGGCCCTCGTCCGCGCCGGACAGGTCAGGGCGCAGCCGAGCCTGGCGGGGATCAGCCTCTCCGACCTCTCGGTTGAGCTGCAGGGGGCGCTGTGGATTGGGCTCGGGCTGGCAGCGGTGATCGCGTTCTGGGCGCTGCGGCGCTATGGAGAGATACCGAACGAACCGGTCGCTGCCTCCCCGCGCTCGAGGCTGGCTTCTGCCTTGCGATCGCGCATCAGTCAGATCGGCGTTGCGCTCCTGGCCATCCTGCTGGTGCCCGATTTCGCCACCCTACTCTGGGCGTCCACCGGCGCGGCCGGGGCGGCGGGAGCGTCGGCGGCTGGCGGGACGGCGTTCTCGCTCGCGCTGGCCGCAAGCGTCGTCGCCTCCATACCAGGGCTTGCGTTCCTGCTGGGCCGCCGGACCTTGCAGCCGGAAGCCCAGCCGGCGATTGCCGCGCCGATGACCGGCGCGGGCGCCATCCACGCGCCGCCGGCAGGGCTCCGACCGGCTCGCCTCGTGCCCGTGTTGGCCCTGCTGATTCTCGTCGGTCTTGGCGCGCACCACTTCCTCCAGGGCCTGGGGCTCGAGAACCTGGCTGTGCTGCGTGAATGGGCGCTGCGGGAGCAGGCGCTCTACGGCGGCGGGCCGCTGGCGGCTGTGCTGGCAGCCGGCTCCGCGCTCGGCGTCGGGCTTCTGGCGGCGGTCAAGGCGCTCTCGATCGTCTTCGGCACCGTCACCGGCATGAAGATCGCCGGGGCGCTGCTGCCCTTGGAGGAATCCGCAGAAGAGTTCCATCTGGTGTACCGGCCGAAGCGGAGCGGCCCATCTACCCACCGTATCGTCTACCGCGACGTGTCACTCCTTGGCTCTCCGCTCTTCCGCAAGGCCATCCGCAGCGTCCCCCTGGCGCCAGGGGTCCAGCCGCTGCGTCCGCACGACATGGAATCCATCCTGGCGGCCGGCAAGCACCTCTCTCGGGCGACCGTGGATGCCGACGGCGGGCTTCATGTCGAAGCGATGAGCGAGCATGCCGCGTTTGCCCAGCGCCATCCGGGGCTTGACACGGCGCTCCGCTGGATGCCGGTCGCTGCAGGGACGCTGCTCCTTGGCTGGGCGGTGGCCGCGGCGGGCGTGAGCGCGGCGACGGTGGGCATGGCCGTGGGGACGCTCCTGCTCCTGGTGGTCATGCGGTGGTTCGGCTTCCTCGATGAGCTTTACGAGATGGCCGTTAACCTGCCGGCGCGGCACCCCGAGGCCTCGGCGGGGCGGCTCCTGGCTCTCGCGCCGTTCAGCCTGGCCCACGGGCTGTACCGGATCATGCACAACTTCGCGATCGGGCAGTACACGAAGCATCTCACGCCGGAGGCCACCGCCGGGCAGCTGCTGACGGCGCCCGTCAAGGCCATGGGCGAGATTTTCTGGACGCGCGGCCGGCTCTTCCTTGCCGGCGGGATCGCTCAGGCGCTGTTTGTGCTGGTTCCGCTGGTGTGGGTCACGAGCCTGTTCTTCTCAGGGGAGGACGCGGTGCGCGTCGTGAGCGCGATCCTGTCCATGAGCCCGGTGGAGGTGCTGACCCGCGAGCACGAAGTGGTGCAGGCCTTCACCCCGGGCAACTGGCTGACCGCCTTTGCGACCGTGACCGTCCTGCAGTTCCTCTTCCAGCCAAAGATGCTGCTGCGCTACCTGCGCGCATCCGGGGAGGACCGCCGGGAGCTCCGCCATGACTTCGCGCACGCCGCCTCCGGCATGGCGCTCCTCGGGCTGGAGATCCTCGTGATCAGCAAGGCGGCGCTCGCGCTTGGGTGGGTGGGGGCGCCCGCGCTGAGCATCGAGAGCACCGAGCAGGGCGTGATGGCCTTCTCGAACATCCTCGGGGCGGTGCTGGCGCCCTTCGGGATCAACCCGTCCGATGCCATCTTCCAGTGGCTTGCGCCGGGGTCGCTGGCCGCGCTCTCCACCGCCCAATTCATGCAGCACGCTTCCTGGGAGCGGACGCTGACCGACCCCCATGCGGCGCCTGAGGCGAGGGGGCAGGCGGAGCGGGCGCTGCTCGAAACGAGGGCGGCGCTGGGGGATGAGGAAGCTGTGGCGACGCTGGCGAGATGGGAGCGCTCGAGCGGACCTCTGGGAGAACTCCCGGAGCCTGGACGGCTCGAGAGAGACCTTGGGGCGCAGAGGGCAGCGACGGCAGCTGGCGTGGGGCAGCCGGCCGCGGACGGTGCGGGCGGCGGCCCCGGGCCGGGTCCAGGGCCCGGGCCGGAGGGGGTGGCGACGTATGCGGGCAGGGTGACGCCGCTCGTCGCTCCGCCAATCGCGGGCGCTGGCCCCGACCAGGACGATCGACGCGGGCCGGCCCGCGAGCCGGTGCCGGCCGTCACGACCGAGATCACCGAGGTGCGCCTTGCCGAGCCGCCGCCTGTACCCGGCCGCCCATGGATTCAGCTGGACGCGGTGGTGACCGATAACCGAGCTGTTCCCATGCCGGGGATGCCGGCGGCGCCTGCCGGCGTCACCGATGCGACCGCCGCGCCGCCGCCAGCGCCGTCCGCCGAGGGGGCCCCCCGGGCACAGGCGGGGCCACGACAGACACAGCCGGCGCCGGCTGCCCCTGCGCCACCTCGCGGGATGGGGCCGCAGGAGGATCGTCCAGCAGCTCCGGCGCAGCCTCCAGTCGCGCGGCCGGTTGAGTCCGCGATCCAGAGCCGCGACCTTGCGCCTGCTGCGGAGCAGCCGGTGAGGGAGGTCGCACCCACGCCGCTCTTCTATCGGGGCCGGCCGGCGGGGCAGCTCTTCACCATCACCCATGCTGACGGCAAGCAGGAGGGACTGTTCATCGGGGCGCTCGGCAGCCAGCCGACGTATTTCAACCGGAGCGTGCCGCAGGATCACCCGGACCGGGTACGGGCGGCACGGCCTGAGGATGCGGCGCGGTTCGGCGCCCGGGCTCGGCGGGCGTTCGCGGTTCCGTCACCGAAGCCGCCGGTCGGAATCGAGACGCGCGACCTGGCACCGGTCGCCGAGCGGGTGCCGGCGCAGACGGAGCGGCAGCCCGCCCAATCCAACCAGCCAGCCGCCGCGTCCGCGGCGGAGCGGCAGAAGGCCGACGCCATCAACGCCATCCTTGCGTTCATGGATCGCCAGCGGCCGCTCCGGGAATCTTGGGAGCGCGAACAGGAGGCGTTCCTGGGGATGTCGCTCGCCGACGCCCACGCCCGCTGGCGCGCGGCGCGGCAGTTCCTGGACGATGCCGAGCGCCGCCGGGTCGTTGAGCTGGCGTCGCTCCAGCGCCTCGGCCTGACGCCGCCTCCGGCCGGCTCGGCGCTCCGCGCGGTGTTCGAGGCGACCCAGGGGGCGGTCGCCCAGCGGCAGGCCGAGGTGACGCGCGCCCAAGCCGCCGTCCGCGCCGCCGCGCTCGGCAAGCGGGATGCCCGGCTGACGGAGGATGCGAAGGACGAGCTCTCCAGGATGCGCATCGATGCCGAGGCCGGGCTGGAGCGCGCGCGAGCGCGGCTGAACGCGGCCGTCCATCAGCTCACGGGCCTGCAGGCGTTCTACGAGGAGGTTCCGGCGACCGCCGCGCGGCGCGGCTGGACCGTAGTCGACGTCGCGTGGGATCCGAAAGAGACGGACCATCGCGTGACGCTGCGGAGCCCTCAAGGGGAGCAGGAGGTGGTGGCCGGGCTCTCGATCGTCCGGGCCGTCCGGGGCTCGGTCCTCCAGGGGAACGAGGCGCTGGGATTGCGCGTGTCACCGGAACTTGCGGAGGAGCTGCCCGCCGTGCTGTTGATCGCGCTGGGACCGCTCGCCGAGGCCGAGGAGCTCTTCGCCGACCGGGATGCGCGCCGGCAGCTCGCGGAGCTCTTCCGGGCCGAAACCGACGAGGAACTCGCGCTCTCCCGGCGGCACTGGCAGGCGATGGGGGCCGCGCTCCGCGCCGAGCTCGCCGGCGTGGCGCCCATCCTCCCGCGAGAGGCCGGGACGGCTGACGCACCGCGTCTCTCGCTGGAGCGGCCCGAGCTCCGGTCATCGGTCAGCACGTTCACGGAAGCGATGCGCCGGGAGCTGGAACGGGTCGGGCCTCGGGAACTGCTGGAGGCGCGGCTGCAGCGGCTCGGCGTCACGCGCGCGCAGCTCGCCGAGGCGCTCCAGCAAGTCCAACAGGGCGAGGTGACTGACGAGCATCTGGCCCTGTTCGGCCGGCTTGTTGAGTCGGCCCCGTGGCATGGCGAGGACCTCACGGACGTTCAGGCCGCCCGCGCGAGGCTCGAAGGAATCGAGGCCCGGATCGCCAAGATTCGGGCCGCGCTGGAAACCGCTCCGAGCACCGGCGCCCCCGCTGAAGGCGCGGCTGAACCCACGGCCCAGGCGGCGCCAACCGAACCGATCCAGGCGGAACGACCCGCCACGCCCGGCATCGACGCGTACCGGAAGGCCCTACAGGAGCTGAACAACATGGAGCAGCTCCTGCAGCAGGCCGCGGCGGAGCTCCTCCGCGCCCGACGGGAGTTCCACAGCGGCGGGTTGCTGAGCGGGTTCACTGCCAGGATCCATGACGCCCACGCGCTCCTGCTCATCGAGCGGAACCTGCGGCTCGCGGACACCGCCCGGCGGTTCGTCCAGGCCCGCCTGGACGAGATCGAGGGCGCGCTGCGCGACTGGACGGAGGGTATTGCCGATGCCTCGAAGAAGCTCGACGGCGCGCAGGAGACGCTCGCGCTCCTCGAGGGCGTGGGGAGGCTCGTCCGGAACCCTGACGGCCTCACCGAGGAAGACCTCCGGGCCGCCGAGGCCACGGTGGTCAGGGCCAGGCGGGCGCAGGAGGAATTGGCGAGGGCCAAGGTCCCGTTATTCCCCGAGGGCGCCGGCGAGGACGTCCACAAGGCGATTGAGATCGTCAAGCGCCAACAGCAGGGTCTCATCGAGCGGCAGACGGCGGGGCACCGGAATCCCGCAACCGGCAAGCTCGACAACATCCCGGACGAGCGCGCCTACGCCCAGCGGCGGCACGATGCGGCCGATTCCGGCGCGCCGGCAGAGCAGCAGGAGCGGCAGATCCGCCAGCGCCAGCTCGGCCTCCTCGCTGTCGAGGAGCGGGACATCCTGCGGCAGCGCGGGGCGGTCCTGGGCGTCCAGCTGCGGCTGCTCGAGCGCCTGCGCGACACCGGGGTGCTGACGGCGGATGATGGGCAGCGGTTCGTGGATGAGCTCGCCGCATTGCTTGCGCTGGAAGTCGGCCCCCGAGGCGGATCGGAAACCGATGGCTTCCTGGAGCAGCGCGTCCAGCTCGCGGCGGAGCTGTTCACGCTGGAGGCCCCGAATTTCGAGAAGCTGGACGAGGTCCTCTTCCCGTTGGACCCGGACACGGGCGAGCCGGCCAAGACGGCTGAGGAGGCGTTGCGCATTCTCGACCGGCAGGAGCGGGACCTAATCGCCCGGCGCGACACGGGCATTCCGGCTGACCGGCTGACGCTGGAGGCGCAGCGGGACGACCCGGCGCTGGGGGCGGAGCGCCGCCGCGTCATCGAGGACCAGCTCGGATTGCTCGAACAGGAGCTCGCGCTCATCGGAGCCGGCGACCAGCCGGGGACCCTGTCAGGCAACATCGCGTTGCGCCGCCAGGTGATTGAAGCAGGTGGCGCGGCCACGCACGCACAGCTCCAGGCGTTCGTTGAGGCCCTGCGGCAAGAGGCCGACGCGCAGATGCGCTTCGCAACCCGGGCCATCGCCGTCCTCGAGGCGTTGGCCCGCCCTGGCCGCAGCGACCAGGCGGAGCTGGCGGCGCAGCAGACCGGCATCCAGCAGGACCTGAACGAGCTCGCGGGCTTCAGGCAGCGGTTGAACGGAAGCGATCGCGGGGTGCTGGATGAGCTCCAGCGATCGCTGGCCCGCTTCACCGACCTGGAGGGCCGCAACGTCGCGCGGACGCTCGCGCTTTACAACCGGGCGCGGGCGCGGCATGCGCGCGCCCGGGACCTCACCGCCTCCCTGCGGCCGGGAGCGGTCGAGGAGCGCGACCGGCTCGGCCTCCAGGACCAGGAGATCCTGGCCCAGGTGCCCGCGCGGGGCCCGGTGTCGCTCGCGGCCCGCGAGGGGCAGGGGGGCGCCGATGCTCAGGGCGTCGTGGCGTCCCTGGACGGTCTCAAGCGCTTCCTCCACGAGAGCGTGGCCGCGGGCTCCTTCGACGCCCAAGAACGTGAATCGCTCCGCCGGTCCATCGATGAGGCGCTGACCTCCGAGCAGGTCGCGGCGCTGCTGCAGCGCCTGGATCTCGACGGCAGCGCGGTCAGCCCCTACGTTGATGCCGACGGCCGCGTCCGCGAAGGCGTCTATGTCATCACCGCCATCACCGCGGGAGATCGCACTGCCGCCGAGGTCACGGTGGCGAATGCGCTGCGGCTGCTCGGCGCCGACGTGGACGTCCGGGTCGGCCACCTCCAGGCCCCCGATGAGACGGGCGGCGCCCGGACGAGCTACGGGGGCGCGGACTTCACCTGGATGGGGACGCCCGGCCTCAACATGCTGTCGGTCAGCGTCCGCGACCAGACGGGCCTTGAGCGCATCATCGGCGACCGGCAGTTCCGGGACTCGGGCCGCAGGGACGCCGACGGCCAGCCCATGTTCGAGCAGGTGTACGGCACCCCCGTGCGCATGCTGCTCTTCGACCACTATGCGTTCGTCAAGCTCGACGAGGCGGGCGAGGAACGGTGGTATGTCTCGGCCGTCGGCTTCGCGGATTTCGCCCTGACCGATCTCACCCGCGACGCGCTCACGACCGGGGGGCGCATCAGGACCAACCTCCGGCTGTTCAAGGCGGGCCGGCTGAACCTGGACTTCGGCGGCGTGGAGGCGCGCGACTTCTTCAACGACGTGACGCGGGAGGCGGCCATCGCCGGGGACGCGCGCGGGCCCTTCCAGGACGGCCCGCAGACGCTGCGGCTGTCCACCGAGGGCGCCAGGTTCTGGCGGACCTTCCAGCAGGCGGGTCTCGAGCTCAACCTGCGCGAGGCCACCACGCGCATCAAAGAGGACTTCACCATCGAGCTCTTCGTCAACGACCTGCGCGGCGATGCCGGGAATCTCGCGCAGGCGCCCCCCCAGACTGCCGTCGGGGCGGCGCTCGGCAAACGGATGACGTTCGGGGCGGTCCGGGTCGACAGCAAGGCCGGCTTTGCCAAGGGTCCCAAGAGCCAAGCGGGGGACGTGCGGTTCGACGTCAGCCTCGCCGACGGGCGCGTGACGGCACGGGTCGAGGCCCATTCGGATTTCAGCACGACCGACATCGTGGACGC
Source organism: Candidatus Omnitrophota bacterium (assembly GCA_016180575.1). Taxonomy (GTDB): domain Bacteria; phylum Omnitrophota; class Gorgyraeia; order Aquiviventales; family Aquiviventaceae; genus JACPAY01. Next base: position 163,749 of record JACPAY010000003.1, on the reverse strand, counting down.
GGGGCTCGGCATCGAGCGGTTCCTCGGCCTGCGGGGCCTGAACGTCGAGGTGGCCGACCGATACGTCCGGCAGCGGGAGGGGCAGGCCTTCCACCAGCCGACCGTGACGGTGACGATTCCCATCGAGCGGCTCCTCCAGGATGAGGCGGGGCCGAAGGGGATGACGGGCGCAGGACGGGCCGCCCGCGAGCGCGCGACGGCGTTCATTGAGCGGGTGAGCGCGGGGGCCGGCGAGCTCCGCGACGCCCAGGGGCGCCTGTCGCTCGGCTCGGTGATGCGCCAGAGCCTGACGCGGTCCATGAGGCCGGAGGCGGGCGAGGCGGTCTACCAGGCGCTCGCGCTACGCGAGCGGGCCGAGGTCCTGAAGGGACTGGCCGGTTGGCGCGGGCTGCTGCGTGAATTCAAGGTCACGGGCGGCGCGCAATCCATCCGCAACGTGGCGGGCGGCCGGATCGTGGTGAGCGGAGGCTTCAGCCCGCACGTCTTCACCCCGGATGAGGTCTTCGCCTACAAGGCCAAGTCCGCCCAGCAGGCGACGGCGGACCAGCGGCTGGTCTGGGCGCTCACCGGCCGCGTGGAGAGCACCCTGGCCGCCTACAGCCGGCTGGCGCAGATCGAGCTGCAGCTCCAGGAGACAGACCGGCTGCTCGGCTCGCTGGGCGAGGACGAGGCCATCGCGCGGGACAAGGCAGCGAGCGGCCGGGCCACGCCGCACGCGCTGGAGCAGCTGGCGGACGTGCGCCGCTCGCTGGCGCATCGGCGCGACATCCTCCAAGGCTACGACTTGCCCGAAGCGCAGGCGGCGCTCGGCTGGCTCCTGGACCTTGAGAATCCGTCGGAGCAGCGGCAGCTGCGCGTCGGGGTCACCAGCGTCGAGGAGCTTGAGTCGGCGCTGCGGGCCCTCATCGCCGAGTCGGGCGGGCCGGATGGCCTGAGTGTGGATGCGCTCCTGGCCAGGACCGAGCTCAACGAGGCGGAGGCCATCCGGAACTGGCTAAAGGCCGAAGTGCTCTCCCCGCAAGGAGAGGTCACCGGCGGCTATGCGCTGTCCGGGGGACGCATCTTCGGGTTCACCGCGCGGCTCTCCCTGGCGGACCTCGACGCCTGGCGCCAAGCGCGGGCGGCGGGCGCCGATGCCAAGCGGCAGCGCGCCCTCTTCGAGCAGGCAGTGCGCAACCAGGACATCCGGCGCGCGATTGCGTCGCACGACGTCGAGCGGGGGAGGCAGTATCTACAGACCGACCTTCCGCGGCAGCAGGCCCTCGAGGAGCAGCTGCTGGCGCGCGTCCGGGCCGGCTATCGAGAGGGCGATGGAGCCGGGCGGTTTGAAGCGCTCGTGGCGCTCTACCAGGAGTTCGAGGACTCGCGCCTCTCGGTGCAGTCGGAGCGCGTGGGCCGATATCTCGGGGCGCTGCTGGACACGGTTCGCTGGGGTCGCGCGGCACCCTCCACGACGCCCGCCGGGTCGCCGCCTGCGGCCCCACCGACCACCTTGGATGAGGCGGTCGCGCGCTTCCGCCGCGGGGCGCCGGAGCGCGCCGCGGCGAGCGCACAGGCCGAGCGGGAGCGCCTTAACGCCGGCACGCGCTTCGGGGCCAGCCTCTTCGAGTCGGGCTACCAGAGAGGCGTCGTGCTGCGCATTCCCTCCGAGTGGCTCGGGTTCGGCAAGGCCACGAACCGGTACTTCCGCGCGCTGCACGAGTACGCCCGGGCCAACGAGCAGGTCGTGGACGGCGTGGTGACCGAGCAGGCCATCTATGCGTACAACGAGCTCCAGACGGCGGAGGAGCAGCTGACGCTCCGCGCCGAAGCCCTGGCCGTGGCCAAGGAATCCGCTAACGGGGCCGAGCGGCTGTACCGGGAAGGCCGCCTGGACGAGGAGCCGTGGCTTGTCGCCCAGCGCGCGCTGGCCCAGGCCGAGCAGGATCATCGGCAGGCGACGGATGACCGCGCCAGCGTCCAAGTCCGCTACAACCTCCTGATGGGCCACGATCCGGCCTACGAGGTCGTGCTGCCCGGCACGTGGACCCGCGAAGCGATCGAGGCGGACATCGCCGTCACCGACGCGTCCGGGCGCCGGCGCGACTGGGCCGAGAGCCTCGAGATCGCGCGCCTGCAGACCCTGCTGGAGCGCGACGTCACCGTCCAGCAGGAGCTGCTCGCGTTCCTCCGGCAGGGCGGCGACAACGATCCCCGGATTCGGCTGGGGCTCTCCGCGGCCAACCCGCTGGTGGGATTCGCCACCATCTCCATCGACGTCTTCCGGCAGTTCCTCCGATGGCGCAGCCGGGACCAGGCCGCCATCGAGCAGCAGCAGGGAAACTGGCAGGCGGCCCAGCAGCGCCTGGAGACGCTGCAGATGCAGGTGCAGCAGGAGCGCGCCGGGGCGCTCCACCAGCTGCGGGCCGCCGTGGCGCGGATGCGGACGAGCGAGCGCCTGACGGAGCTCCGCCAGCGGATGGTGGAGCGGCAGCAGCGGGCGGTTGATCTGGGCACGGCGCCGCTGCAGGATCTGGCGCGCGCCAGGGCTGAACTGGATGAGGCGAGGGCGCAGGGGCACCAGGCCAGCGCGGCCTATGCCGCCGCGCGGGTCCGCGCCATCAAGTACGGCATCGAGTTGGGAGAAGCGGAGCGGGCCGAGGCGGTGGCGGCTCAGCCGGCCGCGGAGGCCGCCCCGGTGGAGCTGACCGTCGACCTGCTCCGCCGGGCGGCGGATCGGCACCCGCGTGTCGAGGAGGCGCGGCGGCGCCTGGCGGGCGCGACGGCCGCGCGGCAGGCCGAGCAGCGCAAGCGAGGGGCGGCCTTCGGCGGGGAGGGCGTGACCGTCGGCAGCCATCGGTCGGCGAACATCGAGAGCCCCGAGGGGCCCTTTGCCGTCCTGGATCGCGGCGTGTCGCTCAGGGCCGGCTGGTGGGTCGATGCCACCCGCGGGTCGGATGTCGCCGTGGCCCTGGCGCGCGAGGAGACCGCGCGGGCGGCGGTCGAGCAGGAGCGCTCCATCGCGAGCGCGGAGCTGTCCTCCGCGGTGGCCCGGTATTACGTGGCCCGGCACACGCTGCAGCGGGCCGAGGAGCGCCTGCGGCTGGCGCGGGACGCCATGGCGAGCTATCAGACCCAGGAGGCGGTCCTGCGCCGGGGGGCGTCGGATGAGCGCCCGCGCCAGGAGGCGCTCGCCAACGCGGAGGAGGCGGCCGCGTTGGCGGACCTCGAGCGCCGCGCCGCCGAGGAGCAGCTGCGCATCCTCCTGGCGTCCGTGCTGGCGGAGTCGCCGCAGGCATCCTCCGGGTCGTTCAGCGTCGACCGGCTCGTGGCGGGCTGGGCGCTTGAGGCCCCGAAAGACGTCCCCGCGGGCCTCTCCGATGCGCTCCTCCAGGGCATGACCCTGCTCTCCGGCTATCAGCACCGGCACAGCCTCCTCCGCGAGGCGTCGGCTGACGCGACGAGAGCCGCGGCGCCCTTCCAGCAGCTCCAGGTCGAGGCGGGTCTGGCCGCCACCCATCTGGTTGACAACGGGGAGCTGGTCCGGCGGGTGCTGGGCGGCGGGCACGTCCTGATTCCCGTCTCCTCGGCGGCCCAAAGCGAGTATCGCGCGGCGTCTCGGCAGCAGCTGCAGATCGCGGAGAGCGATCTCGCCCGCTACCAGGAGCAGACCCGCCACCACCTCACGCAGGTGGGCCGACGCATCAACGACGCCGCCCGCGAGCTCGCGGCGCTCGCGCCCCGCATCGCCGAGCAGCGGCACGCGGTTGACCGGGCGGCGCTGCGATTCGAGGCCGGGATCGCCGACCACGGCCTCGACCAGACCCTGCGGCATCTGACGGAGCTGCTGAACAGCCAGGTGCGGTTCCTGAGCATCTACCAGGACGGGGTGGCGGAGCTGAAGGAGTATCTCCGCCAGGTGCTGGCCGGCGGCCAGCTCCAGGCGAACGCCCAGGCGGCGGATCGGGTGGCGGAGAGCTGGTTTGAGTCGAGAGCCCCCGTGGCGGCGGGCCGGCCGAGCGGCGCCTCGGAACCGCCGGCCGCCTTCATCGACCGCGTGCGGCCCGAGATCGAAGCGGCGTGGTTCCGGCGTCCCGAACCGTCGAGCGCCGAGGACCGGCTGGGCCGCGCGAGAGGGCGCGTCTGGCTCTGGAGCTGGCGGCTGGACCAGGCCAAGGCGCGCGGCGGCTCCACGGAGGCCGAGCGGCAGGAGCTGGCCGCCCGCGTGGATGAGGCGCGCGAGGCCGCCGAGCAGGCGAGGCGGTGGGCCGCCGAATCCGGGGCCAGGCAGCGGCGCGAGGAGCAGGGCAGAGGGACGAGCGTGGAGTCGCCGGCTCTGCCGTTTCCGTTCGAGGAGCTGCGCGCCATCCCGGGCGCCGACGGCGCGGAGCTGGCGGCGCTGGAGCAGGAACAGGGCGAGATTCTGGCCGCCATGGATGCGCGGGCGATCCTGGACGAGGAGGCGGTCCCGGCCGTCGAGCGCAGCCGCGCCATCGCCGCCCTGGCGGTGCAGGAGCGCCTGGGCCGGTTCCATCAGCGGCTGGGCGCTTGGCTGGCCGGCTTGGCGCCGGAAGCCGCGCGCCTCGCCGAGCGGCTCCTCGGCGACCGGCTGGTGCAGGCGTTCGACCAGCAGGCGCAGCCGCTGCGCGCCGCAGTCGAGTCCACGCCACCTCAGATAGGTCCTGAGTTGCTGGCGGCTCAGACATGGCTCGCGGTCGACCAGCGCCTGCAGGCCGCTTCGGTTGAGGAGCGGCCGGCGCTCGCCGAGCTGCGGGAGCGGCTCGGGCGCCTGATGGATCTCCAGGCTCAGCGGGAGGCCGTCCGGCGGGCGCGGCAGGCGGCCAAACGCGATCTCTTGCCGTCGGCGGAGAACCGCGGCGACGCCGTCGAGGCCGAGCGGCGGGGGAGCGAGCTGGAATCGCTTGAGCTGGAGCTGGCGCAGATGAGCCGCCCCGAGGCCGAGGCCCGGGCGGCGGTCGAGCGCGCGCTGCGCGAGGCGCCGGCGGCGGCCCGACGCGAGGTGCTGGACGCGGGATTCCGGGCCCGGGAGGCCGAGGTGGCGGCGGAGGAACGTCGGTTGCGCGAGGCGTTCCGCGCGGACGCCGCGCCGGCCCAACAGCCGATTTGGGCGATGGCATTCGAGGACCTGCGCGCCGTTCCCGAAGCGGGCGTGCTGGGCGAGCCGTGGCTGCGGCTCGCGGCAGACGCGGCGGCGAGCGCCCAGGAGGCCCGCGACGCCCGGGTCGCGCTGACGGCGGCTGAGCGGACGTGGGCCGAGGTGGAACTCGAAACGGCGACCAGCCTCCCGCGCCAGGAGCTGCGGGCGGCCCAGCGCGACGCGTTCCGCCTGACCGCCCGGGAATCCGCCGGACGCGAGGCGGCGCTCCTTGATGCCCTGCGCGCGCTCGAGCGGATGCTGGAGCTGCCCGGCCGCTCGCCGGAAGCGGCCGATGCGGCGCGGCGGCTGCGCGAGCGCCTCCAGGCCTGGACGGCGCTCGTGCGGGAGGGCGGGGTCGTGCGGCTCCGGTTCGATTCGGCAACGGGGCAGGTGCTCGAGCGGGCCGTGACCGCCGGAGCCAAGGCCCGGGACACGGCCTTGCAGGCGATCGCCGGCCGGCCGGTCCGCTTCGAAGAGGAGTTCATCCGCGGCGCCCTGGACCTGGGGGCGGCGCGGCGGCTCATCGCCGAGCGGCAGGACCTGAGTCCGCCGCAGCGCCCGCGGCTCGTGCAGGAGCTGGAGCAGGCGGCCCGCGAGCCGGGGACGCTGGCGTCGGTGCTCGACCGCTGGGCCCGCGCCCCGCAGACCAGCGCGCTGGCCGCGGACCTCGAGGCCCTCGCCCGCCGGCCCTTTGAGTGGCGCCTCGCGGCCGCCGGCACGGCGGAGGCCGTCTTCTTCGGCGAGGATCCGATGGGGCAGCTGGAGCGGCTGCACTTCGCGCAGCGCGTGGCCGCCCGCAAGAGCCGGCAGCTGCTCGGCACCGCCGTCGAGCGGCTGTCGGAACCGCCGCCGTACCTCTATGCCGGGACGCATGCCATCCCGAGCCGCGAGCAGATCCGGGTGACGCCGGAAGGCCGCGACCGCATCCCGAAAGTGCTCCTGGACGGCACGGAGCTCATCGACGAGATCGAGGAGGTCGCCGGCCTGCCGCGGCTCTTCAGCCGGACGGTCGTCGCGAGCGGCGAGCGCACGTTCTATGACACCCGCTCCGATGTGCCGGTCCCGCTATTCACCGACCTCGATCCGGCGGTGGCGCCGCCGGGAAGCGTCCCCCGCGGCCGGACCGCCTCAGTGGTGACTGGCTTCGCGCCTGACGGCCGTCCCGTGATCGAGCGCCGAGGCCGGGTCGTCCGCGTCTTCGGGCCCGCCGCCTTCGAGCAGGACGGCCGGATGATGCGGCTCACGATGACCGACCTCGCCACCGGCGCGCGGATCCCGCAGCGGGTGAACGTGGAGACGGGCGACGTGGACGAGGTGGTCTCCGGCGACATCGTGGACCTGCGGGTCGATCCGGACACGGGCCGCCGCACGCCCTACGCCGTCCGGCGGGAAATCGCTCCGGGCCAGTTCGCCACGGTGCTTCGCGTGCGCGAGCTCACCCGCCAGCAGTACGCGCGGCAAACCGGCTTTCCCGCGTCGCGGCTGCCTGCGCGCGACGCCGACGTCCAGTTCCTCTACACCGAGGTGCTGAGCGCCGATGGGAGCGTGCGCGAGGTGCAGTGGGACGTGCTGGATATCCGCGGCGGCAAGAGCCGCGGCGTGCCCGTCCTGCGGATCTCCGGCCTCGGCCCGATGAGCACCGCCGCCTACTACACCTACGATTTCCGCCGCGACCCGGACGGGGAGCAGCCGACGACCATCCGGACCTTCTCGAATGACCCGTCATCGGTGCCGCCCGTCACCCTCTCCCCCAGGCCATCGCTCATCCTGCCGCCTGCGCCGGGCCGCGCGCCCGCGGCGACGGGAAGGCCGCAGGCCGACCGAGAGCCGGCGCCCCTGGGCGTGATGGCCTCCGCCGCGGGTGCCGAGCAGCTCTTCAGCGCGCTGCTGGACGCCGCGCCGCTGGCGGAATCCCAAGGGGCACCCGCCCCGCCGGGCGCAGGGGCGGACCAGGCGCCGCCGGGCTCGTCCCCGCGCGCTCCATTCGAGAATCAATTGGTGACCGCAATCGGCCAAGCGACGGCCGGCGAGCTTGGGCTGACGGCGGAGGAAATGCGCCGGCTGGGGATCAGCGCGTCGACGCCGCTCTCAGCCTTCCGCGTCCACGACAACCGCCTCAATGCCGAGTGGCTGACCTACGTGCCGCGGGGAGCCGCCTACAACGCGCGCTGGGGTCCCCCTGTGGAAGTTCGGGCCTTTCCGGTGATGGAGAACGGCCAGCGCATCGAGGTTCGCCACGTCGTGGTGTCCGAGCGCGACGCCTACGGTTCCATCCGCCGCAGCAGCGCCCGCCGCCTCGGAGACGCCGAACCGTTCGCGGTCTCCACGCAGGACGGGCAGGGCACGCTCGCCCAGGTCATCCTCCGGCTCACAGGCCATTCACCCGACCTGGCCGCCTACGTCGATCCCGCGTCGATCACCGCCGGCCAGGATCCGGGACGGTTGGCCGCGATCCTGGCCGCCGGGCGGCTGCCCAATGTGCCCTACACGGTGGTGAGGCGGGAGAACCGCGCCGCCAGCGGCGGGCCGTCCGCGCTGGGCATGGTGAGCTACGAGCTGTACGATTCCCTCGCGCAGTCCCACGGCAAGCCGGTGGCGGCGCTCCAGTTCGACGCGTCGGTCGGAGGCGGCGGGCGCTGGCGGCTGACCCTGAACCAGTACGAGCCGGGCACGCAGATCAAGCTCACCCAGCGCGACTTCCTCATCCATCCCGACGGCCGGCTGGAGCCGGAGATGACACTGCAGCGCGCCACGGTGGAACAGGCCAGGGCGGCGGGCATCCGGGTCACGGAGGCGCTCCTCGGGCTCGAGCCGGGCCAGCACCTCTACCTGTACACGCGGCAGGGGCGCAATGCCGGGCGCGCGCCCGAGCTGTGGGTCTATGACGCGCGCTTTCCCTGGGAGGGCTCGGTGAGCCAGTGGATCCAGAGCGGCATCTACCTCAGCCAGACCGTGCCGACGTACGACCCGTACGGGAAGACCGACCCGAACTGGCGGCAGGTGGAGTTTGACCCGTGGCTCCGGACGCGGGTCGTGGAGTCGCGCGCCACGATGTCATACGGACCCGTGCAGACAGAGACCGGCCTCGTCTTCCAGGCGGTGAGCGAGGCGAAGCTCTGGCTGGACGATCCGTCCCAGCGCGTGCCGTTCGAGTGGCTGCGGGACACGCGCCACGACGGGCGCCTGGTCGTGCAGGAGGATCTCGTGAAGGGCATGAGGTCGGAGCTGGAGTATGACGCCTCGGGGGTGCGCAGCCGCGTGCGGGTGCTCCGTCTCGATGCGCAGCCGCAACACCTGGCCCTCGTGTTCGAGCAGCTCCGCGGGCTTCGCCAGGCGCTGAGGGGCCGTGCGGCGGACCTGGCCCGGATCGAGGCGGCCGAGCGCGCCGTGCAGCGCCTCAGGGATCAATGGCAGTTCCAGCTCAACGGGCTGCTGGTGAACGAGCAGCTGCAGGCCCTGGCCGCCCTGTCCCAGGCGCTCCATTCGCTCGCGCAGGACGCCGACCAGGCGCTCCGGGGTCGGGCCGTCGCCCTCACGACGCTGCTCACCGAGCAAGTCCTCGACGTCGCGCAGCATGGGGTGGAACCGGCGGAGCAGTGGCCGTCCCGCGGACGGTTCTTCCTCTCCGCGCAGGAAGGCCCCTACCACAGCGTGTTTGGCCGCGAGCTCTGGGATGCGCGGCGGCTCTACGATGAGCACGGACATCTGCTCGAGGCCACGCTGGACAAGCCCGCCGGGCAGGCCCATACCTTCTATCTGCGCTCCGAGGATACGCCGCTTGCCTTCTATCGGGCCGCCGGCCAGCCGCAGGGCACCATCACCTACGACCTCACCCGGCTCAACCAGGGGAATCTGTCCCCGTTCAGCTTCCTGACCGTTCATCTGGCTGACACCTACACGGCGGCGCGCGCCCGCGTCACGTACACCGCCCAGCTCCGGTTCAGGGATGGGACGACGCGCGACGTTGACTTCGTCACCTCGCAAAACCCGATGCGCGACGACCCGAACGCCCCCACCCACGTCGCGACGCCGATCCTCCCCTACGAGGACCTGCGCAACCAGTTCGTCCGGATCCTCTCGCTGGACCGGGTCCGGCAGGGCGATCTGGCGCCTCCCGGGCGGGAGCTGTCGTTCCTGGAGAAGATCGGCCGCACGTTCAGCCGCTACGCGCCGTTCGGCGGCGCCCCCGTCGACCTCTCACAGGCCAGCCAGCTCATCATCACGTACCGGGTGGAGGGCGGCGGCCAGGGCGAGGTGTTCGCCAGCCCCGTCGGGGTCATCGGCGACCGGCGGCGCGATCGCGCGGTGGGCAGCCAGCTGCCGGCGGCGCCCCCTGCGGTCGGCCCCCTGGCTCCCGGCGCCATCAACGGCCGCCCGGTCGCCCCGGACCGGGACCGCGTCTCGATCTGGCAGATGCCTGCGCCGCGCGCCGCCGGGACCGAAGGGGTGTGGCGCCAGGGGAACGGCCTCTTCTGGCACCGCGAGGACCGCAACGGCGCCATTACCTACCGCGGCACCCTGGCGAACGGGCAGCGGGTGGCCGACGTGTTCGAGTACCGCTACCGCCTCCAAGGCGGCACGGAGCGGCGGGATCTCGTGCGCATGTACTACGGGCACGACGGGGAACGGCCCTACATCATGGTCAACTACTACTCCGGGATCGACTACACGGTCATCCTGCTGCGGCAGGAGGAGCGGGTCGACCCGGCGACGAACCGGCGCGAGACCTACACGGCGATGACGTTCATCGATCCCCAGACCACCGTGCCGCAGACAGACCTGTTCAAGGCCACCGAGCTGGATCCGGAGGTGATCCGCGAGCGGCTCATCGGGTCGCACATCCGGCTGCCGCACATGCACCCGGACGCCAACGATCTCGTCAGCATCTCCCTGGCGACGATCCGGAACGTCCTGAAGAACAACATGGACAACACCTACTTCGGCGGGCGGCGGCTGGCCGACTGGTTCAACGATGTGAGGCCCGCCAGCCAGGTCCATGCGTCCATCAGCCCGGAGGACACGGTCAAGGCCATCGAGGCGTTCTCGACCGCCCCGTGGGCGCTCTTCGAGCGCGTCGTGAAGGTCCCCTGGGCCGCCGATGCGGCCCAGCGCGCGGCCATCGATCGGGCGCGCGTGGCCGGCGCGGCGCCGGCGGCAGTGGCGGACGACCGGTACGCCAGGGACGACATCCGCCGCAGCTACCGGCTGCTCGCCGATCCCGTCGTGCGGCCCGCGCATGCCGGCAGCGACGTCCCGAACCAGTTCGACGTCTTCGTCACCGCCATGGACCTCAAGCTGCAGCTTGCGCTCAAGCAATGGGGAGCGGCGCGGGCGATCGTGGACGTCCTGCTGCAGGAGGAGCTGTTCACCAACCGGCACCGGCTCTACCAGCGCGGCTATGATTTCCGCAACCATCGGCCGCTGTGGGATCCGGTGAGCCGGACGGTCCGGGTCGGGGACAACGCCTTTGTGGCCATGGCGCTCCTGGAGTTCAGCCGGGCCGTCGGCGAGGGGGATCCGCTGGGCGCGCGGGCGCGCGCGCGGGCGCGGGAGATCACGGAGACCCTCGTGCGCGAGTACCGGTCCGAGCAGCAAGTGACCGTGGGCGGGGCGCGGTGGGACGTGCGGGGCTATTACGTCCAGCCGGCGGAGACCCGGCCCGACGTCACGGTCCAGAAGGTTGCCTTCCGGGGTCACTCGGTCGAGGAGAACCAGGACATGTGGTACCTCTTCGACGCCTGGGAGCGTGTGGGGGTCACCGAGTACGCGGACGACCAGGCGGCCCTCGAGCGGTGGGTTGCCCTCTATGGGTTCGACCCGGTCCGGCACATGATGAACCGGGGCGTCATGGAGCTGGAGTGGCGGGACGCAGGGGGCGCGGTTCGCCGGCGCGTGACCCATGACGGGAACTTCGCGCCGGACCCGGTGTCCTGGTTCCTGGCGGCCAGCCCCGAGTTCTACCAGAACGTCAATCGGCATCTGGCGGCCCTGGGCCGCGCCCCGATCGACCCGGACCGGCTCTTCGAGCGGGCCCTGGCCCTCTTCGGCGTCTCGGTCAACGGGGTCCCGGGGAGCGACTTCAACGTGCCGTTCGGCCGCGTGGAGGGCGGCGCCATCTTCGGGGAGCAGTCCGCGTACCTGGTCGCCGCGGCGAAGAACCAGATGCGGCGGCACGCGCAGGCCTACACGGACGCCCGGCGGTCCAGGGATCCCGAGCTGGATGCCCCGCTCACCCTGCCGGACGGGCAGGCGGCGGCCGACCCCCAGCAGCTCTGGGATGCGATGCGCTCGGATGAGGAAGCGCTGATTCGGACGGAGGCCCGGCTGCGGGCTGCGGCGCTTGGGGCGGGCGAGCGCCAGCAGCTGGGGGAGGCTGCGGCGCGGCTGCGCGCGCGGACCCATCGCTTCCGCTACCACTATTACGCGAACGTGGCCGCCATGTACCGCGACGGCGTCACGGCGATGATGCGCCAGCTCGCGGCGCAGGACGCGCGCCGCTTCGACCAGCGGCTTCCGGTGTACGCGGCGGCCCAGGGCAATGAGCCCGGGACCTGGCACGTCAACGGCCTGGCATCCGGCCATGGCTCGGATGCGGTGTCGCCCGGCGGGTCCGGTTACCGCTGGTCGCTTGTCACGTTCCTGGCGGTGCAGCTGGCCGACCTGGGCGTCATGCCGACGCAGTTCGGCGGGGGAGCGGCATACGAGGCCGCAGTGCGAGAGGTGGCGATCGCCGACCGGTCCGCCGCGCCCACCGCATGGCTGGGGCGTGAGGATGGGCGGCTGGTGCGGGCGATCGCCATCCTGAGCGTCCTCGGCGCCGGCGCGGCGGCCGGGTGGGGCGCGCTCGCCTTGTGGCGCCGCCGGCGCCGGACGCGGGCGGGGGCCGAGCCGGCCGGGACGGGTGCAGGTCCCGGGGCCGCCGGGCGGCCGGCCCGCCAGGCCGGCCCGGCCGCGGCGGATGTGCTGCCGGGCGAAGGCCTGGCGCAGGCGGTCGATGCCTTCGTTGCCGGGCTGCCGCTCAGCAGCGCCGCGCATCGCGCCGCCCTGCGTGAGGGGCTGCTGACGCGCCGCCCGCCCCGGACGCAGGTCGCGGATCGGCCGGTCCTGCGGTACGTGAATGAGGTGCAGGAAGGCCAGGATGGCCGGGACGAGCTGGTCGAGGTGCTGTCGTACGGGGTGACCGCCGCCAGGCTCGCCGAGATGGGCGGCATCACGCTGGATGACCTGGCCCAGCGCTACCAGGTGACGCGTGACGGCGATGGCTGGACCCTGAGCGTCCCGCAGGGCCTCTCGGTGGGCGGCCGCGAAGTCATCCCGGCGGGACACCAAGCGCGGCTCTACGATGAGGACGGGCTGGTCGCGCTCCTGCACGATGCGATCTTCCTGGACGTCATGGACCGCGTCTACGGCGCCGAGGTCGGCGCGCTGGTCGACACGCTGGTCCAGCATCCGGACCGGCGGCCGGGCACGCGCGACTCGATCCTCCGCAACATCTTCAAGATCATCCATCAGGGCCGGCTCCCCAGCCGGGACGAGGTGGTGCACCTGACCTTGCGCCAGCTCGTGGAGGAGCAGGCCGGGGCCTGGGGGCATCCGAAGCGGGACATCGCCGTGGAGACGCCCTTCATCGAGACGCTCACGGAGCGGCTCTGGGACGCCTACGACCCGCACGGCTCGCGCGACCTGGCCGGCGCGGCCCGGATCTTTGGCACCGCCATCGAGGACGACATCGCGTTCTGGCAGGACTTCACCGACCTGCTGGTGGAGATGATGAACCAGTTCATCACCCCGGTTCCGGTCAGCGCCATTGGGAGCGTCTGGAAGCGGCTCTGGGAACGATTCAAGTTCGCGCTGGGCTTCGGCCACCTGGGTACCTTGCGGTTTGCCTCCACCCCGATCGCGGATAAGGGGCTCCAGTTCGAGGTCTGGAACCCAGCAGAGGGCCGCTGGAGCGGCTTCACGGCCAACGACCTCGCGCGGTGGGCCAGCAAGGCGAAGCTCTCCCCCGCCAACCTGGCGCGGCTCCAGGCGCTCTTCGGCCCGTCCACCCCAGGCACCGAGGCAAGGCAGAGCCAGGAGGCGCTGGTCCGTCTGTTCAGCGGGGTGGCGCGGCGCTACGGGCTCGCGCGCCGGTTGCGCATCATGAACCTGTGGAAGTTCCAGCCGGATGAGGCCTTCAACCTCTACTTCCAGCACCAGCAGGGAGGCGCCGAGGCGGAGGCCATCGGCGGCGCGGTCGCGCGCGAAGCGTGGGAGGTGGTCCGCGAGGCGCTGCCGAGAACCCGCAGCCGGGAGGAGCAGATCCGCCATTTCCTCCGCTTCAGCGAGGAGGTGGTGGCGCGCAAATCGGATTTTGCCACCATCCTGACCTCCTGGCTGGGGCCGAAGCTGATCGCCGTGCACGTCGCTGCGGGGCTCTTGCAGCTTGCGTTCTCAGCGATTCTCTACGGGCAGGTGTCCAATGTCGGGCTTGGCCTGATGGGCGTGGGGCTCGTGCTCGTCCCGGCGCTGATGCTGGTGTACGGCGGCCTCGGGGTGGTCAGGGCCGCCCTGCAGTTCTGGTCCGGGTGGGGCGCCCCCGGGAGCGCGAGGACGACCGTGGCGGGGCTCGTCCGCATCGGCCTGTTGTGGTTGCCGTGGAACGCCTTCCTCATGTACTGGGGGAACCAGTACATCGATCACCTCTGGACCCTGTCGCCGTTTCTCCAGGTCCTGGGCTTCACCGTCGGCCTGCTCCTCCTTGAGATGATGGTGCTCCTCAGCCAGTGGGCCTCGATGTACCTCAGCGAGGGGCTGGTCAGCGGCTGGTACGAGCGGCAGGACCTGCGGGCGCGGCGCGCGGCGATGGTGGAGGAGCGGCGACAGCGGGACGAGCAGGACGACGTCCCGGGGCTGCTGCCGCCCCTGCTTGACATGCCCAGCGTCACGCTCTGGCTGCCGATCGGCATGGAGCCCATCGCCACGGATTTCGAGGGGATCCTCTCGGTCAATCTGGAAACGACCCTGACCCGCCTCCTGGCCCAGGACCCCGGCGTGGTGGATCCGAAGACCGAGCGGGACATCCTGGAACGAATGGATCGGGTCATGCAGCAGGAAGGCAGGCCGCTCCTCTTCATCAATGAGTGGATCGCCGCATTGTCGGCGGAGGAACGGCAGCGATTGCTGGAGCTTGCGGCACAGCGGGGCCTCTCAGTCACCAATCTCGAGCTGTTGAGGGATGGATCGTATGAGCCGGAGTACCGCTCTGCGCTCGGCCAGGTGATTCGGGAAGAGCTTGCGCGCGAAGGCTCGGAGTTCATCACCCGGCTGCTCGCCGCGGGCATCGTGACCCGGGAAGAACTGGAGCTGGTGCGGCGAGCCGACCAGGCATCGGACGGGGTGCTCAAGCGGATCATGGACGCCAAGACGGACCTTGGCGCCTGGCGCCAGGCGAGCCCGGCGTCCCAGCAGCGGCTGGTGGAGTGGTTCAATGAGCACAACCCCTCCATCTTCCCGACCCTACAGGGGATGCTGGAGATCCGTGACGCCTTCGCCGAGTGGATGGGCGACTACTATGGCATTGAGCGACAGGCTGGCCGACGGGATTGGATGGATGAGTGGGCGCGCCACAAAATCTACCTGTTGGTGAGCCCCATCCCGCGGGCCGAGATCCAGCGCTGGGCGGATGAGTATCACGTTGACGTCGTGGGCAGCGAGAGCACGAAGGCGAACAAGCCGAGCGCTCAAGCGTCCGCGGGCGGCCGCGGGCTCTCAAGCGACGCGTGGATCAACACCGAGAAGGGCATCCGGATTGACCGCTCAAGCGCCCACCGCTTCCTCAACTTCCTCTCCGTCTTCGCGGACCCGGCGGTGGACATCGCTTCGCCGGAGCGCGACCAGGCCAACGTCCGGAACTCCCGCATGGCGCGCACCGCCTCGCTGGCGGAGCAGGGGTTCGGACGGACGTTCCTGCGCGATGAGGCGCGGCTCCACGGGCTGGGCCACTATGGCTGGGCGATGGCGGCGCGCTCAGACGCCACCCGGCAGGCGTCGGCGTTTCGGCGCATCGTCATCAGCGAAGACCTCATCACGGCGCTGATGATGTACCTCATCCGCCGAGCCGGGGGCGCCGGCCGCTCGGTGTTCAGCCCGTTCCTGCGCATGCGCAAGCAGCGGGAGGTGGCCAACGAGCAGGTGCCGAACGCCTGGGGCCGGTGGGCCAAGGGCAGCATCCAGCTGCTCATGACGCTGTTCGTCCAGCGGTATGTCTTCTCCGGCAACATCTCGCCCATGGAGAAAGATGCGCGGCTGACCCGATTGACCTTCATGTCGCTGATGCCGAGGATGGCGCTGGCGGTCACGCTCTTGCTGCCGGCGCTGGCAGCGCTGAGTCTTGATCCGCTGGCCTTCTTGGCCCCACCGGTCATCTTCATTCTCGTCGGATTGCTGCTCAACCAGGCGATCCAGATCATCGGCGCGCGGCTCTTCGTCCGTGAAAAGGGGCTCTGGGAAGGGCTCGGGCATCTCCTGAAGCGCATGCCGGCGAACATCCTCTACTTCACGGGGGCGCAGCTTCCGCTGTGGGCCCGCGAGAGCCGCAAGGGCATGCGGGAAGGCACGAGCAGCGTGTTCCTGAGGAGTCCGGGGGAGGCCCGGTGGGATACGCGTACCGCCAAGGAACTCCGGACCTACTGGGGGAGGGGGATGTTCCGCTCGTGGGTGTTCATTGCCGCCATCACCTTCGCCTTCCTGTTCCAGTACCTGAACCTCCACACCTACCTCGGCGCGTTCTTCGCGACAGGCGTGGCGATGTCGCTGCTCTTCTTCTCGTTCCTCTTCAACGCCCCGCTCGGCAAGGCGGCCAGCCCCACCCGCGCGCGGGCGGCTGGCGCCGGCGGGCTTGCCGCAGGGGTGCTGGCGCAGATGCTCATCTCCTGGTGGGTCGCCGGTGTTCCGGCCCTCTACGCGCTGACGCTCAGCGCGCTGTTGACCTGGGTGGTCGGCATGAAGGGATCGGTCCGCGTGCCCTTCACGAACCTGCGGGCGAGCCTGGTGCACCGGGTGTGGACGGGTCCCGGGGCGCTGCGGTACTGGTCCAATGCCAGCCGAGGGTTCTGGCTCGGGTTCATCCTGCTCTTGACCACGAAGTTCGCCCCCGTGCCGGAGCTGTTCACGCCGCCGCTTGATGCCAGCCCCTATTGGGCCGGCGCCGTCCTCGCCGCCAAGCTGCTGGTGACGGGCCTTGCCCTCTTGACCCAAGCGCGGTCGCTGCGAGACCTGCCGGCGCTTCCGCGCGTGTCTTCGCACGTCTACGGGCACGCCGGGGAGCTGCGGGCGCGCCGCCTCATGCCGCTCGCCGCCGGCGGGTTGGCGGCCGCCGCGGCGTGGGCCATCGGGACCGCGTGGCTGTCGGAAGGCGCCTTGCCGGTGGTGCAGGGTCTCTTGACGGTGGCCCTGGACCCGGTCGTGGCGGGGCTCATCGCGTTTGCGCTCACCCGGTATGCGGGCCAAGTGCATCCCGAATTCCGGGACACCGTCACGCGGATGCGGCAGCTCTATCATCAGGCGGAGCGCGCGGCGCAGGACACGCAACGGGCGGCGGAGCAGGCCCTCTCCGGCGCCCAGCTGCGCGCGCTGCGCCACGCCTCACGCGAGTTCAGCGATGCCGTGACCCGCCTGCAGATGGAGGTCAATGAGGCGAACTACCTGACGGCCCGCCGACGCCTGGCGGAGGCCGAGCGCGCCGCGCAGGCGTTTGACCTCCTGCGGGGTGGCCCCGGAGCGCCGGCTGAGGCGCCTGGCCGCGGCGAGCCGGCGGCGCCGCGCCGCCGCTTGGGCGGACCGCCCCTCCTCGTCGCCGCAATGGCGGCGGGGAGCGTGCTGGCCTCGGCCGGTCCGCTGCTGGCGCAGACCGCGGAGGAGCGCCGGGATCTGGCCGCCACCGTCGTCCTGATTGCGATCATCCTGGCCGTGACCGGGTTCATCCTGTTCGCGGCGGTCGGGTTGATCGCGTTCCTCATGCACCGGTTCGTCGGGACCTCCCCCGTCATGCGGCTGCTGCGATTCGTGCTGGGGACCGGCTGGGCCGTGAAGCGGCTGGAGAGCGACGCGCTCTACATGCAACTGGCCGCCAGCCGCGCGCTGGCGCCCCATGCCGGGACGCCGCAGGTCCGCTCCGCTTTCAGCAAGTTCCTGCTGGATTCCCGCAACCGCCACCCGGAAGCGTCGCGGCTCATCGCGAAGGCGCTCGGCGCACTGCCGAATCCGACGCCGCACGAATGGGCGCTGTACAGCTACTACGGCGGAGGCCCGGACCAGTTCCAGACGCTCTTCTCCTACGGCGATGCGGTCATCTCGGGGCTGCGCCAGCTGGCGGAGCCCGGCGTGACGTCCTCTCTGCACCCGTTCGTGCTGGAGGCGCTGCAACGGGCCGACGATGCCGGAGCGGCCCTGCGGGTCGTCGAGGCGGTGCTCACCGAGCGCACGCCCGAAATCGCGCGGGTGGAGTACGAGGATAGCTATACCGGGGCGGTGCTCCACACCGATGAGTACGAAGCGGGGGAGTTCAAGGAGTACGTGGGGCTGGCGGTCCGCCTGAAGGAGCGCCTCCGGGTCAGCGACCGCTTCCACCAGCCGCTGATCGACCAGGCACTGGCAGAGCCGCATCGGCTGGATCCATCGGAGCTCCCCGATGCGCGGCTGGGGGTGTTCCTCCAGTTCCTTCGGGATCACGAGCTGGAAGAGATCGTGGTGTTCGGCGGGGCGGTCCGGGACATCTTCCTGAAGAGCCCCGAGACGGCCGATCTTGACATCACGGTCAAGTTCGCGCTGACCCCGGACGAGGAGCACAAGCTCTCGCCGACGTCCAGCCAGGCCACGGAGGAGATGCTCGCCCGGGCGATGGCGGCCCTGGACCGGCTGGCCGATGCGCTGGGCGGCGGCATGACGCGCGAGCGGCTGCTCCAGGGAGAGGGGACGTTCCAGGGGCTCAAGCTGCACTGGGGCGGGCCGCTTCTCACCAAGGCGGGCGAACGATCCCTCATCGCGAAGGGGACCGTGGTCAGCGAGCGGAGCGGGACGGTGCTCACCTCCATGACGGGACCGGCCCTCCTTCAGCTTGCCGTTGACGGGCACGGACAGGTGTTCGGGCGGCTCGCCAGCCTGGCGGACCTGAAGCGGTACCTCACCCGCCTGGGCGGAGATGAGACGAACCTCATCCTCGAGGGGGTGCTGCGCCATCTCTTCTTGAAGCACGCCTACCGGCTGTCCATCACCCGCGAGGATGATGAGCGGCTTCAGCAGGCCCTTGCCGCCTACCGGGCTGGGCGGCGCACCATCAAGCCTGAAGCGGTGCCGCAGCTGCGAGCGATGGCGGCGAAGGTGGTGGACTCGGCGCAGGACCGCGACTACGCCAGGGATGACCTGCAGCGGCTGGGCATTCCCGCTCTCCTGGACGCCGTAGCGCGCGGTGACGTTGCTCGCCGGCAACCCTACCCCGGCCGCGTCACCGGCACGCAGCCGGTGCGCCCGACGACCCCGCTGACGGTGCAGGCCGAAGGGAAGAATCGCGTCGGCCAGGTGGCCTGCGCCGCCTGCGACTCGGCGTTCCTCGGCTACGCGACCGTGGGCCTCAACACCTGGCTGGCGGAGCTGGAGCAGAAGGGGCTCACCCCCCAGCAGATGGCTTGGCTGGTGGGGTACCTGGCCGCTCCGGAGCGTGAGGCGCTGCGCCTCTCCAGCCTGCGGGCGGAGCTGGGGGACCATGTGGATGGCCACATGGACCTCCACTGGGCCCTGGGCTCGGGCAGCCGCGCGCCCCCGGCGGAGGACCCCGCCGCCTCCGCCTTCCAGGTCCTCCTGACGGACATCCTCCGCCATGAGGGCCGCCACCTCCTCTACCGCCTCGCCCGCACTCAGCAGCTGCCGGGTCAGCTGCCCGCCAGCTTCGGCATCCCGGTCGCCGATCCGGTCCACAACGACGCCGACCGCCAAGCCGAAGAGGAGCGCATCCTCCGGCACGCCGAGGCCTACTTCCAGGCGCATCCCGACGAGCTCCGCCAGCTCATCAGCCTCCTGGCGGCCACCGAGGGTCTCTGGGCCGACATCGTGGGGGAAGGGTATCTCGGCAGGCTGCGAGAGGTCGAGGCCAGAGGTTCTGGGTCCGCGCTCCTCGATGGGCTGCGCGGAGTGCACGCGGCCAGTCAAGCCGCCTTCCGGCAGGAGCTGGCCGCCAGCACCCCATCGGCCGATGTCATCCTGATCTCCGCCGGCAACCAGGCCATGGCGGACTACTACGACGAGCGCTTCGCCTCCCTGCGGAACGTGCTGTACCGGAACGATGTGCCGGTCATCAGTATCGCGGATCCGGCGGATGTCCGGGTCGGCAACGGGGGGGCGGTGGGGAACACCCTGCTCTGGCTGCGGGACCACCTCTCGGAATTGCAAGGCCGCTATCCGCACCTCCAGCATCGGGAGTTGGCGGACTTGCGCATCGTGATCATCCAGGCGGGAGGGTACGGCACCCGCTTCACCCCGGGCTCCTCCGACGGGTCCAAGACCCTCATGCCGATTCCCGTGGCGTTGCCGACGGGGGAACTCATGACCACGATGGACTTCGTCCTGCAGGGGGTCTACAAGTTCAGCCAGCTGCTGCAAGCGCGCCGCCAGCCCGGCTTGGTGGTGCTCAACGGGGACGGCCTGCTGCTGACTGAGGTCCACGCGGTGGACGGGATCGGGTTGATCAGCAACCCGGAGTCGGTCCGGGAGGCGGCCGGGAAGCTGGGGGTCATCGTCATCGATCCGGAGAGCCGGAAGGTCACGGCCTTCCTCGAGAAGCCGAGCCGCGAGGCCATGGCCGCAGATCCCAGCCTGCAGTACGTCGACTTCGGCAACTGGGAGGCCCGCCAACTGGACACCAACACCGCCAGCTACCTGGCGACCCACAAAGATCCGGACGTCTACCGGAGCTTCCTCATGACCTTCCTGCTGATCAATCAGCTGGTGCGCGAGCGCATCCTGGCGAAACTGCCGGTCTACGAGATCGACACCTCGATGGATTACTTCATTCCCCTGACGACCTCGGAGGCGGACTACTTGAACCTGCGGCTCTTTGGGAAGAGCGGCGTGTCGCTCACGAGGGAGGAAATCGACCAGTTGGGGCGGGGGCAGGACGTCACGGTTCGGGACGTCCGCGCTGGACTGTCGTCCCAGCCGCTCCTGCTCGAAGCCAGCCGGTACGGAGATCGCGCGCGGTTCTACCGCGAGGTCTACCGCCGGGTGACGGACCACTTCCTGGACCTCTACGCCCCGGCGCAGGATCCCCGGCGGACGTTCTACGCCGACTACGGAGACAACCGGACGTGGTATGCGGCCTTCGCCGCCCCCACCGTGCTGGGCCGAGTCTTGGGCTTTCAGCGAGCGCTGCGGGCGGCGATTGATCCGCAGGCGCAGGTCGATGAGACGGCTGAGGTCTATGACAGCATTGTCGGACCTGCGGTGACGATGGATGAGCGTGCGCTCGCCTACGGCTCGCGCCTGGCGCGCGCCTCAACGGTGGGCGCCGGCGCGCTGGTCTACCACGTGCACGGCCGCGTCGCCGCCAAGCCCAACACGCTGCTCGTCCAGGTGCCGGTTGAAACCGAGCAAGGCACCCGGTGGGCGATGCTCTACACCGGCCGGGACGATCTGCTCCACGCCGCCGTCGGGGCCGCCAGGCTCTTCCATCAGCCCGCCGGGCAGGTCTTCGCTCGCTGGCGCACGGAGCAGGGTCAGCCGATCCTGACCTCGGTGGACGATCCCCGGTGGGATGCAGGGCTGCTGCAGCACTATGACGCCCAGACCGCCTTGGCCGACTTGGAAATCTGGCCCGTGACCGACAGCCCCGAAGCGGACATGGAGCTGGTCGCCTGGATGGCCACCGGCGCCCCTGCGCCGCCCGCCTACCGGCAGGCTCGCAAGGTGTCCTTCCGCTTCATCACCCAGCACATCGATTACGACGGACTGCGGTTCCGCGAGGCCAGGCACGCGGAGGGGTTGCAGCGGGACGTGCAGTGGTCGGCCGCGGCGACCGGCGCCCTGGAGGAGTCCGGCCGGCCCGACATCGGGGGGTTCGTCTGGAAGTATCGGCCGGAGCTCCAGTCAGAACGAGTCCTCTTCGAGAGCCGGCCGGGGCTTCGCGGGTTCCTCGAGGGGTTCTATGCAGTCCAGAAGCAGGGCGCCATCGGGAAATGGAGCCTGATGTTCCATGCCGGGCAGGCCGGTAAACAGATGGACTTCATCGCCTACCTGCTCGCCCTGTTGCGGGATGTGCCCCACCTGGAGCGCTTCAAAGCGGAGCTCCTGCGCCTTGACGTCGCGACCCAACACGCGTCAAGCGCGGAAGAGCGGGTCCAACTGAGCCTGCGGGTCCTGGGCATGGCGCAGGGGCTGCTGGATACGCTGGAGCGTCTCCGGCTGAGTGAACCCCAACCCTATCCCGCCACGTGGCGCGGGGAGACGAGCGCGCGGCGGGGGCGGATCGGGGTGCGGCTGGAGCGCGAAGCGGCCAGCGGCTGGCTGCGAGCCATGCGCGACGGCTTCACCCCCGGCGAGCAGAACTTCCTGGACTATGTCGAGGATGGGCTCAACACGGTCATCGAGGAACTCAGGCAGGAGGGCTTCACCTCGCAGGCGCTGGACCAGTTGACCGCCATCCTGGCCAGCAGCCACGCCGTGCTCCATCTGGACAGTCAGGTCAAAGCCGTTGCAGACCACTTCGACGGGCGGATTGACCTGCACCGAGCGCTGACGGCGGATGGCCGGGCACCCCCCAGGCTGTCGCCCGATGCTGCCGATTTCCAGGCATTTGTGAATGACCTTCTCCGACACGAAGTCCGCCACCTCCTCTACCACCTTTTCCGCACCCGCGCGATTCACGGCATCCTGCCGGAAACCTTCGGCGTGCCGTCCAAAGACATCCACAGCGGTGCCAGCCGCGAAGCCGAAGAAGAACGGATCCTCACCTACCAGGAGTTCTATTTCGCGCGACACCCCGACGCGCTGCGGGGGGTCATCCGTGTCCTGGCCGATGAGGGCGTCTGGAAACCCATCGTGGGTGAGCGCTACCTGCTCCGGTTGCAGGCGCTGGCCGACCGAACGGCCCGCCTGGCGTCCCGGCTGGCCGCCGGTGAGTGGCTCAGCGCCCACCAGGCCCTGGAGCGGCAGCTGATGCAGCGCAGGGCGATGTGGAAGGAGCGGCACGAGGCGCACGACTCGCTCGAGGCCAAGCTGCAGGGAGGAGCCGGGTCAGCGCGGGAGGAGGCCCTGGTGCTCACCCGGCCGGATGGGACGCCTCACCGCTATCGCCTCTCAGGGTTCTCCAACGCGCCATTCGTGACGGCACATGAGCTCATCGAGGGACGGCAGGACCCGGCCGGCCGCTACCTCGTGCCGATGGTGGTCGGCGAGACGCCCCCGAGCCGGCTGACGTACCGCAGCGCCGAGAGCGACGTGTTCTTCGGCTCCGGCCTCGTCCTGCGCCTGGAGTACGCCGACCCGACGGAGCGGATTGCGGTGTACGCGCACGCCGGCTTCGAAGACGAGCAGGCGGCGGAGGCGGTCAACCGCGGGGAGCGGGGACCGGTCGCGCGGAACATCGGCTACCGCGGCCTGGTCACCCTCCTGCGCCATCCGTCCGGGGAAACGCTCAACTCAAGGCCGGACGGCTACCCGGTGACCTCGGTCACGCTCGACTACGACTGGTCGGCGAGCGCGAACTTCCCGGACAGCAAGGCCACCGAGCCCTATGGCCACCACGTCTTCGCGGTGTTCCCGCGGGAGGGACTGCGGTTCAACCCGACCGTCCGTGACGGTATCGCCGAGGCAGGGTTTGAGCACCTGAAAGACAAAGAGTTCAACACCACCGACCCCATCCGCTACGAGGATGCCCTCCTGGTCAAGGACAAGCAGGAGTTCGAGCGTCTGACGACGGCCCGGGCCGCCTCCAGAACCCAGGCGCTGGCGCTTCTGGGCCGCAGCGAAGCCGAGCAGCGGACATGGGAGGCGCAGGTCCTCACCGAGGCCGCCCACCGCCTGGGCGAGCCGGTCTGGGGCAAGTTAGATGAAGGCTCCGGCGCCACCGTGTCCGGCCAGGTGGGCGCGCCGACGACGCTGCACACTACGTACTTCGGTCCGGTGACTGAGCAGACCGAGGTGCAGCTCTGGGCCAACCTCGACGCGCCGGACCGCTGGGCGGCGGTCCCGGCTGCCAAGAAGGGCACCGGCATCTGGGCGGCGACCGTGACGCCGGCCCGTGAGGGCCGCATCGAGCACACCTTCCGCTACCGCGAACCGGGCGGCGACTGGCGCTGGGCGGACCTGCCCTATGGGAACGGCGCAATTGAGGTGATGCCAAGCGCGAAGCCGCAGCTGTCTGAGGCAGAGCGGATGGAAGCCGAGGCGGTTGAGGGGATCTATGCGGAGCTGGCCGGGATTCTTCGGGAGGCGAAGGCCGGCGAGCCGTTGTTCAAAGACGAGCCGCTCCAAGCGGTGAGCGCCATGTTCCAGGATGGCCGGCCGATTGAGACGGATATCTACGGGACGACCGTTGACGACGTGCCTGACGCCTTCCGGCGGTTCCTGGAGGAGGTCACCGAGGAGTGGCTGCGTCTCTTCCCGCCTGGCATGCGGCAGTATCGGATCAGACCGGACACCTACCATGTCAGCGTGACGGTACCGCAGGATCTGTCGCGGCATCCCGACCAGGGCCGGGGAGTCCTGGGGGATCATGCGAATCGGCTGACATCCGAGGAGCTCCGGGCGGTGTTCGAGGACTGTCTGGCCCTGGCCGGGGAGAGCCGGCCGGTGCGGCTGGTGCCGAAGGGCGTGAGAGCCGGCTGGGATGGCGCCCTCCTCTTCGCCTTCGAGTATGATCCTGCGCTGGCCGGCCTGCGGCGCGGGCTGGTGCAGCGCGCCGCGCAGCGGACCAGCGAGCTGTCAGGCCGGGCCAAGCATTCGGGACGCGGCAAGCTCCTGGTCAATGTGACGCTGGCGCGGGCGCTGGAGAACGTCGTGCCGGATGAAGCATTGGCGAGAAAGTTGCGGGCGTTCGGGGCCAAGTACGAAGACGCATCGGATGAAGCCGCGCGGCGCGGTCTGCCGGAGGCGATCGAGATGCGGCGCGTCTTCTTCAACCATGAGACCCTCTGGATGCATGAGGAGGCCGACTTCAGCGTGCCTCTCGCGCTCGGCGCCGAGAACGAGGCGGCCCGGGAGGCGTTCCAGACATATCTGGCGCGGTTGCAAGGAGCACAGCCCTACCCGGGGGAGTTCGATGAGACGAGGGAGCGGGGGACGTACCTGCGCGCGACGGTGCCGCTGGAGGTGCAGCCCGCTGCGGAGGGCCGGATGCGCGTGCGGTGCCAGACCTGCGCGAGCTGGGAGCAGATGTTCTTGGGGTATGTCGAAGAGGGGCTGGCTGTGGTGCTGGAGGAGCTGAAGGAGGAAGGCCGGCTCTCCCAGGCGCAACTCGAGCAGCTGGCTGCGGCGCTCGCAGC
Source organism: Candidatus Omnitrophota bacterium (assembly GCA_016180575.1). Taxonomy (GTDB): domain Bacteria; phylum Omnitrophota; class Gorgyraeia; order Aquiviventales; family Aquiviventaceae; genus JACPAY01. Next base: position 139,101 of record JACPAY010000003.1, on the reverse strand, counting down.
GCCGGACCGCTTCCGGCTGACCGGCGAGCGGCGCTTGCTCGGCGACCACCAGGACGGGCACATCGACCTCCACCGGGGCCTGGCGGCTGAGGGGCGGGCGCCGCCGCTCGAGGATTCAGATGCCCCCTTCTTCCGCGAGCTCGTCAATGATCTCCTGCGCCATGAACTGAGCCACCTCCTCTATCACCTCGCCCGCACGGACGACTCCTTTGGCTGGCTGCGCGACTTCCTCGGCGCTGTTCCTGAGCCCGCCGACCGCGAGCTGGAAGAGCGGCTCCTCCGCAGCCGCTCCGAACACCACTTCCGCCAGCACCCGCAGGCGCTCGACCGGCTCCTCGTCGTGCTGGACGACGACCAAGACCCGCGGTGGGCGCCCATTGTGGGAGACGAGTACCTGGCGCAGCTCCGAGAGCTGCAGCCGGTGAGCGGTTCGCTCATCGAAGGCTCTGGGGTCACCGTCCCAGCGGAGGAGAATCAACCGGTCACCCTGCACACTGTCTATCACGGCCCGATCCCCAACGGGCTTGGAGTGGAGCTGTGGTCCAACGTGACCGGGACATGGGCCGAAACCCCGGCGGAGCGCCAGGGCACCAGCCGCGTCTTTGCGGCGACGGTCACGCCTGACCATCCGGGGCGGTTTGAGTACACCTTCCGCTACCGGACCGGGCCGACCCAGCCGTGGACGTGGGCGAACCTGCCCGCCGGCAACGGCATCATCCGGGTCGAGAAACAGTACTTCTTCCAGCGTGCTCAGGAGCGGCTGCAGGCGCGGCTGGCGGCCGCCAGGGTCCAAGGTTTCTTTGGCGTCCTCTCGGTCGCGATGGAAATGCCGACGATCGATACCCACGGCAAGCGGCTGCGCCGGATGGGGCCGGGCGGCGGCGGGCAGGGGATGTACATGTCCGAGCAGCCCTGGGCGATTGGGCAGGAAGGGGTGGCCTCCGTGGTCGTTTCGCCGCTCTTCAGCGCGGACGTCAAAGCCAATTATGGGACCCTGGAAGCGTACCTGCGGGCCTATCGCGGCTACCGCGTCATGGAGCTGGGAATTCCGGTCGGCGGCGGCACCGTCCCGCTTGAGATTGTCCTCATCGAGCAGGACGGCGTGCCGGTGCTCCAGCTCTACGATCCCTCCGGGCATTTCTTCAGGACCCTCTACGCCGACCCAGCTCCCGATTCATTCGGCTCGTACATCGAGGCCATCCTCCTGCCCCGCGCCGCCATCGAGCTCAGCCGGGCGCTCGGGGTCCAGTTCGAGGCGTACCACTTCAACGACTGGCAGGCCGCGCTGGGGCCGGTCTTCCTCGAGACGCTCTCCCGTGATGCGGACTGGCCGTTGGGGCATCGGCCGGCAGCCGTGCAGATGGTGCACAACCTGGAGTACCAGGGCATCTTCCCCGGCGAGCTGGCGGCGGACCCCAGGCTGCGGGCCTACCTCGTGCGGCGCGGCGTCATCCGCGCTGACGCCCCCGAGGCCATCGACCTCTTCAGCCTGACGAAGCTGGACCGGACGCTCAGGGACCGCTCGGGGAATGACGGGCTGGAGTTCTGGTCGAACCACATGCCCGGTCAGCACAACCTCATGAAGGGCGGCATGGTCTTTGCGGGCCGGCACGGCCAGGTGATGTTCGTGAGCGAGGGCCATGCCGAGGAGGCGCGGACGCTCGCCCGCGGCTACGGGCTCGACGGCGTGCTGCGCGCGCTGCCGGCGGGCACCGTCCAGGCGGTCTACAACGGCATCCGGGCCGAGCGCCATCAGGCCCAGAACCTGCCGGCGCTCGAGGAGAACGGGTTCGTGCGCCCCGCGACGCCGCTTGCCGAGATGGCGCCGGAGGAGCGCATGGACTGGAAGCGCCACAACAAGGTCGCGTTGCAGCGGAAATTGGGCTTGGAGGTGAACGCGGACCATCTCGTCATCGGGGTCGTGACCAGAATCGTGAAGCAGAAGGGGCTCAACATCCTGATGACCTCGATGCCGGATGGCCGGACGCTGCTTGAGCATCTGCTCACCCTTGAGCACCAGGGCTCACGCGTTCAACTGGTGATCCTTGGCACGGAGGGCGACTGGCGAGGAGAGCAGCAGGTCGCCTTCTTCCGGCGCTTTCTGAAGGCGCATCCAGAGCACCGCAGCCGGTTCGCCTTTGTGGACCGCTTCGATTCCATCCTGGCGAAGCAGATCGGCGCCGGCGCCGACGCGGCGCTGATGCCGTCGATTGACGAGCCGGGGGGAATTGCCAACCAGGAGCTGGCGCTGCTGCTCACGCAGCTCATCGTCACCGACCGCGGCGGCCTGGTTGACTTCCGCAGGAATGGCGGCACCGCGCTGCCGCTCGTCGATGGGTTCGAGATTGACGACACCAAGGAAGCGCATGAGGGCCGGGTGCGCAGCGCGACCCAGATTCTGGAGATCGTTCGCGGGCTCCTGCGGCAGTCCCGGGACGATCCGGAGGCGGTCCAGGAGGCGCTGACGAGCCTCGCCCAATTCAATCCGGACTGGGGCCATCGCGCCGACAGCTATCTCAAGGTGTACCGCGACACGATCCGGCAGCGACCATCGGAGTCCGCTTCAGCCGATGCAGACGAGCCGCTCATCGGGCATGGGTTCACCCATGCCGAGCTGGCGGATGTCCAGGTCAAGGAGACGCCGGAGGTGGCGGCGGCGCTCGATGAGCTGGAGGCGTGGCTGCGCGAGCGCATCAACAGCCCGCCCGTTGACCGAGACGCCGACCCCGCCTTCCTCCGGAATGAGCTGGCCCGGATGCTCGACAAGCTGGCCGCGCTGCGCCGCGCGCACCAGATCGGCCGCATCAGTCCGCGCTTCGAGTCCTCCCATCGCTACTATCTCGGCTTTGGCCTGCCCAATCGGGTCGGGCTCGCCCGCCAGTTCTTCACCCTGGAAGCGCTCTTCCACGAGCTCTACCACGCGACCTTCTGGGACGCGCAGACGCCCCGGACGCTTGAAGCCGACGCCGTGACCCATGAGCGCGCCCTGCGCCGCGCCGCGCTCCTCTTCTGGGGGCTGACAGCCGAGGAGGCGCGGTCGCTGCCGCTGGAAGCGCTGGAGCGCCATCCTCAGAACACGCTGGGGTCGGCCATCCGAAGCTGGAAGGCGCGGCAGCTTCGCCCCCTGCGCCGCCTTGCCCGCCTCAACCTCTGGACAGGCGGGTGGCTCGCGCAGGCCGGCTACCGGCTCAGGGTCCTCTCGCTCAAGGATGTCGCGCTCATCCTCTGGGAACAGGGCAAGCTGACGGGATTTGTCGCGCCTGACGCCGTGAGCCAGGTGCCGTCCACTCAGGTCGGGCCTGTGACCTTCTTCTACAACCCCGGCCGCAGCCCCGAGCGGCGCCGAGCGCCCGCCACGCCAGCCACCGCCAGCGCGCTCATCCGCCGCTACGGCATCCACGGACTGCCGCTGGTCATCGCCCTCTGGGCTCGCCGGTTCCTCGAATGGCTGACGCCCTCGCCAGCCGCCTGCCGGCTCTGCCCCGGGGCAAGGCCCATCACCGAGCCGGTCTTCGCCTGGCGCGGCTATTACCTCGCCCCCAACCCCGCTCCGGTGATCGGCTCCGCGCCGTCCCTGGTGCTCATCGACAAGCGGCATCAGCCGCAGGGCATCACGGCGGAGCGCGTGGGCCTGATGGCGCAGCTCGCTGCTGAAGCCCCTGACTTTGCGATCGCGATTGCCGACCCCGGCGCTGGGGCGACGGTCCCAGAGCACCTGCACCTCCACTTGTGGGGCGACCGGTTCCCGATGGAGGACGTGCCGGCCGACCAGATGGAGACATGGGTGGAGCGGGAGGACTTCGCCGTCCGGCTCCTCCCCGGCTGGCACGGTGCCCCGCTCCTCGTGGAGGGCAGGCTGCCGCGGGACGTGACCAGGGAAGTCACGGCGGTCGTCCAGGGCCAGCATGCGCTCGGTCTGCCCGTCAACCTGATGGCCCGCCGGGAAGCCGACGGGCGGCTGCGCTTTTTCAACTGGGGCCGGAACGCGGAGCGAATCGCCATTCCAGAGCTCGCCATCGACGAGCCGGTCGGCCCGCCGGAATTCGCCGGCAAAACGACCGTCTCGAGCGCCGAGGCCTACCGGCGCCTGACGAGCGAGCCGCCGGGGCGGGTCCAGTCGCTCTGGCGCGCGGCGCTGGATGAGGCCGCGCTTGCGCCAGAGGAGTGGATGACCATCAGGACCCAAGTCAGGTGGCGGCATCCCCCGCGGCGTCCGCCGCATGCCGGTCCCTCTTCGGTGACGCTGCACAGCCGCATCGGGATCACGATGATCGCGCTGGGCCTGGTGCAGCTCTGGCTGCTCGAGAGCCCTGTGCTGGCGGGCGCCTTCATCGGATTCGGGGCGCTGGAGGTCATCCTGCGGCCGCCCTGGTGGGCCATGAAAGCGGTGCGGGGCCTCCGGTACTATGCGCTCGAGTTCGGGACCGGGGTGGGGCTCTTCACGCTGTCGTATGCTCGGGACGGCCGCGAGACCCTCAACCCGCGCTGGCGGCCCTTCGGGCCCGACGGCACGCCCTACCATGGCATCAACCGCCAGGAGATCCTGCTGCGGAAAGCGCTCAAGGCTCGCAGCCCAGAGGAGCTGAAGAGCAAGTATTTCGATCTCGTCGTCCTGGTGGTCGATGAGAGCTCCAAGGAGGAGTCGGAGGCGCTCGTCGAATCAGCCCGCGGCCGGTACATCCCCCGCGAGGCGAAGGTCATCGTGCTGCCCCAGCCCGCGGGAGTCATCAACGGCAACCTCTCGGCGCTCCTGAACGTCCTGATCGAGCTCGAGGGCGAGCTGGGCCAGGCGCGGCAGACGGCGGTCGTCCTCAGCGGCGGAAAGGCGAGCCGGCAGATGCCGCTGACCTTCTCAGGATACCTGGACAAGGGGAAGATGGCCTCAGTCAACGGCGAGCCGTACCTCTTCCAGGTGTTCCAGCAGTTGATGCAGGCGTATGACCCCAAGGGGAGCGGCCTGTATGTGACCAGCAACGACGGCATCAAGGCCTTCAGCCGGGACGTCACGAGGGATTTCGGCAAGGCCGGCTTCCAAGTGCTCGGCGCCACCCTGCCGGTCTATCTCCCATCGCCAGATCCCATGCACAAAGGCCGCGGAGAGTACAACGAGGCGCTCTCCGGGCTGGGGCTGGTGGAGATGGATCTGGACGGCCGCATCGTCCAGTTCCATGAGAAGGCTGGCCGGGCGGTCGTCACCAAGCGATTTGCGAGAGAGGCACCGACGAATTGGGCCGATTACAAGCTGACGCCGGGAATGATGCGGCAGCTTCGGGGGTTCGCCAAGGCGTTGCGGACTGAGTCGGGCGAGCCGATGTACCTGGCCTATGGCCTGGACATCGCCGAGGACCTGCTGAAAGCCCAGACGTTTCCGGAAGAGGCAGGGTATGCCGAGCGGGTCGCGAGGGCGTTGATGCGGCGCGGGGATCTGGAGCTGACGTGGGGCAAGGCGATTGACCTGGCGCTCAGCATCTGGGAGTACCGGGAGCGGGGCGCGGATCTTGAGCAACATTTCCAACGAGCTGCCGAGACCAACCAAGCCAGCTATCGTGCCAGCGAGCCGGTGCGTGACGCCAACATTCCTCAATCGCTGGCAGATGACTTCTGGAACGCCGTGTCGGTCTACCAAACGGCGGGGTGGGATCTGCAGCAGGAGGCCGACATCGTGATGGCGGCTGACCACGGCGAAGGCTATGTGACGCGCGCCATCCGGCGTGGGTATGCCCCCGATGATGCCCTGAGGCTCTTGGAAGCTGCCCACACCATCCGCAAGACATCGCGGATCGGCTACGTCAACACCGGCGCCGCGGCCATCTTTGTGGACACCGGCAAGAACACCGATTTCGAAACGGTACTCGCGCGGTTGACCCGGCCGTCTGAGCATGCGCTGCGGGCCCTGCTGCGGGTGCGCCGCATCACGACGGGCCGATTCAGCGGCTCGGTGTTGGGGCCGGAGGTGTCTATCGATCCCTGGGCGGAGGTGGAGCCCGGCAGCGTGGTGAGCGGGCGCGCGGTGCTCGGCCCCCACGCAAGGGTGCGAAGCGGCGGGGCGGTGATTGATGCCGATCTGTCACATGACGGAGGCCGCACCATCATCCAGTCGGGGGCGCTGGTGCACACCTACCAACAGCGGCCGGGGGAGGAGGTTACCACCGTTCCGAACGCCATTTACACCCAGGCGTTCGTGGAGAGCCGTGAGCAGCCGATGACCTTTGCCGTGGCCGTGAAGCGCGAGGAAAAGGTGGAAGAGGCCGGCCGGATCCTCGGCGACCGCAAGATGGAGGATCTGAAGGTATTCCCGCGCGCCCCGGGAGCCGAGGCTCAACTCGTGGCCATTGAGGAGGAGGACCCGGACAAAGTGAGCTTTTTGGACGTGGCCGGTGGTCCCCGCAACCCCCGCCTGCAGGATAACCGGCGGCTGCGGCATTTCAAGGAGGTCGAACTGCCCCGCCGCGTGGAGGAGGTGCGCCTCCAGCGCATCCGAGCGCTCGTGAGGCAGTGGGATCCCAACCCACTGGAGGCGCACTATACGGACAAGGTGCAGGGGATCCTGATGCACCTTGAAGACCTGTGGCGGCCGCACGAAGTCGCGACGTGGATGCTGCAGTACCATCTGCCGGATCACCTGATGCCTGAGCCGATGCAGCGCCTCGCGATCTCGCAGTCAGAGCTGTACAAAGTCAGTCAGGCGCTCATCGACCCGGCGGATTCGGCATCAAAGTTCCTCCTGAGAGAGCGCGTGCCGTGGTACCTGCGGTCCAGATTCCTCGAGAAGCTTCAGATGCTCTCCCGCTCCGAGCGGCAATTGCTGGCGCTGATTCTCACGGGGCAGGAGATTGCGCCGAGCGAAGGGGTGGACGTTGCCCCATCCCCATCGCCCCAGGGGGTCGAGGCGGCCCGGAGGCGGGCGACCGACTGCTCGGTGTGCTTCCTCGTGCCCGGCAAAGGCCGCGCGGGGGACCTGCGCCTCATTGCGGACGGCGCCGTCGCGCGCGCCGATGCGATGGCGGCAGCGCGCGGGCTCACCGGCGATCTCGCGGCGGCGGAAAGCGTGGCGGTCGTGAGCCAGGAATGGGAAGCCGAGGGGGTCGACCCGCAGGAGGCCTCGGTCAGTGCGCAGCGCGAAACCGGAGGCCAATGGGCGGTGGAGCTTGAGCGCCTGGCTGACCCAAACTCGCTTCTCCAACGCGATGTGTATCAGGGGTTGGCGGCGCTGCTGCGGACGCTGCCGGAGCGGCTGGAGGCCGCGCGGCTCGCGGCGGTGGCGAAGCACTACCATCCCTCAGGATATCTGCGGTCTGCCCCGGAGGAGCCCGACCCGGCAGCGGCGTCGCCGGCCGGCAGCAGCCCCAACGGGTTTGGCCACTTCAAAGCGACCCCCCTGACCGTCCTCGAGCAGACCTTCAGGCAGCTGCCGGTCAACGGCAAAGCGGTCTTCAGCCTTGGGAGCGGGCAGGGACCGGAGCTGGCGATGGCGGTCGCCTTTGGAGCGGCCAGGGCGGTCGGCGTGGAAGGCGATGCGGATCGCGCAGAGGAGAACCGCGCTGCCGTCCGCCGGCTGGACACCGAGCCGGCCTGGCGGGCCATCGCGGGCCGCATCGCGGTCCACACGGTGGATTTCTTCAGCGAGCAGGTCCGTCTCCACAACGCGGACGTCGTTCTCTACACCGACAGCGGCTCCTTCAAGGAGGGCCGGCTGGAGGCGAAGCTGCGCCGGCAGATGAAGCCCGGGGCCCTCGTCGTCGTCTTCAACGCACCGGCGCGGCGGCTCGTCCCGCTCTTTGCGGAGCTTGAGCGCGTCGACGTTCCCAATCTGCCTCGGAGCATTGAAGTCTATCGGCAGCCAACACCACCTGGGGGCGTCCTCCCTCGAGTCATCGTGGTGGAAGACCGCGAGCAGGGGCCGGCCCAGATGACAGAGCCGGCGGCTCGGGACGATGGGGGCTACCTCGTCGAGCCGGCGATGGGAGGGGTGATATATCACGGCGAAGCGGCAAAGCGTTTCCTGGCGTCCCAGACGGAATTCCAGCAGGAAACCGAGGTCTTTGTCCCGAACGGCGCCCGCGTTCGCGTGGAGACCGGCGAAGAGTCCTTCACCCTGCAGGAAGCTGGCGCGGTGCTCGTCAATCCAGGACGCGCTGCGACAGTCACGGTCGAGCAAGGGGACGTGGTCGTGGTGACGACGCAACACGATCCGGCGTGGTATGAGCCATACGGGCCCTCCCACGGGGAGTTCGCCTCCAGGGGGTTCAACACGACTGGCAGGGTCTGGGAGCGCAATGGGGTCGTCGTCTACGCTTTGGCGGCGCGCCGCAACCTCTGGAACTTGGCTCAAGGGACGGAGGCCATGATTGACTCCACGACATTCCCCGGCCAAGGGGCCCCGGCGCCTCCGCGGATCAGCGCCCTATTCTCGTCATCCCCGCACGCGGAGCAGGGGATGAACTTTGCGCAGGTCATCCGGCCCATTGAGCGGTTGCACACCCACCCCATCCGCCAGCACCGTGGCTCTTCCGCCTCCCAGACCGAAGTCTACATCGCCTTGCGCGGCACGCTCGGGCTCCTCCTCGTACGTGCGGAGCGCGCCCACGGGACCCTCATGTATCGACCGTCCCTTTTGGTGCTTGAGCCGGGTCAGATGGTCGTGATGCGCCCGAATGTCTGGCATCAGGTGTACGTCGTGAACGGCCCCTACGCGCAGGTGACGATCCAGTTCCCTTCGGCCTTTCAATACGGGCTCTGGTTCAAGGAAGACGCGGCTGATCCATCGCTGCGCCGCATCCCAGATGACCCCAAACTCTTTCAGCAAGCCCAGGCGCTCCTGCGCCAGGGCCGTTCAGGGGCGATGACTGGTGAGGGAGTCGCGGTCGACTTCGATTCCCGGTCCCACAAGACCCAGGCGGCGGATGACGGGGCGAGCGAGTGGCTGCGGCAGCGGTCCCCTGAGCTCATCGGCCATCCGCCTATCCTGCTCAGCTTGGAGGGGATCGTCAGCGGGGTCGAGGAGGATGAGGGCCCGCGCCTGAGCAGCTACGTGGGCGGCCTAGGGGTGCTCTTCGGGGAGTGGGTGCGCGGCCTCAACTACCTGGGCGGAGTCACCACGTTGAATCCGCGCTCGGATACTCCGGAGTTCCTGCCATTTATTCCGGACTACCAGCGAGGCGTGCCGGTGTCGCAGGTGAATGACCTGGGCTATCCGGATGCGGGTGCGCGCCAGGTCCTCCGGCCGCAGGACCACGGCATCGACTTCTTCACCGATCCGCGGAACCCCTCTGAACCGCTGGAAGCGGCGATCCGCCTCTATGAATCCGGCGATCCGGTCTACGTGCGCTACCGTCTCGTCGAGGTCGGCGGCATCCGGGTGCCGATGCCCACGACGGACTTTGACAAAAACCACCCGGCGGTCCGCTACATCCTCGAGGAGCTCTACAAAGGCCACAACTCGTCGCTGCATCGGTTTGAGCAGGAGTGGGTCATCGGCCTGGCCGCCTATGAGTTCCGCGCGCGGCTTGGGCTGCCTCAGGACGGTCCGGTCCATGTCAACGAGACGGGAACTTTCCCCTATCTCATCGGCCTCCTCCGCGGCTACATGGAGGAGGGCTACACCTACGAGGAAGCGCTTGGGCTCATCGGCGGACAGCTCGTCTTCTTCATGCACACGCTGGAAAACGCCGGCATCGACCATTTCAACGATGCCACGGTGCGGCTGGGCGACTACATCCGTCGGTATCTTGAGCAATCGCCGAAGGAGGAGGTCCGCGCGCAGGCCGGGAACGTCGCCCAGTGGTTGATTGAGGGCAAGCAGGCGGCGGGCCGGGAGCGTCTGCTGCCACACTTCCGCGACCCCTGGGGCCACCACTCGCCGCTTCGGTTCATGGCGCGGTTGGCGTACGACTACGGGGGCGCCATCGCGGCCGTGAGCCAGCTGAACGCGCTCAAGGCGGGCGACTACCTGGTGGCGGAGCGAGTCCTGACCCCAGAGGAAATCTCCCGACGGCCGGTCATCGGGGTGACGAACGGTGTGGATCATCTCTTCTGGATGATTCCGGAGATCAGCCGGCTGATGCGCTGGAGCCAGGCCGACCCCTCCGCCAGGACCCCGGAGGCCATCCTCGACCCGGCGGACCCCTTGGTCAGGGAGCTGTTTGAGCTCCTCCATCCCGGCCAACCGCTGCCCCCCTCGCTTGACGGCTCGCAGCCGCCGGCGCTGAGCGATGCGGCGCTCAGGGAACTCCTCCGGCAATACAGAGTGAAGGCGATCGACATGGTGCGCGAGACGGTGCGCCGGCAGTACCTTCGCAACAGCGTAGCGCTGGAGGCGCTCCTGCGTGAGCAACCTCGACAGCAGGACTACATGCAGCGGCTGCACGCCCTGAGGGTGCGCTGGGCTCGGTGGGCCGGCATCGAGGATCCGGAACGGTGGGTGACGGAATGGGAATCGCGACCGCTGGAGGAGCATCCGGCCTACAAGGCGCGGCTTGAGCGAAGCGAGCTGATCCGGCTCCTGGACCCGGACCGGTTCCTGGCGGTCTGGGCCCGCCGCATCGTCAACTACAAGCGGATGCTCTTCATCGTGTTCGGGCGGCATCTGCCCGAGGTGGAATCCCGCCTCAGCGGCGACCGGGCGCTCACGCCCCAGCAGATGGACGAGCTGATCGCGCAGATGAAGGCCCGCGGCGCCTTCGACCCGTTCATCGAGCTCATCGTGAACGAGGGGGTCCAGGTGGTGATGGCGGGCAAGACCTTCTCGGAGGACGGCCGCTCGAACGTCGCGCTGCTGCATCGGGTCATCGACCGGCTCTCCGAGGATCACCCGGAGATCCAGGACCGCGTGGTCTTCCTGGAGGGCTACGACGAGACGAAGTCGCAGTACCTTGTCCGAGGTGCCGATGCCTGGCTGAATACCCCCAAGCGCCCCCGGGAAGCGTCCGGCACGAGCGGGATGAAGACCGCCAAAGGCCAGATCGACGCCGCGCCCGGGGGGGATGGCTGGTCCTCCAGCGGGGTCCGAGACGGGCTCAACGGGAGGAAGCGGTCGGTCGCCGGCGTGCCCCAAGACCACCCGGATGCTTGGCCGGCTAAGCTTCGGGACAACGCCGCGCTGCGCCAATCGTACCTCGACCAGGAGGCGATCAACTTCTATGAGCTCCTGAAGGAGGAGGCGGGCCGGTATCGGCGGCAGGATCCGGCATGGCCGCGCGCCGTCAGGCGCTGGATCTATTACACGGCGCTCGTCTACGACATCCGCGCAGCCTTCACCGGCCGCCTGGTCCCCAGCTTTGCCGAGGACATTCCGGGCGGCCAGGAGGAGGGCATCCTCGACCTCTATCGGGACGCCGTCGAGCGCACTGCAGAGACCAAGCGCGTGCTGGAGGAGCACGGTGACGTGCAGCCACCGGCCTCCCCGGAGCCTCCCCCACCCGCCGGCGATGCTGTCGAGGGGAGGCTGCGCGACACAGAGGTCGTGGGACGGCAGGCCGCGCTGCCGGGGGGTGGCGAGTCCTCCTCGCCCGGCGATGTTTCTGACGAGGAAAAGGTAGCGCTACCTTCGGATGGGGGAACCGTCGGACGCGTCCACGTTCGGGAGATGCGGGAGAGCCGCGGGCATCTGATCGGTCGCCTGGAACCGCTGGACGAAGCTGGGGTGTCCACGGGAAAGCAGATCCCCGTCGATTTGGTGGCGGCTGAGCCGGATGCCCATGAGCTCCGGCAGCTCACCCAGCATCTCCAGTCGCTGCGCTGGGCGTTCGACGAGGGGGGCAGGGGTGAAGCCGTCCCGGCCCCCTATCGTCCGCTGCTGCAAGAAGTTGGCACGTTCGCCAAGAACTTCAATGTAGCTGCCATCCGAATCCTCCGCGGTGCTCCGCCCCGCGGGACGAATGGCCGGGCGCTCCTCCTCGGCTATGCGACGGCTGAGCGGCTGTATCTGCATGAAGTCCTCCTCTACAGCCCGAAGTGGCTGCACCATGAGCTGTTTCACGCGTGGCTGGCATGGCGCTTACCCATCGCTTCCGACACCCGAACATCGGCAACGCTCAGCGTGAACGGCTGGACCTACTCGAGGCGGTTCACCGATGCGGGCCAAGTAGTGGTGGCCATCTCCGGACGCGATCCGGCGATGGGCGAGCCGGTGCGCCATGAGGTGAACGAGCACAAGCTCATCTACGGCTATGGGAAGCGCGCCCGCGAGGTTGGGGGGCCGCTGACGGCGGACGACCAGGCGCTCGAGCGCCTCGGAGACCGCCAGGGCCGCGGGATGCAAGGACAGCTCTCCCTTGCGAATCGACTGCTCGTGAATGGCGTTGAATTCCGCGCAGACCCTGGGGTTTCGGTCATCCAGACGCCCGAGGAACTCGAGCGTTTCTTCAGGGGCAAGCAGCTCGTGTTCACCGAGCCGCATGGGGATGACGTGGCCATCGGGTTCGGGGCGGCGGCCCGCATCCTGACAGCGGCGGGACATCCGGTCGAGCCGGATGAACAGGCGCCATCGGAGCGGCAACCAGGCTCGTGGACGTTGTCATGGTTGCGCCGGCGGAGCGCCATCCCTCCGGCATTCGAGGGCGCGTTGATGGTGACCGGGTTCTGGGATGAAGCCGGCGTCACCGACCAGTTCCTTCGGGAGAAATACGGGACCCCGTCTCCCACCGAGGAACAGAAGCGGATGCAGCGCCGCAAAGAGAATGACGACGGGGCCAATGAGCTGGGCGTCCCCGACGATAACTACAAGAACCTCGGCTTGATCCAGAGCCTGGAGCGCCTGGTGCGGTTTTCCGATGGCGGGCTGGACCTCCATTTCAGCCAGTGGACGAGCCTGAGCGCGGCTGATCGCCAGCGCATCGACGGCTACGTGCGGCGCCTGGCGCAAGCTCACGGCGGCCACGCTCTGGCGTTCTTCCTGTACGCTCCCTTCGACCTCCACCCCCAGCATCGGCTGTTCACGACGCTCTTTCTCCAAGCCATCGCCCGCTATGCGCCGAACGCCACGGTCGTGTTCTACGAAGGCGTCCGAGGGTTTGAAGACCAGTACCTGGCCCCGAACCTCCACTACCTCTTCGATGAGCCCCAGATGAGGCAGAAGGCGGCAGCCATCCGCCGGTATGAGAGCCAGCAGGCGCGCAAAGAATACGCCGAGATGGCGGAGCAGCTCGCCAGGCGGCGCGCCTCCGCTGAGGGAGCGTTCGTGGAGCGCTTTCTCATCGGAAAGGTCAAGCTGGCGGATGTCAACCAGTCGCCTCGCCCTGCACTCGGAAACCTGTGGACTTGGCTGGGCGGCCTCATCCAGCAGCTGGCGCTCGTGGCGGGCCTCCGCGTCTTGGCCCCGGTCGGCACGCTCATCGGCGGGTTCTACGCGGCGGGCCTCGACGCCTGGTGGCCGGTCGGGCTCGGGCTGGCGGTCGACGCGCTGCTCGTCATCGCGATGGCGTGGCTGCCCCGGTGGTTCAGGCGCGCCCAAGGGGCACCGCCATCAACGCCGCTTGGCGGCCCGGAGGATATGGCGGCCTCGCCTGTCTCAGCGATCGCGGCGGTTCCCATGGCCGAGGGGTGGTTTGTGACCGTGTACGATGCCGGCGACGACGTGGTGAAAGAGGTCCGCCCGCTGTTAGGGGGCGTGATGGCGGTCAGCGACGCCGAACGCGATGCGCTGCGCGACCGGATCGTTGAGGACAACCAGCGGTTGCGGAAGGCCGGCTACCCCGTCCCGGAGACCTCGGTCCTCCCCGGGGGGGTGGGCCGGCTGAGGCAACAGAAAGCTTCTGTGTTCGCCGGAGGTCGTCCCCTCCTGTCGTATGAGGAGCTTGAGCAGCGGCGAGATCCAGGAGCGCTGTTGCATGCGCAAGAGCAGTTCGACGAGCTGTACCGGGGGGCGGAGTTTCGATTCCCCCGCATGCGCAGGTTCCTCGACCACAAAGAGGGGAGCGCGTTCTATGACGAACAAGGCAATCTCGTCGTCTGGGTGGACCCGACGGTGCCGGTCGACCCACAGACGCGCAGGAAGATCGATGAGCGACGAGTGATTGCTGGTCTGGGCCGGTTCGAATCTTCACCATTTTTCACCACCGGAGGGACGGGGCGCGTGCGGCACGCCAACGGCGCGGTCCCGGGCATGGAGGACGCGGTGGTCGCGCTGTTCGCCGGCATCGCCGGCCTGCCCCCCAGCGCCATCCGCGACGCGCTCCGGGCTGCGGCGGACCGGGCGCCGACCAGCTACAAGATGACCGATCTGCCGGAGCTCTTCCACCAGCTGGACTGGTTCCGGGATCCGTCGAGCCGCCTGGAGGCCGCTGCCAGGTTCCACTCAGGCAACCGGCTGCAGCCATTGGTGATTGGCTGGCTTCAGCAAAGCTATGCGCGCGCCCTGAGGAACCACGCCGCTGATCCTGCCGTCCGGCGTGAGGCGGCGCGCGCGCTTGTGAAGCTGGGCGGCGAAGAGGCGGCGGAGGACGCGATCAACGAGCTGGGACGGGCCATCCGGACAGATCCTGACGCGAGCGTGCGGAAGACCGCGGTGCAGTTGTTGGGGACGATGCGCGATTCACGCGTGATCGCACGGCTGCGCTGGGCGCTGATGGATAAAGATGCGGATGTCCGTCTGGAGGCGGTGGCCGGCCTCTTGGGACGGCGGCATCCTGAGGTGCTGCCGCTCCTGGAGGAGGCCATGGAGGATCGGGATCCGGCCGTCCAGCGGGCGGCATGGGAAGCCCTGCGGGTGCTGCAGACGACGGTGATAGACCATGAGGTCGAGGAGATGCTGCGCTCCGCCGGCAGCGAAAAGAGCCTGGCCGATCTGCCGCATGAACAAGTCAATGAGATCTGGAGCCAGGAGATTGAGGTGGGCGAGGCGGTCGCCATTGACTTTTCCGCGCACGACCTCGACTACTACTTCAACCCCATAACCGATGAGGAGCAAGCTGCCAGGCTGCTGGAGGGTTTCCAGGGCCGCTTGGAGCTGGGCCCGAATGCGCAGCGGGACCTTGCCGACCTCCTGAAGCTGACGGGGGCGGCGCTCCACCAGGAATTGACGCTCTTAAGAGACGCCATCCGCTACTCGAACCGCCACGGCCTCTGGCAGTACCGGTACGTGATTGGGATAGGGCCGCATCAGGCGTTTCAGCGCGGAGAGCTGCTCGCGCATGCCGGCAGCCAGCAGCGCAGCCGCGGGGAAGGCCAGCCGACCATCTTCCTTCCGCGCCATCTCCTGCGGTTCGTGGTGGACCATCCGGACCACACTGCCAACCTCACGGAGGGGGTGCTCGAACACGAACACTTCCACCTCCAAGGCGATGCGAATCCCGGTGGCGCACCGGTGTTCGTGCGCGACGGCCATCCCTACGCTGACTATCGGCAGTACCTCGCTGCCCAGGAGCTGTGGCATGCCGCGCATCCGGCGCGGAACTCGCCCTCCGCCGAGGCGGCCTTGCTCGCCGAGCGGCTCTTGACCGAGGAGGAGGCGTTCAATGGTCTGACGGTGATCCGTCATCACAGCAAGGAGGGGGCGTTCGAGGAGGTGCCGCTGTCGCTCGCCCGCCAGGCGATGGAGCGCGAGCGCCCGCTGATCCACGGAATCGTGGAGCGGCATAAGCGAGGGAACAGGGGTTTCCCGCTGCTGGCCTGGATGGGCCGCTCGCGCGTGGCCAGGGTGGGCGGGACGGAAGACCTCGAGCCGGTCCAGACCATTCTCTTCGACGGCAAGCAGGACGTGCTGCTGACAATGGGCGAGCATCGCTACCGGGTCTGGATGCAGGGCGGCGTGCCCTGGTTCCGCCTCTATCCGACAACTCGGGCGATCCAGCCGGACGATCCGGGCAAACCATTCAGGTTCAATGAGCCCCTCGCGGTCGTTGGACGCTTCGAGCTCTCCGTCTCCAAGACGGACGTTCCTGGGGTGTACCAGTTGACCGTGATCTCATTATCGGGACGCGGCTTGGACCTGGAATGGACGCTTCCACCAAGCGCCGACGATGCCTCACCCCCGCCGCGCCTGCCGGGCAAAAAAGCCCTCGGTCTCTTCTTCGCGGCCGGCATCGCGGTGGGGCACCCGTGGCTCGGCCTGGCACTTGATGGGGTGCTCCTGGCACTCCTCTTGGTTGTGGCCAGGCGGGGCTCCGCCGCCGCGCAGCCACTCCCCGGTCGCTGGACGCGCCGGAAGTTCCTGAGTTTCGTCGGTGGAGCGGTCGCGGCGGGGCTGGCGGGAGCCGGTCGGAGCGAGGCGCAGCTTCAGCTGCCGCTGGGGCCTGGGTTCAGCGACAACGATCTGCGGCGGTTTGACCGGATCTGGCGATTGGTTGAGCCGCTGCTCGACCCTGCCGACTCCAGAGTGCTCTCCGGACCCGTGCCATTCCGGTTAGAGAAGGGCGATCTGCTGGCGCACCAAGCCCGCGAGGGCATGCTCCCGGGCACGGCGAACCCCCTTCAGGGCGGGCAGGGACATGTCGGGGTGCTGGTCCCTGGCGTGTCCGATCCGCGCCAGCGGGTCCTCATCCTCCATCCCGAAGCGTTTGACAGCGACTCCCATCTGGCCGCGGATGTGATCCGGGGCTTTCACATGGTGCTCTTGGAGCTTCGGAGCCGCGCAAATGAGATGGGGCAATTGGCGAAGGAAACCCCGCTGGCGTATCGCCGCAGCCTGGACCTGACGGACCGCGTCATCCGGCACGTGCAGCAGCGCGAGGTCAACCGCTCGACATTGGAGGCGCTGCGAATCGCCGCTGCACAGAATCCCCAGCCGGCATTCACCATTGAGATCATGAGGAGGGAACGCGAGCTCCAGGCGATCGAGGCGGTCCTGGCGCGCTCGCCGGAGTTCGTCGCAGAGCTGACACGCCACCGGGAGCAGTTGGCCGCCGACCTGCGGAGTTGGGAGCAGCGCCAGGCGCCGCCCGCAGCCCCTCAGGCGCCTCGCGGGTTACGGGCGACGCCGGAGCCGCCAGCGCCTGGGGTGGTAATCCCGCGAGGCCAGCCGGGGCCTCCGGTCCGCCAGCCGCTGCCCTCGTCAGATACGACGTGGTGGGATGAGTGGCAGGGGACGCTGCTGGGTGGAGCCGGATTGGCCGTGGCGGCGGTCGGCCTCCGCGCCTGGCGGCGGCGCGTGGCGCGCGCACGCCAGGCCGCTCAAGCTGCGGCGTGGGACCGCAAGCGCGTGCGTCCCGTTCATGAGCCGGTCGCGGCGCCTCAGCCTCCGCCCGCCGCACCCCAACCTCAGGCCTTCGTCATTGCGGCGGGGGACGACCTGCCGTCCGCCCTGCGTGAGTCGTTCAGCCGGCGGCAGCCGGAAGAGCGGATCATCTTGAGCGTGACCTCGGAGAGCGCGGAACAGGATGAGCGCCTTGGCGCCTGGGGCCTTGTGCCGGATGAGACCAGGGAGGCGGCGGTGGCATCGCTGCGCGACTTCTTGACCGCTCACGTGCGGGCGCTGCGGTCCAGCGAGGTGCGCCAGGTGGCATTCCCGGAGGACCGGCTCCTCCAGCTTGCGCTGAAGACGCCGCTGGAGTTCCGCGGACAACCGATCGAGGAGGTCCGCATCAGGCTCCTTCAGCCTCTGGAGGGCTACAGCGAGACCTTCAAGGGTCTCCGCAAGTTCTCCGCATTGGAGGACGCGGCTCGCCAGAATGCGCTGGAGTCGATGCGCAGCTATCTCGGCTGGCTGCTGGAGGTGGCAGAGCCGCGCGTTCCCATTCCGGTGAGCTTCCGGCTGCCGACCGAGGCGGCGCGCGGGCAGCTGTTGGACAGCCTCGGCGTGCCGGCTGAAGACCGTGCCGCCTGGCGCCAGTGGCTGGGGGGACGCGCGGTCATCCGCGCGGCCGATCCGACCGGCCGGACGTTTATCGAAGTGGCGCCGGAGCTCGGCGGGAAGGTGACCTCCTTCGTGGTCGATGGGGTGGAGCTGCTGCATCAGCCTGATGACCTCGCCGAGGACGGCGGCCTGCCGTTCCTGGGGCCCTGGGCGAACCGGCTCGGCAATGGGCAGTTCACCTTCGACGGCGAGCATGTGGACGTCAGGGGTTCTCCGCTGGTGCGGATGCTGGGTCCGCATGCGCTGCACGGGATGGCCATGCGCGCCCGCTGGACCGTGCTCGAATCCGGACAGGATGCGCAGGGGAGCTTCATTCGCCTGGCCCTGACGCCGGAGAGCGCCCAGGAGATGGCGCGGTTCTTCGGCCCGCTGCATCCGACGCTCACGTATCGCGTCACGAGCAGCGGGCTCGCGATCGAGGTGGAGGTGGTCAATGACGATGTGCGGCGGCGGCGCGTCGCGAGCTTCGGGTTCCATCCCTGGTTTCGGACGCCCGACCGGGGACGCTGGCGGCTCGCGGTGCCCGGCGCCTCGGTCTGGCAGGCGGACGCCGAGCGGATGCCGCTGCCGCAGGCGCCTGTACCGGTCGAAGGCACGTCGTGGGACCTGCGCGCCCTAACCCTCCTGGAGGGCCGCAGCCTAGACCATGTTTTCACCCGGTTGCAGCCGGATGAACAGGGGGAGATCGTCTCGGTGCTGGAGGACCCGCAAGGGCGCCGCGTCGAGATCCGGCAGGATCCGCTCTTCACCCATACGGTCGTGTGGGTGCCGGAGGGCGAGGAGTTTGTTTCGGTCGAGCCCCAGACGTCCGCGACCGATGCGATGAACCTCCATGCAGCCGGCCTCGGCGAGTCCACGCCGGTCATCCTGGCTCCCGGTGAGCGGGTCAGCGCCCGCGTGCGCATCGACGTCCGTCCATCTGCCGCAGAATCCGCTCCACCGATCCTCATGCTTCCGGGGAGCGTGACCGCATTCCGGCTCCTGGCAGGCTGGCTCTTCGCGCGGGCCGGCCGGCCGCTGCCGGCGGAGGTGGCGGCGTGGTCTGCCTGGGTCCAGTTGATCGCCGTGTGGTTCGCGGCGCTCATCGAGTTCCCGCGGACCATCTGGCACATGGCCACCTTCACCGGCGGGCGCTACCTCAATGCGCATCCATTGGGGAAGCCTCTCACCGATCTAGCTCGAACCCTGCAGGAAACCCTGCCGGGGCTCAGCGTCGAGGAGGCGGAGAAGCTCGCGCAAGTCTTCCTGTTGCTGCATCCTCGACTGGATCTCTGGGATGTCCAGCTTCACGTCGCCCTCTACCTGGCCGGCGCCCCCCGATCGTTGCGGGACGCGGCGGTCGATCGGCTCTGGGACGCCGCGCGGGAGGCCAGAGAGCGCGTCGCAATGGCCCGACGCCAGCGCTGGATCGGGTTCGGCCTCATCGCCGCGGCCACGGTTGCGGGCGCGTTGTTCGGCGTGGCGGGCTATGAGGCGCTGGCAAATGTCATCGAGCTCCCGAGCCTCCCGCCTGGTCTCATCCGGCTGTTGGGAGCCGTGGCCGCCAACGTCTTCGTCCATGGGCTCTATAACAGCGTCGCGCTGGCCAAGGGCCTGGCGCTGTTGATGACGGAGGAAGACGGGCGGTCCGCGAAGAGCCTCTGGTTCGATCGGCTGATGCAGGAAGCGATCCAGCGGGAACCGTATTTGCGGCAGCTGCTCAATGAGGCAGGCCCGACGGCGCCCGCGCCGGCGGATGCCCGCGCGCCTGAGCCCGCGGCGCCGGAACCCGCCGCCGCGCCCGAACCTCTTGCGTTGGCAGCAGAGGAGCCGCCGGCCGCCGAGGAGCCCGCGGCCCCCCAGCCGACCGAGAGCGAATTGGGGATGCGCGCCCTGCGCGCCCAGCTGACCAGCCCGGATGCCAGGCGGCCGGGGCTGTTTCCCGACCTCGACTTCCAGGTGCCCACCACAGGTCATGGGAGGCTGTGGTTCCATCTCGGCAGGAGCGACCTCAGAACCTCGCTGCATACTGGCGCGTTCCAGCCAGGGGTCGCGAGGGTTGTGAAGCGGTTCGATCCTGGGCTTGGGGAAGACGTGGTGTGGACGACCCAGGCAAGCGAGTGGCGGCCGGACAGCGTCAAGCGGGTCTATCGGTTTGCCCCCTATCCGGATCATCCCGGCCTGTGGCGGTTCCAGCAGGTGCGCGACTATGCCACCGAACTTGCGGAGGTTCAGCGGGCGGTCGCTGCGCGAGTGGAGGCGCTGCGGGCCGCCGAGGGCGATGTCCGGGCGTCGGCGGAGCGGCTGGGAGAGCCGCTTGACGTCTTCCGAGATTCGATCGTCCGGCATGCCCTCTACGACGAGGAGGTGCGTTGACAGCGGGCTCGTCGAACGCACTGAGGCGCAGGTCCGGCTCGGGATGGGCCTGACGGCGCATGCCTACGAGCGGGCCGTCGTCAGGCTGGTCGAGGCCCTCCAGGCCAGCGGATGGCTGGAGTCTAACGGCGTGCTCCAGATCACGTCGCTCGCCGCCGGCCCCTCCTGGCTGGCGACGGCATGGGTCCGTCTGGCCGATGAGCCTGGCGTCCTGAAGGCGGGCTCGAGGCTGCGGTTGACGGAGGTCGAGCCGTCATCCGCCCTGCGGGAGCTCAGCCTCACGGTCCGGCATGCCCAGGGCCTGACGGAGGAGGTCAGCCGGCAGGCCGGCGCCAGCAGCCTGCCGCCGCAGAGCCAGCACGTCGTGGTGGCGGCGCTGGGCGCCGGCCGCTTCGTGACCCCCGAGCAGCAGCGGGCGGCGCTGCGCGAGGCGCATCGCCTGGCCGTGCCCGGCGGGCTCGGCGGCGGCGGGATCCAGGTCCTCGTGGCGCCGAAGCCGGGCGATGCCGCCCGCCTCACGATCCTCCAAAAAACGGACTGGGAGCTCGCGCCAGACGCCCTTGAGCCGTTCCTTCCGGATGGGCCGGCGCCTGATCCGATGGGCTATCCGGTGGAGCGCGCCTGGCATGAGCAGCCGGGATTCCGGTTTGATCCGTACGAGCGGATGGGGTCATTGGGCGGCGCGTTGGCCACGATGCGCCGCATGCCGATGCAGGAGATCCGGCGGATGACCGAGGAGGTCACCCGCTCCCTCCAGCGGGCCGCTGACGCGGCGAATCGCGCGGTCGTGGAGCAGTTGCCCTCCGCCATCCGGCGGGATGCCAAGGGCCCCCTCACCGACCGCATCCGGCGGCACTTCGCCGGCGCGGGGCGGCAGGCGGAGCGGGAGGCCCTGGCCGGCGCGCTCCGCCGCATCCGCGACGACTATCAGGCAGTCGCCGCGGAGCCGCTTCGGTTCGCGTCTCCCGCAGATGTGCGAGCTCACGAGTCGGTCCTCGCGTTCCTGGACGGTCTGCTCGATGCGGTCGGCCAGCCGTCCACCCCCCATGTTGCCGCGCCGCCCGCCGGAAACGAAGCAAAAGGTGAAGGACCAGGAGTAGGGGGCACAGCGAGACTTGCAGAGGGAAGGGACGGATTAGAACTCAAGCCAGGCGGAGCGACGTCGCCCGTCCAATCCAAGCCTGGCGCGGTCGAGGCAGCCGGCCCAGCCAAGGATCAGCGGGACCTCATCGGTCCTGGCCAGCATGGCCCAGAGGATCAGGCGCGGGGAGACACGGCGGGCATCCAGCAGGCGCCCGGAGACACGGGCCAGATCGGCGCGGAGCTCCGCGGTGTGGCCGGGGACGATGCCGCGCAGGGGCAGCGTCGTGAGGCGCTCGACACGCAAGGCGGGCCACAGCGAGAGGGGGAGCAGGGAATAGGGGGCGCCGGTGTCCAGGATCGCCACATGGTAGTCGCTCCAGCCACGGGCTTGGCGGAATCGAACTCGCGTGAGCAGGCGGTACAGGAAGAGCCGGTGGTGGGTGCGGCTGGCCCCGAGGTCCAACGTGCGGTGGACCTCAAGGGTGATGCGCATAATAGATATGAATTCCTGACTCCACAAACAGATGGGGGATATGCGGCCAGTCCACCTGCTGATGCGCTTTCTCCAGCACCCGATTCAGGCGAGGGCCTGCCGCCAGGACCCGTCGGTGAGCAAACGCCACCCATTGGTTCGGATACCGTCGCCCCAACTCGCCATAGTGGGCCCATGCCCAGTCATAGTCCCGCTGAAGCGGTTGGGGAAAGAGGGTTACGCGAATCGGCGTCTTCCGTTTCGTCTTCATCGGCTCCTCCTGCCACGACTGTAGCATCCGACGCTGACGGTGTCAAGCCGACGGCTGACGCGTCGAACGCCCGCCCCGCCGCGCCGCCCGCCGCAGACGCGACTCTTGAGGCACAAGTGGATCGAGTCGTATTGGCTGATGAGCGGAGAGACGAGGGGGCTGACCGTCAAGGGACACCCCGCAAGCCCCTTGCGTACTTCCGGCCCATCATCCGAGAGCTGCTAAGAGCCTATGGTAGCATTGAGCGAATGAAAGGATTGAAGGGTCTCGAGCTAGGCCCAAGAGGAGACACGTTAGCGTTGTTGGAATTTTTGCGAGGACAGGGCGTGGACATTGAGGGCGTGGGTGACGAGGTTCCGTCCAGTCAGGATCGACCGTATCTTCACCAGGTGCGCGATTACACCGACTATGCGAAGCACGTCGAAGCATCCTCGTTGGATTTCATCGTGGCTCGCTTTGCCCTCGACCCGCCCTCTGGTCTTGCCCATGACATGGGGGTGGATGAGACGACGGCACTGCGACGACGATACCGCCCGCTTGTCCGGGCCTTGAAGCCAGGCGGACTCTTGGTCATTGCGCATCCTCAATGGGAGGACGAGCTCCATGTGACCTTTGAGGCAGCACTCGACCGCTTAGGGTTGGAAAAGGTGATCAAGTATGACGAGCCAGCGAGGAGTGAGTATGCGTATACGATTGCTGATCCTCAACCTGAGGAATGGGAGATAACAGTGCTGGTGCTGCAGCGGAAACAACCTTTACCTCCCTCAGGGAGAGATCCAGCTGCCGCGCCGCCCGCCACCGGTGACGTTGCTTCAGCGATAAAGACGTTGCAACAGGCGCTCGATGACGCCGCTGGGGCGCTTGACGCTGCCGCCACACCACCGATGACGCTTTCTCCATCCCGTCTCTCTCCCATCACCAACGCGCTGCACCAGATCCCGACTCGATCGTCGAGCTTACCCGCATTGCAGGCCCGCAGGGCACTGGAGTGCCGTTTGGGTGGGTGGCGAGTCATATTCGGCCATTGGTTAGCGGGCGACCTGGTCTCCACTATTCCGGAAATCGCCTCGGCCAATGGCCAAATCCGGATACGATTACTCATTGATCGACAACAGCCGACGAACGCACTCGTGCTTGCCATACGGGGGCGTGAGCTCTTTCTCTACCACACGTTGAGTCACCAATCGTCGTATGACCAGCTGGCCGAGGATCAGCCGCGTCAGGTGATTCCGTCGTCTCGAATGCTCAGTTATCCGGCG
Organism: Candidatus Omnitrophota bacterium; assembly: GCA_016180575.1. GTDB lineage: Bacteria > Omnitrophota > Gorgyraeia > Aquiviventales > Aquiviventaceae > JACPAY01. Next base: position 115,873 of record JACPAY010000003.1, on the reverse strand, counting down.
GTGCAAACGTTCATCGATCGCGTGCTTCTGAACTATTTCGGCGATCCAAAGATCCGTCAAGCGGTCGTCGCGAACGAACGTCACCGCACCGCGTATCCGGCTTCAGGAGGCCAGATTCGATTCACTCCTGTCGAGTTCGGTTTGCCGAAAACGTTTCAACGCACATGGAGCTTTCTGCCGGCCGTCCTTGAGCGAGTACGTGAAAAGTCAGGCGATACGGGCAATCGGTTTATGGCGTTGGCCGAGAAGAACGACCCGCAACGTTATTTCTTTTTCCTTGGGACCCCAACCCGCGTCATCCTGTTCGACCAAGAACGCGAGTTGACCTCATATGCCCGCGTAGGAGCGCTGTCTCGAGTGGCGCATGACGTGTATGTCGACACGTTCTTGCTTGAGGTGATGAACCGGCATGCCGAATGGAGGACGAGACCGATCACGGACCCTAATGGCCTTGGGAAGCACCTCGCTGTAGGGGAGAGGCAATCCACCGGTGTGATGTTAACGTTCTATCGGCAAGAACCACTGGAGGCCGAGGCTCCCGGTTTTATCGATCGCTGGGGATGGGCGCCGGCAAGCCGGATTCAGCACAGTAACGGGACAACAGTGGCGGTGTTCCATATCGCGCCACATCAACTTCTGCTGGAGGGGCCCAGAAAGCTGACGGAGGAATCAGCGAACATATTGATTCTGCTCGGCGATTATTTTTACATGCCGCACATGGTGCTGGATCTTTCTTCGCATCCGCTGCTCGATCCTGCGCTGGTCACGGCCTTCGGTCACACTCCGCCGGAAGGTACGCGGCAGAGCTCCAAGCATTACGTTGTCGTTGAGACCCCGCGTCGCGTCAGAGCTCACATTGATGGCCGCTGGACGACGCGTGGCGTTTCATTTGTCGTGGAGCAAGGCAGTGTATGGGAACAGCTTGCACACCGAGCCGCCGCCGGGGAGGATGTCCCTGAGCTCGCCAATTTAGAGTCGGTGTCGAAGTCAGACAGGTTGCCTGCCGCGCCGCCCGCCGTCGAGAACATGGTGTCAGACACCGATTTTCCGCCGTCAGCACTGGAGCGCAAACCCTTCAGCATCCGCGAGCACCTGGAGTGGGGCGTGCTCTTCGGGGGCGCGGCGGCGGGGCTCGGCGCGGTCTTCGGCATCGATCCCTCGGAGCCGATCACCTGGCTCACAGGCTACGCGGGGTTCGCCGGCCTGCTGGCGCTCGTGACCGGCTTCCTCGGCATCCTGGGCACCGTTTGGGCGCCCCAGGATCTCCCGAAGGACCCGATGGCGCTGGCGGGGGCGGTTCCGGCCTGGGCTGACCGGGATGCCTGGCAGCACGTGCAGCGATGGCAGCGTGCGCGGGGGGCGACCGGCTGGATTCGGCTGCTCCGACAGCATGGCGAGTTGGCCCTGACGGCGCCGACGACCGGGGAAATGCACTTTGTCCCCTGGCTCGTGGCCCGGAGCCACTCACGCCGGTTCGCGGCGGTCCGAAGGCTGCTGTTGCCTCTCGTTCTGGCGCGGGAGCACGATCGGTTGCTTGATCTGGCCGCGCCCACCGCCTTCCTCCTGAAACCGCTCCTGCTCCTGCTTGACCTTCACGACGTCTTGTTCCCTCGCCGCACCTTCCTGAGGCGCCTGGCGCGCGAAGCGGCTCATCACATCGGCGGGGGGCGGGAGCCGACATTGGTGGCTCGTCAGATGCTCGCGAACTATGTGGCACAGCAGGCCGCGCGCCGCCTGGTGGCCGGCCGAAGGTTCCGGCATGCGGCGGAGCAGGCGGTCCGGTTCCATATGGACTATCCCCATGCGAGCGTCCAGCACCGCGAGTTTCAAGCCGGCGAGTGGTCCCGGTGGTATCGGCTGAACGCCTTGGAGCAGCGCCTCCTCCGCCTCAGCCTGGGGCTCGACTGGCCGGGCGGGACCTCGCCGGACCAGTCGGCGTGGCCCGCGGCGCATGATGAGCCGGGGAACAGGACTGGTCCGCACCGCAGGCTGCTCTCCCTGCTGCTCATCCCGGCCCTTCTCTTCTCCTACGGCTTCGCCGGGATGGCGCCGCAGGACCCGTTCGCCGATGCGATCGTTCTGCGTCTGCCCCTCGAGTGGACGGCGGCGGTCCTCGCCCTGCTCGTCATCACCGGATTCTTCACGCATCGCCGCAACCAGGGGAAGGAGCCATTGACGAGCCTTCCGGGTTGGTGGAGGGGCCGGTACGTCGAGCACGAGTCGCTGGGCATGGGGCAGGTCGTGGGAGCACCGGAGTCGCGCGGCCTCCAGCACTATCTCCCGGTTGAGTTCCTGGAGGATCGACAGCGGCTGACCGTCAACTCGGCAGCGCTTTCACCCGTTCCCCTCAAGGACGTGGAGCAACACCCACACCTCATCAACGCGGCATTTGTCTCGAGCCTCTTGTCCGTTCGGCAGCTTGCCGAGGCGTTGCCGGCTCCGAGATCCTCACTGCACAGCGCCATTCGCCACGGGCGTCTGCAGCCCGACATGATGGTGCCGCAGGGACGGCACCCCCGCTCGTTCTTCGACCCGGCTCGCGTGCCGACCCTGCGCGAGCGGTTCAAGCCGCTTGCGCCAAAGGGATTTGTCTCCATCGAGAAGATGGCGGAGTTGTTAGGGGTGCCGGCCGAGGTCCTCAGGGATGCCATCAAGCGCGGTGAGGTCGATCCCCCTGACCTGGTGCAACCGCATGGCAAGCGCACCTATCAATATTTCAGGCGGGGCCGATTACGGGCGCTGCGGGCCGTCCTCAAGCCATTCCGTCTGCCTGGGTTCTTCCTGGCGAGTGAGCTGGCGGGAGCCATTGGGGTGTCTGAAGGGACCATCCTTGTCGCGATGAGGCATCAGGAACTCAGGCCGGACCGTATCGTTCCCCGCGGGCGTCACACGTACTATTACTTCAGCCGTCGCCGGCTTCCCGCCATCCGCAAGCGCTTGACCGTCGACGCCGAGGATCTGTACCTGGCGAGCGAGGTGGCCCGACTCGTCGGGGTATCGCCGTCAACGATGTCGAGCGCCATCAAAGACGGCCTGAAGCCTGACCGGCAGCTGAAGCGGCGGAAGCACACCCACTACTATTTCAAGAAGGAACGCCTTGAGGAAATCCGCGCCCTCCTGAAACGGTCTCCACCCCAGGGGCAGGGGGGCGCCCATCCGCTGGCGGGGACGGACGCTCCGCCTCAGGCGAGATCGCGCGCGCCGGCCAGGTATCCGTGGGACTTCGAGCATCGCGGCGCGGACGACGTCCTGCACCATCCCTTCAATCCACGGCGCAGCTCCTCGATGGTTCGTTTTGCCTCAGGCGCCGATGCGCCATCCAGCCAGGCCCCAATGGACATGCGCCGGATCATCAAGCGGCTGCTGGGACGGCTCATTCCGACGGTTTCGAGCCCCAAGCTGACGGAAGCGCTCTCCATCCTGTGGTCGCCGGCCCATCTGGGGGCGCATTGGGAGAGCATCGCCATGTCCCTCCAGCTGATGACCACCCGCTACCCCTCGCTGAGGTTTGCGGACCTGGCAGAATTCAAACGGTTCCTGGACTGGGTCAAGCAGCTGCGTCGCGCGCATCGAGGAGGGGAGCTGACCCCGAGACTGAACCGGCTGGCCCAGCGCGGCTTCGCGGAGCCCCGACCGTGGAATGAGCCGCCCGAATCGGTCCACCCGCAGCGCGGGACGACCCCCTCGGCCCTCGCCCACCTCTTCCATGGGCGCTGGGCGTGGCTGAAGGAAGGGAAGCTCAGCGGCCGCGTCCCAACCGAGCCGGTGCGCTGGGCCCACTTCCTCTCCGGGATGCCGTGGACCACCCGCGGGCCGCCGGCGCTGGCGGGCCTTGCGGTCAATCTCCTCATCAGCCTGCCGTTTGTGCTCCTCTGGGCGCTGGGCCTCATCGAGATTGCCCCCGATTCATGGCTCGCCGCGCACCTCCTGCTCAACGCCGCCGTCATCGCGGCGGAGCTCCTCGCCTGGCCGCTGGGGCCGTCCCTCGGCGTGGGCCAGGAGGCGGATCTGCGGCGGGCGTGGGCGCCGGACCCTGGCGGGCGCCGGCGGTGGCCGGCGGCGGCGCTGGCGGGCGCGCTGACGCTCGGCCTGCTGGCGTACCAACACGTGAACTTTTCCGGCATGCCTCCCAGCCCCTATGTGCCGGGGCTCTTGGTGGGATGGGGGGGCTTGAAACTGCAGTTTTGGCTCGCCACGCTCCTCGGCGACTACGGGCCCGGCTGGCGCGTCGCCACCTACATCCGCCTGCTCCATGTGGGGTTGCCGCTGCTGGAGCTCACCGCCGCGTGGGCGCTGCTGAAGCTCGGATTGTGGCTGCGGAGAGCCCGGCAACCCGCCCCCACGTTCGTGAGCAGTGCGTGGCTCGGTGTGTCCGCCGCGCTGGTGCTGTATGCCGTCGGACGCCCGGTGCTTGACCTCCTCGCGATGGCGCTGGATGTTTCCCCGACCTATTACATCGGCTACATGGCCGCCTTCTGGTGGGCCGGCATTCCGGTGGGGACTGCTCCTCCTTGGCGGGTCACCTTGTTGGCGGCCTTGGCGACTGCGGGGTATGCGGGGACCGCCTATGGCCTGGTGTGGGTGGGACAACGGGGTCTGCGCCTGCTGGGGAGCGCCTGGCGGCGGGTGCGCATCTTCACGGCGCCGCTTCCGGATGGGCTGCCGCCGCGACGGCCGCTGGCGGTCTTCATCGTCGGGGACGATGCGGCGGTCGCCGAGCACCTCCTTCGCCGCATGCAGGCGGCCATCAACGCCCGCGGCAAGGTGCTCATCGCGGTGCCGTTTGGCGAAACCCCGAAGCCCGTCTACAAGGCGCTGCTGGAGGCGGCGGCGAGCGAGCGCCACGCCAAGTTTCCGTGGTCGCAGGTGTGGCTCGTGAACGTCGATGAATATGCGGGGCTGGCGCGGAAGGACCCCGGCAGCGCCGCGTCGCAGCTGCGGGAGGAGCTGATTGAGCCGTTGAAGCGGCTGAAGCGGTCCCCCCTGAAGGAGGAGCACGTGCACCTCTTCAAGGGAGACCGGTCCGGCCTGCACAAGGAAGCCGCGGAGATGGAGGCGTTCATCCGCGAGCAGGGCGGCATCGACATCGCCCTGCTGGGCATCGGGCGCGGGCCGGCGTGGTGGCTCTATCGCTCGGGCCGGTGGATGGTGGCGGTGCCGGGATTGCGCGTGGTGCACGCGTTCCTCTTGACTCTGTTCCGAAGCATTCATCTGGGATTCAATGAGACGGGATCGCCGGTTGACTCACCGACCCGCATCGTCCGGCTCCATCCGGCCTCGCGGCGGGCCAATCATGTGCGGCACGACTTTGCCGTCACGCTGGGCCTGGGGACGCTGCGGGACGCCCGCGAGGTCATCGTGATCGCCAAGGGTGAGCACAAGCGCAGCGCGGTGGACCTGGCCGTGCGCGGCCCCGTTTCGCTTGGCATCCCCGCCGGCCTCCTCCAGCGCGCGGCGGGCGAGGTCACCGTGTTCGTCGATGAGGAGGCGGCTCCGCCTGGCGTGGGCCAGCCATACGAAGCTCCGCTCCCAAGCCCTGTTCCAGAGACACCCGCGACCGAAGAGGAAGCCCCGCTCGACCCGGTGGCCCTCATGAACGCAGCCGTTGCCGTGCTGAATCGCGAGGACGCGGCTCCGGAGGAGCTGGAGCAGGCGCTTGCGCTCGCGCAACAGGCGCTTCAGATGGTTGAGGGCGCTCCCGGACGCGTCGAGCTGCCGGCAGTGATCTGTCTTTACAATATCGGGCTTGTCTGCATGCGATTGGACCGGTTGGAGGACGCCAAGGACGCGCTCAAGCGGGCCGAGCAGCAGGGGAGGGCAATCCCTCTCGATGTGAACGCGCGGCTGAACATCTGGCTCAGGCTGGGCTCGGTCTTCGCGGCACTCGGCGAGGATGAGGCGGCTGAAGAGCGGTTCCAGATGGTCCGGGAAGCGGCCGAGGGCCTCCTCGCAAACAAACCGACGCGGCCGAAAGGGCCTGGGCGCGACATCCCGAAGGCGCAGTGGGACGTCATCCGCCGCGGCCATGTAGAGGAGCGCAACCGCCTGCTGGACGTGGTGCGGGATCGCCTGGCGGAGGCTGAGCGGCTGTCGGCGATGCTCCGCGAGGCGCAGGCTGAAGAAGCCGAGCCACCGCCAGTCCCGGAACCGGCGCCCGCGCCGCTGATGGTCCGGCCCGCGCCCCCCCTCCTCGAGACGCTTCGCGAAGCCTCCGTCCCACCCAACTCGATACGCCTCATCAAGGAGACGCCTGAGCAGCTCCGGGAGGTGTTCGAGGCTATCCGGCCTGCGCCTATGCCGCCGGCGCGGCTGCTCGCTGAGTCGGTAGGGCCGCCCGAGCCGCTGATGCTCCGTCCCGCTCTCACCGTCCTCGAATCGCTCAGCCAGGCCCCGCCCCCGCCCGCGTGGGCGCTCGAACTTCAGACCGCTGGGACGCTCGAGCAGCTGCAGGAGGCGCTCGAAGCGGGCCAGCCCCCCCGTGTGCCGCCGGACAGGCTGCTTGGCGAGCCGGCGATGGAGGGGCCCGAGGCGAGGGAACGCCGGGTGATTGAAGAGCAACTCGGATTTTCCCTTGGGGATGGCGGGCTGTTCGAGCGGCTGCGCGACCAGACAGAGGGAGTCGCGGATTACGCGGAACTCATTCGTTCCGACCCCTCCCTGGCGAGCGACGAAGCCAAACGGGAGATGCTGGGAGAGCTCCTCGGAGCGACGGCGCCCGCGCCGGCGGTTGCCGCCGCGCCGGCTGGCGAAGGCACCGTGACGGTGTCGCTCACGCCGCCCAAAGGCAAATTCCCAGGCCTGCGGCCGCTGAGCAGGACGACGCGGGACGAGATCGGCGGCAAGATTTCCGTCCGGCCCCCCCTCCACCCGGGCGGGAAGGCGGCGGTCAGGGACATCCTGGGTGATGTGAGGAGAGCGCTGACGGGGCACAAGGAACGGGAAGCGTTAGCTCGCGACCTGGCTGACGGACAAGGCAGGCTCCGAGAGCCTCATCTCTTCCTCGGGGAGATGGACGTCACCTCAGAACCGGACCGCCTGGTTTCCGCGAAGAAAACGCTGACCCTGATGGTGGAAGAAGGCGCTCGCGGCGGCAAGCGGGTCGCCTTGCTCGGCACCGCCGCCGCGCTCATCCCGGCCGTCCTGGATGATCCCGCGTGGATCTTATGGGGCATCGCGGCGGACCTGGCCGCCTGGGGCGTGGGCGCGTGGCTGACGAGTTGGGCCAGGTACCGTCAAGAGGACTCGCCACCGGCACGGGCCTATAAACGAATCAAGGCCGCCTTCGAGGCGGCGGAGCCTGGGACGCGCATCGCGTTGGAGCTGACCCATGCCGAGCTGGGCATCGCCAGCAGCCTGGCCCAGCAGCTGGGTTTTGAGTACCAGGGAGCCATCGGCAAGGGCCAGCATCTCTATATCAAGAAGCGGTCGGAGGGCCAGGGTCCCTCGGAGCCGCCGATGGCGACGGCGGCATGGGCGCACGCGCCGAAGGCGCTTCCGGAGTCGTTGAGCGGGGCGGCACCCGGCCTCTACATCGGCGAGGCACCGGCGGACCGGCTCCGCATGGAAGAGCTCGCCGACCTGCGCGCGCAGGCGTTCGCCGTGAGCCAGGGGGAACGCACAGGCCTTACCCTGCGTGGCCGCGCCATCTCGCTGACCGTGCGCAGGCTCTCAGCCGGCGAGCGCGAGCTGGTCGCGCTGCTGCCGGCCGGTTGGGGCGGCGCGGCAGGGCTGTCCGATGACGCGCTCGGGGCGCTGCTGCAGGAGGCGCTCGACGGGGTGCCGGCGGCGGAGCGGGCGCAGCTTGACCCGGCACAGCCGCTCCTCGTCCTTCCCGCGCGCCATCTCATCGGGGAGGATGGGACGGACCACCTCGCCGGCGACCACATTCAGAACGGCCTCCTCGTCCTCCATGAGACGCTCCCGAAGGTCCGCCGCGATCTCAACGCCGCGCGATACCCGCTCGGCGATGCCTTCTGCAACGTCCTCCTGCGGCACGAACTCCGGCATGAAGCCACCGGGCTCTCCGGCGAGGCTGTCGAAGAACGGTTCGCCCTGGATGACGCGCAGCAATTAGCCGCGAGCCTCCACCGTTACCTTCCGCTGGCGGAGGCCGCTGATCTCCTGCTGAGCCGGGGCCTGCTCTCATATCCCTTCTACACGCGGCTGACGCGGGGACGAGACCTTGAGGTCGCCCGCCGTTCGCTCCACCTCGCATGGGTTGAGCATCCGCCCAAGGTGGGGCGCGATCAGCTGGGCTGGCTGCTGTGGGGCTGGACCTGGGTCTACCAGCTCGCGGTGCGATGGTGGCTGGTCCGGGTGCGCGGCCTTGGCCATCTGCCCCTTCCGAAGTCCCAACGCTTCCTCATCGCCAGCAATCACCTCCTCTACGGCTTCGAGGGCGCGGTCATCGCCTCGGAAGTCGTCCTGCGCGATGGGCGGTTCCCGCGCTTCCTGGCGAACCCCTCCCAGTACCGGCTGGGGCGCCTGGCGCAATGGCTGACCAACTGGGGCGGGGCCGTGGTGATCTCAAGCCCCCGCGAGGCGATGCAGACGGTGTTGGCTCACCTGCGGCAGCCGGGGGCGGTGGTCGGGTTCTTCCCGGCGGGCCGCCCCTACCCGTCGCTTGATGAGGACCTGCGCCATTGGAAGACCGGCGTGGTGCGCGCCGCGCGGCAGGCGGGCGTGCCGATTGTGCCCGCGTATGTCTCCCTCCGGCTGGGGCTGCGCCCCGTGACGATTGCGTTTGGCCCGCCCATCGATTCCACGGATGCGCAGGGCAGGGACAAGTCCGCGGACGAGCTGCTCCGGGAAGTCAAGGAGGCGGTGCGGCATCTGGCGTCCCCGTCATTCCGGCTCGAAGCCAAGGACGTGCCCCCGGAACTCACGCGGCTTGCGTCTGCCCGCTTCCTGGAGACGCCGGTCTTCGTCCCCGCGTCGTTCTGGGAGGCTGAGCAAGCGTTTGACGTCACCGTCATGGACCTGCCCTGGGGCCTGCTGCGCGATGTGAAGCCGCGGTATCTCAGCTACGTGAAGACCGTCCTATCGCTGCGGCAGGCCTGGACCTCGAGGGCCCTGACCCGCGGGGAGGTGAGGCGGCTGCGCCAGTCGCTGGACGAACTCCGCCGGGCATTGGCCCAAGACGGCGTGCAGCACGAAGTCTCGCAGTCTGTTCGAGACCAGGCGATGAAGCTGCTCCTTGCGCTGAGGACGGCGGAGCCCAGGCTGTACGGCGTGGAGGGGCCGGCCGATGAGCCGCTGGAGGTCATCGGCATCGTCGACCGGGAGGAGCGGCTGTACGTGCCGCAGTCGCCTGCGCGCTATGTCCGGGCGGATGACCCCCGCGCAAGGCTCGCGGTCGGGGATCCGCAATTGACCAAGACCCGCTTCATCTGCGTGAGGCCCTGGGAGATGGAAGGGGACCTGGCGACGCGGGTGATTCCGGGCAGGCCGATGGAAACGGTCCGCGTGCCCCTCAGCGATCATTCCGCCATCACGGTGCGCGTCGCCAGCCAGGAGTATGACCGGCTGCGGCATGAGACATGGGACGTCTTGCTCGCCAGCGTGTTTGCCTCGCCGATCGTCTTCCTGCGGCGTGAAGACGAAGAGCGGCTCCGGTTGCTCGCTCACGAAGCGCTGAACGCCCTGCAGGTTCATCCGGGGGACCGGGTGGCGGTCGTGGGGGTGGGGACAGGTGTGGAGTGGCTCTTGGCGATGCTGGGCGCCGCGGTCTGGCTGGTGGAGCCGCGGAAGGACGTCTTTGAGCGGAGCGCGCAGAACGTCGCGTCGCTCGCGCCCCTCATCCTGCCGGCCGGCGGCTCGGTCACGATTGTCCACGGCCATCCGGAGGATCCAGCGGTTCAGGCCTTCCTGAGAGCCTCCGGTCCGATTGAGCACGTCGTGGCGGTCGCGCCCGATGCCCCGGCTGCGCCCGACACCGTGGCTGCGCTCAAAGGCGCTGTGCCGGGCTCCGTGTATCTGGGAGGCGCGGCGGACATCGAGGGGTGGCAGCCGGGCCCCGCCTTGCGCATCGCCAAGCACGTGCGCGTCATCGCGCCCCGCTCCGGCGGCCAACGCACCGGCTCCATCTATTGGCTGCGCACGCCCTCCGCGCTCACGACGCGGCTTGGCCCGCGGCTCCGCGGGCTCGGCAAGGCGATCGGCTCGGGCATTGCGCACCTGCGCTGGGCCCTCCACCGCGCACCCACCGGTGCGCACCGCAGGCTGCTGGGCCTGCTCCTCATTCCCGCCCTCCTGCTCTCGTACGGATTCATCGGGGTGGCGCCGCAGGACCCGCTCGCCGACCCCCGCTTCTTGCTGGGGGTCTTCCTCGTCGGGCCGGGCGCGAGCATGCTGCTGGTCAGCTGGTTCCTGTGGCGCTGGTCCACGCGCCCCTGGAGGCGCGCCGAGCCGGCGGCGCAAGCCCAGGCGCGCGTCGCGCTGAAAATGATGGCCATCGGGGCGGCGCTGGCGGCTGGCGGGCTGCTGGCGTGGTACGGCCTGCTGTGGCGGCTGGGCGCGCTGGTGGCGGTGCCGGTCGCCGCCATCCTTGCGCGCATCGCTGGCCATCCCAACGGCCCGCGGCCGCGCCTCGCGATGACGATTCGGTTCAGCCAGGCGTTCGGCGAGGCGGTGCAGCAGCTCGAGCAGGCGCGCGCCCGCAAGCTCTCGCGAAAGCTCTATACATGGCTTCAGGAATGGCATCGCTCTTCGGAGGAGGCGTGGAAGGGAGGGAAGGCGCTGACCGGCCCGCTGGCGGGCTACAGCGAGATCGTGTGGGCGGCTGATTTCCGGGTGATCTTCCAGTACACCCGCAGTTCCGGATCGCAGCCGGATGAGCTGAAGCTGGTGGCGCTGTTGCCGAAGCGGCTGGGCTCGCACGACCAGATCCGGTTCGACGCCGAGGCGCTGAGGGCGGCGACGACCCTCCTGTCGCCGGCGACCGAGAAGGGGGCGCAGCGCCTCCGGGCCCTGGAGGCCTGGCTCTATGAGGAGCCGGAGCGCGGCCTCCTCGACCCCCTTGACGTTGAGGCGTTCGAGCGCCACGCGCAGGCTCTCCTCAGGAGCGCCTTCGTCGAGCCGGTCCAGCGGGCGGGCACATTGGCTGAGCTCATCGCGCGAGGCGCCGACCGCCGGACGATCATCGACCGCAACCTGCGCGCCCGGTTCGGCGAGAACGGATCCGTCGGCCGGCTGCTCCGGGACATGCAGCAGGTCCTCGCGCAGGCCAATGGGCATCGGGAGCAGGCGGTCTGGCTCTGGCTGGGGCACCGCCAACCGGTGAGTCCAGCGCTGATCGAGCAGGCGCGGGCGCTGCTGGCCCAGTGGGGTGGCGCAAAGGCCAAGATCCTGGCCCTCGTCGAGCACGAGCTGGCGGTGTCACGGCCACGTTTCATCGACATCGGCCTGGTGTACTACGGCATCGCGGATGACACCATGAGAGACGAGATCCGCGGGCTCATCGAGGCCTGGGTGGCGCGCCAGCCACAGACGGGACGGGCACTCCAGCGCATCCGGCATGCCTACGCGCAGCTCGGCAAGCCGCGGGTCACCAACGGCGAGCGACCATTCGCAAGCCACGCCATTGGCGCAGCGATTCAAGAGCGGCAGCGCAGGTTGGCGGAGCTCGCCAGCCGGCCAGCGGCCCCGCCCCAGCCTCGGAGGCTGCGGCGAGCTGAGCTGCGGCTTGCTGCGCCTAAGCGCCTCCTGACAGCAGCGGCCGCCAGGCCCGCGGTCCCCTCCCGGGACGACCCTGCAGCCTCAGAGGCGCGCGCAGCCCTGCGAGAGACGTTGACGGCAAGCAGGCAACAGCGCGAGCCCGTGCCCGCGCCTGAGCCCTGGCAGCTTGAGGCGCTCGAGGCGGCGCTTCGCGAGGGGGGCCACGGCGCGCTCCTTGCGGAAGGGGCGGGTCTGGCGGAGGCGATCCATCGCCTCGTGGCTGATCCGAGGCAGTCCAACAACGCCAAGCGGGCAGGGCTCGTTGAGGCATTGCGGCTGCGGCAGACCGGCCAGCCGCAGCTCAACCGCCTGCTCAAGAGGCTCACCCACGCCATTCAGCCGCGTGTCGAGCCGCCCGCGCCGGCGCCGGCCGTTGAGGATCCCCTGGCCGAGTGGTCTGAGACGCTGCGCGCCGTGTTCCGCGACGCCCTCTCCGCTCCCCGAACCCAGACCGAGCACGAGGCGTCGGTCCACGCCCTGCGCGCCCTGCGCCGAGACATTGACGCGCGGGCGCTTCAGCCGCTCAGGGCCGCTCGTCCCGACGGCCAGAAGCGCTCCGCGATCATCGTGCTGGGCGACCCGATCCGGCTGGCGGCGATGGACCAGCTGCTCACGGATGAGCTGTTCGCGGCCACCATCATCCTCGCGCTGGACCGCGTCAGCGTCGAGGGGCAGCTGCGCGCCGTGGGATTTGGGCCGCAGCTTGCCGCCGGCCGCATCCAGGTGCTCGAGATGGACCTCTCCTTCCTCAGCGACGAGTTGAAGCGGGACCTCCAGCGGCTCGTCAGCAACGCGGACAGCCTCGAGCATGCCCGGAGGCTCCTCACCAGCCTCCTCCAGCGGTACCGGCGGATCAAAGGCCAGCCGTGGCGGGCCTCGCACATCGCCCTGCCGGATGCCCTGTTCGATGCCGTCCAAGAGACGCCACCCTTGCTCATCGTGTCGGCTGACGCCGCCATCCCGCTGATGGTCTTCAACCACCTGGCCCTCGAATGGCAGCTCGCGAGCCGGTTGGGGCGGCAGGGCCAGATGCCTGCGGCGGAGCGCGGGCGGCTGCTGGCGGCCGTGTCCCCGCGCGGAGAGCCGATGGCGTATCTGCGGACGCTGCGCCCCGTCATGGAGCAGGTCTACGGGCAGCATGCCGCGTTTCTGAAGGGGCTGGCGTTTGCTGACGATACGGTGGTGTATTTTTCCCGCTCGATCCCTGTGGCGGCGAGCAGGCCGGATCCGTGGTGGGCCGCGTGGTCCAGGCCGCTGGACCCGCTCTTCGATGGCATGGAACATGAGGCCGGAAGCCAGCGTCAGGCGGTCTTCTTCAGGCACTCGCAGTCGCGCGAGCCGATCCGGACGGCGGACACCCTCCTGCTGCGGCCCGCCGCGCCGGCCGGGATGGTGGGGCTGCTTGCGGATCTGCTGGAATGGGCGCTGGGGATCCGGCCGGAAACGACCGCGCTGCGGATCGCCTGGTGGCTCGAGACGCTGGTCTTCGGGACGCTCCTGACCGGCGGCGGGTCGGCGTGGCTCAACGCCCAAGGGTTGGATCCGCTGGTCAGCCTCTTGCTCGCGTCACTGGGGAGCTTCGTCGCCATTCCGCTCATCCACGCGCTGCTCGGCGTCCGTCGCTGGAACGCCCAGGGGACGCTGGAGCGCGTCCCAATCGCCGAACTCCCGGACGTACTCCTGCAACTGATCGACATGAGCCTGCTGTGGCGTTTGGCGTACGCCGTGCCCGCATCCTTCTTGGTGGCGGCGGGGAGCGGCGCCGGCTGGCAATGGGTCGTGCCGTTCATCGCGGAGTCGCTGATCCACCTGTGGTGGCAGCGGACCGGCCGCCGGCAGGGCTGGATGGCCGGCATGGCGGGAGCGCGCCGGCGCCGCGCGCTGAGTCGCGCGGACGAGACGCGGCTGATCGGCCAGCTGGCGAGTGAGGATGCCGAGCCGATCGCGGAGGGGCTGCACGAGCTTGATCGCGTCCTGCAGGCGCCGGTCACCAAACCCGTGATGCGGGACACCATCCACCGGGTCGCCACGGTTGCGCTGGCGAGGCGCGGGATCACGGTTAAATATGCGTATGACCACGTCAAGTCCCGGCAAGCGGCTCACGTCAGGCTGGTGGTCGCGCTCATGCACCACGATCGCCTGATCGCCCGCCTCTCGCTCCACATTGAACAAAGAACGAAGTCAGAGCCGCCGAAGCTGAAGCTCCGCCACGCCTGGGTGAAAGAGGAATGGAGGGGCAAGAAGCTCCTGCCCCTGCTGTATCGCGTGATGGGCACCGAGCCCCGCTTGCAGCACTTCGCGGGGTGGCGGATCGAGAGCCATGAGCTGGCGCCGATTCCCGTGATGAGAGGATGGCTCGAGAGCGGGCTGTTCCAGGCGCAGGCCGAAGGGTCCGAAACCGACCTCGCCGGCCGCCCGGTCTATCGGCTCACCGGGGTCTTCCCGAGATGGAAGGAAGGCGTCCCCATCTGGCCCGTGGCGGCCGCGCTCCTGCTGGCGCTGGGGCTGGCCTTTCTGGGTCCGGGTGGTGCCGAGGTTTCCTTCGCGGCATTGGTCGCGACCCCGGCGGGCTGGCCTGAGATCATGAAGCTGTTGAGACGCTTCCTGACGGAGATGAACCATCGGAAGGCGCAGGGTCACTCCCGAGCCGTCATCGAACGGGCGCTGTTCAACCACCTGAAGACCTTGCTGCGTTCGGCAGATCCGGCCGTGCTCCAGCGGGCTCTCAGGGGGCCGCAGTTGGCGAAGGCGTTTGCCGGGTTCCTGGCGCGTCCCTTGGGGGAGCGGTATTGGCGCATGCTGGGCCGCGAGATTTTGAAGGCGCGCCCCGGGGCACCGGCACCCAGCACGCGGCGGCCGCCCGTCCAGCAATGGCTCAAGATGCAGCAGATGATGCAGCGCAGCGAAGCCGCCCTCCGCGCGCTACCGCGGGAAGAGCTGAGGGCCGTCGTTCGGCGTGTGGAGCGGCGCCTCACGGTCACGCCGGCGGAGCGCGCGCTCAAGCGCATGATGCTCGAGTGGCTCTATCACCGGCCTATCCGGACCGGCGAAGAACTTGGCGATCGGCGCACGCTCGAGGAGCTGGCGCGGCGACTGGATGCGGAGCGCCCCAGGCGGGTCCTGCGGCCTGCGGTGAGGCTGCATCAGCGGTTCCTCATCCTTGCATTGGACGATTCTGCCGTGCAGGAGGTGGTGCAGCAGCTCCGGGTCGCGCTGGGCGCACGCATCCTATTCCCCCACCGGGTACTGGAATACCGCTTCGGGTTCAGCGATATGCCCCTCGCTGCGGAGACCCATCGGCAGCACCCATGGGAAGATGCGTTGCACCCAATCCTTGAGCGGATCAGGCGGCACAGGGAATCTGCGCGTCGCGCCGCACCGCCTGGTGGCAACAAACTGGTCCTCCCGCTGTGGGACGTTGTGGGCGGTGCCGCCGTCTGGCTGTGGCGTCGGCTGCGCGGGATGCCGGTGGCGTGGGCGCAGGCCGAGGCGTCGGCCCGCCGGTTCTTCGATCGCCGGGCGGTCGCCAGCCTCCTCGTCCCGATTCTGGAGCTGCTGCTGCTCCCGGGGGTCGCCGTCGGGCTGCTGCTGCGCGGGTTCGATCCGCTCTCGGCGAGCCTTCTCGGCGGCCTGCTCATGGCGGCGCTGCATCTCATCCGCGCGCCCACCCAGCCGCTCCGCGCGCACCTGCTGGCCTTCCTCTGGCGCGTCCTCTGGGCGACTGCCATCAACCTCCTCGCGGTGGGCGGTGGGCCGCTGGTGTGGCTGGCGCTTCAATTCACCGAGCTCCCGCTCCTGCCTGCGCTCCATCCCCTGGTCTTCGGGTATCTGCTCGCCGCGCTCGGCCACGGCCTGCACAACCTCCTGGCGCCTCGATGGCTGTGGCTGAGCCTGTCCTTGGAGCGGCTTGACCCGGCGGCGGGAGACGACTTTGATGCCCAGGCGCTCGACCAGCTCAGGCAGGGACTCGCCGCCACCCGCACGCGAGCGGGAACGACCACGATAGCGGTGGTGGGATGGGCGCATGAGCCTGGCCTGCTCGGGGCCAGCACCCGGCTCCATCGGACGGCGCTCCGCGAGCTCCTGGAGACCAGCGAGGCGCCCATCATGGTGCTGGTCAAACCGGATCAACTCCAACGGGCGACGCGATGGCTGAGGGCGCGCGTGGCGCCGCGCGCGCCTGTGGTGTTCGCGGCGCTGGGACCGGATCGCGAGCCGGCCTTCTCCGCCGATCCGCTCTTCGGCCGCCGCGGACGGCTGTTCGAGTGGTTCAGCCGGGAGCTGCGGCAGCCGCGGCTGCTCCTCTACGGCCGGGCGGCGCAGGAGTTCTACGCCTGGCTTGACCGCGGGCAGTCGCTCTCGCGCGAGAAGAAGAGCACGGAAGAACTGCTTGCGCTCAGCCCCGCGCTGCCGCGCCGATGGGCTGTGCGGCTCGCCGCACATCCAGAGGCCAGCGGCGCCGCCAAGCTCACCCTAGCCTCGCGCCATGACCTGACGCCCAAAGCCATCACCGCCCTCCTGGCCGCCGGCGATGAGGCGATTGACGAAGCCCTCCTCGCCAACGGAACGGCCCGGCTGGCGCCCGTCCACCTGCACACCATCGCCTCGAGGATGACCTTCGACCACGGCCTGCGGTGGGTCGGACGCATCGAGGATCCCGGCCGCCGTGCGGCGCTCTTGCGTCAGGCGTTCCTGTCGCAGCGGTCGCTCGCAGAGCGCCTGGTGCTGGATATCCGATGGGGGCCGGAGCAGGCGGCTCAGGCGGCGGCCGCGCTGGCGCAGGATGAGGCGGCCATCGATTGGCGCTTCCTCGTGGCGTCAGGAGAAGGGCAGCGCGCCAGCGCGATCCTGTTGGCGGCCGCGGGGCAACTCCCCGTTGCGGCGCTGGCGCAGTTCGCGCGGCGGCTGCTTGGCTACGACGAGCCGGACGCCGAGGCGTTTGCCCGTTTCCTGCAGGAGCCGTCCTGGCCTCTGGAGGTGCGGCGGCTCGCGGCGCGCCTGGCGGTGGCGCGCGCCCGGCGTCCTGTTGACGAGCGTCCGCCCTACGGGCGCGCCGTGGCTGAGGCGTTTGCGAATCCTGCGCTTCACCAGATGGCGGTCGAGTACACGCACGGCCTCGACGGCGCGGTGCGCGAGTGGCTCAGCCTGGTGGCGCTGTATCCGGAGTTCATCAGCCTTTGGGCGCTGGAGGCCTTGGTGAGCCGAACCGACGCCAACGCCTTGATCGGGTATCGACAAGCCCTGGAGAAGATCGGCGGCGAGCGCGCAGCGGCCTGGCCGCTGGCGGACGTTGAACGGCTGGTGCGGGGCGCCAACGCGCTCTTCGCCGAGCCGATCGATAACCGCTCGGCGCTGTTCCACGCCATCCCCCAGCTGCCCGCGCGTCCCGGGTGGCCGGCGGCGTTTGACCGGCTCGAGGCTGCCGGGGTTCCGCTGTCCGCCGTGCTGCCAATCCTCACTCTCGCTCAGGATCAGGAAGACATCGAGCGGATCCTGCAGCGGTGGCTGACGCTCCCCCGCATTGCCAAGAACAAGCAGGCGACCCGAGAGCTCGTGCAGACCTGCCTGGATCTGGTCGCCAGGACGGCGGGATCCGGCGGCGCCCAGCGCCGCGAGGCCGCCTGGCAGATCATTCGCGCCCTGGACCAGGCGCTTGGGCCTGACCGGTGGTGGATCGTCGTCACCCTGCCCAGCGGCAAGGAACAGGACCGCCTGAGCCGCGCGTTCCATCTGGCCTCGCTGCTGCTCGATGACCCGCTCATCGAGCCGCCGGTCGCCCGGACCATTCACAACGCCCGGAATCTGTCTCAGTGGACAGACCGTGCCTACGAGCTGCTGACCGCGCGAATCGGGTTCTGGCTGGGCGGCCGGCTGTCCTCAGCGGCTGACGAGCGCATTCGCCAAGGTGAAGCCGAGACGCTCGCGCGGCTCCAGGACGTCCTGTGGCCGTTCGTCTCCCTGGTCAGCGATTGGCGAAAGGCGGCCGAGCGGGAAGCCGATCCGACAGCGAAGCAGGGTCTTGAGCGAGCCATCCATGACCTGCAGGCGGTGGTCGCCGCCCATCTGGAGCGCGGGGCGGATGTGCGGGAGGACAAGTTCGGCAGCGAGCCGGCGCAGCGGCAACTCGCGGCGATCAGGAGCCTGCTCGCCGCCAACCCTATAACCCGAGATGCCGCTGAGCGCTACCTCACCGCGTGGCAGCAAGATGTGGGCGTCAAGCTGGCGCCTTACGAGATGTGGGCCTGGTCCACAGGCTCGCTGCCGGACTGGCTGTCAATCGGCACCAGCGCGGGCGGATTCTGCCTGGCGCCAGGCTGCTTGGTCAGCGATACCCGCCGGCTCGGGGGGGACATGTTATCGGCGGTGAGCAAGACGGTCTATCTCGGCACCCACGCTGGCGATAAGCGCAACGTGGTGTTCGAGCGGTTGGCCCCGCGAGTCGAACAAGGAGGCGGGTTGGTCCTCGCCCTGATCCATGACGGCTTCTATCAGGACAGGACGCAGGAACAGCTCCCCTATCTGACAGGGAATCAGAAGACCATGGTCGGACGAGCTGCGGTCCTGCTTGCGCTGGAAGAGGCGGCGCGGTACGGCGCAGACGAGGTCTTGATCTCGACCAACAAGCCCGGCACGGGGGAGTATGAAGCGCGGGCGCTCGAGGAGCTGCTCCAGGAAGGCTGGCCAGGAGCGCAGTTCCAACTCGAAGACGAGGACATCACCGTGCATGCCGGTGAAATCACCAAAGGCGAGCACGAGGTGCTCGCGATGCGCGACCGCAGCCTCTGGCAGGCATGGGACAGCGCCGTCATGGTGAACGGCGCGCCGCTGCCCGCTCATGCGCGCGAGATCGACTTCACTCACACCGCGCCGTTCACGCTGCCCGACGGCTCGGAAATCGAGGCGGTGCCGCTGACCGTTGCGGCGTACCGCATCCCCCTCCATCGCCGGCGCCTGAACGCGGGCGGCGCCCAGGCGCTCCATTCCACCACCTTCAACCTGGGCAGCGTGTTGATCGCGGCGGTCGCCCTCTCCGCCTGGTCGCCGGCGGCGGGCGCATCGGCCGGGCTCCTCGCGCTGGCCGGGCTCGCGAGCGTCCTCGCGCTGGCCGCCGTCGCCGGCCGCCACCAGGAATTCGTTCGCCGATTCGGGGAACTGGCTCCGACGCACACCCTGGCCAAGCTGGCCCCGCTTCTTGGGTACTCCGAGTCGCATGTGCGCCGGCTCATCACGCGATTGGGGCTCGCCTATCCGCGGAAGCGCGCCGGCTCGCGCGTCGATGTGGACGCCCTGCGCCAATTGGCCGCAGACCGCCGCTTCGGCGACAAAGAGGTCGGGCGGCGGCTGGGCATCTCTGCCTCCCATGTCCGCTCCCTCCGCGCTCGCCGCGACATCCCGCATGACCGGAAACGGCGGCCCAGGCTGAACGCGGCACAGGTGGCCCGCCTCGTCGCCTCGTCCCCGCTGCCCAAGCGAGCGATCGCCCGGCAGCTGGCCATCTCCAAGGGCTACCTCAACCAGGTGCTCCGGCGCTACCGCCGGGAGGCGGGGTGGCTCGATGCGTACCTGCGCTTTCATCCCGGCGCCTCCCCGGCAGACCTCGCCCAGCTGATCGAGGTCTCGCCAACGGCGCTGCGCGATTACCTGCCCAACGGATTCCCGCCGGCCTGGACGAGCGCGGACGTCGCGCGCCTGCTGCATGAGCGGACCCTGCGCGGGGAATCGATCGAGCCGCCGCAGCTGCGTCGAGAGGCCAGGGCGCTGTGGAACGCCGTGGAGTACCTGAAGGGCGCCGGGGTCCTTGTGCTTGGTGTGGCCGCCATCCTGGGAATGGCACTCGGGGTCGGAACGGTGATGATGGCGCAGGCGCCGGGCCAGGGAAAAACGCCGGCGCAATTGCTCGAGCCGTTTCTCCACGTGCTGTCGCGGCGGCTCAGAGCGGCTTTTGGCGAGGGCCGCGCGCGCCTGACGGCCAGGCTGCACGCGCTCGCCGGCTACGCCGTCATGGCCGCGCGCGCGTTTGCGCGGCGCATCCGCGCGGAGCACGCGGTCGAAACCGCGCCGCAGCCTCTACGAGCTCGCCGGGAGGTCCAAGCGCTCCGGGAGCCCTTCGCGGAGCAGGCGCTGGCAGAGGGCCTTGCCGATCCGGAAGCGGCTGAGCGCCAGGCCGCCCGCCTGATCGAGCGCTTGTCCTCCGGGCCGCAGATCCCAGGCTCGGCGCAAGAGGTCCGCCTCCTTGAGGCGCTGGTAGCGCTGGCGGTGCGCTGGGGCGAGCCGGTAGCCGAGCGCGCCTGGGAAGCATTCACCCGGACGCCGTACACATGGGGTACCAAGTTCTTCGCGGCCTGGGCGCAGACCCAGGGAGCGCCGGCAGGAGTCGTCCATTTTGACGATAGCGAGAGTGCGGGTCGCTTCCTCCGCGGCAAGCAGGGAGCCATCGAGCGGTCCCCGAGGCTTCAGCGGCTCCTCAAGCCGATCATACGTGAGCTGCGCGAGCGCGACCGCACACGCGCTCACGGCCGCCGCCACCGATTCAGCGTGCAGCGGGCGCTCAAGGCTCAGGCGAAGTCCGCCAGGCTCCGCTCGCGCCGCCGAATGCTCCGGCGGGCGGCCAGGCGGGCACTGTCTTCCGGGACTTCGGTTGGCGGCCAGGAGAGGGGCTTCGAACCAGGTGCTCGGCTTCTGGAAAGGGCGGTTCATGGCGAGCGGAACGCTGCATCGGCTATCTGAAGCAAGATTTTTATTGACATGCCTTTGAAAAGTATTATAATTAGATTTAATTACCCTACCGTGCATCTGGCTGTGGGAGGCTGGTGAGGCATGGGGAACAGGGGACATCTCAGAGTTTTTGTCTTCACGGCCATTTTTTTGGCCGCGCCGAAGGTAGCGCTTTCCCAAACCATCCGGGACCCTCAGGTCTCGGATGTTTTTGTGCCCGCAGAGCTTGGACATGTCTCCCAGGTCGTCGAGACACCCATCCGTCCGCCCGCGAAGCTCGTGGTCCTCATCCAGGACGCGCATGTCAACTATGAGGCCCAGCGCCACCTGGCCGGCATTGTCGACCGCCTGGCGGAAGATCACGGCATCCGCCTGATCCTCGTCGAGGGCGGCGAAGGGGATGTCAGCCTCTCCAGTCTGCGGCGCTTGGCGCCGGCAGCCATCCGCAAGGAAGAAGCGGAGGCCTATCTGCGGCAGGGTCTGATTTCCGGGGAGGAGTACCTAGACCTCGTCTCCGACCACCCGCTCCTCCTCTGGGGGGTGGATGACCTGGCCCTGTATGACCAGCACTATCAGATGTACATGGAGCTGGAGCAGGCGCGCGGCTCAATTTCTGGGGAGGTCGGCGAGCTTGCCGCCGCCATCGAGCGCCTGCAGGGCGTGGTCCTTAACCAGTCGCTCCGCACCTTGGAACAGCGGCGGGCAGCCTTCCAGACGGAGGCCCTCGGCCTCGGCGCCTACGTGGCCTTCCTGGTTGAAGAAGCCGGCCGGCTCGGCGTGCCGATTCCGGAGTCAACCCCCCTCGGCAAGTTTCAGATGCTGCAGGCCTTGGAACAGGGGATGGAGCGCGAGCGCGTCGCGCAGGACCAGCGCGCGGCGGTCGCCCTCCTCCGGGAGCAGCTCGAGCGGACCGAGCTTGACGCGCTCACGGCGCTCGGACAGGCATACCAAGCTGGCCGCGTCGCCCCTCAAACGTTTTACCACCGGCTCGCCGCCGCAATGGACCTGGCCGGTCTTGCCCGCGCCGACTTCCCCCACCTGGAGCGCTACATCCGCTATCTGGCGCTCAAGGCGCAGGTGCAAGCGGGCCAGGTGTGGTCGGAGCTCCAGGCCCTGCACGCCCAGTTGAGGGAGCGCCGCATCCGCTCCGCAGAGGAGCGTGACCTGCTCTCGCTGGCGGATGCCGCCGCGCTGCTCACGGACTTGCTCGCCGCCCGGTGGACGCCGGAAGACCACCAGGCCTATCGCCGGAATCCTGACGCCCTGCGCGTGGAACGGTGGCTGGCGGTCCTGCAGGCCCAGACGGCGCAGCAGGGCCCGCCGTGGGCGTGGAGCGGCGATGCCGCCCGAATCGATGCCGCAGCGGCGCTGGCCGTGCGGTTTTATGAGGCCGCCGCCGCACGCGATGAGGCAATGGCCCGTCGCGCGCTGGCGAAGATGGACGCCGAGGGCGCGGCGGCCGCGGTCCTGATCGTCGGCGGCTTTCATGCCGGCCAGCTGAGCCGCTTGCTCGCAGAGCAGGGCGCCGACGTGGCCGTCGTGACTCCGCTCGTCGGCCGGGAAGAGACCGATGCGCGCTACGCCGAAGTCCTGAAAGCCAAGTACCGTTCGCGGCTCACCACAACAGGGAGCGACTAGAGCGGATGACCTGGCTGCGCTGGAGAGGGTCCCGGGCGTCGCGCGCGGTCAGTCTCGCCATCGCGGCAGCGGTCAGCTTCCCCATGGGCGTTCCCGCGGTCGCCGCGATGGGCGAGCTGGATGCCCTGCGCCCCCTCGCCTCCGCTCCCAATGGGACGCGCCAGGCGCTGGCCCTGCAGTACGTCGAGCGCGCCTTCCTCCAACTCGGAGACGCCATCCCCGCGCTCCGGCACCAGTTCACGCCCTCGGCGCTGAACAGCGACCGCCCGGTCGTCCTGGATGTCCGCCTGCTCCGCCAGCCCGAAACCGCCGCCGCCCTCCGGAACTACCGCGCCCAGGGCGGCCGGCGCCGGCTCATCCTGTGGTTCCCCACCGCCGCGTATCCGGACCTCACCACGGAAACCCAGGCCCGCGCGCGGCTCGATCAGGTCCTCGCGGATCTCGGCGCCTCGCTCGGCGGCATGGGGACCGACAACGCCCGGCGGCTGCTCGACCCGGCGTGGTTCGAGGTCGTCCTCGCCGCGACGCCGGCGGAGGCGCTGGAGCTGTATGTAGAGCCAACCGCTTCCCGCACCATCTTCGATACCCTCGGGATCCCTCCTCCTGACACGCTGAACGAAACGGACCGCTTTCTGGTTGATGGGCTTGTGCAGCGGGCGCTCGACAGCCTGCCGGCCGACCAACGGGAAGCCCAGCAGACCACCCTCTATGAGGCCCTCGCCCTGCGGCACCTGAGCCGCTTGAGCCCTGGCGCCACGACGGCCCGGCTCATCGGAGCCGGTCTTGAGCCAGGCCTTGTTGACGCGCTGGTGAGAGAGGCCTCCGCGCCGACGGCGATGGCCGACAGCGAGGCATGGCGCCGCACGGTTGAGCGGCACCTCTCGATTCTGGAAGCGGCGGCTCTGGATGCGGATCTTGCGGCGAATGAGTCTGCGGCCGCATACGGTCCAGAGGAGGAGTACGACGCGGCAGAGGAAGAGGCTGATCTCGCAGAGAATCCCTACATGCGCACGGCCCATCACCTGCGGGATAAAGTCTATGAACTGGTCGCCCTGGCCGGCGCACAGTCTGAGCAGCTGCCCCCGCCCGGCGCAAGCGATGCGGAGTGGCGGACGTTCCTCCTCGCCTTCGTCACGGACAACACCGCCCGGTCGTTCGTGCACCGGGAGCTGGAGCGGGCCGCTGCCGGGCACGCCTCTTCGGGCAAAAGCTGGGGCACTCAAGCGGACCTGCCGCCCTTATCCGTTGTCAGGAAGCATCAGCTCCACTCCGTCGTCCTCCGCCCGGAAGCGGATGTCACCCTTCGTCGTGCCGGGCTCGGGGGATGGCTGGATTGGCTTCAGGGGCAGGACGAAGACGAAGGCGATGAGTTGAAGGTCTGGGTTCAGCGGGCTCTCCGCTATGCCAATCGCCGTCTCCAATGGCGCCGGGGCATGCAGCAGTTCGTCGCGTCTCTCTTGGCGCGCCCGGAAAACGCCCGCATCGAGTTCATCTTCGTCGAGCCGATCATTCTCGGCGGGAACCACATGGCCAGGTACTACGATGAGAAGCGTGGGCATCCGGTCATCGCCATCGACCTGGGATTCTTCGAGAACAGCGAGCGAGTCGTGGGCCACCGCGGCGGCGGACGGATCGTGGGCAGTCGCATCGTCGCCGAGCGGCTCCTCCATGAGCTCTCGCACGATAATGAGATCAGGAGCTATGAGGAGGAGCTCGCCGAGGAGTTGCGGATCCTGCGCGAGGCCGACTGGATGCTGTTCGAGGCGTTCGACGGGGCCGCTGAGGATTCAGATGTCGAGCAGCTCCTCCAGCTCCTCGATGAGGGGGGTCGGCACGCGGTCACCGGCAAGGTCAAGTACCAGTTCTTTCAGGAGCTCTGGGCCAAGGCGAACGCCGCCACCGGGGTCGGAGAGCGGGAGCGTCTCATCGATGAGGGGCTGCTGGCCTTCGCGCGCACCGTAATCAGCCGCGATTTCCGCCGCTTCGGCAAGGCCGCAGGGTTTTCGCCAGAGGCCGGCATCACCTTGCGCGATCTCCAGCAGTGGTCCAATGACGGCCTGATCCGTCTGGCGTTCGATCCCGCGATGGAGCAGCCAGCTGAGGCCCAGGTCAACGGCGACGCCGTGACGGTACGACTCAAGGACCGGACATCGCGGATGCTGGGCTATCGGCTGGTCGCCGATGATGACGACATGACCGCCGGCGAGCTGCTCGGAGCACGGTGGCAGCCTGACACGCTGGTGCTGGTGCGGCGGGAGGGCCGCTTGCAGCCCGCCGCCCGCGACACGCCGCTCGATGACGGCGAGGTGATCTATGTCCTGCCCGGCGTGGCGGGCCCCAAGGCGGGGTCTACAGTCTCGTCCATGAGGCGGCCAGCTGGCTGGGACGAAACCTTCCGAACGGTCCTTGACCGCCTCGCAGTCAGCGAGGGGGTCAAGGTGACCTACCAAGAAACGCCGTCTCTGGCGGCGGGCCCGGTCGCCATTTGGCTGGATTCGCTGTTGCTGGAGGACGGGGGGCCGCTTCACCTGTCGATTCAAGTAACGCCTGCGGCGACCGCCGGCGACATCAAGCGGGCCTTTGCGAACGCTTCGCAGTACGAGGTGCGGGGGCAGATCTTCAATGCCATCCAGCAGGACGCGGACGGGTTCCGCCTCTTCGGCGATCTGGGCGGCGGCCTGCCGGCATTGCCACCTGGCGGCAGGGCGCCCGAGACTGTCAGGGCCGTGTTGGAAGAGGCTGTGACGCCGGTCCGCAGCCAAGAGATCGATCTACGTTCCGCATTTGTCGCTGCGACCTTGCGCGGACTGAGCGAAGAGGACACGCAGTTCCTGAGTGCGCTGCTTGGCATTTCCTCTGAAGACCCTCGGTTGGGAGTCCCGAGTGAGTTCATGGTGTTTGGGACTCAGGGCGATGGCCCGATCATCCTGGCGCGGGTGACGATGGTTGAAAGCACGCCGGAGGAACAACAGGGTCTCGCCACGGTCAAAACCACGTTTCCCGGCGTCGTGGAGGGGACGCTTCCCCACGGCTTCGTTCGGATGGCGGAATATGTGCCCATCGCATCGTTGGATGAATGGGAGCGGCTGGGCGGCGCAATCCTGGATGCCATCCCGCTTCATTTCAGGGAGCCGGTGCGGTTCGTTTTGGCCACCTCCCCCCGCCCCTTCACCATGAATTTTGAGCGGGGCACAGGCTCAACGGTTGAGGCCATAATCACCGAGGAGAGCGAACCGGCGCAGCCTCCCCTCCCACCGGGGAGCGTGACCGCCTTGATGAACGTGGAGGACGACACCCGTGAGTTCTCCTTCAAGGGGCAGCCGATTCAGCTGTATGTCGCCCCGCTTCGTTGGCGCGAGGAGTCATCCGCCTCACAGTTAGATCGTCTCCTGAACCTCAAGGACGACGTTCCGGCCGCCAGATACGTTGTCTTTGGAACCTCAACGCATGGGCCCATCCTCTTGGCACGGGTCTCGCTCGATGTGACCTCGGTCGAGTACCTCGCACTGGAGGACCCCTCTTCTCCTCAATTCCACTGGATGCTGGAGACCCTGCCGAAGTACTGGGGCCAGTCGGTGGCCTTGAGTCCGCTTGAGGATCGCCTCATCGCTGGCGCCTATTTCGATTATGTTGAACCTGTCGCAGGAGAGCGGGTCGGTGATGTTCACGTGACGGTGCTGCCCGCCCGCTTTTCAAATGGCGACTACGTCAATCCGAACGAGTGGGAGCCGGACCCGACCCACTCAGAACGCATTCGCTTGATAGGCTACCCAACGGTGGTCGCACGCCGAAACGATGATGGGACCTACGACCTTGAGGGCGGCGGCTTGCCGTTCGCGCGGCGAAGAGGCGGCGCGCGCGTGTCTGATGCGGATCGCGAGTGGACGGAGAAGCTGGAGGTGCAGCGGTTCGCGGATTTGGAGCACGCCGAGGCCGCCGGTCCTGGACAGCCTACGGCTAATGAGCTATCGGCCTGGAAGAGCCAGGTGGCCCGGCTGTTGGTGCCTCGAAGCGAAGTGAACCAGCCAGACGGCGCTGCGGACGTCCCGTCCCTGGCGGCTGGGCGTACCGGCGATTGGGAGTGGCGGATCACGAGAGAGACAACGGTCGAGGCCGCCCTGGATGACTATCTCCCTGCAGGGATGAAAGGCGTGCGGTTCCCTCAGGAGGGTCGCCCTAAAATCGAAGAGAGCTACGTGCTGGGGATTGAGCGGGCGGGCGGCGCCATCGAGACCCTGGCGCCCGATGCGAACCTCGCGGAGACCCGGTTGCATCCCGGCGACTCGCTCTTCCTCACGCGGACGATCAGCGGCGGCAGCGGGGACCAGCCGGCGCAGCCCCCGGGCAATGTGTCATACATCCCCTACGCGAAGTCCGACTACTACACCGCGCCGGATGAGGTGGCTGCGACGGCCCACCGCAGCGCCGCGTACATCACGGCTACGCTCGTCCGGGCCTTCGTGGAGGAGCTTGAGCGGCAGCAAGCGCCTCTCGAGAGCGTCCTGGACTACGTCCTGGACGTGTCGGCGGCGCTCGATCGCCGTTCCGATGCATTCAACCGGGAGCATTCCGGCGGAAGACCTGCTCCAATCGAGCGGCAAGCGATTCAGCTGGCATCTGCCAGAGAGGCCGTCACAGGAGAAGTGCTGGTGCCGCTCACCGTCAAGGCGGCTCTGGATGACCCGCGTGGCCCTACCCATGCGGCCGCCTACTGTTTGAGCGGATTGAGCGATTGGGCAGCTCGGATCGGGTACCTGAGGGCGCTTCTTAGCTGGCTCGACACCACCGGCATTCCCGCTGCTGAACGAGCGTCTGAGCCGGCACAGCTAGAGCGTCTGACGTCGCTCCGAACGTTTGCGGATGAGCAACATGCGGTCCTTGAAGCCTGGGGAGACTTCGTCGTGGAACTTGAGTTCAACCTGCGTTCATTGAAACCCGGCGAAGCCGACGAACGTCCAAAGCAATGGTGGCATCCAGTGCAGGTTGACGAACCGGCCAGACGGCACGGATTCGATCCGGCCGATGTCCGAGCGGCGCTCCTTGCGACCGGGGAGTTCGTCGAGAGGAGTCCGTTTGCCGGTCAGATTTATGGGTTAACCAATGCGGAACGAAGTCTCCTGACCGCTCCTCCCGGGTCGCTGTACTTCAATATCAGCCTGGCCGCCGGCGATTACGAGGCCAGGGTCGAAACCTTCACAACAGCGCTGCATGCCAGGACACTCGGCCTGCCGGCGCAGCCCCCGAGCGGCGGCGGACCGCCAATCGAAGACGAGGAAGGGGAAGCTGTCGAGCCTATTCCTGATGATCCCTCTACCGTCGTCCTGCCGGATGTGCTCTTCGGCCGCGGCTTCGCCTACGACATCCGCGGACAGGCCTCGGACGCGCCGGAGGAGCGCGGCCAGTACAACCAGGTGACCCTGACCCCGGATGGCGCGCGGCTCATCGCGAGGGCGCTGGGGTCCCGCCATCGGGCCGGCGCGCGGGCCCTGATCACGATGGACCACCGCGAGTCCGGCCCCGCCCTGCGCCAGGCGGTGATCGAAGGGCTGCGGTCGGTCGGCATGAACGTCGAAACCACCGACGAGTTCATGCCGACCGGGGCGACCAGCCGCAAGGCGCTGGCCGACGGCTATGACCTCACGATTCAAATCAGCGGCTCTCACAATCCGTGGTACGCCAACGGGCTGAAAATCACCGAAAAGCAAAACAGTGCTGGAGAACCTGCCCCCGAGGGCATTCCCAGCGCCGTCTTTGGACGGGCGCTGCTTGATGTCCAGCAGGTCATCGAGACGCACAGCTGGCGGCGGAATGCCCCCGAGGGGACGTTGACGGTTCTGGACAGGCTCGTGGATGAGTACATCGATGCGCTCGACGCCGCGCTGCCCCAACTGAAGCCCGGCCATCGGGTCGTCGTAGATGCCGGCAATGGGGTCGGCGCCAGGCCGATGGTGGAGCTGCTCAGACGTCGCGGGGTGGAGGTGGTGGAGCTGTTCAGCGAGCCGCACCCGCGGTTTCCGAACCACCCGGCCGACCCGTCCCGGGATAGTGTGGAGGCGCCGTATGCCGAGAGCGGGGTCCGGCACCTCAGCGAGAAAGTCCGGGAGCTGAACGCGGCGCTGGCGCCGGGTGAGGTGCCATGGATCGGGATCTCGCTGGATGGCGACGGCGACCGCAGCGCCTTCGTGGATGAGCAAGGACAGCCCATCGCTCCGGAGCGGTTGCTAGTGGCGCTCTACCACCGGTTCATCCTCGAGAATCTGCCGGCCATCGCCAAGCTGCGCACTGTGGGCCACACGACGAAGCTTGCGCTGGACGTGCGGGCCAGCGGAATCGTCGAGCAGCTTTTCGACCGGTATGCTGGAGTGGGAGGGCTCTTCATTCCAGCCGGCTACCCAAGCCATCGGAAGTTCGTGCGCCAGCAGATTGCCGAGATCAGGAAGATCGCGGCCGGGCACGGGTTGGCGGACGACCCGGATATCCAGCGGCTGATCAACACCTATACGTCCGCCGAGGCGTCAGGGCACTACTTCTATGCGACCGACCCGACCCATCCGGACATCAAGATTGACGACGGCATCTTTACGGCGGTGCTGGGACTGTCAATCCTCGATACGGCGGCCGAGTACGAGGCCCAGAGCCTTGCGGTTTCGCTTCCCCGGCAGGACCGGTACGGGACAAAAGTCTTTGTCGCGATTCCAAACCTGCCGGTGACCACGGATATCCGGGACCCCGTGGCTGATGAAGCTAAGTTCAGGATTATGGACGAGGCCAAGGCGCTCGCGCTGGCGCGGTATGGCAGCCAGGTCAAGCCGACGGCCGGAGCCTGGGATATCGACGGCCTGAAAGTGCAGGGGCCTGATGACGGCGTCATTGAGGTGGACGGCGTCCGCATCGCACTGCAGGATGGGAGCTGGTTCCTGATCCGCGCCTCGAACACCTCGCCGATGCTGACCTATAAAGTCGAAGCGCTCACTCAGGAACGGGTGGTTGAGCTGGCCGCCGAAGTCTATGAAATTCTGAAGACCTTCATGAACCAAGGACTGTCCGTGGAGGGGTTTGCGAAGGAGTTGGAGCGCCAGCGGCAAATCGGACTCCGGCAGGCGGCGCAGCCCCCGAGCGGCAGCTCAACCGCGGAGGATGGCGCACCAGCGCAGCCGGTCACGATCGCAGAGCGCGATGCACTCGAGCGCCTCAAGCCGCCAGCGCGGGAGATCATGCACGAAGTCCGACGCGGTAACCTCTCGTTCGACACCGCGCTCAATCGCCTCCTGCAGCTCTTGGGCCTCAAAGGGACATGGGCCGTTGCGGTGCTCGCCAACCTTGGTCCCGGCCCTCGCACTGTCCAGCCGGATTCTACGGACGATGTGCTGCGCACCGCGATTGACGAGCTGCGCTGGGTGGCGCTCGCGCCTGAGGTCCAACAGGCGGTTCTGGGGGCGCTCGCGGACACGCGCGCGGACCCTGGGAAGGACGCCCGCCAAGCTCGCACCATCGATCGGTTGCTTCGCCTCCTGGATCTCACCCAAGCGGAGGTGGCCGATCCGCTTGGCCCTCGTGGCTCATGGGACGGCATGCTGCCGGCCTCGCGGGGCGGCCCGCCTTCGGCCGATGACGACGACCTTCGACGGATCCTGGGAAGTCCCGAAGCCGTCTTGTCAGGCCTGCTGGAGACTGCGCAACAGATCCGGGAGACAGAGAACCACGAGCAGCAGGTTGAACTGGCGGTGGGTTTTCTCGACCAGTTGCCGAGGCTCAACGGGGAGTTCCAGGATCAACTCAGAGCGCAGGCGGAGTCGGATGTGGCGAGCGGCTTGGCCCCCGCCGCCTACCATGCGGCGCTTGATGTGCTCAGCCACGCGTTCATTCCCGACGAGCCGCGCGATCGGGAACTCCTCTACCAGCTTGCACCCAACGGCATGCTGCGCCGGCATGTCCTGATCAACCTCAGGGAACCGCTGCCCGCCGCCTTCCAACCGAATCCGCCCGCGCCGAATGCACCGATCCCTACGGCGAACGAATTCCAGCGCCTCCAGCGGCTCGACCAAGCCCTTATCGCGGTGCGCGCAACGGCCGGGGAGGAGCGGGCCTCGAGGTCGCGGCCGCCGCCGGCCGCAGCGACCGGCCGCCCTACGTGGCCCCGGATCCGGCTGACCCGCTGCACTTCGTGGGGGCGCCCGCGGACGTCAGCGAGGAGTACCAGACGCTCTACGCGGCCTGGGAAGAAGGGACGGCACGGTTGTGACGCTTGACCGGGCCGCCAGTTAGGTTATACTAACATGCTAACTGCCATCTGAGAAAGGGGATGGGAAGGATGGGGGAGGGGCAGGTCGACCGGCGGCGGGGCAGGCGGGTGAGCCTGCAGGCGCCGATCCTCATCCGGCGCCCTGAGGGCCGTCCCGCGGCGTCCCGCGAGGAGCACGCGGTCGGGAATATCAGCCTCGCCGGCGCCTACTTCGAGACGGAGCGTCCCGATTACGCCGTGAACGAGGCCGTCTTCGCCTCCATCGCCATCCCGGAGGCGGAGCGGCGCAATTTTCCGTTCACCCGCCTGGCGGGCCGCGGCCGCGTCGTCCGCGTGCAGGCGCTGGAGCCAACCCCCGCGGCCGGCGGCAAGCCGCGCTTCGGCGTCGCCCTCGAGTTCAGCCCAGACGTGACGGCGCTCACCACCTTTCCGAGCCAGCTCTGAGATGAAAGCCTCGAGACGGTTCCTCGCCCTGTTCGGCAGCGCCCTGATGGTCGGCGCGGCGGGCTGCGGCAAGCCGGCCGCGCTGGCCGCCCAGCCCCTGCGGGTGTGGCACTGGATGACGGACCGCGAGGCGGCGTTCGACGAGCTGGCGAAGCGCTACCAGCAGGAGACCGGCACGCGCGTCCGCTTTGAGCTCTACGCCCC
Organism: Candidatus Omnitrophota bacterium; assembly: GCA_016180575.1. Taxonomy (GTDB): domain Bacteria; phylum Omnitrophota; class Gorgyraeia; order Aquiviventales; family Aquiviventaceae; genus JACPAY01. The sequence goes on along the minus strand of JACPAY010000003.1, from coordinate 84,915 downwards.
CTCGGATATCTACGTCCAGAAGGTCCGCGCCGCGGCGCAGACCGACGGCCTGCCGGAGGTCTACGGGGTCCTGGGCGAGCTGCGCGACCTGGCCAGCTTCATCAACGCCGGGCACGTCCTGCCGCTGGAAGCGGCGATGAGCGCCAACGGCAACGCCTGGCGCTCGATCTTCTTCCCCAAGGCGCTGGAGGTCAACACGTTCGCGCGCGAGAACCCCTACGGCGTCGCGCCGGGCATCTACGGCGTGCCGCTCGACGTCATGAACGTGCAGCTCTTCTACAACAAGCCGCTGCTGGCCAAGCTCGGGTTCGACCCCAACCAGCCCCCCGACACCTGGGAGGCGTTTCTGGACGCCGGCCGGCGTGCCGCCGCCGAGCGGCTCATCGGCTTCGTCAGCGGGTGGGCCGAGCTGTGGCTCATCGACTGCTTCGCCACCGACTACGCCATCCATGAGATGGGGGTGAAGAAGGTGGAGGCAACCTACCGCGGCAAGGTGCCCTATACGGATCCGGACTGGGTCCGCGTCCTTGGCCGCTTCGCCGAGCTGCGCGACAGCGGGATGCTGGCCGAGGGGATCGTGACGATCGGGAACAAGCGCGCCGAGCAGCTCTTCGCCAACGGGCAGGCGCTCTTCACGTTCAACGGGACGTGGGGCGTGAACGTGTACCAGAGCATGAACCCGGATCTCGAATACGGCGTCGTGATGCCGCCGCGGACCGATCCGAAGCGCCCGATGGTGACCTGGGGAGGTGCTGGCTCCAGCTTCTTCGTGAACGCCAAGTCGCCGCGCCGCGACGAGGCGATCGCCTTCCTCACGTGGCTCACCGCCGAGCCCCAGCAGCGCTACCTGACCGAAGCCACGCAGAACATCCCGGCCAACCGCGCGGCGGCTGCGGACCTGCCGGGGCCGCTGGCTGCCTTCGCGGATGACATGGACCAGACGGTCCACCCGCGGCTCTTCAGCGTCCAGGAGGAGTCCACCGTCATTGAGGCGTTCGATAAGGGCATCCAGTCGATCCTGATCGGCGAGCAGACCCCCGAGGAGGTGGCCGCGCGCGTCCAGCAGACGAAGCAGCACGAAGCACGCCAGCGGGCGGCCAGGGCGGCCCGCCAGGAGCAGGGGCATGTCGTCGACTGAGCGCCGGGCCATCGCCCCCTACCTCTTCTTCCTGCCCGCGTTGGTCCTCTTCCTCACCTTCAGCGTGTACCCGTTCTACCTCCTCACCCACACGAGCCTCTTTGAGTGGGACGGCATCAGCCTCGCGAAGTCGTTCGTCGGCTTCTCGAACTACTGGAACGTCCTCGCGCATGACCCGGTCTTCTGGACCTCGTTCAGCCAGGCGGGCTATATCACGCTCCTGGCCCTGACGCTGCAGAACGCGCTGGCGCTCCTGCTCGCCATCGCCGTCAACCGCCGCCTGGCGGGCGGGACGTTCTACCGGACCGTCTTCTTCCTGCCGCCCATCCTCTCGGAGATCGTGGTAGGGCTCGTCTGGTTCTGGATCTACGACGGCAACTTCGGCATCCTCAACGAGGCGCTGACGCACCTGGGCCTCTCGGACTTCGCCCGCGCGTGGCTGGCCGATCGGAACACGGCCCTCACGGCGGTGGCCATCATCCACATGTGGAAGGGGTTCGGCTGGGGGTTCGTCATCTTCCTCGCCGGGCTGCAGACCATCCCGGAGCAGCTCTATGAAGCGGCCCGGGTGGACGGCGCCGGCGCGTGGCTGCGCTTCCGGCACATCACCCTGCCACTGCTCGTGCCGGTCTGCGTCGTCGTCTCCATCCTGACGATCCTCGGCACCATGCAGATCTTCGCGCTCATCATCGCCACGACCGGCGGCGGGCCCGGCTATCACACCGAGGTGCCCATCACCCGCATCTTCCACAGCATGCTGGGCACCTCGCGCTTCGGCTACGCCTGCGCCCAGGGGATCGTCTTCGGCCTCATCCTGCTCGTCTTCTCCCTCGTGCAGATGCGCTTCCAACGGCGGGCGGTCTGATGACGGGAACCGTCGTCATTGCGCTCCAGCGGCTGCGGCAGCAGGCGGCCCAGTCGGCCTGGCACCTGGTGTGCCTGCCGGTGGCGGCCACCTGCCTGTTCCCGCTCGTCTGGATGGTGTCATCCAGCCTCAAGACCCAGCGGACCGTCTTCACGGACTACAGCCTGATCCCGGCCGTGCCCCACGTGGAGAATTACGCGCGGGCGTGGACCCAGGGGCGGTTCGGCCTGTATTTCCTGAACTCGCTCGGCTACACCGCGCTGATCGTCACGGGCGTCGTGGCGTGCTCGGCGCTGGCCGCCTACGCGTTCTCCCGGTTCACGTTCCGAGGCTCCGGCTTCTTCTACAAGCTCCTACTCTCCACCATGCTGATCCCCATCCCCGGCGCCTTCGTCGCCCTCTACATCCTCCTCAACCAGATGGGCCTCATCGACCAGGGCAGCGGCCATTGGCTGGCGCGCGTCGGCTATATCCTGCCGCAGATCAACGGGGGGCTGGCGTTCGGGATCTTCATCCTGAAGCCGTTCTTTGACGGCATCCCAAAGGAGTTGGAGGAGTCGGCGGAGGTGGACGGCTGCGGGGTGCTGGGCGTCTTCTGCCACATCATGCTGCCGCTGGCCAAGCCCGCGCTCGGCGTCGTCGCCCTGCTCACCTCGCTCGCCGCGTGGAACGAGTTCCTGCTGGCGTACCTGGTGTTTTCCCGGCATGAGCTGATGCCGCTCCAGCGGGGCCTGTTGGCCTTCCATGGGGCGCACCTGACCGAGTATCCGCTCCTCATGGCGGGCATGGTCATCTCCATCCTGCCCATCGTGGCCATTTATCTTGTGATGCAGCGGACCATCATCCAGGGCATCACTGCAGGCGCCGTGAAGGGGTAGCTATCAGGTATACTATCACAGCAAACAAGGAGGTCGGCATGAAGACGGTGCAGTGGCTCATGGTGGTCGGGATGGTGGCGGGAGGGGTGGGGACGGCCGCCTCGGCTCAGCAGGAGGTCGGCGCCCGCGGGGCGCCATCCCAGCAGAAGCCGGCAGCCCCCGAAGGGGCTGCGAAGGCCGTTCCGCCGGCGACGACCGGCGAGTACGACTTCGGCGACTTCAGCTCGGAGACGCTGGCGACCAAGGCCTGGCAGGCGCTGGACGCGAAGGACTACGCCGCGGTCGAGGCCTACACGAAGAAGTGCATCTCGCTCTATGAAAAGAAAGCGGTCGAGCAGCAGGCCTCGCTGACCGACTTCGCGCCGAAAGAAAAGGCGTTCAACTACTGGGCGCTGAACGACGTCGCCACCTGCTACTTCATCCTGGGGAAGGCCTCCGCGGCCCAGGGGAAGGCCAAGGACGCGCAGGCGGCGTTCCAGACCGTCATCGACAAGCTCGGCTACGCGCAGTGCTGGGACCCGAAGGGGTGGTTCTGGAAGGTGGCGGAGGGGGCGAAGGACCAGCTGGCCATCAGCGGGACGAGCTACGACTTCGGCGACTACACCTCGCAGACGCTGACGACGAAGGCCTGGGAAGCGCTCGACGCCGGCGACTACAAGGGGGTCGAGCTGTACACGAAGAAATGCATCGAGCTCTACGAGCCCAAGGCGGTCGAGCAGCAGGCCTCGCTGACCGACTTCGCGCCCAAGGAGAAGGCGTTCGACTCCTGGGCGCTGAACGACGTCGCCACCTGCTACTTCATCCTCGGCAAGGCCCACGCGGCCCAAGGCAAGCTCGAGGAGGCCAAATCCGCCTTCAACACGGTCGTCGAGAAGTTCTCCTTCGCGCAGTGCTGGGACCCGCAGGGATGGTTCTGGAAGGTGGCGAAGGGCGCCGGCGACCAGCTCAACACCCTGGGGACGAGCTACGACTTCGGCGACTACACCTCGCAGACGCTGACCACCAAGGCCTGGGAGGCGCTGGACGCGAAGGACCACAAAGGGGTCGAGCTGTACACGCGGAAGTGCATCGAGCTCTACGAAGAGGAGGCCAAGAAGCAGCAGGCCTCGCTGACGGCGTTCGCCCCGAAGGAGAAGGCGTTCGACAACTGGGCGCTCAACGACGTCGCCACCTGCTACTTCATCCTCGGCGAGTCGCTCATGGTCCAGAAGCGGTTCGGGGAGGCCAAGGAGGCCTTTGAGCGGGTCGTCAGCGATTTCGGCTACGCGCAGTGCTGGGACCCGAAGGGGTGGTTCTGGAAGGTGGCGGTGGGGGCCCGTGGCCGGTTGAACAAGATTCTGGCGGAATCAGGGGGCTGAGGACGTGAGAATTGGTGATCGACTGAGTCACCGGGCTCGCGGCCTGCGGCAAGTCGGGCGCGAGCCCGGTGATGCACATCTGGCCCTCCGTGCCGCGCGGTGCCTGATCGGGTTCCTCCTTTTCGCCCTGCCGGCGCCGTCTGCGTGCGAGGCGCTCGGCCGCAGCGACCAGCCTGAGCCCGCCGCCCCCCGAGCCGCCCCGGCCCCTCCCGCCAAGCCCCCCCAGCCGCAGGCCGGCGCCCGCCGCGTCGAGGTGCGCGGCCAATGGTTCTACGTGGACGGGGAGCCGTTCCTCGTGAAGGGCATCGGCTACTCCCCCTACCGCCCGGGCCAGGTCCCGTGGCGCGACCAGGTGGACCTGGCGGTGATGGAGCGCGACTTCCAGCGGATCGCCGCAGCGGGGTTCAACACCATCCGGACCTGGTCGCCGCTCCGCCCCGAGGCGCTGGCGCTGGCGGACCGCTACGGCCTGATGGTGCTGCAGGGGATCTGGGTGGAGCGGCAGGGCAACTATTCCTCCCAGGCGTTCCAGGAGGCGGTGGTGGAGATCGTCAGGCGCGAGGTGGAGCGCGCCGACACGCACGGGAACATCCTGGCCTTCCTGGTGGGGAACGAGCTGCTGCCCGAGCGGGTCTACGAGACGGGGGCGCCGGCGATCGAAGCCATCTTGCGCCGCGCCGCGCAGACCGTCCGCGAGACCGGTCCGGGGCGCCTCGTCTCGTACGCCAACTGGCCGACCCTCGCGTTCCTGGACCCCTCCCCGTGGGATGTTATCTGCTTCAACCTGTACCCCTACGAGCCGTCCAATGTCTCGCATGTCTTCGGGTTCCGGAGCTACGTCGAGCACCTCAAGCGCACCGCGGCGCGGAGCAGGCCGCTCATCGTCAGCGAAGTGGGGCTCTCGGTCTCGCCGGTTGCCGGGAGCAAGGCGGGCTACGGCGGGCTGAGCCGCGAGACGCGCCGGGCGGAGCTCCTGAAGCTCTGGGATGCGCTGTTCCAGGGCGGGGCGCAGGGCGGCGTCATCTTTGAGTGGAACGACGAGTGGTGGAAACAGGGCGACTCCGCGGGCGATGAGGAGACGCACGAGGACAATGATCCGGAGGAGTGGTTTGGCCTCGTCGAGTTCACCGCATCGGACCGCGTGGACGGCGCCGCCCGCCCGGCGCATGACGCCCTGAAGACCTACAACCAGGCGATCCTGCTCAGCCCGGTGAGCGGCCGGTGGTACCGGCAGCAGATCCCGGTGGCCGTGTATGCGACGCCGGCGGTCACCCAGGTGCGGGCCCGGCTCGATAAGGGGAAGTGGCAAGCGGCCGTCAAGGTGAACCGGCACTGGTGGAAGGTCCTGGTGCCGACCGGACCGAACGGGGCCTCGGCCGAGCACGGGCTGACGCTTGAGGCCTACGATGCCGCGCACCAGCTGGTGGTGCGGCAGGAACGGCCGGTGCTGGTGGGCGAGGGGTCGATCCCGGCCACGGCGTCGCTGACGACCGATCGGGTCTCATACGAGGCGGACCATGCCTTGGAATCGGTCCGGTACACCATCACGGTGACGGATCCGGCCGGGCGTCCCCTCCCGGAGCGCCCCGTCTACTGGTCCGTGATTGAGCCGCTGGCGAACACCAACCTGACGCAGACCAAGACGACGGACGCCGACGGCCGCGTCGAGGGCACCTACCTGGTCCACGAGCCAGGGCTGCTCCTGCTGTCGGCGGCGACGCCCATCGATCCGGCCATCCCCGCGCGCCGCGCAGGGGCCGAGGTCGCCGTGTCGGTGCGCCAGGTCGCCGCGCTGCGCCACCATCCGTCCATCTGGGAAGCCGGCCTTCCGGCGGAGCTGAGCGCCGGCCTGCACCCGCCGAAGCCGGCCTTCCAGCTCGCCGCCCCTGGGACCGAGCCGGTGGTGGACTACGGCCGGTACGGCAGCTTCGAGGGCGCGGGCACCCCCGCCTACCGCTATGAGGTGCGGGACTGGGAAGGCCTGGCGGCGGCTGTGGGGGAGGGCGTGTATCCCAATGAAGGCGGCCTGCTGCGGGATTCGGTGTACGAGGCGGCCAAGCGGTCAGGGAAGCTGGAGGGCAGCCATTGGGACTTCACCTGGCATGAGGATCCCCAGCTTGCGTTCTTCAAGTGGGCGGACACGGATGAGGAGCCCGGGGTCAAACAGTTCTTTGTCGGCTTGACGCTGGAGCGCGCCGGCCTCCTGCACCAGGCGGTCAAGGCGTACTATGCGGTTCTCATTCACTTCCCGACGTCTATCGGCTGGACGGCGTTCGACCCTCCCACTCCCTGGTATGTCGGGGTCGTCGCCCGCGACAAGATCGAGGCGCTCGCGCGGCTCCATCCGGAGCTCGGGCTGCGCCTGGAGGGGGCCAGCATCGTCATCCAGCATGGCTTCGACAACAACCTCGACAACGACGTCTTCCTGGTGAATCCCGGGCGCCTCGTCAGCGTGGCGCCTGATGCGGTCAATCCGCCCACCGCCGAGGTGTCGTCGCTGCCCGTGAAGCGGACCATCGGGCGGGGCCGGGTCCACGCGGCCCAATTGGCGAACGGCCACTGGCAGCTGCGCGTGGACGGCCGCCCCTGGACGGTCCGCGGGCTGACCTATCTTCCCAGCGCGGTCGGCGAGACGCCCGATGAGGGCACGATGAAGGACTGGGTGAGCGCGGACCGGAACGGCAGCGGCCAGCTGGACGTGCTCGAGACGTTCGTGGATGCCAACCGGAACGACCGGCAGGAGCCGGACGAGCCCGTCGTGGGCGACTTTGCCCTCATCCGGGACATGGGGGTCAACACCCTGCGGCTCTTCCACACAAACCACGACCCCAAGGCGGCCAAGCCGCTCCTGCGCAGGCTCCACCAGGAGCACGGCTTCATGGTCATGATGGGCGACTTCGTGGGGATGTACACCGTCGGCTCGGGCGCGAAATGGGAGGAGGGGACCGACTACCTCGACCCGGCGCAGCGCAAGCGCATGTTCGAGGGCGTCAAGCGGATGGTCCGCGACTACAAGGACGAGCCCTACCTCCTGATGTGGGTGCTGGGCAACGAGAACAACTACGGGGGGGTCCACGGCATCGTCGGCGGGGTGGGGAACGCGGGGCAGCACCCGGACGAATTCTACCGGTTCATCAACGAGCTGGCGAGGTGGATCCATCGGGAGGACCCGGACCATCCCGTCGCCATCGGGAACGGCGAATGGCTGTTCCTGGACCGCATCGCCGCGCAGGCGCCCGCGATCGACATCTTCGGGGCGAACATGTACCGCGGCTGGCACGGGTTCGGGCGCTCGTTCTTCGAGGCGGTCAAGCGGACGCTCGATCGGCCGGTCCTCGTGACGGAGTTCGGCTGCCCCGCCTATCAGCTCGGGCAGCCGCGCGAGGTTGCGGAGCGCGGCCAGGCCCTCTATCATCTGGGGAGCTGGGTGGACCTCGCGGACAACATGGCCGGGCGGGGCGTCGGCAACGCGATCGGGGGCACGGTGTTCGAGTGGTCGGATGAGTGGTGGAAGGCCGGCCAGCCCCCGCGGTTTTTGCCGACGGTGCAGGAGACGGTGTACAACTGGCCCGGGCCGTTCCCTGGCGGGCACATGTTCGAGGAGTGGCTGGGCCTGGTGGGCCAGGGCGACGGGAGCGCCAGCCCCTTCCTGCGCCAGCTGCGGTCCAGCTACCGGCTCTACCAGCAGATGTGGAAGGCGTCGGAATAGGAGGGAAGCAGAGGAGAGATGCCACGGGCACGTCGAACCGCCACTCGAGGCACCCCGCTCTCGCGGTACGGCCATTTCGCGGCCGGCGACACGGAGTTCGTCATCACCCGGCCCGACACGCCGCGGCCGTGGATCAACTACCTCACGAACGAGCGCTACTGCGCCATCATCTCGCAGTGCGCCGGCGGCTACAGTTTCTATCAGGACTGCCGCACCGACCGCCTCACGCGATGGGCGCCGGAGGGCTGGCACTTCGACCGGCCCGGGCGCTACCTCTATATCAAGGAGGGCGCGGAGCTGTGGAGCGCCGCGTACCAGCCGGTGCGGCGGGCGCCTGAGCGGTTCGAGGCGCGCCACGGCCTCGGCTACACCACCATCGAGACGCGCACGCGCGGCCTTGAGTGCGCGTCCACGTATTTCGTGCCGGTGGACGATCCCTGCGAGGTGTGGCTCTTCACCCTGACCAATCGCACGGCCCGCACGCGCACGCTTGAGGTCTTCCCCTACGTCGAGTGGCTGCTGGGGGACTACCACCTCGAGCTGCGCTACCGCAACATCATGAACCTCTACAACCGCATCTGGTGGGAGCCCAAGCTCCAGGCGATCCTCGCCAAGAAGACCGCGGCGTGGGGCGACCTGAACATCCAGCCCTTCGCCTACCAGGCGTTCTTCGCCTCCAGCCTGCCGGTGGCCGGCTACGCCACCATCAAAGACCTCTTCCTCGGCCGGTACAACACCGAAGAGCGCCCGGAGATGCTGACGAGCGGCTCCTTCCGGAACGCGCCCTTCTGCTCCGGGGAGGACGGCATCGGGGTCTTCCGGCACCGGCTCACGCTCAAGCCCCGGCAGTCGGTGACCTTCAGCGTCGTGCTGGGGCAGGCGGAGCCCCGGGACGTCCCGCGGCTCATCCAGCGCTACCGGCGGGTGCCCGCCGCCCGGCAGGCGCTGGCGCGCACCCAGCGGGCCTGGCGCTCCCGCATCCTGGACAACATCCGCGTCGAGACGCCGGACCGCGCGTTCGACCAGATCATGAACGTGTGGGTGAAGTACCAGCTCACCATCTGCAACTTCTGGTCCCGGTCGCCGTCGTATTACCACGAAGGCTCCGGCGGCCGCGGCTACCGCGACTCCTGCCAGGATGCGGAAGGGATCATGTCCATCGACACGGCGCACGCCAAGCAGAAGCTCCTGACGATCGCCGCCCTCATCCGCAAGGACGGCACCAGCGCCCCGGGCTGGTCCGACACGACGGGGCCCGCCGGGCACCGGCCGAACAAGGACCACCCCGTCTGGCTGACGGTGACCGTCGCCGCCTACATCAAGGAAACGGGGGACGCCGATCTCCTCAAGGCGCGGCTGCCGTACCTGAAGGACCGCTGGATCCGCGGATGGGAGATCGACCCCAAGCACCGGGGCGGCCCGACGACGGACGGGGAGGGGACCCTCTTCGAGCACCTGTGGCGCAACCTCGACTTCACCTTCCATGACGTGGGCGAGCGGGGGCTGCCGCTGATCGGCCACGCGGATTGGAACGACGCCATCGACGCCGCCGGGATCAAGCTGCGCGGCGAGAGCGTGTGGCTTGCGCAGGCGCTGGTGCGCAGCCTCAAGATCCTCGCGGAGCTCGCCCGGCTCATCGGGGAAGGCGAGAAGGCCCAGGAGCTCCTGCGGCGCGCGGACACCATGAGCGAGCGCGTCAATCGGCTCGCCTGGGACGGCGCCTGGTACGCGCGCGGCTGGACGGACGACGGCACGATCTACGGCTCCCGCGTGAACCGGGAAGGCAGGATCTTCCTCAACACCCAGTCCTGGGCCCTCCTGGCGGACCTGGCGGCCCCTGAGCAGAAGCGGCAGGTGTTCGCGAGCGTCGACAAGCACCTGAATGGGCCGCACGGCCTTGCGCTCTTTTCCCCCGCCTATTCCGCGTGGGAGGCCACGCTGGGCCGCATCAGCATGTTCTCCGAGGGGACCAAGGAGAACGCAGCGGTCTTCTGCCACGCGACGACGTTCATGGCCGTCGCCGAGCTCATGCACGGCCGCGGGACGAAGGGCTATGAGCACCTGAAGGCCATCATGCCAAACGCCCAGGCGGATTACGACCTGTACAAGACCGAGCCCTACGCGTACGCGGAGTACCTCGTCGGCCCCGAGAACCCGTACCGGTACGGCGAGGGGGCGTTCACCTGGATCACCGGGACGGCCGGCTGGACGTTCCTGGCCGGGACGGAGTGGGTGCTCGGCGCGCGGCGGGACTACGAGGGGCTGCGCGTCGATCCGTGCCTGCCGAGGCACTGGCGGCGCTGCCGGGTGGTCCGGCCGTTCCGGGGGGCGACCTACGACATCGAGATCCTCAATCCGCACGGGCTGGAGAAAGGCAGGGTCGAGCTGACGGTCGACGGCCGCCGGATCTCAGGCAACCTGATCCGGCCGCATCGGGACGGCAAGACGCATCGTGTCCGTGCCGTTCTTGAGCGGCCGAGCGCCGCGCCGGCGTCAAACCAGCGTGGGGCAAGGGAGCGCGCCCGCGCATAATTTGGCTTGACAAAACACGGCGCTCTTTTTAAGCTATTAGGTATAGAAGTAAATTTAAAAAGTTTGATGTTAGTGACCTTCGAAAGGGCAAACTCACCGTGAGGTGAGGACGCAAAGTCGCGGATGCTTTCCGGTATCAGATACCGGGGCGAGTTCGGTATCTGATACCGGAGAGGATAGCCGGACTGCCGAAAGGCGGCCCGGCGTTTTTGTTGCTGAAACCCATGGAGGTGCGCGATGAACAAGCTGGCTCATGTGCGCGATGGCGTGGCAGCGCTGCTCGCATCGGCGCTGGCCGCAGGGCCCGTGTGGGCCGTCGACATCGCGGGCCCGGTGGTGCCGGTGTCCGCGCAGGTGGAGGCCAACCTCGCCTTTTCGGTGACGATCACGGAGCTGATCCCAGCGGCCGGGGGCGGCACCACCATCGGCCCGGTAGTCACCTCGATGGAGTTCGGGATCCTGGCGAGCAACGGCACGTTTGATCCGGACGGTCCGGGGCCGATTGGTCCGCAGCCCAGGGCGCTGAACTCGACGAAGGCGTACCAGGTGTTCTTCGGCCTCAACGCCCAGGGGCGGCCGTTCACCATCAAGCAGACCGCGACGCCGCTCCGCGCCGGGGGGAGCACGATCCCGAACGGCGCCTTCATCGTGACTCCGCTCACCGGGGTCGGAGGAGATCCCTCGAAGCCGCTGCCGCCCGGGACCTCGGTCGGGAGCCGCGGCAGCGCCGTCGCGACCAACAAGGTGCTCTTCAGCAGCAGCGGCGGCCAGAGCAACACGATGGCGGCGACGTACGGCATCACCGACGATCCGGCCCTGGGCGCCACCGAAGCCATCCCGCTGGACCAGCCGGCCGGGAACTACTCGACGACCATCACGTTCACGGCGACCGTCCTCTAACGCGCCACCGCCGCGGCTGCCGGCTCAGGGGTTCAGGGCATCCATGCGTCCAGTGAGCGTTGGGAGCGCCACCGCCTCGCTCCTTGCCGCCGGATGGCTTCTGACGGCGGTCCCGCCGATTGCCGAAGCGTTTCAGACCCGGATCAACCGCCCAGTCGTCCAGGAAACCGTCGCGCGCGGGCAGGCGGTCACCGGCGCCATCGAGGTGGAGAACCAGGGCGACGAGCCGGTGCAGCTTGAGGTCTATCTCCAGGACTGGGAATACCTGGAGGGCGGCAACGGCGAGAAGCAGTTCTCCTCCCCTGGCTCCAGCCCCTGGTCCGCATCGAGCTGGATCAGCTATTACCCGAGCCGGCTCGAGCTGCCGGGGCGCGGGAAGGGCACAGTGGAATACACCGTCCGCGTGCCCATGGATGCTTCCGGCGGCCGCTACGCCGTCCTGTTCTTCGAATCGGCCGTCGGGGCAAGCCCCCCCGATGAGCAAGGGGTGGTCGTCCAGTACACCGGCCGGCTGGGATCGCTGTTCGAGATCGAGGTCGCCGGCACCGTGGAGCGGACAGGGGAGCTTCGGGAGGTCACGGTCGGCCGGCCGGACGATGACCGGCCCCTGGCGCTCGGCTATTCGTTTGTGAACACCGGGAACGTCGTCCTCCGGCCGAAGGCCTACTTCAACATCGTGGACCGGACCGGGCGCTATTTCGGCCGGGGCGAGTTCAATCCCCTCTACACGTTCCCCGGGCGCTCCGGCTCCACCGCGACCGAGTGGACCGGGCGGTTGCCCGTCGGCGACTACACGCTCCTCGTGACGGTCGACCTCGGAGCCGACGACGTCCTGGTCGCCGAAGAGCCGCTGCGCGTCGCGCGGGAGCTGGTCATCGAGTCCGTGCGGCTGCAGGCGCCCGGCGGCTCGTCCGCCGAGGTCACGGTGCACAACGCGGGGAACGTGCAGACCACCTTCGAAGGGACCGTGGTCGTCCGTGGCGCGTCGGGCGCGGAGGGGGCCGGGCGCATGGCCGCGGCCACGCTCTCGCCCGATGAGCGCCGCCCGATTGCGCTGAGGGGCCTGGACCCTCTCGCGGCCGGGACCTATGAGTGCCATGTCCATTTGACCGCTGAGGGCCTGACGGCGGATCGGAAGGTGCCCTGTGACGTGAGCCGCTGATGCGCCCGTGGCGATGGCCCCTCGCCTGTCTCCTGGTCGCCGCCGGCCCGCCGCGCCTTTCTCCCGTGTTCGCCCAGCACGCCCCGGCGCCGCTCCCGCCCGCCCCGCCAGCCGCCATCCGCCTCGTCCCTGACGCGGCCGTCCTCGAGGTGCCGTATCAGCAGACCGTGGCCGTCCAGATCCCCGGCGCAACCCGGGTCCTCTCGGTGCAGCCCGGCATCGTCGAGGCCCGGCTGGCGTCGCCCGGCGTCGTGGAGCTGTCGGCAGCGTCATTCGGCCGGACGTTCCTCCACGTGTGGACGGCGGAGGGCCGCCTGACCCGGACCCTCCAGGTCGTCCAGCCCCTGATCGAGCGGCCCACGCTTCCGGAGCAGCAGCGGGCGGCGCATGAACGGGCCAGGCACCTGACGTTCGAGTACCGCAACCGCTTCCGGACGCTGCGCCGGGGTCCTGCGCTCGATGAGACGGACCTCCACACCACGACCCAGTTCGACCATACGCTGTTCGGCCACATGGAGGCGCCCATCGGCGAGCTGAGCGGGCAGGCCGCATTCCAGCGCATCAACAGCAGCCAGGAGCTCGCGTCCTGGTACGCGGCCGTGACCGACGGCGACGTCGGTCCGCTCGAGCGGTTCGATGCGGTCGTCGGCGACACCACCGCCGGCGCGTCGGACCTGACGCTGCCGCAGAGCACGATCCGGGGCAGCCTGTTCCGCTACTACGCGGTCGCACCCTACACCGCCGAGGTCTTCCACGGCCGCCGGCGCTTCGGCTTCGCGACCGGCCTCTCCACGCTGGCCGACGTGGAGGACGACGTCTTCCTCTCCGGGGCGCGGCTGCTGGACCTGGAGCGCCCGTGGACGTGGGGGCTGGCCTACGGCGCCGCCTCGGGGGAGGATCGGGTTGACATCCAGACCAGCCAGGCGGCGGAGGCCAATCTCTGGTATTGGCCGGACGCGGACTTCGGCGTCGGGGCGGAGGTCGGCCGGAACCAGGAGGAGGCGCACGGCTACCGGCTGCGGTCGCTCCTGAGGCGCCGGACGCTGTCGGTCGACGCCGCCTACCGGAACCTCTCGCAGCGCTACGAGAACCTCCTGGGCCGTTCGGCCGACCAGGGCGAGCGCGGGGTCCTGCTCATCTCTCGCTTTGACCCGCTCCGGACCTGGCGGTGGCGCCAGCGGGCCGACATCTATCGGGACACCCTGTTCCATAACCCCGAGGAGCCGGACGCGCTGAACCTGGATTGGGAGCTGGGGACGGACCTTGACCTCACCGAGAAGACGCTCTGGAGCTCCACCTACGGCCGGCAGAAGCTCCTCGGCCGGCTGTTTCCTTCCGACACGACCCACTTCCTCACCAGCCTGCGGCAGCGGCTCGGCGCGATGCCCCTGGTGGGGCAGGGGACGGTGTTCGGGGAGTACCAGTTCCGCGACCTGCGCAGCGTCAGCGCGCCGAGCTCGGATTTCGACAGCCACACCGTGCGGGTGGGGCTGGGGGCCCCGCTGACCGAGCAGCTCTCCTGGCAGGTGGCCCAGCAATGGACGCGGGTGGAGGAAGAGCTCTCCGGCGCCGTCAGCACGCCGAGGGAGACCACGGCCAGCCTCAACTATTTCCACCGGCTGAAGACGATCCCGTTGAGCCTGCGCAGCGGCCTCAGCGCGTCGTTCACCGCCGAGGCCACCTCGCCGAGCAGCTTTCTGGCCGATGAGGACCGTCTGACGTGGGACGCGGGGTTGCGCTACGACGTTTCGCCGGATTGCTATCTCTTTGTCGACTCGCGAGTCCTGAGGCGGCAGCGGCCCGCCGACCGCGAATACGAGGTGGACCTCGCGACCGGCGTCCGATATCTGTTCGATACCGGCATCACCTGGCAGCCCAGCGCGCGGATCTTCGGCCAGGTCTACCATGACGCGAACCGCGACGGCCGGCCGCAGGACGGTGAGCCTGGCCTGCCGCGGGTCACGGTGCGCGCAGGGCCGGACCGCGAGACGGTGACGGATGCCGCAGGCTGGTTCTCCCTCGGCCGGCTGCGCGGGGACCGCCTGGAGATCGTCGTGGACCTCGCGAGCGTCCCGCCGGGCTATGTCCCCACGTCGCCCAGCTCGCTTGTGCTCGAGGTCGCCGACCCGCCGCCGATGCCCTTGGGGTTCGGGCTCGCCGCCCAGGCCGAGCTGCGCATCCGCGTGTTCATCGATGTGAACGATGACGGCTCCTACGATGCCGCCGACGCCCCGCTGGCCGGCGTGAGGGTCGCGCTCCGGGATGGGAAGGCCGCCGTGACCGATTCAGCCGGCTGGGCCGCCTTTCGCGGGCTGGAGGCCGGGACCCACGTCGCCACCCTCCAGCTCGGGGATCTGGCCGTCGGCTACGTGCCCGCCACGCCGCTTTCGCAGGAGCGGAGGCTGGCGGAGGGGGAAACGGCCGAGGCGGGCTTTCCCATCCTGGCCGACCGGTCCATCGGCGGGCGGGTCTACGTCGATGCGAACCGCGACGGCCGATACGATGGCGAGCCGGCGCTGCCGGACGTCCCGGTCTGTTTGGACGACCGGCTTCGCGTCACGACTCAGGAGGATGGGCGGTACCTGTTCAAGGGGGTCGCGGGGGGGCGGCATCGGGTGGCGGTGAACTGCGGGGCGCCGCTCGAGGGATACCTGCCGCTCGGCGCGACGGTCCAGCAGGCGGACCTGCCGCCGCAGCCGACCGGGCTTGACGCGATCGATTTTCGCTTCGGTGAGCGGGATGTGTTGATGCAGGACGTGGTGGCCGACGTCTTGCGCGAGCGCCGGCGGCGGGCAGCGCGCGCGGCCGCCATGGAGGAGGCGCTCACCGGCCTGCAGCGCCCGCGCGAGCGGCGCGCGCCGCAGCTTCACGGGACGAGGCAGGAGGTCGTGGTCGACGTGGAGGCCGAGGTCCGCTAGAGGCTGGTCACCGTGTACACGATCTCGGTGTCGAACTCCCCGGCTGGGGTGTCGGGCGTGACGGTCAGTGTGTACCGGGCCGAGAAGGCGTCGCTTTTGCCGCGCTCATCCGACGTGTAGAGGGTCGTGGGGACGCCCGCAGCGAGCGGGGTCGGCTGGGGCGCGCCCATCCGGCCGCGGGCGGCGTCCTGGGTCAGCACGCGGAACTGGTCATCCGGGATGGCGGCCCCCTCAGGGGTCGCGAGCGGCTTGCGGACCATCTGGGTCACGTGGTAGGGGCGTCCCATGTTGGAGAAGACGTTGAGCTTCACCGCGGTCGAACGGACGGTGGTCTCGCCGGGCGCCGGCTGCTCGATGGCGCCGAAGGCGATCGACTCGCCCGTCTCCGGGGTGACCGAGAGCTCCAGCCGGGGGAGGATGGTGCAGGAGACGCGCACCGTTTTGGAGTCCGATTCCGCGCAGGCGGCCGCGGGGAACGCGAGGACGGCGATGGTGAGCCAGTATCCGAGATCTGTTCGCGGCGCCCGCATGGCGGCCTCCCGATCGTGGGCGCGCCATCGCGGTTCCGCTCCATGCCATGATGCCCGCCCTCGAAAGCGGGCAGGCGTCACGCAGCTCATCACGGGATCCTCCGACGATCCCGGCAGCCCGACAACCCTTCCGGTATCAGATACCGAACGCGCTTTGGTATCTGATACCGGTGGAGGACTCGCGGCTTTGCGCCCTATTCTTTCGAATAGTTTGCCTTTCGAATTGTCCGCTCGAAGTATACCACATCTGGCTGTCGGAGCGGCGCTGCTCATGGCTGCCAGCGCGGGCCTGCTCGTCAGCTGCCCTGCCGCATCAGCCGCCGTGACGCTGACCGTCCGGGTGGTGCGGGGCGGCCTGGACCTCGACCTCGGGACCGTCGCGCCGGGTGAGCCCTCGCGAACCGAAGAGCTGGAGCTCGCCATCGCGAGCAGCGGGGGGTCGCCCTACCGCGTCTACCAGGAGTTTGACGCGCTGACCAATGAGCGCGGCGGCCGCCTGCCGGACGATGCGGTGGTCATGCAGCTCTCCCAGGGGTTCACCGGAACCCGCAGCGCCGGGGGCGTGCTGCCGGTCGCCCCCCACTCGCAGGAGCTGTTCGTGTCGGATCCCAATGGGACCTCGGACACCGTCGTCGTGGCCTATGCCATCCCGGCCCATCGGGCGCTGCCCGCCGGCTCCTATCGGGGGGTGGTGCGTTTCAGCGTCGAAGCGGCCGGAGGGGCGGTCGACACGCAGACGCTCACCGTGCGCGCCGAGGTGGCGGCGGCGGTCCGGCTCGAATGGTCCGGCGCCGGTCCGCGCCGTCTGGAGCTTGGCGAAGTCGAGCCGGGCCAGCGCTCCGCGGAGGCGGAGCTCCTGGTGACCGTGGTTAACAACACGGCCTCGCCCACGCAGTTGACGCAGGAGCTGGCGGAGCCGTTGACGAACGAGCGCGGCGACACGTTCTCCCCCGACGCGATCGCATCCAGCGTCTCCTCGCCGCAAGGCAGCAGCCCCTGGCAGCCCCTGGGAACAACCCCCCAGCTCTTGGTGACCGACGAGCGGGGCGGAGGGCTGGTCCGTGCCGCATACGCCGCCGCCATCCCGCCTGAGCAGCCGGCAGGACGCTATCGCGGGACGCTGCGGGTCCGGCTCATGCAGCTGGGCGTGCCATCGAGCGACGAGCTGCTGCTGCCGGTCGAGCTCCTCGTGCGGGAGGTGTTCACCATGACCGTCACCTCGCCGGACGGCGCCGGGGAAGCCCTGCGCTTCCGCACCGAGTCCGGGGCGGGACGGCCGGAGGCGCAGCGTCTCATCGTGGAGATCCGCACCAACCTGGGGCAGCCCTATCAGGTGTTGGTCGGCCTGGATCACTCGCTTGTGCTGGACACGGGTGAGCAGCTGCCCGCCGATGCCCTCGTCTGCACCCTGCACGATCCTCAGCGCGGGACCATCATGGCGGCCCCCGACACCCCGTTGGCAATCGGCTACACCCCGTTGTATGCCTCCGACAGCCGGGGCTCTCCGGACCGGTTCACCCTCAGCTGCGGGCTGCGCGTTCCGCCGGACGCGAAGGCGGGAAGCTATGGGGGAAGGCTCCGCTTCACGATCACGATGTTTTAGGTCAGCTTGACAAACTTTCTGAACTCCTGAAGAATAGGAGCCATGCTCAGGCGCCGTTCGCTCCTTGACCAGCACCGCCTCACCGAGCGTGAAGAGAAAAGCTTTCAGATTTTGGAACTCCTCCGCCAGCGCGGCCCTCTGACCCGCACCGAGCTCTCCCAAGGCACCGGCTTCAACATCGTGACGATCTCCAATTACATCAACGAGTTCATCAAGCGGGGGCTGGTGTCCGAGCGGGGGTTCGATGTCTCCACCGGCGGGCGCAAGCCCATCCTCGTCGAGCTCAACGCCAAGGCGGGCTATGTGGTCGGGATCGACGTCGGTCCCGTCGATGTCGACGGCGTCCAGATGGTGATGGTCATCACCGACCTGCGCGGCCAGATCGTCCACCGCATCACGCGGCCGCGGGAGCACGAGGCGATGGAGCCGCTGCTGACCCGGCTGGTCGGCCTGATCAAAGAACTGCTCGAGACTTCCCCGGTGGATGCGAAGCACCTCTACGGGATCGGGATGGGGCTGCCCGGCATCATGGATGAGCGGGCGGGCACCATCCGGGACACATCGCTCCACGGCAACCGCGCCAACTACGTGGCCGTCCGCGATCAGCTGGAGGCCGAATTCCGGCTGCCGGTCTTCATGGGCAACGACTCGACGCTGGCAGGCTATGGGGAGCTGCGGCTCGGCCTGGACCGGCCTGTGCAGAACCTCCTCTATCTCTATTCGGATGTTGGGGCGAGCCTCATCATCAACGGCCACATCTACTGGGGCTCCTCCGGAAGCGCCGGGGAGATCGGCATCTTCGCGCCCTCGCAGGATGATTACCTGAAATGGATCAACGCGCCACCGTTCGTGCTCTCCAACGTGTGGGACTTGGGGCTGACCGCCCAGGCGAAGAAGCTCATCGGCGAGGGGCACGCGACGGCGATCCAGGAGCTGGTCAAGGGCGAGCTCAAGGAGATCACCCTCAGCACCATCCTCCAGGCGGTGCAGCGAGGCGACGCCTTGGCCCGCGAGCTGGTCGAGCATGCCGCGATGCAGCTGGGCATCCGGATCGCGTACCTGGTCAACCTCCTGAATCCGGAGGTCGTCATCATCGGCGGGGGCATCGAGCAGGCGGGGTCGCTGCTGCTCGAGCCGGTCTGGCGCGCCGTCAAGAAGTACGCCTACGAAGAACCGGCGAGTTTGGTCGATATCCTGCCCGCGCAGCTGGGCGAGAACGCCGTCGCGCTTGGGGGAGCCTGCTGGGTCATCCGAGAAGTCTTCATTCAGGCCTGAGGGCATGAAGGGTCGCGCGCCGGCCCTCCTCATCCTCCTGCTCATCGGGGGGGTGGCGGCGGGCATCGCCGCGGTCCTCTTCATCGGGCAGCGGCAGCAGATGGCCCGCCTGCAGCAGCAGCTGGCCATGAGTCAGCAGCAGGCGACCCAGCTCCAGGCGAAGAATCAGGAGCTGGCCGGCGAGCTCACCGACCTCCAGGACGAGCGCCGGGGCCTGGAGCAGCGGGTGGTCTCGCTCCGGACGGAGCTGACGACGACCCTCGCAGAGCTGGACCGGTCGCGGGCGGGCGGCCGGGAGCTGCAGGACCGGTTCCAGACGGTGGATGACGAGCGCGCCCAGCTGCAGGGACGGCTCAGCGATGTCATCCGGGAGCGGGACGAGGCCCGGCAGCGGGCCGACCGCCTGACCGAAGAGAAGACGGTCCTGGACCGGGCGCTGGGCCGGCTGCGGGAGCGCATGGCATTGCTCGACCGCGACTACCGCCGCCTCGCGGAAAAGCTTGCGGCGCCCGCGGCCCCCATCGCGGCCTCGCACCCCGGCGTGAACGTCATCGGCCAGTACGACCCCCAGGCCCCCGCCGTCCCTGCGCCTCAGCCGCAACCCCAGCCGGGGCCCGAGACGCGCCCATCGAACGCCTCGTTCGGCATGGCCGCTTCCGTTGAGCTGCCCCCCATCGTGGTCCGGAAGGACCAGGCGGGCGTATCAGCCGTCGTCCGCGGGCGCCTGGTCGAAGTGAACGCCTCGCACGGGTTCGTCGTGATCGACAAGGGCAGCCTGGAAGGGGTGCGCGCCGGCATGGGCTTCGATGTGCTCCGCGGCGCGCAGCGGGTGGGCCGGGTGACGGCGGTCCGCGTTCGCCCGCAGCTCTCGGCCTGTGACATCGTGGGCGCCAAGACCGCCGGTTCCCTGCAGGTCGGCGACCACGCGGTGCAGAGCGGCCGGTGATCCCGCTCCCCGCCGGTCCGCAACCCGCACGCTGATGGGTTCGCGCAGGAGGCCCGGATTGCGGCTGGGGCGCTCCGGGCGGCCCCAGCTCGTCCTGACCACTCGCCAGCTGGCGACGCTCGTGAAGGCGGGCATGCCCCTGCTGCGCGCGCTGCGCACCGTCAGCGACCAGCTCGATCCCGGCCCGCTGCGGGAGGTGTTCACGGCGATCGCATCCGACGTGGAGGCCGGGGTGAAGTTCTCCGAGGCGCTCTCCGCCCACCCGTCGTGGTTCCCCCCGTTCTACGTCAACATGGTCCGCGCCGGGGAGGTGGGCGGGCTGCTCGATGAGATCCTCAAGCGCCTCGCGGAGCTGCTCGAGAAGCAGGCGCGCCTGCGGGAGCGGGTGAAGAGCGCGTTGATGTACCCCGCGTTCGTCATGGTGGTCGCCGTGGGCATTCTCATCGTGCTCATGGCCTTCGTCGTCCCCACCTTCCTGGGGATGTTCACGGAGCTCGGCTCGGCCCTCCCCCTGCCGACCCGCTTTCTCATCGCCGCCTGCAACATCGTGCGCGGCTGGTGGTGGATCGTCCTGCTCGCCCTGGCCGGGCTCTGGGCCATCCTCCGGGCGGCGCTCAAGACCCCGCGGGGCCGGCGGCTCGTCGACCAGACCCTCCTGCGCGCCCCGGGCATCGGCTCGCTGGTGGAGCGGCTGCTCATCTCGCGCTTCGCGCGCACCCTCGGCACGCTCATCTCCAGCGGCGTCCCCATCCTCAGCGCCCTCGAGACCACCCGCGCCACCGTCATGAACGTCGTCATCGATGAGGCGCTGCAGGACGTGGAGCGCAGCCTCAAGGTGGGCGAGTCGCTGGCGCGGCCGATGGAGCTCTCGGGCGTCTTTCCGCCCCTCGTCACCCGCATGGTCGCGCTGGGCGAGGAGACCGGGCAGCTGGACCGGATGCTGATGCAGGTCGCCGACAGCTACGACGAGGAGGTCGAGGTGCAGCTGGCCGGGCTCACGCAGCTGCTGGAGCCGATGCTGATCGTGTTCGTCGGCGGCGTCGTCGGGTTCATCGTCATCGCCATGTTCCTGCCACTCATGTCGCTGACCAAACTCCTGGGGTAACCGTATGGGACAGGAGACAGGGGACAGGGGACAGGGGAGTCGGGCGGGCTCGTTGTCCCATGTCCCATGTCCCATGTCTCAAGCGTCCGCGTTTTCTCTCATCGAGCTGCTCATCTCCATGGCCATCCTGTCGGTGGGGCTCGTCGGCGCGATGCGGGTGTTCCCGATGGGGCTGCGGGCCTCGCTGCGCGCCGAGCGGCACAGCCGGGCCGCCCTGGTGGCGCAGCGCACCATCGAGTCGCTGAAGCTGGAGCCCTGGGAGGCGCTCACCGAGGGGGAAACGACGGCGGAGGAAGACGGGTTTGACGTGACGACGCGCATCAGCCAGCCGGCCCCATCGGATCTCGAGGACAAAAGCCGCCTGAAAGCCATTGAAGTCCGGCTCCGGTTTGTGCAGGACGGCCGGCCGCGCGAGCTCACGTTCCTCACCTATGTCCGGCAGGAACCCTCCTAGCGGCTCTGGGGTGACGCTCGTGGAACTGCTCGTCGCCATGGCCATCCTCATCACCGTGAGCGCGTCGGCCACCCTGCTGTTCCGCGGGATCATCCGGGCCTGGCGCACCGGCGAGCTGCGGACGGAGCGCTACCAGCAGGCCCGGCTCCTCTTCGACCTCTTCAGCCGCGAGCTGACCTCCGCCGTGGCGAGCAGCCGCTATCCCCTGATCGGTCGCCGGGCCGGCGACGAGGCGCCGCTCCAGGAGGGCAGCGCGGCCGATGAGCTCTTCTTCGTGGGGACGCTGCCGGGACGCACCGGCTTCGTGGAGCGCGGCTACTGGGTCACCGCCGACGGCGACCTCATGTGCCACGACGATGAGCCTGCCGACGGCGACTACGCGACCGGGACAAGCGAGCTCTGCGGCAGCGACGTGTCCCAGTTCACGGTGTCCTATTTCGACGGGACCGAGTGGCTCGACCGGTGGGACGGCCGCAGCCGCACCGGCCCCGACGGGCAGCTGCCCAACGCGATCGACATCCTGTTGGTCGTCGGCAAGCAGAGGCCCGAGCGCTTCGAGGGTCCTGCCGCGCCGCCACCCCGCCGGCTGTCCTCGGCCTCCTCGGCCTGCGGGCAGGCGGCGGGGGCCCCGGCTCCGCGTCACCCGCGGCCAGACGACATGTTCGACAGCGCAGCGCCAGGCACTTTCAGAGCGGGGGATCGCCCTCCTCATCGTCGTGAGCCTCCTCACCGTGGTCGGCATCATGGGCGTGGCCTTCGCGTTCTCCATGTACCTGGAGACCCAGGCCACGCGGCAGTTCGTCTCGACGACCCAGGCCCGCTACCTGGCGGAAGCCGGCGTCAACGTGGCCCGGGCGCTGCTCGATGAGGACCGCCTGGCGTCACGGGTGGACGACGCGACCGAACCGTGGGTGACGGCGTTCCAGGGGAGCGACGTGGATGTCGACGGCGACGACGCGCCGGATGCCGAGTGGCGGCCGGTGGCCGATGCGAGCCAGCAGACGGTCGGGCGCTACGCCGTGCTGGTGGCGGATGAGTCCGGCAAGGCCAACCTGAACGCCGGGCAGGCCGACCCCTCGCCCCTCGGCCTGGGGGCGCTGAACCTCACGACGCTCCTGCAGGAAACGGGGATCAGCGACGCCGCCGCCGTCGCCGAAGCCATCGAGGCGTACCGAAACGGGGAGGACGCTCGGCCCGGCGTCTCGGGCGTTGATGATGACGGGGATGGCGCCATCGACGAGCCGGACGAGTATCAGCCGCTGGCGCCTCAGGGCGATGACCGGCGGCTGGAGAGCCTGGAGGATCTGGCCGCCATCGCCGGCCTGGACGCGGAGGACATCCGCCGCCTCGCGCGCGCGGCCACCGTCTACAGCTGGGACCTGAACGCCGCCGTGACCGGTGCGGCGCGGATCAACGTGAACACCGCGACCGCCGAGGAGCTCCTGGAGGTGCTGTTCGAGGCCGGCGTGGCGGATCCCTGGCAGGCGGCGGTCAACATGGCGGATTACGTGGACGCGGACCTTGAGCTCTCCAAAGTGACGAAGTCCGCCCAGACCCTGGTCATCTCGAGCCAGGGCTCCCTGGGCTCCTGGGAGTGGAGCGATGAGCCGGAGGGGCATTACGCGAGCGACGGCCCCGGCGGGCAGCCGCTCTCCTGGGTGCTGCCGGTGCCGTCCGGCACCTTCCGGATCCGCGCCCTGGGGGTGGGCGGGGTGAAGGTGGGCGACGTGACGGTGGCGGGGGAGCTGTACCCCTCAGCCGATGCGGATGAGCTGCTGGGCACCTTGACGCTTACCGGAACGCTGACGGTCCAGGTGGATAATCGGGAGCCGGCGGGCACGGCGTGCGCCTTCCGGGGCGTCGAGCTCAGCTCGGAGTCATCCGGCTCCGCCGGGGTGACGGTGGCCGGCATCGAGGCGGTTCGCTTCAACGAGGTGATGGTCGAGCCGACCAAGACGCTTGAGGCCTCGGCGGCGACCTTCGACGCCCAGGGCTCCGACTGGGCCTGTTTGGGCGAGGGGGTGTGCACCAACAGCGGGGTGGGGCAGGCGCGCTGGGTTTGGACCGATCCCACGCTGGAACCCGGCCGCTACCACCTGCGCGTCTTCGGCTCGGCGGCGGGCCAGACCGTCGGGGAGGTGCGGGTCGAAGGGGACAGCGAGCTCCTGCTCCACGAGCAGCGCCACCCCTCCACCATCCTGGTCGGCTCCGATGGAAAAATCACCCTCACTATTGGCAAAACCGCCTCGGACGGGACATACTATCTTAAGAGCGTCAGCGTTTCGCTGCAGCCGGACGCGGAGTACGTGGAGCTCATCAATCTCAGCGACCAGGACATCGACGTGGGCGGTTGGACCATCGCCGGGGAGCTGACCGGCGGCCGCCAGGCCCGGCTGCCGGACGGCACCATGATCGCGGCGCACGGCCTGCTGGTCGCGGCGGTTGACCTCGACGATGCGCCGGCCGGCTTGGGGGGCAACGGCATCTCCGCGCGCGAGGCGTGGGACATCGCCGATGACGCCAGCGCCGTCCAGCTCGAGTTCCCGGACGGTTCACCGTCGGCCGATGACGATTGGCTGAAGGCGGCGCTGGCCGCCGGAGGCGTCACGCGCCTGACGCTGCAGGATGGGACGGCCACCGTGGACGAAGTGGAGTACGCGCTGCCGCCGCCGACGACGGCGGATTTCCAGAGCCTGGAGAAGGGAGATCCCAGCGTGCGCACGGACGGGGATGGGGATGGGGTGGATGACGAGTGGTATCCATCGCTCCAGCTCTACACCCCCGGCCTGCCCAATGACAACAACGGCCTCAAGGAGCTCATCGAGTTGGAGGTGATCGTGCACGATCCGGCGGAGGAGATCACCGTGGTGAACCGGCCGCTCGGGGGGGTCGGGGAGCTGGCCGGCCTGCCGAGCGGCGAGGCGTGGGAGCCGTTCGCGAGCGCGGATCTCGCCAGGCTCGTCGACCGGTTGACGGTCGAGGGCTTGCGCCTGGAGGCCGAGGGGCGCCTTGTGGCGGGCGAGGACGCCTGGCAGGAGAAGGCGGAGGGCTACTACGAGCACAGCAGCCCCGCCCAGCCGGCCGTCCCGGGGCGGTGGCGGTGGCCGGGGCTCCTGGACGGACAGTACCGCTTGAGCCTGCACGGCTGGGGCGGGGAACAGATGGCGGTTCGGTGGGAGCAGGCGGATGGGACGCTGACCGACTGGTCGCCGGCGCTGACGGCCAACGCGCAGGGGCGCCTCATCGTCGGCCAGGTGACGGTCGGGGCCGCGGGCGCCGGGCCGTCGGCCAACGCGCTGGCCGTCGAGGTGGAGTGCGCCTCGCCGAGCGGCATCTGCCACCTGGATTACATCCGGCTCGACCCGCAGCTCGTCCGCATCGGGCCGGTCAACGTGAACACCGCTCCCCTGGAGGTCCTGCGGGCGCTGCCCGAGATGACGGATGCCCTGATTTCGCGGCTCATCGCCGGCCGCCCCTACGGAGACCAGGACGAGAAAGGCCGGGGGATCGGCGACCTGCTGCTCGGCGAGGTCTTCGGGGACGACGAGGAGGCCAAGCTGGAGGTGTTCCGCCGCGTGGCGCATCTCTTGACGACGCGGTCCGATGTGTTCCAGGTCCAGAGCGTGGGCCAGGCCATGGACGATGACCGGCCGGGCGCCGCGCAGCGGATCCTGACGGTGGTGCAACGCTGATGAGACAAGAGACAGGAGACAGGAGACGGGGGGGTCGCGCGGGCTCGTTGTCCCATGTCCCATGTCCCCTGTCCCAAACATTAGCGTTTTCATGGTTGCTGGCGCTTCTCGCCACCTCGCCGATGGCGGAGGCGGCGGTCAGCGAGGGGACCAGCCAGAAGCTGGAGACGGGCAGCACCAACCAGGGCGGCGGGACGTCCACGTCGTCCAACTTCCGCCAGCAGGTATCGATCGGGGACGGCGTGTCCTCGGCCACCATCTCCAGCTCCAAGTTCCGGATCGTCCCCGGCTTCCTCGGCGCGAGCCTCTCCGCCACCACGCTCCCGCCCATCACCGATCTGGACCTCGCCGACCTGTATGCGAAGACCCACGCCCTGGGGCTGAAGATCACCCCGCAGACCTGGCAGACCGATGCCGATCCGCTCTTCATCTGGGAGCCGCCGCTCACCGGGGCGGACGTGGCGGGGTACAGCTACGGCCTGGACCAGGCGCCGGATGACGTCGTGGACACGACCTCGACCTCGTTCGACGTGGCGGCGGCCACCCCCAACACGCTGAGCGATGGGGTGCACACCTTCACGGTCAAGGCGCTCAACAGCGCGGGCAACGCTGGGAAGCCGCTCTCGCTTGAGCTGTGGGTGGACACGACGCCGCCGCAGATCGTCACCCACACGCCGGAGGCTGGCGGCCTGCTCAACGCCTCCGCCAATGTGACGGCGACCCTCGCGGATGCGGCGAGCGGGGTCGATGCCTCCTCGCTGAGCCTCCAGGTGAACGGCAGCGCCGCGAGCGTGTCCTACGCGCCGGCGACCGGGACGCTCACCGCGGCCGGCGGCGGGTGGAAGGAAGGCGCCAACAGCCTTGAGCTGCGCGCATCCGACGTCGCGGGCAACGTCCAGACGCCCCTCGTCTGGAGCGTGACCCTTGACACGAAGCCCCCGACCGGGACGGTGCTCATCAACGGCGATGCGGACCTGACGACGAGCGTCCACGTCACGCTGGAGCTGGACGCCTCCGACGCGACGTCCGGCCTCTCCAGCATGCTCATCAGCAACGACGAGGCGACCGGCTACGTGGCGGAGCCCTACGCGGCGCTGCGGAAGTTCTGGAAGCTGACCGCCATCCGCGGCCCGCAGCGGGTGTACGTGAAGTTCGTCGACAAGGCGGGCAACACCTCCAGCCCCGTCTCGGACGTCATCGATCTCCTGCTCCTGTCGCCGGAGACGACGATCACCAGCGGCCCCGCCGGCTTCAGCCAGGACCCGTCGGCCACGTTCACGTTCAGCTGCCCTGAGGGCGGCTGCGTGTTTGCGTTCGCGTTCGACAACGACGCGTGGTCCGACTGGAGCGCGACGGCCACCGCGGCCGTCCCAGGCCTTGTCCTCGGCAACCACTACTTCCGGGTGAAGGCCGCGAAGGACGTCAACGGCACGCCGGGCATCCAGCTGGACGAGGAGGATCCGTCTCCGGCGGAGCGGACGTGGGTGGTCGGCGTTGAGCCCTCGCTCTTCTCATTCCCCAAGGGGCCCCACATCAAGTTGTGGAGACTCGAGTGATCCGTGACAGGCGCGCGTCGAAGGTGTAAGCTACCCCGTATGGATCGCTGCGTCTGACAATGCCCCTCCGCGGATTCCCCGGCCTCCTGGCGCGGGCTCGCGCGTCGAGGCGGGTCGGGGTCGGCGTCGCGCTGGGCCCCTCCTCGCTCCGGGCGGTGGTCGTGGAGCGCGCGGGAACGCGCCTGCAGCTCCTCGCCGCGCAGGAGGCCTCCTGCGACACCTCGCAGGCCGAGCCGCTCACCCGGGCGCTGGCGGACCTGCGGCAGCGCCTGCGCGTCACCGCCCCGGTGGTGCTCGGCGTGCCGAGCACGAGCGCCATCCTCACGACGGTCCAGCCGCTGATCGTCACCCCGCGCCGGGCGGCGCTCGCCGTCCAATTTGAGCTGCAGCAGCACCTCCCCTTCGAGCTGGCCGACGCCGCGTGGCACTACCAGTGGCTCAAGCCCCCCGCTCAGGCGGTGGCAGGGGCCATGCGGCAGTCGCTGCTCGATGAGCGGCTCTCCGCGTGCCGCCGCGCGGGGCTCAATGTGCGCGCGGTGACGGTGAACGGCGTCGCGGCGCTGAACGCGGCGAGCCTCCTTGCTCCCTCGCGCGGCGCCACGACCTCCTGGCTGACGCTGATCGAGCCGCAGCAGGCGGAGTGGAGCATCTGGGGCCCCGACCGCCTTCAGGTGGTCCCGGTGACCAGCCCATCGCCCGACGCGCTCTGGGAGCACGTCACCGCCTCCTGGCAGGCGCTGCGCGCGGAGGGCCTCGAGGCGGCCCCCCCGGTCTGGCTCGTGGGCCCGCCTGACTCGCTCGCGCCGGCGCAGCAGGCGCTGGGCGGGACGGCGGTGGAGCGAGCCGATTTCACAAAGGCCATCGGCTTCGGCACGGTGCAGGTTGAGCAGCCGGATCGGATGGCGGTGGCGCTGGGCCTGGCCCTGCAAGGGGTGGGGGCGGCGCCCCTCCCGCTGAACCTGCTGGACGGCGCGCAACGCGAAACACAGGCCCGGCTCATCCGCCAGGCCTCGCTGATCGCCGCAGGCGCGTGTCTGGCGGTTGCCGTCCTCGTCGGCGCCAACGGCATGCTGACGGTGCGCGCCCGGCGCGTCGGCGTCCAGCGGGCGCTCGAGCAGCGGGAGCGGCTGTATCAGACGCTGCGTCCCGAGATCCGCGCCCTGATCCAGCGCCAGCAGCGCACCGAGGGACGCAGCCTGCAGCTCGCGCAGCTCGCGGCGGACTCCCCCGCGCTGACGCGCTGGCTGTCGCAGATCGCCGCGGCGATGCCGCGCGCGGTCTGGCTGACGGCCCTGGACGGCTCAAAGGGCGGCGGGCTGGGAGGGCTGCTCGAGGGGCGGGCGACCTCGTTCCAGGACGTCACGAAGTTTCTGGAGCAGCTCAAGAGCCAGGCGGGCATGACCACGGTGAAGCCGCTCTCGACGAACGTCATCACCGACGAAACACTCGGGAAAGAGGTCATCGCCTTCAGCGTGCAGGTGGAGCGCCCCCTGCAACCCGAGTCCGCCCCGTGATGGCCCAACCGCGCCCCCCCATCGCGTGGCAGCCGCTCCTGGCCGCGACCCTCGCCGGCGCCGCGCTGGCCGGCGTCATCGGCTGGCGGGTCAGCCTCCAGAGCCTTGACGCCCAGATCCGCAGCAAGCGCGCGGCGCTGAAGAAGCTCGCGCTCAGCGGCGGCATCCCGCCCACGCAGGAGGTGATGGAGCATCTCACCGCCCACCAGCTCTCGCTGGAGCGGCGCTACCAGCATTGGCTGAAGGCGGTCGCCGTCCCCCCGCTGGTCGACGCGGCGCAGGCCGATCCCCAGCTCTACTTCCAGGAGCACCTCCACGAGGTCCAGCGGACGCTGGACCGGCTCTCCGCGGCGCGCGGCGTGCCGGTGCCGGAGCAGCTGGGGTTTCCCAAGGAGCTGCCTCCCTCCGATGCGGTGCCGCGGCTGCTCGCGCAGCTCTCGTTGATGGAGGAGGTGGCGACGCTGCTCTTCGAGCAGGACGTGCCGGCCATCTCGTCCCTCAAGGTGGAGGATCCGGAGGCGGTGCCCGATCGCCCGGAGGAGGGCGCGTTCCTGATGCGGCTGCCGGTCCGGGTCCGCCTGTCGGCCTCGCTCTCTCACATGATGAAGGCGCTCGGGGCGCTGTCGCGCGCGCGGCCGCTCATCGATGTGCGGGCCATCCGCCTGCGGCCGGCATCGCCGGGCGGGGCGGCGGCGGCCGGCGAGCGGCTGGAGACGGAATTGGTGCTCGCGCGCTACCTCGTGGCCGCCGAGACGACG
Organism: Candidatus Omnitrophota bacterium; assembly: GCA_016180575.1. Taxonomy (GTDB): domain Bacteria; phylum Omnitrophota; class Gorgyraeia; order Aquiviventales; family Aquiviventaceae; genus JACPAY01. The sequence continues at coordinate 56,022 of JACPAY010000003.1, read as the reverse complement.
GAGCCGGCCGCTGCGGAGTCCGAGGCATCGGAGGCCGCGAAGCCGAAGCCCTCCCCAGCCGCGAAGCCGCGCAAGCCCAAAGCGCGCGCGAAGGAGCGCCGTCCATGACGACGACGCACCGCACCTCCGCCGGGCCGCCGGTGGCGCTCGCGGCGGGCCTTGCGATGGCGGCCTTCGCCATCGTGCAGTGGCGCGCGACCGCCGTTGGCACGGAGCGCGTCGAGCTCGCGGGCGAGCCGTGGGATCGCGTGCGGGAGGAGTTCCCCATCGTCTCGGAGCCGTCTGAGGGGATCCCGGAGGCCGACCCGGCATGGCTGGACGCCGTCCTCAACGCCAACCCCTTCTCGCCGCAGCGCCGTCCGGTCGGCGCTGAGGAGGCCGAGCCGGCCGCCGGAAGCGCCGGCGGAGCCGCCGGCGCGCCGATCACGCCCCAATTCCTCTACAAGGGCCACGTCAACTTGGGCAAGCGCCAGCGGGCCGTCGTGGAGGAGACCACCACGGGGAAGACCTATTTTCTTGAAGTCGGACAAGAGGTTGCGGGATTCAAAGTGCTTGACATGTCGCCGGCTCAAGTGGTATTATCGGACATTAAAACCGCTCAGCAGATCATCATAAAACTTAAGGCCGAAGCGGAACCGCAATAACCAGGAAGAACGAACAAAAGGCATGCGGTGCGAAGACGTGGCACGCAAGGGGAGGTCGCATCGGGTGAGCGCACGCAGAAGCAGTGACGACGCATCACGGGATCGGCGCGGACGGCAGCAGGCGGTTGTCCGCGCCGTTGTGCTTTGTCTCGCGGGCCTGCTCGCCGCTCCGGCAGCCCGGACATCCGCCGAGGACGGCCTTAACTCGACAGGCAGCACGGCCGCCTCATTCTCCTCGTTTCTCACCCATGTGCCGACTGAAGCCCGGCACGTGGCGCCGGTCCTCCAGCAGGTCTTCCGGGCCTACACCGCCAACGAGGACGCGCAGCGCGACATCCGGCAGCTGCGCGCCGCGCAGGACAGCGTGAAGACGAAGCTGTCGACGGTGTCCGGCGAGCTGAAGGTGCTCGGCGAGCAGCGAAGCCGCGCGGAGCAGGAGCTGGCGTCGCTTGAGCGCGAGCAGCAGGATCGGCTCGCCGCCCTGCGGAAGGATCTGGAAAGCCGCCTTGCGGCGGAGCTCGTGCAGACGCGCCAGCTGATCACCGAGGAGCTTCAGCAGGAATACGGCCGCCAGCTGCAGACCTTCGAGAACCGCCAGCAGGCGGCGATCGACAAGACCTCGGATCAGGATCTGAATCTCAAGGAGCGCGAGCTGCAGCAGCTGAGCAAGGAGATCGAGCTGCAGACGCAGGATCTCCTGGACCGCCTGGCCCGCGTGGAGGCGAACCCCGCGCTGGCCAGCTCGATCGAGCGGTCCATGCAGGAGGTGCTCGCGCGGCGGAAGGCCGAGCTGGAGGCCCGCCGCGCCCAGCTGAGCGCCGAGCGCGAGGCCTACATCGAGCGGGGACGCGCGCAGCTCGGCGAGCAGCTGAAGTCGGAGCAGGCGCTGGAGCTTTCGCGGCGCCTCACGGTGAAAGAGGCCACCCTGCGCCAGTCGATGGCCGAGCTGCTCTATCAGACGCGCCGCCAGGACACCGCGTACCTCCAGGCCAAGCGGGATGAAGTGGCGGACATCCAGCGGCGGCATCAGGCGCTCGTTCAGGAGCAGGCGGCGCTCCAGGGCCGCGGGGAGGAGCTCGACCGGGAGATGACGGCCAAGCTCCACCGGGCGGAATCGGTTCAGGCCGAGCGGCAGGTGTCGCTGGCGCGGTTGGAGCAGACGTTCCAGCGGCAGAATGCGGGCCAACGGGTGGAGGGAATCGCGTGGCTGACCGAGGCGATCCAGCAGGCGCCCGCGGAGCTGTCCACCGAGCTGAGCCTGCTGCAGCAGCGGCTGGTCACGCAGGTGCGGGAAGAGAAGCAGCTGGAGGAGCAAAACCGGGTGCTGCGCGAGCGCCAGCTCGCGCTGCAGCTGGCGCGCGAGATGGAAACCCGCTACCAGCAGGCACGAGCCGCGGAGCAGCGCGAGCGGGACGCCGTCAGCCGCAAGGCGGAAGACCTGATCGCCCGCGCCGGCGAGCTGGCGGGCAAGGGACGGTTTGACGAGGCGATCCGCCTCGTGATCCAGGCCCAGGCGCTCAACCCGCCCCAGATGAGCCGAGTCACCGTGCTGCACGAGCAGCTCCTCGCCGAAAAGGAGCGCGCCAGGCGCGAAGCCCAGGCGGCCGAGGTGGAGCGGCTCTTCGCGCGCGCGATGGAGACGTTCCAGAAGGGCGCCTACGAGGAATCGGTGGCGCTCTTCGAGCAGGTCATCACCAAGGAAGCCGTCTTGGAGGGAGGCTCGCCAGGAGACCGCCATGCGCCGTAGCCTCGCGCTGCTCGCCGCCCTGGCATGCTCCGCCGCCTGTCTCGGCCGGCTGTCCGCCGCTGAGCAGGGGCAGGCGGAAGAGCCGAAGGGGCGGTTGACGCCGATGGCCCAGCAGTTCCTCGATGCGGCCAAGGCCAAGCTGGAAGAAGAGCGCCAGCGCAAACTGGAGGAGGAGCGCGCCCGCGCGCGCGAGGAGGCGCAGCGCGAGGCGATCGCCGCCGGCCGCAAGCGGCTTGAGCGGCAGCAGGCACAGGAGCGCGAGGCGCAGCGCCAGGTGCAGTTCGCGAGAGAACGGCAGCTCAAGGCGCTCTACCAGAAGGGATTGGCCCGCTACCGCGACGGGGCCTACGAGGAGGCGGTGCAGCTCTTCCAGCAGATGGCGCTGATCGACCCCGGCCACGCGCTGGTGAAGGCCGCCGACCGGCTGATGGCGCAGGCCGAGATGAAGCATTTCGAGGCGCGGCTGCGCGCCAGCCTCGAGTCGCCGCAGCGGTCCGGGGCGATCGTGCCGGAGCTGGAGCAGGCGCTGACGCAGAAGCGGATCGAGCTGGAGACGGCGTTCAAATACGCCAAAGAGGCGATCCAGGACCGGAAGTATGACATCGCAATCAAGCTCCTGACCGCGGTGCTGGTGCAGGACCCGTCGAACCGCGAGGCGCACCGCCTGATCGAGCAGGCGCAGATGGCCAGGCTGGACGACGAGCAGCGCCGGGCCACGCGCCAGGTCGCGCGGGACGAGCGGGCCATGTACAACGAGGTCCTGAAGGCCCAGTTGCTGCCCGCCCTGCGCCAGGCCCCCCTGGCGTCCGGCCGCCAGCTCCTCGCCACGAGGCCGGATGGGTCCGTCGCCGGGAAGCTCCAGGAGCCGATCAGCTTTGAGTTCAACGACGTGGCGCTCAGCGATGTGCTGGACTTCATCGCGGATGCGGCCAGCGTGAGCGTCGTCCCCTCGCCGCAGCTCGACCTCAAGACCCGCCGCGTGTCGCTCAAGGTGAAGGACATGCCGCTGGAGCGGGCGGTCAAGTACCTCGCCAAGAGCCTCTCGCTCGCCTACCGCGTCGAGCGGGACGCCATCCTCATCTCCACGCCGGAGGAGTTCTCGAGCGAGCCGATGGAGACCCGCGTGTTCCTGCTGCAGAGCGGCCTGGGGCCCTTCGCCCTGGAAACCGCGGCCCTCTCCCCGAACCCCGCGCTGGCCATGGAGTCCATCGTCAAGCTGATCGAGCAGGCGATCCCCAAGGCGCCGGACAGCAAGTTCATCGTGGACCAGCGCAGCGGCTCGCTCATCGTGACGAACACCGCGGAGAACCTCCGCCAGGTGGAGCGGCTGCTGAGCCAGCTGGACGTGACGCCGATCCAGGTGCTCATCGAGGCGCGGTTCGTGGAGCTGGTCGTGACCGACCTGGAGCACGTCGGCCTGGAATCGGTGCTGACCAACGCGGTCACGCTGTCCAAGAAGGAGCACCAGGACGGGACGCAGGGCGTCGGGAATCAGATCGCGAGCGGGGGCGGCCTCAAGTTCCCGGCGCTATCGCGGGAAGACGAGGGGCTGAACCTCACCCTCCAGGGCGTGCTGACCGGCACGCAGTTCGAGACGGTGCTCCACCTCCTGGAAGAGTCGAAGAAGACCAAGACGCTCTCCGCGCCCCGCGTGACCACGCTGAACAACCAATCGGCGGCGATCCGCGTGGTGGATGAGTTCAACTACCCGACCCGCTACGAGGTGTCGCTCATCCAGTTCGACATCAACGGCGACGGCGACTTCGATGACGCCGGGGAGACGGAGTTCGCCAATGTGCCCCAGGACCTCCAGAAGCGGGATGTGGGCATCCTCCTGAACGTGACGCCGAGCGTCGGGAAGGACCTCAAGACGATCACGCTCGTGCTGGCGCCCGAGGTGAGCAGCTTCAGCCAGTTCCGCGACCTGGGCGGGGGGGTGACCGTGCCCGAGTTCACCACGAGCCAGCTGACGACCAGCGTCGTCATCGAGGACGGGCAGACGGTCGTCCTGGGCGGCCTCATGAAGGACGCGACGTCCAAGACGGTGACCAAGGTGCCGGTCCTGGGGGACATCCCGCTCGTCGGCGGGCTGTTCCGCCAGACGGACGAGTCCAGCACGCGCAAGAACCTGCTGATCTTCATCACCGCGCGGCTGCTGGCGCCGCGGGGAGACACGACATGAGCGCCCGCGCCCTGCTGTTGGCCGTGGCACTCCTCGCGGCCGGGCCGCTGAGCGCCGCGGCGGCGGAGCATGTGCTGGCGAGCCTCGAGGGGGCCAGCCGGGCGGTGCCGCCCGCGCTGGTCGAGGCGATGAGCCAGCCCATCACGGCCGATTTCGAGGAGCTGGATTTCGCCGCGGCGATGCAGTTCCTCGCCGAAGGCGCCGACGTCAACGTCATCGTGTCGGAGAAGGCGGCCGAGCTCGGCCGCCCGGTCACGGTCCACCTCGTGGACGTGCCGTTCATCCGGGTCCTGGAGTACCTGCTCAGGGGCCAGGGGCTCCTGTACCGGTTTGACGAGCAGGCGATCTGGGTGGCGACCCGCGACGAGATGGAGGAGGAGCCGATGGAGACCCGGCTCTTTTCCCTCGCCAAGGGGCCGGGGCTCTTCGCGACGTTTGAGCCGATCTCGGAAACCCGCGAGAGCGTGGCGCTCCAGGCCACGAGCCTGCGGGAGCTGACGACCATCAAGGATGTCCTGGACGAGGTCGTCCCTCAGCTCGGCGACAGCTCCATGCAGCTCGATGAGCGCAGCGGCTCGCTCCTCGTGACGCATGCGCCCTACTACCTCCAGCAGATCGAGCAGCTCCTGACGGCGCTGGACGTGACGCCGTCGCAGGTGCTCATCGAGGCGCGGTTCATCGAGGTCACCTTCACGGATACGAAGGAGTGGGGGTTCGACGCCGCGCTGACGGGCGATGCGACACTCCTCACGAAGACCGGCAAGGACGGCACGCGCGGGGCGGCCTTACAGCTCTCCAAGACGGGCACGTCGCTCGCGCGCGGGACCAAGACCGCGTTCACCGACTTCACGAACCAGACCTCCGGCAACGCCCTGAACCTGACCTTCCAGGGCATCCTGACCGGCACCCAGTACCAGGCGGTCCTCCACGCCTTGGCCCAGAACAAAAAGACCAAGACGCTCTCCGCCCCGCGCGTGACGACCCTAAACAACCAGACCGCCACCATCAAGGTGGTCACTGAGTTCGTCTACGCCACGCAGTACGAGGCCTCAGTCACCCGGAAGGACCTCAACAGCGACGGCGACTTCCTCGACACCGTGAGCGGGACAGCCGAGACGCGGTTCGTGAACGTGCCGCAGGACTTCGTGACGAAGGACCTCGGCATCCTGCTGAACGTCACGCCCAGCATCGGCCAGGACCAGCGGACGATCACCCTGGCGCTCAAGCCGGAGGTCAGCGAGCAGAAGACCAGCGACTCCTTCGGCGGCGAGGTCAGCCTGCCCCGGTTCACCACCCGGAACCTCGAGACGAGCGTCGTGATCGAGAACGGCGAGACGGTCGTCCTGGGCGGCCTCATGAAGGACACGACGTCCAAGACGGTGACCAAGGTGCCGGTCCTGGGAGACGTCCCGCTCCTCGGCAAGCTGTTCCGCAAGGAGGACGACAGCGCCGAGCGTTCCAATCTCCTGATCTTCGTGACCGCCCAGCTGATCAATCCCGCCGGCGACCGGCTCGCGAGCGACGCCCCCGCGGCGTTCTAGCCGGGTCGCCAGGCCGCGCTCGAACATCATGAAGAAAGTGGACATCGCACACGTCGCCAAGGCCGCCAGGGTTTCCACCACGACGGTCTCGCGGGTCATCAACCGCGTGCCCACCGTCTCGGCGGAAAACCAGCGCCGCGTCCAGTCGGCGATCAGGCAGCTGGGCTACCGGCCCAACCCCAGCGCCCAGCGGCTGGCCTCCGGGAAGGCGAAGCCGACCCTCGGCCTCATCATCCCCCGCTTCGAGGGCATCTTCCATTCCCACTATGCGCTGCAGGTCGTCAAGGGATGCGGGATCGCCGCGGAGCGCCTGCGATGCGACCTGCTGCTCCACGTCGCCAACGGCAAGGCGTCCGACCTCCCCCCGTCGGTGAATGGGGTGATCTTCGCGGACCTCTTCGGCTGCGAGGAGCTCCTGGACCGCATCGTGGATGACCGGCTGCCCGTGGTCGTCCTCAACCACTATCTCGAGGAGCTGCCGGTGACCTGCGTGGCGATCGACAACCGGACCGCGGCCGAGCACGTGGTCGCGTATCTGGTCCGCCTCGGCCACCGGGACATTGCCACGATCACCGGCGACCTCAAGGTGCAGGCCGGGCTCGACCGCCTCGACGGCTTCATGAAGGCGATGAAGGCCCGGCAGCTGCCGGTGAGGGACGAGTATGTCCGGTTCGGCGATTTCGGGCTGCCGAGCGCGCGGGCGGCCGCCGAAGCGCTGCTCGCCCTGAAGGAGCGGCCGACGGCGATTTTCGTGGCCAGCGATGACATGGCGCTGGAGACCATCAACGTCGCCCTCGAGAAGCGGCTCCGGGTCCCCGAGGAGCTCTCCATCGTCGGCTTCGACGACATCCCCAGCGCCGCGACCGCCCGCGTGCCGCTGACCACCGTCCGCCAGCCGCTGAGCGAGATGGGCCGCCGGGGCCTGGAGCTGCTCTTTCAGCAGATCAACAGCAAGCCCCGCCACCCCACGAAGCTGCTGCTGCCGACGGAGCTCATCGAGCGGGGGTCCTGCCAGCAGACGTGGCTCGACCGTTGAGGAGGCGTTGAACGCGATGCCTGATGAGGCGCGGGTGAGAGTGGCGGTGCTGGGGGCTGGCGGGCTCGGGAAGGCCGCCGCCCGGATCATCGGCATGAAGCGGGAACTGTCCCTGCAGGCCATCTGCGACAGCCGGGGCCTCGTGCGCGCTGAGGCGGGATTGCCCGGCGAGCTGATCGCGGGGGTGTCCGGCGATCTCGTGGAGGGTTGCCGGAGCCTGCAGGAGGCCGGGCCAGGGGAGGACGGCGCCGGCGGCGTGACCACCCTGACGGCGATCGAGGCACGTCATTGCGAGGATCCGATCGGGGAGATCCTGGCGATGGCGCCCGCGCTCGATGCCGTCCTCGTGGCGCTGCCCAATCTGCCCAACGAGTTCATCCCGGGCGTGATCGAGCGCTTCGCGGCGGCGGGCTCGTCGCTCGTCTTCGTGGACGTCCTGAAGCGCACCCGCGCCGTGGAACAGCTCTTCGCGCTCGATCCCCTCGTGAAGCGCGCCCGCAGCGTCGTCATGACCGGCTGCGGCGCGACGCCGGGGATCCTGGCGGCCGCGGCGGTGCTGGCGGCCCAGTCGTTCATCGAGGTCGAGCAGGTGGCGATCTGGTGGGGGGTGGGGATCGCCAACTGGGAGGCGTACAAGGCGACCATCCGCGAGGACATCGCGCATCTGCCCGGCTACACGGTGGAGCGCGCCAAGGCGATGAGCGACGCCGAGGTCGAGGCGCTCCTCGCCCGGACCAACGGCCTGCTTGAGCTGCGCCGCATGGAGCACGCGGACGACCTGCTGCTTGAGCGCGTCGGCGTGGTGGAGCGCCGCGAGCAGGTCGAGGTCGGCGGGATCATGGACACCCGCCATCCGAAGAAGCCCGTCTCAACCACCATGACCCTCACCGGACGGACGTTCGATGGCAAGCGAGCGAGCCACACCTTCATCCTTGGGGATGAGACGACGATGGCCGCGAACGTCATCGGGCCGGCGCTGGGGTATCTGAAGCGCGGCCTGTGGCTCAAGGCGCGCGGCCTCTTCGGCGTGTTCGGCTCGACCGAGTTCCTGCCCATGGTGGTCCGCTAGGTGTTATCCGCCTCCACGCTCCCCTCGGCGCAGGCGCGGCTCCTGGAGGAGCTCTCTGAGGAGCTCCGGGCGCTTGACGACCGGGCGCTGCGCCGCCGCCTCACGGTGGTGGACCGGATCGACGGCCCGTGGGTGGAGATCGGCGGCCGCCGGCTCATCAGTTGGTGCTCCAACGACTACCTGGGTCTCTCGGCCCATCCGGCGCTGGCCGAGGCCGCCGCCTCGGCTGCGCGCGACTGGGGGGTGGGCGCCCGCGCCTCGCGGCTGCTCGCCGGCTCGACCCGGTGGCACGCCCGCCTGGAAGAGGCGCTGGCGGCATGGTTCGCGACGGACGCCGCCATCGTCTATCCCAGCGGCTACCTGGCCAACCTCGGCACGCTCGGCGCCCTGCTCTCATCCCGCGACGTGGCCTTCGTCGATCGCCTGGCGCACGCAAGCCTGATCGATGCCGTCCGGCGCACGCCGGCCACCCTCCGCGTCTTTCGCCACAACGACCTCTCGCACCTGGCCATGCTCCTCTCGCGCGCGGGCGGGGCGCGGCGCCGCCTGGTGGTGACCGAGGGGATCTTCAGCATGGAGGGGGATGCCTGCCCGCTGGCCGGGCTCGCGGAGCTGGCCGATTCCCACGACACACTCCTCTATCTGGATGACGCCCATGGCGCGTTCGTCACAGGCGCGACCGGGCGCGGCACGCCCGAGGCGGCGGGCGTGCCCCATGAGCGCTTCCTCTATATGGCGACGCTCGGCAAGGGCCTGGGCGCTCAAGGCGGGTTCGTCGCCGGGCCGAGTCCCCTGATCGACTACCTGCACAGCCGCGCGGGGGCCTTCCTCTATACCACGGCGCTTGCCGTGCCCGTGGCGGCCGCCGCGGCCGCGGCCCTGCGCGTGCTCGCGGAGGAGCCGGCGCGGCGCGAGGTCCTGCGCCGCCAGGCGGCGCGGCTGCAGGAGCGGCTGGCGAGCCTGCGGCTGCCCGGCGCGGCCGATCGGACAGCGTCCCACATCCTCCCGCTCATCCTGGGCGAAGCGGAACGGGCGGTCGAGGTCGCCCGTCGGCTCTGGGACCGGGGCTGTTGGGCGCCGGCCATCCGCCCTCCGACCGTGCCGGAGGGCACGGCCCGGCTGCGCCTGAGCGTCACGGCGCTCCACACCGATGCGCATATCGATATGCTCATTGACGCACTAGCCGATGTCATCACATGAATGGCCGCGGGGCCTGCCGCGCCGCCACCCCACCGGCTGTCCTCGGCCTCCGGCCTGCGGGCAGGCGGCGGGGTCCCCGGCTCCGCGTCACCCGCGGCCCACCGATGGGACTATTGCATGAGGCGTGTCCGCGGCCTCTTCATCACGGGCACCGATACCGGGGTGGGGAAGACGGCGGTCGCCTGCGCGCTCGCCGCCTGGTGCCGACGGGCAGGGATGGATGTCGGGGTCATGAAGCCGATCGCCACCGGCGGCCGACGGACCTCCGATGGCGGGCGGGTGCGCTGGCTCTCGGACGACGCCCGGCGGTTGGCGCGCGCCGCGGGCTGCACGGATCCGTGGGCGCTCGTCAACCCCATCTGCTTTGAGGAGCCCCTGGCCCCGTGGACCGCGGCGATGCGGCAGCGCACCCGAATCCGTCTTGAGGCCGCGGTCGGCGCGTTCCATCGGCTGGCCGATTGCCACGAGTACCTGATCGTCGAGGGCATCGGCGGGCTGCTGGTGCCGCTGACCGCCCGAGCCAGCGTCGCGGAGCTGGCCGGACGGCTCGGCCTGCCGCTCTTGCTCGTGACCCGGCCGGGGCTCGGGACGCTCAACCACACGCGGCTCAGCCTGGAGCAGATCCGGCGCTCAGGCCTGGCCTGCCAGGGGATCGTCATCAACCATACGCGGCCGGCGCCGCGGCGCCCGATGGAGCGGGTCGCGCAGCGGACGAACCGGTCCGTGCTTCGCCGGTTTGCCCCGGTCCGCGGGGAGCTGCCGTTTCGTCCGGACCTCTTTCGGCACACGTGCGCGGATGGGCGGCTGGCCGGCTGGATCGCCGCGCATCTCGATGGGCGGTGGCTCCAGCAGTTGACACCCCGATGAGGCTGTGCTACATTCAGCACAACTGATGGAGGGCGACGGCATGCAGAGGAGAAGTGGAAAAGCGCTCGTGCCCTTGCTCGGGGCGCTGGCCGCGTTGGCCATGGGGGTCTCGGCGGTCGCCATTGTCCTGCAGATCCAGGAGCGCGACAAGCGGCTGGCGAGGGAGCGCGAGCTCCAGCTGGCGCTGGCGGAGAACGACGACCTGAAGGTGAAGCTGGAAGACGCCCGGCAGAGCAAGACCCGCGCCGAAGAGCAGCTGGCCACGGCGAAGAAAACGCTGGCGCAGGCGCAGGATGAGCTGGCATCCGCCGTGAAGGCCCGGGAGGAGCTGAGCCGCTCCATCGAGGACCGCGAGAAGGAGATCGCCCGCCTGGCCAAGGACCTGGAGCAAGCCAGCGCCGACTCCAAGCAGATCGCGGATCAGCTCCAGTCCGACCGCAAACGGCTGGCGGATCTCGAGAAAGCGAAGGCGGACTTGGAATCCAAGGTGATGGAGCTCTCGGGACAACAGCCGCTGGTTGAGCTGGACAAGGTGCTGGTGAAGGGCGACCAGGCAATCACGCTACCCACCTCCGTGCCGTCGGCGGATGGGCAGGTGGTGGTCATCAACCGGGAGTTCGATTTCATCGTGATGAACCTCGGCCGGAACCACGGCCTCGCGGTCGGCCAGGAGTTTCAGATTGTCCGCGGCAGCGAAGTGCTCGGCCGGGCGAAGGTGGAGAAGGTCTACGACGAGCTCTCCGCAGCGGCGCTGCTGCCGGAGTCGAAGAAAAACGCCATCCGGGAGGGGGACGTCGTCAGGCCCCTCTAGCGCCCGGCGCGGCGAACGCGCAAGCCCCCGCCGCCCCGGCGGACGTGAGTCGTTGTGTCGCACACCCCCGCGAGGGGGTTTTTCTCTCTATGGACGCCATCGTCACTCCAGCCCAGCCGCTCCGCGGGACCCTGACCGTCCCTCCCGATAAGGCGATCTGCCACCGGGCCGTGCTCCTCGCGGCGGCGGCGGAGGGCGAGACGGACATCCGTCCCTGGCCATCGGCGGATGACTGCCAACGGACCCTCCACCTGGTTCAGCAGCTCGGGGCGTCGGTCGCCGTCTCGCCCGAGGCGGTCCGGATCCGCGGCGTGGGAGAGGCGGGGCTGCGCGAGCCGCAAGCGAACCTCTCCTGCGGCGAGTCCGGAACGACGCTGCGCCTCGCTGCCGGCCTGCTCGCCGGCCAGCCGTTTGCTGCGCGGCTCACCGCCGGCCCCTCCTTGAGCCGGCGGCCCATGCGGCGGATCATCGAGCCGCTCACCCGGATGGGCGCGCGGATCGAGGCGGCATCGGCCGACGCGGGCGAGCTGTGCCCCCCGCTCATCGTGCACGGGCGCCGTCCGCTCAAGGCCCTTCGCTACGAGCTGCCCGTGGCCAGCGCCCAGGTCAAGTCGGCCGTCCTCCTGGCGGGGATATGGGCGGATGGCCCGACGACGGTGATCGAGCCGCAGGCGACCCGCGACCACACCGAGCGGATGCTGCGCCGCTTGGGCGTCCGCGTGCGCCAGGAGGGGGCTGCTGTGACCGTCGAGCCCGGACCGCTGCGCGCCCCAGGCCCCCTGGTCCTGCCAGGGGACTTCTCCAGCGCGGCGTTCCTGCTCGTCGCGGCGGCCTGCGTGCCGGGTTCGCAGGTGACGCTCCAGGGCGTGGGGCTCAACCCCACCCGCATCCGCCTGCTGGAGGTCCTCCAGCGCATGGGGGCCGCGGTGCGCTGGACCGCGGTCGAGGCGTCGTGGGAGCCCCGGGGGACGGTGGAGCTCGAGGCAGGCCCGCTGCGGGGCCTGGCCCTCGAGGCGGCGGATGTGCCGGGCCTCATTGACGAGCTGCCCATCCTGATGGTGGCCGCCGCCTGCGCCCGGGGGACCACCCGCCTGCAGGGCCTGGGGGAGCTGCGCGTCAAGGAGACGGATCGCGTCCGCTCCATGGTCGAGGCGCTCGGGCGCCTGGGCGCGCGCATCCGCCTGAACGCGGCGGAGGGCGTGGAGATCGAAGGCGGACGGCTGCGCGGAGCCCCGGTGGACAGCGCCGGCGACCACCGCACCGCCATGAGCCTGGCGGTCGCCGGGCTGGTGGCGGAGGGGGCCACGACCGTCCGGGGGGTCGAGTGCGTCTCCAAATCCTTTCCGGAATTCTTCGACGTCCTGCGGCGCGCGGCCGGTTCCCCGACGGTGAAAACGGTTGACAAGGGATAACCCCTTTGTTACGATGGGCGCACCTGCATGCCGACACCCCTCCCCCCACGTCTGACGGACGCGCTCCGGACCTTCTCCCAGTTCGTGCTCGGCCTGTTTTCGAATGACATCGCGATTGATCTTGGCACCGCCAACAGCCTCGTGTTCGTCAAGGGGCGGGGGACCGTCCTCTGCGAGCCGTCCGTGGTCGCCATCCAGCGGGGCTCCTCCCAGGTGCTGGCGGTGGGCAACGAGGCCAAGCGCATGATCGGCCGAACGCCCGGCAACATCTCCGCCATCCGGCCGATGAAGGACGGGGTCATCGCGGATTTTGAGATCACCGAGGCGATGCTCCGCTACTTCATCAAGAAGGTCCAGCCGCGGAAGCTCAACAAGCCGCTCGTCGTCATCGCGATCCCCTCCGGCATCACCGAGGTGGAGAAGCGGGCGGTGCGGGATTCGGCGCTGCGTGCCGGCGCCCGCGAGGTCTTCCTCGTCGAGGAGCCGAAGGCGGCGGCGATCGGGGTCGGCCTGCCCATCCATGAGCCGGGCGGGAACATGATCATCGACATCGGCGGGGGGACGACCGAGATGGCGGTGATCTCCCTCGACGGCATCGTGGTCTCGCGCTCCATCCGGATCGCGGGCGATGAGATGGACCAGGCGGTCATCGAGCACCTCCGCAAGGCCTACAACCTCATGATCGGCGAGCGGACCGCCGAGGAGATCAAGATCCGCATCGGCTCGGCCTACCCCCTGGACGAGGAGCTCACCATGGAGGTGCGCGGCCGCGACATGGTGACCGGCCTGCCCAAGACCGTGACCATCACCTCGGAGGAGGTCCGCGAGGCGCTCTCCGAGCCGATCCGCGCCATCGTGGACGCGGCCCGCTCAACGCTGGAGAAGACCCCGCCGGAGCTCTCGGCCGACCTCATCGACCGGGGGATCGTGCTCGCAGGCGGCGGCTCGCTCCTGCGGGGGCTGGACAAGCTGCTCGCCGAAGAAACCAGCCTGCCGGTCCACATCGCGGACAGCCCCATGACCGCGGTGGTGCTCGGGGTGGGGAAGGGGCTCGACAACATCCGGTACCTCCGCAGCCGGATCGCCGTTTCGACCCGGGCCGAGCTGTAGTCCCGGTATCAGATACCGGCCGACCGACTCCGTGTTTGATACCGGTATCTGATACCGGAAGAGGCATGTTCGCTCGCCATCTGCCCCGCGCGAGGCTCGTGAGCGCCGTCCTTGTGGGGGCGGCCCTCATCTTTCTCGATCCGCTTCGACAGAGCGCCCTCACCGTCCTCCGCCTGCCGTTTCTCATCGCCAAGACCGGCGTCGCCGTGCTCATCAGCCTGCCCCAGTTGCCTTCCCTCGCCCGCCAGAACGATGCCCTCCGGGCCGAGCTGCTGCAGCGACAGGTGGAAGACGCGCAGGCGCGCGAGGGGCTGCGCCACGCCCAGCAGGCCGGCCGGCTCCTCGAGACGGTCCCGCCGGGCCGACGGGGCCTGGTGGCGCTCGTCATCGGCCGCTCCACCATTCCGACGCAGCAGACGGTTCTCCTGGACCACGGCGAGCGCCAGGGCCTCAGCCGGGAGAGCGTGATCCTGGACGCCGCGGGCCTCGTCGGCCGCGTGACCGAGCTGCACGCCGCGACCGCCCTGGTGACGCTCCTGACGGATCCCGAGAGCCGTGTGGCGGCGCTCGTGGAGCGGTCCCGCGAGACGGGGTTGCTCGTCGGCCGCGGCCGAGGGCGCTGCGAGCTCCTCTATCTCGATGTGGACGCGGATGTCCAGGAAGGGGACCGCGTGGTGACGGCCGGCCTCGGGGGCCAATTCCCGAAAGGCATGCCGCTCGGGACGGTGGGCCAGGTCGTCCGGGATGAGCAGGTGGGGGCGGCGTGGGCTTCCGTCGCGCCCGCGGCGCGCCTGGGACGATTGGAAGAGGTCCTCTGCCTTCCGCCGGACAGCTCGTGATGGCCCTGCTGCTGGTCTGTCTCATCGTCCACGCGGTGATGGCCCAGGTCATCCCCTGGCCGTGGTGGGTGCCCGACCTGACGCTGCTGGGCCTGGTCGTGGCGGTCGCCCGCTCGCCCGGGCGCTGGCTCCTCCTCTCAGGGATCGCGGGGCTCTGGACCGTCCTCTGGGCGGTTCGATTCCAGGCGCCGCTGCTCGCCGGCTACCTGGCGGTCGGAGCGGCCGTGCAGGTCTTGGGCCGGCGCTGGGACGCGGCCGATGCCAAGGTGCAGGCGATTCTGCTCGGAGGGGCCGCCGCCTGCCTGACCTTCGGGTCGCTCTGGCTCCATAACCTCTGGTCGGTGCCGCTGGTGGGATTGGCCGTCATCCACGTGGGGATGACCTGCGCCGCGCTCCCCCTCGTCCGCCGGCTCGCGTTGCCATGACGGGTCGGCTCGTCCGGTTACAGCTCATCCTCTCGCTGGCGCTGGGGCTGCTGGTGGTCCGGCTCGTGCACCTGCAGCTGGTCCGAGGCGCCCACTACCGCCGGCTTGCCGAGCAGAACCGCCTGCGGCTCGTGCCCGAGCCGGCCCCTCGAGGGCTCATTCTCGACCGGCGCGGACGGTTGCTCGCCTCCAACCAGACCGTCTTCCGCGTGGCCATCGTGCCGCAGGAGCTGGAGGACTTCCCCGGGGTCCTCCGGCATATCGGCGCCCTCACGCACCGCTCTCCTGACGCCCTCAACCGCGAATACCGGCGCGAGCGGAGCCTGGCCTTCATGCCGGCCACCGTCGTCTCGTATGTCCCCAAGGAGGTGGCGATCCGCCTCGAAGAAACGCGGTGGCAGTTTCCTGGACTCTTTGTGAAGCCGGAAACGGTCCGGCATTATCCCGGCGGGTCGAGCGCCGCGCAGCTCCTCGGGTACCTGAGCCAGCCCACCGCCGAGGAGCTCCCGGCCCTGAAATCGTACGGGGTCCGCCCGCAGCACCTCGTGGGGCGCTCCGGGCTCGAGCGGCTGCTGGATGAGGAGCTGCGGGGGCGCTCGGGCGGCCTCATGGTGGAGGTCGACCATCGCGCGAGGCAGGTCCGGGTGATCGGGCGGCGCACGCCGGAGGCCGGTTCCAAGGTCACCCTGACCCTCGACGCGCAGCTCCAGTCGCTCATCGAACAGGCGTTCGGGACGCAGGCGGGCGGGTGCGTGGTCCTCGATCCCGAAACCGGCGAGGTGCTGGCAATGGTCAGCGTGCCGGCGTTCCAGCCGGAGGCGTTCATCGATCCGGAGACGCCCGTCATCCGGTCGCTGCTTGACGATCCGCGCTCACCCCTGATGAACCGGACGACCGTCGGGGTCTACCTGCCGGGCTCGATCCTCAAGCTGGTCGCCGCCTCCGCCGCCCTGGAGGCGGGTGTGATCACCCCGTCGACGACGATCGTCTGCCCGGGCTCGCTCACGATCGGCGATCGGGTCTTCCACTGCTGGAATCTGGACGGCCATGGTCCGATGACGCTGCGGGACGCCCTCATGCAGTCCTGCAACGTGTACTTCATGCAGATCGGCCGTCGGCTGGGGCTGAAGCGCCTGCGCGCGGCCCTGGAAGCGGTCGGGTTGTCCCGGCGGACCGGGTGGCCGCTGGAGGAGCAGCGCGGGCATCTTCCCGATCGCCCGCTGACCGAAGGGGAAGTCGCCATGCTGGCCATGGGCCAGGGGGAGGTGCTGGTCACGGTGCTGCAGGCCGCGGTCATGGCCGCGGCCTTTGCCAACCACGGCTGGGCGGTGGAGCCGTGGGTCGTGCGGGAGATCGCCCACCGGCCGCCGCCCCGGCGGCCGTCCCGCCGGCCGATCCCCTGGTCCCCGGAGACGTTTGAGGCGGTGCGCGCCGGCATGGAGGCGGTGGTCCGCGATCCCGACGGCACCGGCCATCGGGCGTTCAGTCCGCTCGTCTCCGCCGCGGGCAAGACGGGCACGGCGCAGACCCATGTCCCCGGCCGGACCCACGGCTGGTTCGTGGGCTTTTGCCCTGTCGACCATCCGCGCGCGGCGATCGCCGTGCTGGCCGAGTACGGAGGCTCCGGGGGCGACCTCCCGGCGGAGATCGCCCGGACCATCTGCGAGTACGTGACCGCGCCGGAAGCCCTCTGATGCGCGTCGCCCTCCGCTCCTCGCGCGCCTGGGACTGGGCCGTGCTGGCCGCCGCCGCGTCGCTGGCCCTCCTCGGGGGCCTGGCGATGTGCAGCGCCAGCGCCGCGGTGAACCCCCGGCTGGCCGTGCGCCATGCGACGTGGATCGCGCTGGGGATGGCCGTGTCGTTCGCCGTCGCCAGGCTGTCCCCCCGCCGCTGGATGGATGCCGCGGGGGCGGCCTACGGCCTCACCGTCTCCGCGCTCGCGCTGGTCCTTGCCGCCGGCGCGGTGCGCCTGGGCGCTTCCCGCTGGCTCTCGGTCTTCGGATTGAGCCTGCAGCCATCGGAATTCATGAAGCTGGCGACGATCACCCTGCTCGCCCGGTACCTCGCCGGCCAGCCGCGGCCGCTGCCGCTCCGGGCCGTAGGGGGATCGCTCTTGATCGCCGGCGTGCCGGCGCTCCTGATCTTCCTGCAGCCGGATCTCGGCTCCGCGTCCATTTTCGGCGCGGTCTGGATCGGGATGGTCTGGATGGCCGGCGCATCCCCCCGGTTGCTGGCGGGGATCGCCGCCTCGCTCCTGGCCATCCTCCCCATCGGCTGGCACCTGTTGCACGACTATCAGCGGGACCGCCTGCTCGTGTTCATCAACCCCCACGCGGACCCGCTGGGGGCCGGCTACGCCATCATCCAATCCACGATCGCGATCGGGTCCGGCCAGTGGTGGGGCCGCGGATGGTTCGCCGGCACCCAGAACCAGCTGAGCTTCCTGCCGGAGCGCCACTCCGACTTCATCTTCTCGGTCATCGGGGAGGAGTGGGGATTTGCGGGCTCCGCGGCCGTCATCGCGCTCTTCGGGATCCTGCTGGTGCGCATGCTCCGCGTCGCCCGGGAGCTCACCGATTCGCAGGGACGCCTGTTCCTGGCCGGGGCGTGCGCGTGGCTCGGCTACCAGGTCTTCGTGAACATCGGGATGGTGATGGGCCTCGTCCCGGTCGTGGGGGTCCCCCTGCCGCTCATCAGCTACGGCGGGTCCTCCATGCTCACCATCTGGGCGGCCCTCGGGCTGCTCCAGGGCCTGCGGTGGTGGGAAGTGCACGAGTGACAAATGTCCCGATGTCCTTTTGCATCAAGTCGACTTGATGCTGGTTCGCGCCATGTGGTATAGTTTGGGCGATTGAATTTGACCGCGTGAAAAGGGCAAACCCACGGTGACGTGGGGGCGCAAAGCCAGGCGTCTGGTGCCAGGCACCAGAAGGGCGGGCTGCCACCGGGAACGAGCAGACGGCCTTTTCACCGGCCGTCTGTTTTTTTCGACCGGAAGGATGATCCATGCGACAATCGCCACGAAACGCCGGCAATCACCGTCACGCCCATCGCGTCATCGCCTCGCTCAACCGCGAGCAGGTGGACTACCTCGATCAGCTGGGCAAGGATGCCCAGTTCTCCTCAGGGCTGAAGCTCTCCAGGACCCAGATCCTCGCCGCCATGGTCAATGCGCTGAAGCGGCTCAACCTGACCGGCGAGGGGATCAGCACCGCGGAGCAGTTCGAGCAGCGGATCGTGGACGCCATGATGCACAAGATGCGGGGGAGGCGAGCCTGATGGCCGCGTCAGCGAAGCCCACCATGGAAGAGCTCCTGCGGCTCGTCGTCGAGCAGGGGGCGACCGACCTCCACCTCGGCGCGAACAGCCCTCCCCACCTGCGCCTGGATGACCGGTTGGTCGCCACGGACCACCCCGCGCTCTCCGGCAAGGAGGTGAAGGAGCTCGCCTACAGCCTGCTCGCGCCGGAGAAGATCGAGCGCTTCGAGCGCTGGAAGGAGCTGGACTTCGCCTTTTCGGTGGAGGGCCTCGCGCGGTTCCGCGCCAACTACTTCGTGCAGCAGG
Organism: Candidatus Omnitrophota bacterium; assembly: GCA_016180575.1. Taxonomy (GTDB): domain Bacteria; phylum Omnitrophota; class Gorgyraeia; order Aquiviventales; family Aquiviventaceae; genus JACPAY01. Next base: position 37,575 of record JACPAY010000003.1, on the reverse strand, counting down.
GCTACGTGGGCGCGGCGCTGCGGATGCTCCCGTTCCGGATCATGAACTTCGCGGAGCTCGGCCTGCCGGTCAAGCTGATGACGGATCTCTGCGAGAAGCCGCAGGGCCTCGTCCTCGTCACCGGCGCCACCGGCTCCGGCAAGACCACGACGCTCGCCGCCATGCTGGACTACCTGAACACGAACAAGACCTTCCACGTCGTCACCATCGAGGACCCCATCGAGTACACGCACACGAGCAAGCGGTCCATCGTGGACCAGCGGGAGGTGGGCAGCGACACCCAGTCGTTCGCCCAGGGGCTGAAGCACGTCCTGCGGCAGGACCCGGACGTCATCCTCATCGGGGAGATGCGCGACCTCGAGACCATCGAGACGGCGCTGATCGTCGCGGAGACCGGCCACCTCGTCCTGGCCACGCTCCACACCTCCGACGCGATGCAGACGGTGAACCGCATCGTGGACGTCTTCCCGGCGAGCCAGCAGAACCAGGTCCGCGTCCAGCTCTCCCTGGAGCTCCTCGGCGTCATCTCCCAGCAGCTCATTCCCAAGGCGGGCGGCCGCGGCCGGGTGCTGGCGATGGAGTTCCTCGTGGTGAACCACGCGGTCCGCTCGCTCATCCGCGAGCAGAAGATCCATCAGCTCTACTCCGTGATCCAGACGGGGCAGAAAGAGGGCATGAAGACGATGAACCAGTCGCTCTACGAACTGTACGCGAACCGGGTCATCACCCTGGAGTATGCGCTGGCGCGCTCCAGCGACCCGGACGATCTCACGCGGCTCATGAACCGGTAGCCTGATGGCGAAACGGATCATCACGAAACGGATCGGCGAGGTGCTCCTCGAGCGCGGGGTCATCACCCGCACCAAGCTCGAGGAGGCCCTGGCGTACCAGAAGGCGCACGGCGGCCTCCTGGGCCAGGTGCTCATCCACCTCGGCTACACCACGGAGGAGGAGATCGCGCTGGCGCTGACCGCGCAGTACGGCTTTCCGTATCTGCCGCTCGACAACTATGAGATCGACGGCGGGCTGACGTCGCTGATCCCCGAGACGGTGGCCCGGCAGTACTGCCTGATCCCCATCGACCGCATCGGGAACGCCCTGACCTTGGTCATGGCCGACCCCTCCAACGTCAAGGCGATCGAGGAGGTCGAGCTCCTGACGAAATGCATCGTCCAGACGTTTGTCAGCACGCCGACCGAGATCGAGAAGGCGATCACCAAACACTATGCGCCGCCGAAGGCGGCGGACAACGGGGCGGGCGATGGCGGGTCTTCAGAAACGCATCATTGACGCGCTGCTCTCCCGCGGCCTCCTCACAGAGAAGCAGATGGAGGAGGTCCTCGCGGTGCAGCGGACCCAGGGGGGCAGCCTCCAGACCCTCCTGATGGAGCGCGGCCTCGTGAGCGAGGCGGATTTGGTGGCGGCCGTCAGCCAGGGCATCGGCATCCCGCCGATCAACCTGTCCCGCATGAAGCTGGACGTCGGCCTGAAGGCGCTGATCCCCCGGGATCTGGCCCTGCAGTACCAGCTCATCCCCGTCTCCTGCACCGGCCAGGCCCTGACCATCGCGATGGCCGACCCGCTGAACGTGTTCGCGCTCGACACCCTCTCCGCCATGACCGGCCTCTCGATCAGTCCGGTCCTGGCCACGCCCAAGGACATCCGGGACACCATCGACACCTTCTATGGGACCGGCGTCGAGGAGACGCTGCGCGAGATGGTGAGGAAGACCGAGTCCGGCTCCCAGGCGATCATCACCGGCGCCGAGGAGCTGGAGGGGGAGTCGGAGGCGGAGCAGCTGCTGCGGCAGACCCAAGAGGCGCCCGTCATCAAGCTGACCGACGCCATCCTGACCCGCGCGGTCCGGATCCACGCCTCGGACCTCTTCATCGAGCCGCGGGAGAAGACCGTCCGAGTCCGCTACCGGGTCGACGGCATCCTCCAGGAGGGGCCGGCGCCCCCCAAGCACCTGCATCCGGCGGTGGTCTCCCGCATCAAGATCATGTCGGAGCTCGACATCGCCGAGCGAAGGCTTCCGCAGGACGGCCATTTCAACTTCCGCGTGGATGAGCGCCTGATTGACTTCCGGGTGTCCGTCCTCCCCTCCAGCTTCGGCGGCAACGTCTGCGTCCGGATCCTCGACAAGGGCGAGGTCAAGCTCGACATCGACACGCTCGGGTTCTCCCCCGAGGACCTGGAGCGGCTGAAGGCCTGCGCCCGCCGGCCGCACGGCATGCTCCTGTCGACCGGCCCGACCGGCTCGGGCAAGACCACGACGCTCTACGCGCTGCTGAAGATGATCGACAGCCCCGAGAAGAATATCCTGACGGTCGAGGACCCGGTGGAGTTCGACCTGGGGGGGATCAACCAGGTCAGCGTGAAGACGGACATCGGGCTGACGTTCGCCGCGGCCCTGCGGTCGATCCTGCGCCAGGATCCCGACGTGATCATGGTGGGGGAGATCCGCGACGCCGAGGCGGCGGACATGGCGATCAAGTCCGCGCTGACCGGGCATCTCGTGCTGAGCACGCTCCACACCAACAGCGCGGCGGGCTCGGTCGTTCGCCTCGTCAACATGGGCATGGAGCCCTTCCTCATCAACTCCTGCGTCATGGCGGTCCTCGGCCAGCGGCTGGTCCGCAAGATCTGTCCGAAGTGCCTGGAGCGCTACCGCCCTCCGAAAGGGATGGCCGAGAAGCTTGGGCTGGTGGACAAGGGGGGAGAGCCGCTGGAGCTCGCCCGGGGCGCCGGCTGCCGCGCGTGCTTCAAGTCGGGCTACGCCGGACGCGAGGTCATCGCTGAGACGCTCGTCATGAGCCCCCCCATCCGGGAGCTGATCCTCAAGCGCGCGCCGGAGCGCGAGGTGCAGAACGCGGCCCGCAAGGGCGGCATGAAGACGCTGCGGGAACATGGGTTGGCGAAGGTGGCGGCGCACATCACGACCCTCGATGAGGTGTTCCGCACCACCATCGGGGAGGTGGTGGCCGTATGAGCAGCTTCAGGGAGCGGGTCGCTGCGCTGCTCATCGCGCAGCAGCTCGTCAAGCCGGAGCAGCTGGCCAAGCTGGGGGCCGACGCGTCCCGGAACGGGAAGAGCTTCGCCCGCCTGCTCATCGACCAGGGGGTGGTCTCCGAGTCGAAGCTCAACGAGCTGCTGTCCAAAGAGTTCGGCCTCCCCATGATCTCCCTGGAGAAGTACCGCATGGACCCCGCCGTGACCCGGCTCATCCCGGAGCGGTTCGCGCGCCAGTACAACCTGATCGCGCTGGCGAAGTTCGGGGAGCGTCTGGTCGTGGCGATGAGCGATCCGATGAACATCATGGCCGTGGACGATCTCAAGGCCCTCACCCAGGTCGCCATCGACCCGGTGCTGGCCTCCGAGGTGGAGATCCGGCGGGCCATTGAGCAGGCCTACGCGCAGCAGGAGCCGGCGGCCGCGCCGGATGCCGCCTCCGGCGGCGAGGGGGAGGCGGGGTCGGAGGACACCATCGACACGGCGGTCGCCCTGCTGCTCAGCGAGCAGGAGAACACCGACGCGCCGATCGTCCAGGTCCTCAACCTCCTGGTGATCGAGGCGATGCGGTCCCGCGCCTCCGACATCCACGTGGAGCCGCTGGCGGACGCGCTGCGCGTGCGCTACCGGGTGGACGGGCGTCTCGTCGAAACCCACCGCTTCCCCAAGGCGGTGCAGAACCCGATGCTGACCCGCCTCAAGATCATGTCCGGGCTCGACATCACCGAGTGGCGCATCCCGCAGGACGGCCGGTTCAAGGTGCGGCTGGAGGAGCGGGAGGTGGACTTCCGGGTGTCGATCCTGCCCATCACGCACGGGAGCAAGGCGGTCCTGAGGCTCCTGGACAAGGCCAACCTGTCGATCGGCCTGGATCACCTGGGGTTCCTCCCGCAATCGATCGAGCAGTTCAAGGCCGCGGTGCAGCGGCCCCACGGGATGATCCTCGTGACCGGCCCCACCGGCTCGGGGAAATCGACCACGCTCTATTCCGTCCTGACCCAGCTGAACCAGCCGACGCGGAACCTCATCACCATCGAGGACCCGGTGGAGTATCAGATTGAAGGGATCACGCAGGTGCAGATCCGCCCGGAGGCGGGGCTGACGTTCGCCAGCGGCCTCCGCGCCCTCCTGCGGCAGAGCCCGGACATCGTGATGATCGGGGAGATCCGGGACTTCGAGACCGCCGACATCGCCATGAAGGCCAGCCTGACCGGGCAGCTCGTCCTCTCGACCCTGCACACGAACGACGCCGCCTCGGCGGTGACGCGGCTCATCGACATGGGGGTCGAGCCGTTCCTCGTGGCCTCCAGCGTCAGTCTCATCGAGGCCCAGCGGCTCGTCCGCAAGCTGTGCGCCAAGTGCCGGCAGCCGTTTTCGCCGAGCCCGGCCCTCCTCGAGCGCCTGGGGGTGCGCCCCTCCAAGGGGACGACCTTCTTCGAGGCCAAGGGGTGCCGGCTGTGCCACGGGACGGGCTACCGGGGCCGCATGGGCATCATCGAGGTCTTCGAGGTGGACGAGCGGGTCCGGGAGCTGATCGTCTCGCGGGCCCAGTCCTGGGAGATCAAGGCGCACGCCGTCAAGGCGCTGGGGATGGTCCCGTTGCGGGAGGACGGCCTGCAGAAGGCCGCGTTGGGGCTGACGACCCTCGAGGAAGTGGTCGCCGTGACGTCCGAGGAGTAGGAGTAGCGCGACGATGCCGACGTTCGGGTACGTGGTGAAGGACAAGCTCGGCAAGACGCACAGCGGCACGCTGGACGCCGAGTCGCGCAACACCCTCATCGAGCAGCTCTGGAGGCGGGAGTTCGTCGTCCTGTCGATCGAGGAGCGCGGGCACGGCGGCGCCTTCGCGGTCCTGAAGGTCGGCCAGCCCCGCGTCAAGTCCGAGCAGCTCGTCATCTTTTCCCGCCAGCTGGCGACGATGGTCGACAGCGGCATCCCGATCGCGCAGGCGCTCGAGGTCCTGGGCGACCAGATGGAGGACCGGACGTTCCGGCAGATCCTCAAGAAGGTGCGGAGCGACATCGAGGCCGGCTCCAGCCTCTCCGAGGCCGTCGGCCGGCACCCGCGGGCGTTTTCCGACTTCTTCATCAACATGATCCGGGCGGGAGAATCGTCCGGCCGCCTCGACGAGATCCTGGACCGGGTGGCCGCGTACATCGAAAAGGTCAGCGTGCTCCAGCGGAAGGTGCGCGCCAGCCTGTTCTATCCGGCGTTCGTCACCGTCCTCGCCATGGGGATCACGACCTTCCTCCTGGTGGTCATCGTGCCGAAGTTCAAGGAGATCTTTACGGCGCTGGGCGGCCAGCTCCCGGCGCCGACGCAGCTCCTCCTGAGCGTGAGCGAGTTCATGGGGAAGTACCTCGCCTTCGAGGTGGTGGGGGTCCTCGCCCTGGTCGTCGGCGCGCGCCTGTACATCGGCACGCCGGCCGGCCGGTTCCAGTGCGACCGGCTCACCCTGCGGCTGCCCGTCGTCGGCAAGCTGCTGCAGAAGGTCTTCATCGCCCGGTTCGCCCGCACCCTGGCCACGCTGGTGAAATCCGGCGTGCCCATCCTCACCTCCCTCGAGATTGTGGCCAAGACGGCCGGGAACAAGGTGGTGGAGGCGGCGGTCCTGGCGGCCCGGGCCAGCATCAAGGAAGGGGAGAACATCGCCAACCCGCTCGCCCTGAGCCAGGTGTTCCCGACGATGGTGACCCGGATGATCTCCGTGGGGGAGAAGACGGGGGAGCTTGAGAAGATGCTGACCAAGATCGCCGACTTCTATGAGAACGAGGTGGACGCCGCCGTCACCGCCCTGACGAGCCTCATCGAGCCGCTGGTCATCGCCATCCTGGGGGTGGTCATCGGCGGCATCGTCGTCGCCCTCTTCCTGCCCATCTTCAAGATCTCCACCCTGGTCAGCCGCTAATCGGGGACAGCCACTAATTTATGCCTGGACACAAACCGTTCCATTCGTAAATTAGTGGCTGTCCCCGTTTTCCTGATGTCCCCGTTTTCCCTTGACTCCCTAAGGGTTGTATGGCATAGTTAGGTCGACAATTGATTCAGCGTTCAGGCCACACTCGCCGTGAGGCGGGGTCGGAAAACCACAGACCCTTGGGAACTGGCGAGGCGTGAGAAAGCCGTCAGGCCGTTGGTCTTCCCGGGACCGGCGGACCGAGGGCGGCGCATCTACGTCTGTCCCGAGGGTGGCTGGGTTGCCGCTGGAAAGCACGAAGAGCCATTGTCCATGCGGCAATGGCTTTTTTCGTCTGGAAGGGGGTGACGGTCGGCTAGCGGTGTCGGATCCTGAGCGTCCGGGGAAGTCGGCAGGCCTTATCCATCTCTTGTCCAATCAGGAGGCACGACGATGAGACACTCACGCGAAGGAGGCTTCACGCTCGTGGAAATCATGATCGTGGTCGCCATCATCGCCCTGTTGGCGGCGATCGCGATCCCGAACGTCCTGCGCGGACGGACCTCGGCGAACGAGGCGGCCGCGGTCGGCAACCTGCGGGCGCTCGTCTCGTCACTCGAGATGTACCGGTCGGTGACGAACAGCTACCCGGACGCCTGGCAGGCCGACATGTACACCAACGCCAACCCGGACTTCGGCCCCCCCTCGTTCAACCTGAACCTCGCGGCGGCGCAGACCGTCCAGGGCTACAACTACGTGTACACCGCCGTGGGCGGCTGTGCCGAGCCGAACTGCACGCAGTACACCATGACGGGCACGCCGCAGACGGCCCTGCGGACCGGCACGCGGGCGTTCTTCGTGGACGAGACGGGCACGATCCGGCACTGCGTGGTGGTGAACCAGGGCGACCTGGCGGCCGTGACGGATGCCACGATCGACCAGGGTCCCACCAACCCGTGTTGAGGGCCGGATCCGTGACGTGGTGGAATTGCCGTGGGTGATGTCGGAGGGTGCCGGGGCGGTTCAATGGGCTCTTGGCCGTTGAGCCGCCCCGCCCCGTTTATGCGGTAGATGCCTGCCGTCCCGTTTGCCAACGTGGTCCAATCCGCGGCGGAGCTGTTCAGGCGCCTCACGACCATCGCGCCCAAGGACCCCAAGCTCACCATCGGGCTGGACATCGGGTCTGCGTCGGTGAAGGCCATCGCGCTCGGCCCCCGCAAGGGGCTGGGGCCCCGGCCGGTTCTGGCCCAGCACCTGGCGCCGCTCGATGGGGGACAGGACACGAACGCGTCTGAGGCGATCAAGACGGCGGTGAGCGCGCTCAAGCTCTCGAGCCGGTCGGTCAACGTCGGCGTCAGCGGGCAGTGGGTCATCATGCGGGTCGTGGAGATGCCCGTCATGAAGCCCGCCGAGCTGAAGCAGGCCCTGCCCTTCGAGGCCCAGCGGTACCTGCCGTTCAACGTGCGCGATGTCGTGCTCGACGGGGTGGTGCTCGGGTCATCCGGCCCCAAGAAAAACTGGGTCCTGATCGTCGCTTGCAAGAAGGAGCTCGTCGAGCGCCGGATGGACGGCGTCAAGCAGGCCGGCTGCGAGACGGCGCTGATCGATGTCGACGCGCTGGCGCTCACCAACGCCTTCCAGGCCAGCGGGGCGGCTCGCCGCGACGGGACCCGCGCCCTGATCAACGTCGGCTCCCAGCTCACCAACCTCGTCATCCTCCAGGGGGAGGTGCCGTACCTGGTGCGGGACATCCCCTGGGGGGCGGACAAACTCGCCCGCGGCGTCGCCGAGCATCTCGGCGCCGATGCGGCCGCCGTGGCCGCGTCGCTCGTGAAGGGCGAGCTGACCCCGGACCAGCGGAGCTCGACGGAGCTGGTGACACAGGCGCTGGTGGACGAGCTCCAGCTCTCGTTCGACTACTTTGAGAACCGGTTTGGCCATCCCCCGGAGGAGACCTTTCTGAGCGGGGGGCTCGGCCAGTCGGCCCTCTTCCTTGACGTGCTGAAGCGTCACCTGACCCAGCCGGTGACGCCGTGGACGCCCGGGCGCGGGCTGACGGGACAGTTCGCCGTCGCCTACGGGCTCGCCTTGAGGGCCTCCTAGGCCATGCTCAAGATCAACCTGCTGCCCGAGGGCGCGCGCAAGACCACGCTGTCCCCGCTTGAGCAGCTGCATCGAACCCCCCTCGTGTGGCTCGTCGCGGCCGCCATGGTGTTCTTCGCTGTCTCGCTGTCCATCCCGGTGACCCTGGCCCATCGCCGGCTCCAGGCGCTCAACGCCAAGATCCAGGTTCTCACCCCGAAGAAGGCCGAAGTCGACCAGATCCAGAAGCTCCTGCAGCAGCTCCGGGCGCAGGAAGCGGCCTTCCACGGCTTGAAGCGGGGACAGGGGCTCTGGTCGAAGCGGCTGAACATCCTCTCCGACGTCACGCCCGACGGCGTGTGGTTCACCGAACTCACGCTCGACCCGGCCAAGGGCCTGGTCATCCAGGGATCGGTGATCGGGGAGGGCGGCTCGGAGATGGTGCGGGTGGGCCGGCTGGTCCAGAGCCTGCAGGAGAACTCCGATTTCGCCTCCGCGGTAGGGGATATCCAGATTGAATCGATCAAGCGGATCCAGGAGGAGGACACCGAGATCGTGCAGTTCACGCTGACCGGCGCGCTCGCGGCCGCGCCGACCCCATGAAGCTTCGGCTCTCCGCGCGCGAGCAGCGCACCCTCGCGGTGGTCGTCGCGCTGTTCGTCCTGATCGCGTGGGTGTATCTCGCCCTCATCATCGGGCCGCTGCTGAAGGAGGGACGGCGCTCCAACGAGCTGATGCGCACCGCCAGCGAGCAGCTCCGGGTCCTGGAGCTTTCGACGATGAATGAAGCGGCGCTGCGCGAGCAGCATCGTCAGGTTCAAGAGACGGTCGCATCGCTGCGCAGCCTCTTGCCCGCTGAAGAGGAGGTGCCCCGCGTCATCGAGCTGCTCTCCGAGCTGGCGGGCCGGTCGCAGGTGAAGATCCAGACGATCTTCCCTCAGCGTTCCGCGGAGGCGCCTGGGGCGCCGACGGCGTCTCCGGCGAAGGCCAGCGCCGTGCCTGCGGTCTACAAGGACGTCCTGATCCAGGTGGACGCGCTGGCGGGCTATCATCAGCTGGGGACGTTTTTAAGCCTGGTGGAGTCGGGGGACAAACCGATGCAGGTCTCCAGCCTTGAGATTGCGACGGACCCGCGGGAAGCCAAGCGGTTCCGCATCAAGCTGGTCATCCAAGCGTACTTCGCGACGAGCAACGCGGTTGCGATCGGGGGCAACAAATGAGGAGACCGTTTCCCTTTTTCCCATCGGACGTCAAGAGGAAAAAGGGAAATGGTCCCGGGACTATCGGGACGATCATTGCGGCGCTCGCCGCCGCGGCGATGCTGATCGACGCCGCGGTGATGCCGGGTGAGTCGGCTGCAGAAGAGGCCAACCCCGAGCCGTTCCGCTACGACTCGGGCGGGCGGCGGGACCCCTTCGTTCCGCTGTTCCGCGAGGGGCGGCTGGTCGGGACCACCGAGGGGGTGCAGGTCGACGCGGAGACGCCGGCGCTCTACGGCATCCTCTGGGATCCGCAGGGGGATTCGATCGCGCTGATCAACGACGCGGAAGTCCGGGTCGGCGACACGATCGCCGGCTTCCGGGTGAAGGCGATTCAACGGGACGCCGTGGTGCTGGACGGCGGGGGGAAACCGGTGGTGCTCCGGATCACGTATGAGCCGGCGCCCAGCGAGCCCTCCCCGGGCGCCACAACGGGAGGTGAGGAACCGTGAAGCGACACGCATGGCACGGGGTGCTGCTGGTGGTGGGGATCGCGCTGGTCGGGGTGGCGGCCGCGCGCGTCTTTGCGGATCCGGAGACGGGCTGGCCCCGATGGGACGAGGCCGAGTCGCCTCAACAGGGGGAATCGGCCGCGCCGTCTGAGACGGCCGCCGACCCGCCGGAAACCGACGCCGCCGCCACGGCGCCTGATGACGCCGGACCCGCCAGCGCCCCCGCCGAGGAGGAAGCCGTGCAGCTCCCGCAGCCGGCCGCCGGCGAAAACCGCCTCGTCAGCGTCGATTTCAAGGACGCGGACATCCGGCAGGTCCTCCGCGTCATCTCGCTGAAGAGCGGCGTGGACATCGTGGCCGGCGCGGACGTCGAGGGCCTCGTGTCCATCAAGCTCACCAATGTGCCCTGGGAGCAGGCGCTGGATATCCTCCTGCGCACCTATGGGTTCACCTATGAGCGGAAGGGCACCATCGTCCGCGTCATGACGCTGGACGCCCTGGAGCAGGAGGCGCTGGCGACCGAGGTGTTCCCGCTGAGCTACGCCACAGCGAAGAACGTGCCGGATGTCATCGGGGAGATGCTCTCGGACCGGGGCCGCGTCAAGTTCGATGAGCGGACCAACACCGTCATCGTGACCGACGTCCCCAGCACGCTGTTCCAGATCAAGGAGGTCGTCGCCCGCCTCGACCAGCGCACCCCCCAGGTCCTCATTGAATCGCGGATCGTGGAGACGAAGCTGGAGAAGACCGAAAACCTCGGGATCGACTGGTCGGACTCGGTGGGCATGAGCCAGACCGCCACGGCATTCGGGTCCAGCTTCCCGTTTCCTGGGGACAGCACCCTCGGCGGGTTCGGCAACAAGTTCCTGGCGACCCCGGTGACGAAATCCAGCACCGTCACGCTCGGCACGCTCACGGGGCCGGCCATGAGCCTGACGCTGAACGCGCTGAAGCAGCGCACCAATACCAAGATCGTCTCCAACCCGACGCTCACCGTCCTGAACAACCAGGAGGCGAAGATCCACATCGGGGAGGAGTACCCGATCCCGACCTTCTCGGTGGACCCCTCGACGGGCCGGACGATCATCAGCGGGTTCGAGACGAAGACGATCGGGACGGTGCTGACGGTGACGCCGCACGTCAACCCGAGCCAGGAGATCGTCGTGGACTTGAAGCCGGAGGTGATCACGGCGCTGTCGGAGGTCTCCTTCGACGTGGGCGGCGGCTTCTCGGCCGAGCTGCCGCGGTTCAGCACCCAGACCGTTTCCACGCAGGTCCGGATCCTTGACGGCAACACCATCGCGATCGGCGGGCTGGTGAAAGAGACCAAGGTCAAGCAGAACACCAAGGTCCCGGTGCTGGGCGACATCCCCATCATCGGCTTGCTCTTCACGAACCGCCGGGAATTTGACGGGAGCAGCGGCCCGACGCTCCAGCAGGATCTGCTGATCTTCCTCACCGTGACATTGGAGAAGCGGGAGGATGTTCCCCCGCAGGCGGTCGCCTCAACGGCCGCGCAATAGCCGGTTCTCGAGGAGGTGAGTGGCATGACGCAGCGTCGGATGGGGCGATGGCCGCACACAGTCGCGGCCCTCGCCGTGGTGACCGGGGCATGGATGGGAGCAGAAAGCCAGGCGGCGGAGCGGTCGCGGACCAGCCGCGCCAAAGCGGACGGCAGCACGGGCACCAGCGCCCAGCCGGACAAGAAGCTCGAGGACAAGCTCGACCAGATCCTCGCAAACCAGGAAAAAATCTTCCAGCGATTCGATGAAGTCATGGAAGAGCTCAAGATCGTGAAGATCCGCGCCACCATCAACTGACCCCCGCAAGCAGCCCGCTGGTAGCGCTACCAGAAAATAAGGTAGCGCTACCTTGACACCCTTCTGAGCGGTCAGGTATACTTCAATTGCGGATGGCCACCTGGCCCAACTGGATTGATTTGATTATCATAACCCTCTTAATACGAGGGTGTTATAGCGGGTTCGGTCGAGGCCTCCTGACGGAACTGTTGAGCCTGGCCGGCGCCGTGTGCATCACCTCCTTGACGCTGAACTATGCGGGGACGGTGAGCGCGTGGCTGGAACAGTGGGGCTGGCTGACGCCGCAGGTGACCGCGCTGGCGGGGTTTTGGGGGCTGTTCCTCGCGCTGATGACGGCGGTGCATTACGTCGCGCGGCGGGTGACCGAGGTGGTCAAATGGGAACGGCTCCACTGGATGGTGCAGGGGATCGGCCTCGTCCTCGGCGGCGTCCGGGCGTTGTGGTGGACCGGATTTCTCCTGGTGGTGTTGGTGTCCAGCGGATTTCTGTTCCTGCGGCAGAGCGTGGAAGAGCGGTCCGTCTTCGGCCCCAGGCTGCTGGGGATTTCGCGCCAGGGCCTCGCGCGGGCGGCGGACGTCTTCCCCGGCGCCGCAGGACGCAGCGATGAGCTGGTGCCGCGGATGAAGCCGTCGGACAGGTGAAGCGGATGCCATTGATTCCCGAAGGGATCCTTGACGAGGTCCAGGCGCGGACCGACATCGCCGACCTGATCGGCCGCTACGTCCCGCTCAAGCGGGCGGGCCGCCATTTCAAGGCGCATTGCCCGTTTCACAAGGAGCGGACGCCGTCGTTCATGGTGAACACGGAGAAGCAGATCTTCCACTGCTTCGGCTGCGGGGTCGGGGGGAACATCTTCGGCTTCCTCATGCAGCATGACCGGCTGACGTTCCCGGAAGCGGTCCGGCAGCTGGCCGACCACGCGGGCGTGCGGATTCCCGACGAGGCCGAAGCCTCGAGCCGCACGGCGCACGCGTCGATGAGCACCCTCCTCGAGAAGGTCTGCCAGCACTTCGAGCGCCGGCTCCTCGACCCGGCAGGCGGCAAGGCCGCGCGGGAGTACCTTTCGCGGCGCGGTGTCTCGGCGCGCGCGCGCCAGGCGTTCCGGTTGGGCCTGGCGCCGAGCGGCTGGCAGGGGCTGCTTGAGGCGGCCAAGGCCACCGGCGTCTCGACCGAAGAGCTGGAGGCGGCGGGATTGGTCATCAAGGGCCGGTCGGGCTATTACGACCGCTTCCGCCATCGGCTGATGTTCCCGATTGTGGACCTCCGGGGCCGGGTGGTGGGGTTCGGTGGGCGCAGCCTCGATGCGCAGGAGCCGAAATATCTCAACAGTCCGGAAACCCCGCTCTACACCAAGGGCCGGCACCTCTTCGGGATGAGTCAGGCGAAGGATGCCGTCATCCACGCCAAGGCCGCCGTGGTGGTGGAAGGCTATTTCGATTGCGTGGCGCTGGCGGACGGAGGCGTGGCCCACGTCGTCTCGCCGCTCGGGACGGCGCTGACGGTGGAGCAGGCGCGCCTGCTGAAGCGCTACGCCGAGCAGGCCATCCTGGCCTTTGATGCGGACGCGGCCGGGGAGCAGGGGACGCTGCGCGGCATCGACCTCCTGGTGGAGGCGGGGCTGCAGGTCCGGGTCGCCCAGCTGCCGCAGGGGATGGACCCGGACGAGTACCTGGGGGCCTATGGGCGCCAAGGGCTTGAGCAGCTCCTGGACCGCAGCAAGGGGATCTTCGACGTGCTCCTCGAGACGGCGCTCCGGCGGCATCCCGGCGGAGACACCGAGAGCCGGGTGCAGGCGGCACAGTTTGTGCTCCCCACAATAGCGAGGGTGCCCAGCGCGATGCGGCGCAGCGAATACGTCAGGCTCCTGGCCGAGCGGCTCCGGCTCGATGCTGGCGCGGTGGCTGAGGAGCTGGCGAAAGCGCAGCCCCGCGGCTCCGCAGCACCCCGCGCCGCGCAGGGCGGCTCACCGAGGGCGGATCAGGCGGCGCGCCCCGCGACGAGAGGTCCCGAGGCGCTGCTGACCGCGCTCGTGCTGGACGATGCGGCCCGCTGGACCCGCGGGAGCGAGCCGGTGTCGCTTGGCGACATCACGGATCCCGCGCTGCGGAGGATCCTCGCCGTGGTGTGCGAGCTGGCGGCGGCCGGCCTCTCGGCCTCGCCGGCCCAGGTCGCCTCGCGCCTTTCAGAGGAGGGGCAGGGGGCCGCGGTCGCGGAGCTGGTGGAGCTGGCCGGGGCCACCCCATCGAAGGATGAGGCGTTTGAGGACTGTGCGCGGCGCATCAGGGCCGCGGCGCGGACCCGGGAGCTGGCGGCCATGCGGGAACAGATTCAGACTGCCCAGGAGGCCGGGCACGAGGCTGAAGTCCAGCGATTGTTGGCGGCGTATCAGCACGAGTTGGCACCGCAGCGATGAGCAAGCCTGAGGGAAGGAGCGGCACGGCGATGGTCGAGACAGCGAAACGCAAGCCCATCAGCGAGCGGCTCGCCCAGGTCATCACCCTGGGGCGGGACAAGGGCCGGCTGACGTACGATGAGCTCAACAACCTCCTCCCGGAGGATGTCGCCTCGCCCGAGGAGATCGACGAGCTGTTGACCCTGCTGGGCAAGGAGAACATCGAGATCGTCGACAAGCCCTCCCCCGGCTCCCGCCTGGAAGAGCGGGAAGAGAAGGAGCAGCGGGAGGAGGAGGCCGCGGAGCTGGCGGAGGTCGGGCAGCTCGACGATCCGGTGAAGATGTACCTGCGCCAGATGGGGCAGATCTCGCTGCTCACCCGCGAGCAGGAGCTGACCCTGGCGAAGAAGATCGAGGCGGCGGAGCTCGCCTACCGGGACGCGGTCCTGTCGCTGAAGATCTCCCGGCGGGAGATCCTCCGGCTGACCGATCTCCTGATCGAGGGCGCGCTCAACCCGGAGGAGTACTCCAAGGACGATCCCAACCTCAAGCGGGAGGAGCTCGTGGAGCAGCTCGTCCAGCTGCGCCGGCGCCTCCGGAAGGCGCGCAGCAAGGCCCGCGCCCGGAAGGTGATCGAGGCCTACCACCTGACCATCAAGGCCATCGAGTGGCTCATCGGGCAGGCGGAGCGGGGCCTGCGCGCCGTGGAGACGACCGAGCGCCAGATCACGCAGGTCAAGCGCGTCCGGCGCGCCGGCTCGGCGCGGCGGCTGCGGGAGCTGCGCAAGAAGCGGCTGGAGCAGCTGCGCTGGCTGGGCGCCCCGCCGGAGGCGATCCGCCAGTCCCTGAAGGCCATCGATCAGCGGGAGCTGGAGTACACGCGGGCGAAGAAGGCGCTCGTCGAGGCGAACCTGCGCCTCGTGGTCAGCATCGCGAAGAAATACACCAACCGCGGGCTCTCCTTCCTGGACCTCATCCAGGAGGGGAACATCGGCCTCATGAAGGCGGTCGAGAAGTTCGAGTACCAGCGGGGCTACAAGTTCTCCACCTACGCGACGTGGTGGATCCGGCAGGCGATCACCCGCTCCATCGCCGACCAGGCGCGGACGATCCGCATCCCCGTCCACATGACCGAGACGATCAACAAGCTCATCCGCGTCTCGCGCGCGATCGTGCAGGAGACGGGCCGCGAGCCCATGCCCGAGGAGGTCGCGCGGGCCACCGGCATCCCGGTCGACAAGGTGCGGGGGATCCTGAAGATCGCGCAGGAGCCCATCTCGCTGCAGACCCCGATCGGGGAGGACGGCGACACCCACTTCGGCGACTTCATCGAGGACAAGCGAGCGGTCTCCCCGGCCAATGCGACCGCCTACAGCATGCTGAAGGAGCAGATCGGCGACGTGCTCGTGACGCTCTCCGACCGCGAGCGGCAGGTGCTGATGCTGCGCTTCGGGCTGCAGGACGGCTCGCCCCGCACCCTGGAAGAGGTCGGCCAGATGTTCAACGTGACCCGGGAGCGGGTCCGGCAGATCGAGGCGAAGGCGCTGCGCAAGCTGCGCCATCCCACCCGGAGCCGCCGCCTGCGCAACTTCCTCGAGCTGACCTTCGCAAAGGAGAAGACCCACACGACCTGAAACCGGCCGAAAGCGGTGGAAAGTTCCCCCGCAACCGTGCTAAAGTGGAGGGTCACGTGGGCCCTCCACTTTATGCTTTGAGACTGCCCGTAGCCTGTTGACGGTACTTCTCATCTGCGGAAGGGGAGAATAGCGAGCGTCTGTGGGATACGGCAGGACGCGAGCGCCAAGAGGGG
The DNA here is from genome assembly GCA_016180575.1 of Candidatus Omnitrophota bacterium. Lineage (GTDB taxonomy): Bacteria > Omnitrophota > Gorgyraeia > Aquiviventales > Aquiviventaceae > JACPAY01. Next base: position 21,852 of record JACPAY010000003.1, on the reverse strand, counting down.
AAACCATCGGTTTCCCCTCTTGGGGAGCAGCCCTCGCTTGACGATAGCTGCGACGGGCCGGTAGCTCAGTGGCAGAGCAGCTGGCTCATAACCAGTTGGTCGGACGTTCGATCCGTCCCCGGCCCACCTGACACGGGCGGTTAGCTCAGCCGGTTAGAGCGCATGCCTCACATGCATGAGGTCACAGGTTCGAGTCCTGTACCGCCCAGGGTTTTCGATGCGAGGACATGGCGGATCAGCTTGACATCCTGAAGCGCCTGCAGGCGCTCGACAGCCAGCTCTTCCGGCTCCGGCGGGAGCAGGAGGAGAAGCCCCGCCAGCTCGAGCAGGCCGCCTCCGCCGTGGCGGCCCAGGAAGCGCAGCTCAAGGCGGTCGAGTCCCGCCTGAAGACGCTGCAGCTCTCCCAGAAGGAGAAAGAGGTCGAGCTGCAGACGCGGGAAGGGCAGGTGAGGAAGCTGCAGGGCCAGCTCTTCCAGGTCAAGACGAACAAGGAGTACTCGGCGATGCAGCGGGAGATCGAATCGCTGAAGGCCGACAACTCCCTCCTGGAGGAAGCGGTCCTGCGCCTCTTCGATGCGATCGACCAGGCGGCGCAGGAGCGGCGGCGCGAGCAGGAGCGGTTGGCTCAGCAGCAGGAGCGGCTGCGGCTGGAGCGCGAGCGGATCGAGCGGGAGCTGGCCGCCGTCGGCGAGCAGCTCGCGCAGCTCGAGCGCAGCCGGGAGGCCCTCGTGCCGGACATCGCCCCGGCCGCCCTGGCGGCCTACGAGCGCATCCTCGACATCCGGGACGGGTTGGCGATGGTGCCGCTGGTGAGCGAGTCCTGCGGGGGCTGCCACCGGCGGCTGCCGCCGCAGGTCATCAGCCAGGTCTACCTGAAGGCGGACCTGGTCACGTGCGAGACCTGCAATCGGATCCTGTACGTCGATGACGCCACCGCGCAGCGGTGAGGTCTACATCGATGGGGCCAGCCGCGGCAATCCGGGACCGGCGGGCATCGGGGTGGTCTTCATGGACGGGAAGGCGCAGCCCCTCCGGCAGCTCTCCCGCTATCTCGGGGAGACCACGAACAACGTCGCGGAGTACCTCGCGCTGGTCTACGCGCTGCAGGAGGCGCTCCGCGCCGGCTACACGGCGCTGACGGTCAAGACCGACAGCGAGCTGCTCGCCCGACAGTTCAGCGGCCGCTATCGGGTGCGGGACGCGAGGCTTCGGCTCTTCCATGACCTGGCGCGCCACCTGGCGGAGGCCTTCAGCGCCTGCGAGGTCCAGCACATCCCGCGCGAGCAGAACGCGCTGGCCGACCGGCTGGCCGGCCGCGCGATCGCCGAGCACCGCGCGCGCATGACCGCTCTTTGAGAACCGTCGTCCCAGGGGGGCAGCCGGATGGTCGCGGCCCGACGAGGGCTGAGGAAAGTCCGAGCTCCACAGGGCAGCGTACCCCGATAACGTCGGGGCCTCTGACGGACCACCCGTCAGGGCGGATCAGAGCCACAGAGACGAGCAAGCCCGCAAGGGCCCACGTGAAACGCGGCAATCTCTACGCGGAGCAAGGCCAAACGGCCTGCCTATCGGGCGGCCCGTCCGAGACCCGGTGCGGTGCGCCGGGACGGCAGGAGGGTAGGCCGCAGGACCCTGGCGGCAACACCAGGGCGAGATGGATGACCATCCCCCCGCCGCGAGGCGGGGGACAGGACTCGGCTTACAGGCGGTCCCCCCGGGCGACGGTTCGCTTGACGATGACGCATGGTGAGCGTATACTGAACCACTACGAATGGACGCACTAGCCTCCACGGCGGCGACCGCCGTCATCCAACAGCTCCGCCTGCATGAGACTGACACCGGCTCTCCGCAGGTCCAGGTCGCCCTGCTGACCGACCGCATCAACCACCTGTCGTCGCACTTCCAGGCCCACAAGCGCGACTTCAATTCCCGCCAGGGGCTGCTGAAGATGGTCAGCCGCCGCCGCCGGCTCCTCGAGTACCTCAAGCGCCACGACGAAGAGGCCTACCGCCGTCTCCTCGACGCGCTGCATCTGCGCAAATGATCCTTCGACTCGCTTCGCTCGCTCAGGATCATGGTGAGCAAGGCCCCGCCGTACGGCGGGGCCGCGTCGAACCATGACCGCCAAGGTCTCCACCCAGTTTGGGGCGTCGACCCTGTCCCTGGAAACCGGCTCGTGGGCCCGGCAGGCGGACGGCTCCGTCGTCGTCCAGCAGGGCGGCACCGTCGTCCTCGTGACGTCGGTGGCGAGCGAGACGCCCTCCACCAAAAGCGGCTTCGTCCCGCTGACGTGCGACTACCGCGAGAAGACCTACGCCGCCGGGAAGATCCCCGGCGGCTTCTTCAAGCGGGAGGGCCGGCCCACCGAGAAGGAGATCCTCACCGCCCGCCTCATGGACCGCCCGATCAGGCCCCTGTTCCCGAAGGGGTTCCAGCACGAGCTCCAGATCATGGCGTCGGTCCTTTCCTCGGACGGCGCGTATGACCCCGACGTGCTGGCGGTGCTCGGCGCCTCCTGCGCGCTGCGGCTCTCGTCCATCCCGTTCCCCGACGCGCTGGGCGCGCTGCGGGTCGGCGTGGTCGACAAGCAGTTTGCGGTCAACCCGACCTACCAGCAGCTCGCCGAGAGCCCCATTGACCTCGTCCTCGCCGGGACCCGGCACGGCATCCTGACCATCGAGGCCGGCCTTTGCGAGGTGCCGGAGCAGCAGCTCGCGGACGCCATCGCCTTCGGCGCCCAGCAGCTGAAGACGATGATCGCCATGCAGGAGGAGCTGGCCCAGAAGGCCGGCAAGCCGAAGGCCGATTCCTGGCAGATCCGCATGCCGCCGCCTGAGGTCGTCGAGCGCGTCCGCTCGCTCGCCGTGCCGGAGCTTTCGCGCATCAACGAGCCGAAGAAGAAGGCCGCGCGGCACGAGGCCATGGCCAAGCTCTCCGCGACGATCCTGCAGGAGGTGGCGGTGAACGGCACGGTGGCGCCGGAAGACGTCACGCTGGCGTTCGAGGCGGTGGACCGGGAGGAGGCCCGCCGCGCGATCCTGGACCGGAAGACCCGCATGGACGGGCGGGGCTACACCGACCTGCGCGACATCGTCTGCGAGGTGGGCGTGCTGCCCCGCACGCACGGCTCCGGCCTCTTCACCCGCGGCGAGACGCAGAGCCTGGCGGTGACGACGCTGGGCACGAGCGACGACGAGCAGCTCGTCGAGGCGCTCGAGGGCGAGTCCTACAAGCGGTTCATGCTGCACTACAACTTCCCGCCGTTTTCCGTCGGCGAGGTGCGGCCGGTGCGCGGGCCGGGCCGCCGGGAGATCGGCCACGGCGCGCTGGCGGAGCGCGCCCTGTCGCCGATGATCCCTGCGAAGGAGGAGTTCCCCTACACGGTCCGCGTGGTCTCCGACATCCTGGAGTCGAACGGCTCCTCCAGCATGGCCACCGTCTGCGCCGGGACGCTCTCGCTGATGGACGCGGGGGTGCCGGTCAAGGCCGCCGTCAGCGGCGTCGCGATGGGCCTCGTGAAGGACGGCGGCCGCGTCGCCATCCTGACCGACATCTCCGGCCTGGAAGACCACGTCGGCGACATGGATTTCAAGGTGGCCGGCACCCGGAAGGGGACGACGGCGCTGCAGGTCGACGTGAAGCTCACCGATGGGCTCGACGTCGAGCTCATCACGCAGATCCTGGCGCAGGCGCATCCGGCGCGGATGCGCGTGCTCGACCTCATGAGCACGGCCCTCGACCGGCCGCGGGCCCAGCTCTCCGCCTACGCCCCCCGGATCACCCTCATCAAGATCAACCCCGAGAAGATCCGCGATGTGATCGGCCCGGGCGGGCGGACGATCCGCAAGATCATCGAGGAGACCGGGGCGACGATCGACGTCGAGGATGACGGCAGCGTCTCCATCGCGTCCTCGGACGCCGCCAAGTCCGCGCGGGCGCAGGAGATCATCCGGACCCTGACGGAAGACGTCGAGGTCGGGAAGATCTACCAGGCCAAGGTCAAGCGCCTCATGAACTTCGGCGCGTTCTGCGAGATCCTGCCCGGCAAGGAGGGGCTGGTCCATGTCTCGGAGCTGGACACCAAATACGTGAACAAGGTCGAGGACGTCGTCAAGATCGGGGATGAGTTCCCCGTGAAGGTCATCGAGATCGACGAGCAGGGGCGCGTCAATCTCTCCCGGAAGCGGGCGATGCCGTCGGCGCCGTCCGAGCCGGACCGGGCCGAGCGGCCTGAACGGCCCGAGCGCCCCCGGCCCCACCGGAGCGAACACAAAACCGGCCAGTGACGCCCCATGACCCCTCCCCGAGGAACGGCGCGCATCGCGGCGAGCGTCGTCCTCGCCTCGGCCGGGGTGTTCCTCGCGCTGTGCCTCCTCACCTACGCCCCGCAGGACGTCTCATTCCTCAGCCATCCCCCCCGGCGGCCCGTCGGCAATCTCGGCGGGACGCTCGGCGTGTGGCTCGGCTGGGTCGGGCGCGGCGGGTTCGGCTGGGCCTCGTTCATGCTCCCCCTGCTCGGCCTCGTGTGGGCGTGGCGGGTCTGGCGGGGGGCCGCGCCTGAGCTCCACGGGCTCTCATTCACGGTCGCGACGGTCGGCCTGCTCAGCAGCGGGGGCACGCTCCTGGCGCTCGCCGGCCCCACCCCGGTCCTCCAGGGAGATCTCGGCGGGATCGTCGGCTTCCTGCTGGCAGACCGCGGCCGCTATTACCTCGGCACGGTCGGCACGGTGCTGACCGCGTCCTGCGTCGGCCTCCTCTCGTGGCTCGTCGTTTCCGGCCAGACGCTGCGGACGACCGGCTTCAGCGTCCTGCGCCGCCTCGGCGGCCTCGTGGCGTCGGGCATCCGGCGCCCGGCGACCGCCGGGGCCAGCGTGGAGCCGGTGGCTGCGGCGCTGCCGCGGCCTCGCGTCAGGGAAGGGCTCGGCCGCGAGGCCGCCTCCGACGAGGCGCCTGATGATGGGCCGGCCGAGCCGCCGGACCGCTCGCTCCTGCCGCCGGTCCGCATCCGGTCGACGGTGGTGGCCCCGAAGCTGAAGACCATCCCCACGCCGCCCAAACGCAGCACCCCGAGCGGGTTCCAGCTGCCTCCGCTCGACCTCCTGGCGACGCCGCCCCCGATGTCCGAGCGGCAGGTCACCGAGGACCTCCAGGTGAACGCCCGGATCCTCGAGGAGACGCTGCGGGAGTTCGGGGTCGAGGCAACCGTCGTCAACATCGACCGGGGGCCGGCCGTGACGCGCTACGAGCTGACGCCGGCGCCGGGGGTCAAGCTGACGAAGATCGTGTCGCTCGCCGATGACCTGGCGCTGGTGCTGAAGGCGGCGAGCTGCCATGTGGTCGCCCCGATCCCCGGCAGGGGCCGCGTCGGGGTGGATGTGCCGAACACGACCACGACGATGGTGTACCTCAAGGAGATCCTCACCGCGCACGAGTTCGCCGGCACCCCCTCTCCGCTCGTCCTGCCCATCGGCAAGGACGTCTCCGGGCACGCCATCGTCACCGACCTGCGGGAGTGTCCCCACCTGCTGATCGCCGGCGCCACCGGATCCGGCAAGACGGTCTGCCTCAACAGCCTGCTCACCGGCATCCTGACCCACGCCAGCCCCGAGCAGGTCAGGTTCCTGATGATCGACCCGAAGATGGTCGAGCTCTCGCTCTTCAACGAGATCCCCCACCTGTCCGCCCCGGTCGTCACCCATGCGAAGAAGGCGTCCGTGGCGCTCCACTGGGCGGTCGAGGAGATGGAGCGCCGCTACCAGCTCCTCGCGGAGGCCGGGGTGCGCAACATCGACCTCTACAACAAGCGCCTGGCCTCCCGGGGTGCTGCGCCGGCGCCGGCCGCTCCCGCGGCCGTGGATGGCGCGCCCGAGGCGCCGGCGGAGGCGGAAGGACCGCTGCCATACCTCGTCATCGTCATCGACGAGCTCGCCGACCTGATGATGGTGGCGTCCCAGGACGTCGAGTCGGCGATCACGCGCCTGGCGCAGCTCTCCCGGGCCGTCGGCATCCACATCATCCTGGCCACGCAGCGGCCGTCGGTGGACGTCATCACCGGCGTGATCAAGGCGAACTTCCCGGCCCGCATCGCGTTCCAAGTCGCCTCCAAGGTCGACTCGCGGACCATCCTCGACATGAACGGCGCCGACAAGCTGCTCGGCCGCGGGGACCTCATGTTCCTGCGCCCCGGCACCGCCAAGCCGATCCGGGCCCAGGGTGCCTTCGTGACCGACGGAGAGATCGAGCGGATCACGGCGTTCCTGAAGCAGCAGCGCCCGCCCGCCTATGACGAGCGGCTCGCCGAGCGCGCGCGAACGCCCGAGGGCGCCCTCATCACGGAGAAAGACGAGCTCTACGACATGGCCAAGCGCATCGTCCTGGAGAGCGGCCAGGCCTCCACGTCGCTGCTGCAGCGGCGGCTGCGCCTCGGCTACGGCCGGGCGGCGCGCATTCTGGATCTCATGGAGCAGGAAGGCGTGGTCGGCCCGCCGCAGGGCAGCCGGCCCCGGGAAATTCTTGTCAGTCGGGAACCGAGCGAGCAGGGGGAGTCGACGGCATGACACCAGGGACCCAGTTGCGGCAGGCGCGCGGCGAGCGGAACTTGTCGCTGGCCGACATCACCAACGCCACGAAGATCCAGCCATGGGTGCTGGAGGCGATCGAGGCGGACCGGCTCCAGGAGATGATGAGCCCCATCTACGTCAAGGGGTTCCTCACGAGCTACGCCAAGTTCCTCCACCTCGCGCCGGAGCCGCTGCTCGCCGCCGTGCCGTGGCCGAAGCCCGATCCGGTGCTGGAGGATCTGCCGCCGTCGGCGCCTGCGGTGCCGTTCACGTTCCAGTGGCCGCGGATCCCGCTGCCGCTGCTGCGGCGGGCCGGCGCGGCGGTGGCCATCGCCGGGGTGGCCGCGGGCCTGATCGCCGTCAACCCGGTGCAGTGGCTCTCGCGGATCTCACTGCCCGCCGTGGCAGCCCCGAAGGTGGCGAAAGCGAAGAAGGCCGAGCCGGCGGCGAAGCCGGCCGCACCGACGCTGGCCAGCGTGACGCCGGTGCGCGAATCGGTGTCCGTGCCGCCGCCGCCGCCAGGCCCCTTGGCGGCGGTGCAGCCGCTTGAGCTCTCCGTGACCGCGCACCGGACGACCTGGATCAGGGTCCGGGCCGACGGGAAGCTGCTGACCCAGCAGCGGCTGCCGCGCGGGGCGAAGGAGCGGTGGACCGCCAAGAAACAGTTTGAGCTCGTCATCGCCAACCCGACCCAGGTGGAGCTGTCGCTCAATGGGCAATCCATCAGCCCGTTCGCGGTGGCGCACAAGGGCCGCATCCTGATCACCCCCCGCGGCGTGACCCCGCTGGCAGACGCCGACTAACTGCCCCACCGAACACCTCAGGTTTGCGTAATGCGGAATGCGTAAAGCGTAATGGGACCCTCTCGAGACCCGTTACGCATTACGCATTACCCATTACGCGAGACTGGAGGGTTTCAACAGCGCACCGTCAGCCTCATCAGCCTGGGCTGCCCGAGGACGCTCGTGGATTCCGAGCTCTACCTCGGGCGGCTTGCGCGCGCCGGGTTTCAAGTGGTGGACGAGGTCGAGGGGTCGGACACGGTCCTCATCAACACCTGCAGCTTCATCCAGGAGTCGATCCAGGAGTCCATCGACACCGTCCTCCGGGCGGTGGCGCTCAAGAAGCAGGGCAAGGTGAAGGCGGTCATCGTCGGGGGCTGCCTGGTCCAGCGGTTCAAGCAATCGCTCATCGCCGAGCTGCCGGACGTGGACGGCTTCGTCGGCGTGGACGGCTTCGAGGACATCGAGACCGTCGTGCAGCGCGCCCTGCACGGCGAGCGCCCCCAGCACCTCCGGCCCCGTCCCCGGCTGCCGCACCGCGGCCGCCGCGTCGAGCGCAGCCCCCTCACCCCTCCCCACTACGCCTACCTGAAGATCTCGGAGGGCTGCCTCAAGGGCTGCAGCTTCTGCGTCATCCCGAAGATCAAGGGCCCGCTGAGCAGCCGGCCGCTTGAGGCGGTCGTGGACGAGGCGCGCCAGCTCGTGGAGGAGCGCGGGGTGCGGGAGCTCATCGTCGTCGGGCAGGACACATCGGATTACGGCGTGGACCTGTACCGCCGCGCGCGCACGCCTGAGCTGCTGGGTCGCCTGGGCCGCATCGAGGGCTTGAGGTGGATCCGCCTCCTCTACTGCCACCCGCGCGGCATCACGGGCGAGCTCATCGAGGCAATCCGCGACGAGCCGGCGGTCTGCAAGTACCTCGACATGGCGATCGAGCACGCCGACGACGCCGTCCTTCAGCGGATGAACCGCGGGATCACCCAGGCAATGCTCCGGGAGCGGATCGAGGCCCTGCGCGCCGCGATCCCCGGCATCGCCCTCCGGACCTCCATCATCGTCGGGTTCCCCGGCGAGACCGAGGAGGCGTTTTCGCGGCTGCTCGCGTTCCTGCGCGACATCCAGTTCGAGCGGCTGGGCGCCTTCCGGTATTCCCACGAGGAGGGAAGCGCCGCCTTTCGGTTCCCCGACCAGGTGCCGGACGCCGTCAAGGAGGAGCGGTTCGACCGGCTCATGCGGCTGCAGCAGGAGATCGCCGCGGCGGTCAACGCCCGCTCCGTCGGCGGCACCAGCGAAGTCCTCATCGACGAGCCGGACCCCGGGGATCCGCGGCAGTTCGTGGGCCGCACGCGCGCGGACTGCCCCGAAGTGGACGGTGTCGTCTACGTGCACAGCCGGGCCCCGCTCGCGCCGGGGACATTTGTCCCAGTCCGCATCACCGACAGCTACGAGTACGACCTGGTCGGAACTGCCATTGTCTCCGATAGTCCCGGGACCGGTTCCCTGTTTCCTGGCGTTGTCCGATAGGAAAGAGGGAACCGGTCTCCTCATTTGAATGACCCTGCCGACGAAGCTCTCCGTCCTCCGCATCGTGCTGGCGTTCCTCGTCATGGGGTGCCTCTTCGTGCCGGGGTGGGCCGCCAAACTGGCCGCGCTGGCGCTGTTCCTCGCCGCCAGCCTGACGGATTGGCTGGACGGCTACCTCGCCCGCCGCTGGCGCCAGACGACCCCGCTCGGGGCGCTGCTTGACCCCATCGCCGACAAGGTGCTGGTCCTGGGGACGTTCCTCGCGTTCGTGCAGCTGCGGCTCGTCCCGGCCTGGATGGTGCTCGTCATCGCCCTGCGGGAGTTCCTCATCACCGGCATCCGGCTCTACGTGGCGGGCCGCCGGCTCGTCCTGCCGGCCGCCACAGAGGGCAAGCACAAGACGGTCTCGCAGATGGTCGCCATCATCGTCATCCTCGCGGTCCTGGTCCTCCAGGAGCTCCCCGGCGGTCCCTGGCGGTCGCGGTCCTTGGCTGCCTCTGGGTGGCCGTGATCCTGACCGTCGTCTCCGGGGCGGCGTTTTTCTGGCGGCACCGGAGCGTCCTGCGGGACGTGCTCTAGCATGTACCGGACGATGGCAACCGTGGGCGGGCTCGGCCGGGTGCCATGGGCCCCGGGGACGTGGGGCAGCGTGGTGGGCCTTGCGCTGGGATGGCTCGCCGCGCACACGATCAGCCCGGCGCTCGGGTGGACGCTCTTGGTCCTCACGTTCGCCGGCTGCGCGCACATCGGCACGCGCGCGGAACGGCAGCTCGCGCAGCACGATCCGCCGGCGGTGATTTTGGATGAGGTGTGGGGCATGGCGGCCGTCGTCATCGCGCTCCCGTGGACGGCCGCGTCGTGGGGCTGGCTCCTGGGCGCCCTGGCGCTCTTTCGAGTCTTCGACATCGTCAAGCCGCCGCCGCTGAAACGGCTGGCGCGCCTGCCGGCCGGATGGGGCATCATGGCGGACGATGCCGGCGCCTCCGCCTACACGATCCTAATCGTTTGGGTCATCCGGAGCGTCGCGGTCACCTCTTCGACCGGGGACGCTTCTATTTTCCTCTGAGCCCACATGCGCGCGTTCATCGCGATCGCGCTGCCCGCGGAGGTGCGCGAAGCGCTGGAGCGCCTCCAGCAGGACCTGGCGGCCTCGCGCGCCGACGTGAAGTGGGTGGAGCCGCCCAACCTGCATGTGACGATGAAGTTCCTCGGGGAGATCACCGAGGACCAGCGCCGCGCCGTTGAGGCGATGCTGCGGCGCCTTGCCGAGCGCGAGGCGCCGTTTCTGCTGGGCGTGCAGACGCTCGGGGCGTTTCCCTCCGCCGCCGCGCCGCGGGTGATCTGGGTGGGGTTGGCTGAGGGCCGGGAGCGGGTGCAGCGGATGGCGGAAGCGATCGAGCGAGGCGGCGCGGCGCTCGCGCTGGTCAAAGAGAACCGCCCGTTTGCGGCCCACGTGACGATCGGCCGCGTGCGCTCAGGGTCCCACCGCCAGCAGCTCACGCGCCGCCTGCAGGAAACCGTCTGGCAGCCGCCAGCGCCCTGGCGCGTGACGTCGCTCGCGCTCTTTCAGAGCGTGCTGGGACCCGGCGGCCCGCGCTACACCGTCCTGGCGGACGTGCCACTGAGTGGCCGCGGGTGACGCCTGTCTGCCGTGCCGGGCACGGCACAGGCAGGCGGAGCGGGGGACCCCCGCCGCCTGCCCGCAGGCCGGAGGCCGAGGACAGCCGGTGGGGGTGCGCAGCGGCAGGACCCGCGGCCAGACATCGGCGGAGCCAGTCCAGCGCAAGCTGGACCGCCTGGGCCCGGACCGCGGAGCGGTCGCCGAAGAACTGGTACCGCCTGCTCAGGGTCCGGCGCCCATCCGCGAGGCCCACGTAGACGAGGCCGACCGGTTTGCGACGCGTCCCGCCCGACGGGCCGGCGACCCCCGTGACCGCCATCCCCATATCCGAGCCGGCCAGGCGCCGCACGCCCTGCGCCATCTGCTTGGCAACCTGGGCGCTGACCGCGCCGTGCCGGGCCAGCGTGGCGGCGGGGACGCCGAGGGAGCGTCGTTTCACGTCATTGTGGTAGGCGACCACCGCGCCGAGGAAGTAGCGGGAGCTGCCCGGCGCGTCGGTGATCCGGGCGGCGAGCAGGCCGCCGGTGCACGACTCGGCGACGGCCAGCGTCTTGCGCCGCCGCACGAGCTGCGCGCCGAGCACCCCCTCCAGCGTCTCCTCGTCCGTGCCGTAGACCGCAGCCCCCAGCGCCTTTCGCAGCGCCGCTTCGACCGTGGCGAGCGCGCCTCGCGCCTCGCCGCGAGAGCGGCCCGTGGCGGTGAGCCGGACATCGACGGCGCGCAGGTGCGGGTAGAGCCCGACCGAGACGGACGGCGGAATCCGGATCCGCCGAAGCGCCGCTTCGATGGCCAGCTCCACGATGCCGACGGTCCTGAGCGTACGCCCCTCGAGGATCCGGGAAGGCGCAAGGCGCCTGAGGCGCGGCAGGACGTGCCGGTCCAGGATGGCGTGCAGCTCCCGCGGGACGCCGGGCAGCGCCACGAGCACCATCCCATCCAGCGGCAGCCATATCCCCGGGGCGGTGCCGAGCGGATTGGGCAGAGGGACCGCGCCGCGCGGCAGGTAGGCCTGGCGCAGCGCCGCGCGTTGCAGCCGCCGGTGGCGCCGCGTGTAGAAGCGCCGGATGGCCGCTGCGGCCGACGGGACGTAGACAAGCGGGCGCTGCACCGCCTCCGCCACGGCGGCCATGGTGATGTCATCGAAGGTCGGTCCCAGACCCCCGGTCGTCACGAGGAGCTCGCAGCGCGGCAGCGCCTGCCGCAGCGCCTCGACCAGTGGTTCCCGCTCGTCCGGGACGGCCACCTGGCGGGCGCAGGGGAAGCCCGCCTCCGCCAGGCGCCTGGCGAGGTAGGCGGCGTTCGTGTTGACCGTCGCCCCGCTGGTCAGCTCGGACCCGATGGTCAGTATTTCCGTGCGCATGGCGCCATTATACCAGGCTGATGGTCTCCTTTTTGCCGGGTCCTGCCGCGCCGCCACCCCGCCGGCTGTCCTCGGCCTCGTCGGCCTGCGGGCAGGCGGCGGGGTCCCCGGCTCCGCGTCACCCGGCACATAGAGACGCGATCGCGCTCGGCAGGCGGGTCACTTTACAAGGGAAGCGCGTTCGCCCTATAATAGGGCATCTCAAATGGCGGGCCGGTGTGCCCAGCTGGGGGGCGGCGCGCGCGGTGAGCACGGATGAACGACAAGGAGAAGCGGTGATGGCAGCACGAGAGCAGGAGAAGGAGCGGGCGGACCGCCTGAAGGCGCTGGAGCTGACCCTCAGCCAGATCGAGAAGCAGTTCGGGAAGGGCTCCATCATGCGCCTCGGGCAGGACACCAAGCTGGACATCCCGGCCATCTCCACCGGGTCGCTGGCGATCGACCTGGCGCTGGGGATCGGCGGGGTGCCGCGCGGCCGCGTGGTCGAGATCTTCGGGCCGGAGTCGTCCGGGAAGACGACGCTGAGCCTCAGCATCCTCGTGGAGGCGCAGCGCGCCGGCGGGGTGGCGGCGTTCATCGACGCCGAGCACGCCCTCGATCCCACCTACGCGAAGACCCTGGGCGTGAACCTGGATGACCTGCTGGTGTCGCAGCCCGACACGGGGGAGCAGGCGCTGGAGATCGCCGAGACGCTCGTGCGGTCCAACGCCGTGGACGTCGTCGTCATCGACTCGGTGGCGGCGCTGGTCCCGCGCGCGGAGATCGAAGGCGAGATGGGCGACCAGTTCGTCGGGCTGCAGGCGCGCCTGATGAGCCAGGCGCTGCGCAAGCTCACCGCGGCCATCGCCCGGTCCAAGACGTGCTGCATCTTCATCAACCAGCTCCGCGAGAAGATCGGCGTGATGTTCGGCAACCCGGAGACGACGCCCGGCGGCCGCGCCCTGAAGTTCTACGCGTCGGTCCGCATCGACCTGCGCCGCATCGAGAGCATCAAGATGGGCGACCGGGCGGTGGGCAACCGGGTCCGGGCCAAGATCGTGAAGAACAAGGTCGCCCCGCCGTTCCGCCAGGCGGAGTTCGACATCCTGTTCGACGAGGGGATCTCCAAGGCCGGCAGCCTGCTGGACGCCGGCGAGGCGGCCGGCGTCATCCAGCGGCAGGGGAGCTGGCTCTCGACCGGCGACACCAAGCTCGGCCAGGGCCGCGAGAGCGCCCGGCTGTTCCTCAAGGAGAACCCGAAGCTCATGCAGCAGCTGGACGCCCAGATCCGCCAGCGGGCGGCGCAGGAGGGCCTGCGGGACAAAGGGAAACCGGAAGACGCGGACGCCCCGGTCGCGCAGCGCGCGTGACCGGCGTAGGAGAGGAGACGGCAATGGACAGGCGTGCTCAGCGCGTGGTCGGGCTGGTGGGGGTCATCAGTGTGGCGCTCATCGGGCTCCTGGGCGGACGGGTGGACCTCTGGTCCAGCAGCGCAAGGCCCGCCCAGGCCGGGACCGCGTCGGCGCAGGCGGCGGGCCTCGGCGAGGCCGAAGGACTCCAGAGCGCCTTCCAGCGCATCGCCGAGCAGGCGGGGCCGGCGGTCGTGAGCATCTCCACCGAGCAGATCGAGCGGGTCCGGCAGTACTTCCGCTTCCACCCCTTCTTCGGCGAGGAGCCGTTTGAGGACTTCTTCCGCCAGTTCTACGGCGACCAGCCGGAGCGGGAGTTCCGCCGCTTCGGCCTCGGCTCCGGGGTCATCATCGACCCGGAGGGCTTCATCCTGACCAACGAGCACGTCGTGGCGGACGCCGAGAAGATCACCGTCACGCTGGCGGACGGGCGGGAGTTCACCGGCGCGGTCAAGGGCAAGGACCCCCGCTCGGACCTGGCCGTCATCAAGATCGACGCAAAGTCGCTGCCCGCCGCGCCGCTGGGGGACTCGGAGACCGTCCAGACCGGCCAGTGGGCGGTGGCGCTGGGCAACCCATTCGGGCTGATGGGAGTGGGCCCGTCGGTGCGCGCGATGGGAGCCGAGCCGACGCTGACGGTGGGCGTGATCAGCGCGCTCAACCGCTCGCTGCCGCGCGCGTCCCCCAAGTACGACCGCGATTACTCGGGCCTCATCCAGACGGACGCGGCCATCAACCCGGGCAATAGCGGCGGCCCCCTCCTGAACCTCCGCGGCGAGGTGATCGGCATCAACGTGGCGATCCTCACCAGCTCCCGCGGGTTCGAGGGCATTGGCTTCGCCATCCCCATCAACAAGGCCAAGATCGTCCTCGACACCCTCAAGGAGGGGAAGAAGGTCATCTATGGCTGGCTGGGGATCCAGATCCAGGACATCACCGACGACGTGGCGGAGTACTACGGCCTCACCGACCGCGAGGGGGTGCTGGTGTACCAGGTGCTGCCCGACAGCCCGGCCAGCCAGGCGGGGCTGAAGGACGGCGACATCGTGAAGGCCTTCGACGGGCAGCCGATCCGCCACTCCCGGGAGCTGATCGACCGCGTGAGCCAGACCAAGGCGGGGCGTCGCGTGAGCGTCGAGATCCTGCGCGACGGTTCGCGCCAGACGCTCCAGGTCGAGATCGGCGAGCGGCCGCTGGACGTGGAGCTGGCGGAGGGCGGCGCCACCGAGGCGTGGCGCGGCCTGCGGGTGAGCGGCCTCTCGCCTGAGCAGCTGGAGCAGTTCAACCTGCCGCCCGGCACGACCGGGGTCCTCGTGGTGGACGTGGCCGCCGGCAGCCTCGCCGAGCAGGCGGGCCTGCGGCCGGGCGACGTCATCAACGAGATCAACCGGGCGCGGATCGAGAGCGTGAGCGACTACCGCAGCGCCATCGCCCAGGTGAAGGGCAACGCCCTCGTGCGCACCAACCGCGGCTATGTCGTCATCAAAGCCGTCGGCGGATGAGGCGCAGGCCGCCCTCGCCGCGCTGCCGCGCTATCTCAGGACCCGCGTCCGCTCCGCGCGCGAGGCCGCGGACTACCTCATCCGGCGGGGCGTGCCGCCGCAGGCAGCCTTGCGCGCCGTGGCCGACTGTCGGGCCCGGGGCCTCCTGGATGACCGCGCCTGCGCGCGGTTGTGGGCCGAGCAGTGGGCGCGGCGCGGCTATGCCGCCTCCGCCATCCGTCTGAAGCTGGCGGCCAGGGGGCTGCCCGACGAGGTGATTGCGGACGCGACGCGCGCCTACGGCGCGCCGGCGGATGAGGAGGCGCGGGCGCGCCTGGCGGCGGCGGCCGCGCGTCGGCGGGGCGCGCGGCAGGCCGGCCTGCCTGCCGCGCCGAAGAAGGATTTGACACGCGCAGCGCAGGCAGGGCGCCTGGCGCGGGGGCTGGCCGCCCGAGGCTTTGAGGCGGACCTGATCGAGCGGATCGTCGGCGAGTCGCTGCCATCCTAACACCGACATTCCCCTGATGCAGAGCACGGAGCTCCGGGATCGGTTTTTGTCCTTTTTCGAGGCGCGCGGCCATCGGCGCGTGCCGAGCGACTCGCTCATCCCAAGCGGCGATCCCACCGTCCTGTTCACGTCGGCCGGGATGAACCAGTTCAAGGACTGTTTCCTGGGCAAGCGGACGGACCTCTCGCGCGCCGCCTCGTGCCAGAAGTGCCTGCGGACGGGGGATCTTGAGCAGGTGAGCCGGACCCCGAGCCACCACTCGTTCTTTGAGATGCTGGGCAACTTCTCCTTCGGCGATTACTTCAAGGCCGAGGCGATCCCGTGGGCCTGGGAGTTCCTGACGCGCGAGCTGCGCCTGCCGGCCTCGAAGCTGTGGGTGAGCGTCTATGAGGAGGACGACGAGGCGCGGCACCTGTGGCTGACGCTCGGGGTGCCGGATGACCGCATCAGGGCGTTCGGCCAGGCGGAGAACTTCTGGCCGGCCAACGCGCCGGCGGATGGTCCGAACGGGCCGTGCGGCCCCTGCTCTGAGCTCTACTTCGACCGCGACGGCAAGGTCCAGGGTCCCAACTCCGTCGAGGTCTGGAACCTCGTCTTCACGCAGTATGACCGGCAGCCGGACGGGCGCCTCGCGCCGCTGCCCCGCAAGAGCATCGACACCGGGATGGGGCTTGAGCGCCTGGCCCGCGTCGTCCAGGGGGTGCCGACCGACTATGAGACGGACCTCTTCGCGCCCATCATGGGCGCGGTGCGGCGGCTGCGCAGCCCAAAGGCCGACGCGGCCGCGGCGGCGTTCGCCGAGCGGGCCATCGCCGACCATGCGCGGGCCTTCGTGTTCCTGCTGGCCGAGGGGCTCGTGCCGTCCAACGAGTCGCGCGGCTACGTCCTGCGGATGCTCATCCGCCGGACCTACCGCCTGGCGCGCGTCGGGCTGGGGCTCGGGCGGGACGTCCGCCCCGAGGCCTGGTCCGGGCTCATCACCGCCGTCCTTGATGCGATGCATGGCTCGCCCTACAGCGAGGCGCTGCGCAGCCGGCGCCAGGTGATCCAGCGCGCGGTGCAGCAGGAGCTTGAGCAGTTCAGCGCGACGCTGGAAATCGGGACGGCGCGCCTCGAGGAGGTCATGCAGGCCGCGAAGGGGCGCACGATCGCCGGAGAGGAAGCATTCAAGCTCTATGACACCTACGGGTTTCCGCTTGAGCTCACCGTGGACGTCGCGCAGGAGCGGGGGTTCACCGTGGACCGCGCGGGGTTTGAGGCGGCGCTTGCGGTCCAGCAGGAGCGTTCCCGCTCAGCGAGCCAGTTCGGCGAGGGGGTGTTCGTGACCGAGGCACTTGAGGTGCGAACGACCGTGCCAGGCCTGCCGCCCAAGGACGCCCACTTCATCGGCTATGAGTCGCTGCAGGCCGATGCGCTCGTCAAGGGGCTGTGGGATGGCACCGCCTGGGTGGCCAAGGCGGCCGCCGGCCAATCGGTCGGCATCGTCCTCGACCGCTCGCCGTTCTACGGGGAGGCGGGCGGCCAAATCGGAGACGCCGGACGGATCGAGGGGCCGAAGGGATTCGCCGAGGTCGCGCAGACGACGTGGGCGGACGAGGTCCTGGTGCACCACGCCGCCATCCGCCAGGGGAGCTTGAGCGTCCAGGAGACGGTGCGCGCGTCGGTGGACCCCGAGCGGCGGCTGCGGATTGCCCGCAGCCACACCGCCGCCCACATGCTCCACTGGGCGCTGCGCAAGGTGCTGGGGCCGGAGGCGGTGCAGGCCGGCTCCTACGTCGAGGCGGAGCGGGTGCGGTTTGACTTCTCCTCGCTCTCGGGCCTGCGGGAAGAGCAGCGCCACGAGGTGGAGGCGCTCGTCAACAGCCGCGTGCGGTTGGCGGATGCGGTGCGCGCCGACCAGATGCGCCTCGAGGAGGCCAAGCGCGCCGGGGCGCTTGCGCTCTTCGGCGAGAAGTACGGCGGCACGGTCCGCGTGGTGACGATCGGCGACTACTCAAAGGAACTGTGCGGCGGCACGCACCTTGCGCACACCGGCTTCGTCGGGACGTTCCTCATCACCGGCGAGAGCTCCATCGCGGCGGGGACGCGGCGCATCGAGGCGCTCGTCGGCGAATCCGCCGCGCGGCGCCAGCAGGAGTCGGTGCGCCTCCTCCACGACGTGGCCCGCCGACTGGGACGGCCGGCCGGGGAGGTCGTCACAGGGCTTGAGGAGCTGCTCGAGCAGCTCAAGCGCGCCGAGCGCGATCGGAAATCACTCCAGGCCGAGCTGGCGAAGGTCGAGGCGAAGCGGCTGGTCGCGGAAGGCGAAACGATCGGCGGCGTGACGATGGTCCGGGCGGCGGTGAAGCACCTGGACCGCGAAGCGCTCGCCGTCCTGGCGGATGCGGTGAAGCGTTCGCTCCCCGCGGACGGGGTGGTGTGCCTGGCCTCCGAGGACGGGGGGGCGGTTTCGCTCGTCCTGGCCGCGACGCCGGGCCTGGCGAAGCGGGTGCACGCGGGCAACCTCCTGAAGGCCATCGCGCCGCTCATCGGCGGAAGCGGGGGCGGGCGGCCGGACTTTGCGCAGGGCGGGGGGAAGGACGCGGCCGGCATCCAGAAGGCGTTGCAGCGGGCGCGGGAGCTTGTCGGAGAGGCGTTGGAGAAGCGATGAAGGTCATCACGACGGCCAGCCAGGAGTGGCAGCGCCTCTCTGCGCGGCAGCTCGTGCGCCGGCGGCGGATCGAGGACCGGGTACGCCGGATCCTCGACGACGTCCACCAAAGCGGCGATGAGGCGCTCCTGCGCTACACGCGGCGCTTCGACAAGGTGAAGCTCACGCCGAAGCAGCTGCGCGTCACCGAAGCGGAGATCTCCGGCGCCTTCCAGCACCTGGACCCGAAGTTCGCGCTCCAGCTCAAGAGCGCCATCCAGAACGTCCAGGCGTTCTACGGGCGGCCGCGCCTGAAGCCGGTGCGCTCCGTGGACGGCGACGGGGTCATCCTCAGCGAGAAGTTCGACCCCATCGAGCGGGTGGGGATCTACATCCCGGGCGGGACCGCGAGCCTCGTCTCGACCGTCTACATGACGGTGATCCCCGCCAAGCGGGCCGGGGTGAAGCGGATCATCCTCGCGACGCCGCCGCGGAAGGACGGGAGTGCTGACCCGCACATCCTCGCGGTGGCGAGCCTCCTTGACGTGGACGAGGTCTACAAGATGGGCGGGGCGCAGGCCATCGCGGCGATGGCGTTCGGAACGAAGACGGTCCCCAAGGTCGACAAGATCGTCGGCCCCGGGAGCGCCTTCGTCGCCGAGGCCAAGCGGCAGGTGTTCGGGTTCGTGGACGTGGACACGATCGCCGGCCCCTCGGAGATCGCGGTGATCGCCAACCGGCACTCCAACGCCCAGTACGTGCTGGCCGACCTCCTGGGCGAGACGGAGCACGCCGGCGGCGTCGGGTTCCTCATCACGACGTCGCGGGCGCTGGCGAAGTCGGCCCGCAAGCAGGTGCCGGGCGGCACCTGCATCCTCGTGAAGAACCTCAACGAGGCGGCCGACGTCGCCAACCGGCTCGCCCCGGAGCACCTGGAGATCATGGTGCGCTCGCCCCACACCCTGGCCAAGCGCATCACCCGGGCGGGGGCGATCTTCCTCGGGCCCTATTCGCCGGTGACCGTCGGGGACTACGTCGCGGGCCCGAGCCACGTCCTGCCGACCGGCGGCTCGGCGCGGGCGTTCTCGGGCCTGGGGGTCGACGATTTCATCCGGCGCACGCACCTCATCAGCTACACGAAGAAGGCGCTCGAGCGGATGCGAGAGCCGCTGGAACGGCTGACGGCGATCGAGGGGCTGCCCCGCCACTACGACGCGATCAAAGTCCGCCTCACGTAACGGGGGAGCGGAGTCATCGACATGCGACAGGCGACCGCCACGCGCAAGAGCCACGAGACGAACATCAGCGTCACGGTGAAGCTCGACGGGAACGGGAAGACGTCGGTCAAGACCGGCATCCCGTTCCTGGACCACATGCTGACGCTGCTGGGCACGCACGGGCTCTTCGACCTCAGCATCAAGGCCCGCGGCGACCTCGACATTGACCTGCACCACACCAACGAGGACATCGGCCTGGTCCTTGGCCAGGCCTTCGACCAGGCGCTGAAGGACCGCAAGGGCATCACCCGGATGGGCTCCGCCTACGTCCCGATGGACGAGGCGCTGGCCCGCGTGGTCGTGGACATCTCGGGCCGGCCGAAGCTCATCCTGCGCCGCAAGGCCCAGGCGGTCAAGCGGCCGCTGACCCGCAGCGCCGCCTATACCTGGGGGGACGCGGAGCACTTCCTGGAGTCGTTCGCGCGCACGGCGAAGCTGACGGTGCACGTGGACGTCCTCTCCGGGTCCGACTTCCACCACACCTGCGAGGCGGTGTTCAAGGCGCTGGGGCGCGCCCTCGAGCAGGCGACGCGGCTCCACCCGCGCGTCAAGGGTGTCCCGTCATCGAAGGGCCGGCTATGATGCGATGCTCGAGTGCAACAACGGGACTCGTGATGGCGGGTGACGCCTGTCTGCCGTGCCGGGCACGGCACAGGCAGGCGGAGCCGGGGCCCCCGCCGCCTGCCCGCAGTCCCGCCGATGGCGGGACGAGGACAGCCGGCGGGGTGGCGGCGCGGCAGGACCCGCCACGATGATCGTTGTTGTGGACTACGGCATGGGCAACTTGCGCAGCGTCTCGAAGGCGCTTGAGTCGCTGGGCGCCTCGGTCCGTGTGTCCAGCGAGCCGATGGCGGTCGCCGCAGCCGACAAGCTCATCCTGCCTGGTGTCGGGGCGTTCCCGGCCGCGATGCGGGAGCTTTCCGCCCGCAAGCTGGTGGAGCCCATCAAGCGGTTCATCGCCTCCGGCAAGCCCTACCTGGGCATCTGCCTGGGGCTCCAGCTGCTGTTTGAGTCGAGCGAGGAAGGGGAGGGCGCTGCGGGGCTCGGCGTGCTGAAGGGTACTGTGAAGCGGTTTGCGCCCGCTGCCTCCCGCAAGATCCCGCACATGGGCTGGAACGACGTCAGGCGGCCAGGCGCGCGGGACGGCTGCCCGCTCCTGCGGGACGTCCCTGACGGCAGCTTCGTCTATTTCGTCCACTCGTACTACGCCGAGCCGGCCGAGCGCGCCGTGACGGCGCTTGAGACGGACTACGGCGTGCGGTTTGCCGCCATGGTCTGTCGCGACAGCCTGTTCGCGACCCAGTTCCACCCTGAGAAGAGCCAGGCGATCGGCCTGCGGCTGCTCAAGAACTTCATCGCCCTTCCTATGTCGAATACCTCGTTGGGCCGCGGGTGACGCGGAGCCGGGGCCCCCGCCGCCTGCCCGCAGCGCAGCGAGGACAGCCGGTGGGGTGGCGCAGCGGCAGGTCCCGCGGCCACACGGTGATGTTCGACAAAGCATCTAGTACTTCTTGACCATGGTGATCCTCCCCGCGATTGACCTCTTGGACGGCAAGGTGGTGCGGCTCGCCCAGGGCCGGCGCGACCAGGTGACGGTCTACTCCGAGGACCCGGTCGCGGTGGCCCGCCGCTGGGCGGCGGCCGGCGCGGCGTGGCTGCACGTCGTGGACTTAAACGGCGCCTTCGACGGCGCCTACACCAACCTGCCGGTCGCGCGCCGGCTCATCAAAGCCTGCGGGCTCCAGGTGGAGCTCTCCGGCGGCATCCGCTCGGCGCAGGCGCTCGCGCAGGCCATCAAGGCCGGGGCCGCGCGGGTCGTCCTGGGGACGAAGGCGTGCGAGGATCCCAGCTTTGTCCAACGGGCCGCCAAACAGCACGGCGACAAAATCGCCGTCGCGATCGATGCCAAGGCCGGCCAGGTCGTCTCGCGCGGATGGGTCGCCGCGACCGCGCTCACGCCGGCTGCGCTCGCCCACGAGGGGGCCCAACCTCGCGCTGCTCCAGGAGGTGCTGGGCGCAGGACCCAGGCGGGTCATCGCCTCGGGCGGCATCGCCTCGCTCGATGACCTGAAGCGGCTCAAGACGCTTGAGCCCAAGGGGGTCATCGGCGCGATCGTGGGCAAGGCGCTCTACGAGAGGACCATCGACCTGGCCGAAGCCATTGAGGCCATGAAATGACCAGTAGGGCCGCGGGTGACGCGGAGCCGGGGCCCCCGTCGCCTGCCCGCAGGCCGGAGGCCGAGGACAGCCGACGGGGTGGCGGCGCGGCAGGACCCGCGGCCACATGGGGTTTTCGAGAGCGGTGATTGGTGATTCTAACAATGCTCGCCAAGCGGATCATCCCGTGCCTGGACGTCGATAAGGGACGCGTCGTCAAGGGGGTGCGGTTCGTCAGCCTCCGGGACGCCGGCGACCCGGTGGAGGCGGCCAAGGCCTACAACGACGCCGGGGCCGATGAGCTGGTATTCCTCGATATCACGGCGAGCCACGAGCAGCGGCCGATCATCTTGGACGTCGTGGCGAAGACCGCTGCGGTGGCGTTCATGCCGCTCACCGTCGGCGGCGGCATCCGCAGCGTCGAGGACATCCGGGCGCTGCTCAGCGCCGGCGCGGACAAGGTCTCCATCAACACGGCGGCGGTGGAGCGCCCGGACCTCATCAATGAAGCCTCAGACCGGTTCGGCGCGCAGTGCATCGTGGTCGCCATCGACGCCAAGCGGCG